>NZ_CAXUQL020000005.1:0-5386 GCF_964253035.1 Pseudorhodoferax sp. LjRoot39 | reverse complement strand
GTCGTCATTTGGCGAGAAAGCTCAGTCTCAGGAGGAAGCGGAGCAGTCCAAATGTTTTTGAGATGGCAGCAACGGAAACCATAACGAGCATCATCTTGATTAAGCTCATTAGGGTTAGCCTCGGTACGGTCAGGCATCCACGGCGCTTTAAAATAGTTGTTATAGATATTCAAATAACCCTGAAACAAATGCTTAGGGATTTTATTGGTATCAGGGTTAATCGTGCCAAGAAAAGCGGCATGGTCAATATAACCAGTAGTGTTAACAGTCGGGAGAGGAGTGGCATTAACACCATCCTTCATGAACTTAATCCACTGTTCACCATAAACGTGACGATGAGGGACATAAAAAGTAAAAATGTCTACAGTAGAGTCAATAGCAAGGCCACGACGCAATGGAGAAAGACGGAGAGCGCCAACGGCGTCCATCTCGAAGGAGTCGCCAGCGATAACCGGAGTAGTTGAAATGGTAATAAGACGACCAATCTGACCAGCAAGGAAGCCAAGATGGGAAAGGTCATGCGGCATACGCTCGGCGCCAGTTTGAATATTAGACATAATTTATCCTCAAGTAAGGGGCCGAAGCCCCTGCAATTAAAATTGTTGACCACCTACATACCAAAGACGAGCGCCTTTACGCTTGCCTTTAGTACCTCGCAACGGCTGCGGACGACCAGGGCGAGCGCCAGAACGTTTTTTACCTTTAGACATTACATCACTCCTTCTGCACGTAATTTTTGACGCACGTTTTCTTCTGCGTCAGTAAGAACGTCAGTGTTTCCTGCGCGTACACGCAAGGTAAACGCGAACAATTCAGCGGCTTTAACCGGACGCTCGACGCCATTAATAATGTTTTCCGTAAATTCAGCGCCTTCCATGATGAGACAGGCCGTTTGAATGTTGACGGGATGAACATAATAAGCAATGACGGCAGCAATAAACTCAACAGGAGCAGGAAAGCGAGGGTATCCTACAAAGTCCAGCGTACCATAAACGCAAGCCTCAACGCAGCGACGAGCACGAGAGCGGTCAGTAGCAATCCAAACTTTGTTACTCGTCAGAAAATCGAAATCATCTTCGGTTAAATCCAAAACGGCAGAAGCCTGAATGAGCTTAATAGAGGCCAAAGCGGTCTGGAAACGTACGGATTGTTCAGTAACTTGACTCATGATTTCTTACCTATTAGTGGTTGAACAGCATCGGACTCAGATAGTAATCCACGCTCTTTTAAAATGTCAACAAGAGAATCTCTACCATGAACAAAATGTGACTCATATCTAAACCAGTCCTTGACGAACGTGCCAAGCATATTAAGCCACTTCTCCTCATCCAACGCGTCAGTTTTTGACAGAATCGTTAGTTGATGGCGAAAGGTCGCAAAGTAAGAGCTTCTCGAGCTGCGCAAGGATAGGTCGAATTTTCTCATTTTCCGCCAGCAGTCCACTTCGATTTAATTCGTAAACAAGCAGTAGTAATTCCTGCTTTATCAAGATAATTTTTCGACTCATCAGAAATATCCGAAAGTGTTAACTTCTGCGTCATGGAAGCGATAAAACTCTGCAGGTTGGATACGCCAATCATTTTTATCGAAGCGCGCATAAATTTGAGCAGATTTGTCGTCACAGGTTGCGCCGCCAAAACGTCGGCTACAGTAACTTTTCCCAGCCTCAATCTCATCTCTCTTTTTGCGTTCTGCTTCAATATCTGGTTGAACGGCGTCGCGTCGTAACCCAGCTTGGTAAGTTGGATTAAGCACTCCGTGGACAGATTTGTCATTGTGAGCATTTTCATCCCGAAGTTGCGGCTCATTCTGATTCTGAACAGCTTCTTGGGAAGTAGCGACAGCTTGGTTTTTAGTGAGTTGTTCCATTCTTTAGCTCCTAGACCTTTAGCAGCAAGGTCCATATCTGACTTTTTGTTAACGTATTTAGCCACATAGAAACCAACAGCCATATAACTGGTAGCTTTAAGCGGCTCACCTTTAGCATCAACAGGCCACAACCAACCAGAACGTGAAAAAGCGTCCTGCGTGTAGCGAACTGCGATGGGCATACTGTAACCATAAGGCCACGTATTTTGCAAGCTATTTAACTGGCGGCGATTGCGTACCCGACGACCAAAATTAGGGTCAACGCTACCTGTAGGAAGTGTCCGCATAAAGTGCACCGCATGGAAATGAAGACGGCCATTAGCTGTACCATACTCAGGCACACAAAAATACTGATAGCAGTCGGCGTGTGAATCATTAGCCTTGCGACCCTCGGCAGCAAGAACCATACGACCAATATCACGAAAATAGTCACGCAAAGCATTGGGATTATCATAAAACGCCTCTAATCGGTCGTCAGCCAACGTGAGAGTGTCAAAAACGATAAACCAACCATCAGCATGAGCCTGTCGCATTGCATTCATCAAACGCTGAATAGCAAAGCCTCTACGCGATTTCATAGTGGAGGCCTCCAGCAATCTTGAACACTCATCCTTAATACCTTTCTTTTTGGGGTAATTATACTCATCGCGAATATCCTTAAGAGGGCGTTCAGCAGCCAGCTTGCGGCAAAACTGCGTAACCGTCTTCTCGTTCTCTAAAAACCATTTTTCGTCCCCTTCGGGGCGGTGGTCTATAGTGTTATTAATATCAAGTTGGGGGAGCACATTGTAGCATTGTGCCAATTCATCCATTAACTTCTCAGTAACAGATACAAACTCATCACGAACGTCAGAAGCAGCCTTATGGCCGTCAACATACATATCACCATTATCGAACTCAACGCCCTGCATACGAAAAGACAGAATCTCTTCCAAGAGCTTGATGCGGTTATCCATCTGCTTATGGAAGCCAAGCATTGGGGATTGAGAAAGAGTAGAAATGCCACAAGCCTCAATAGCAGGTTTAAGAGCCTCGATACGCTCAAAGTCAAAATAATCAGCGTGACATTCAGAAGGGTAATAAGAACGAACCATAAAAAAGCCTCCAAGATTTGGAGGCATGAAAACATACAATTGGGAGGGTGTCAATCCTGACGGTTATTTCCTAGACAAATTAGAGCCAATACCATCAGCTTTACCGTCTTTCCAGAAATTGTTCCAAGTATCGGCAACAGCTTTATCAATACCATGAAAAATATCAACCACACCAGAAGCAGCATCAGTGACGACATTAGAAATATCCTTTGCAGTAGCGCCAATATGAGAAGAGCCATACCGCTGATTCTGCGTTTGCTGATGAACTAAGTCAACCTCAGCACTAACCTTGCGAGTCATTTCTTTGATTTGGTCATTGGTAAAATACTGACCAGCCGTTTGAGCTTGAGTAAGCATTTGGCGCATAATCTCGGAAACCTGCTGTTGCTTGGAAAGATTGGTGTTTTCCATAATAGACGCAACGCGAGCAGTAGACTCCTTCTGTTGATAAGCAAGCATCTCATTTTGTGCATATACCTGGTCTTTCGTATTCTGGCGTGAAGTCGCCGACTGAATGCCAGCAATCTCTTTTTGAGTCTCATTTTGCATCTCGGCAATCTCTTTCTGATTGTCCAGTTGCATTTTAGTAAGCTCTTTTTGATTCTCAAATCCGGCGTCAACCATACCAGCAGAGGAAGCATCAGCACCAGCACGCTCCCAAGCATTAAGCTCAGGAAATGCAGCAGCAAGATAATCACGAGTATCCTTTCCTTTATCAGCGGCAGACTTGCCACCAAGTCCAACCAAATCAAGCAACTTATCAGAAACGGCAGAAGTGCCAGCCTGCAACGTACCTTCAAGAAGTCCTTTACCAGCTTTAGCCATAGCACCAGAAACAAAACTAGGGACGGCCTCATCAGGGTTAGGAACATTAGAGCCTTGAATGGCAGATTTAATACCAGCATCACCCATGCCTACAGTATTGTTATCGGTAGCAAGCACATCACCTTGAATGCCACCGGAGGCGGCTTTTTGACCGCCTCCAAACAATTTAGACATGGCGCCACCAGCAAGAGCAGAAGCAATACCGCCAGCAATAGCACCAAACATAAATCACCTCACTTAAGTGGCTGGAGACAAATAATCTCTTTAATAACCTGATTCAGCGAAACCAATCCGCGGCATTTAGTAGCGGTAAAGTTAGACCAAACCATGAAACCAACATAAACATTATTGCCCGGCGTACGGGGAAGGACGTCAATAGTCACACAGTCCTTGACGGTATAATAACCACCATCATGGCGACCATCCAAAGGATAAACATCATAGGCAGTCGGGAGGGTAGTCGGAACCGAAGAAGACTCAAAGCGAACCAAACAGGCAAAAAATTTAGGGTCGGCATCAAAAGCAATATCAGCACCAACAGAAACAACCTGATTAGCGGCGTTGACAGATGTATCCATCTGAATGCAATGAAGAAAACCACCATTACCAGCATTAACCGTCAAACTATCAAAATATAACGTTGACGATGTAGCTTTAGGTGTCTGTAAAACAGGTGCCGAAGAAGCTGGAGTAACAGAAGTGAGAACCAGCTTATCAGAAAAAAAGTTTGAATTATGGCGAGAAATAAAAGTCTGAAACATGATTAAACTCCTAAGCAGAAAACCTACCGCGCTTCGCTTGGTCAACCCCTCAGCGGCAAAAATTAAAATTTTTACCGCTTCGGCGTTATAACCTCACACTCAATCTTTTATCACGAAGTCATGATTGAATCGCGAGTGGTCGGCAGATTGCGATAAACGGTCACATTAAATTTAACCTGACTATTCCACTGCAACAACTGAACGGACTGGAAACACTGGTCATAATCATGGTGGCGAATAAGTACGCGTTCTTGCAAATCACCAGAAGGCGGTTCCTGAATGAATGGGAAGCCTTCAAGAAGGTGATAAGCAGGAGAAACATACGAAGGCGCATAACGATACCACTGACCCTCAGCAATCTTAAACTTCTTAGACGAATCACCAGAACGGAAAACATCCTTCATAGAAATTTCACGCGGCGGCAAGTTGCCATACAAAACAGGGTCGCCAGCAATATCGGTATAAGTCAAAGCACCTTTAGCGTTAAGGTACTGAATCTCTTTAGTCGCAGTAGGCGGAAAACGAACAAGCGCAAGAGTAAACATAGTGCCATGCTCAGGAACAAAGAAACGCGGCACAGAATGTTTATAGGTCTGTTGAACACGACCAGAAAACTGGCCTAACGACGTTTGGTCAGTTCCATCAACATCATAGCCAGATGCCCAGAGATTAGAGCGCATGACAAGTAAAGGACGGTTGTCAGCGTCATAAGAGGTTTTACCTCCAAATGAAGAAATAACATCATGGTAACGCTGCATGAAGTAATCACGTTCTTGGTCAGTATGCAAATTAGCATAAGCAGCTTGCAGACCCATAATGTCAATAGATGTGGTAGAA
>NZ_CAXUQL020000004.1:0-5461 GCF_964253035.1 Pseudorhodoferax sp. LjRoot39 | reverse complement strand
CTGGTGTTGCTGCGGTAGGTCTTTAAAAACATACAGCCGATAAGCGTGGGCGTTTGGTGTGAAGTTGCCAAGTTCTTCGGAACGAGTGCATGCACTCAAATGCTCATGAGAATGGAAGTGGATTCACTTCAATTCCGTTTTTATTGAGTTGCTCAAGAGATTGAGCGAAGTTAACAAGATCGAACTATAGAGTTTGATCCTGGCTCAGATTGAACGCTGGCGGCATGCCTTACACATGCAAGTCGAACGGCAGCACGGGAGCAATCCTGGTGGCGAGTGGCGAACGGGTGAGTAATATATCGGAACGTGCCCAGTCGTGGGGGATAACGCAGCGAAAGCTGTGCTAATACCGCATACGATCTATGGATGAAAGCGGGGGATCGCAAGACCTCGCGCGATTGGAGCGGCCGATATCAGATTAGGTAGTTGGTGGGGTAAAGGCTCACCAAGCCGACGATCTGTAGCTGGTCTGAGAGGACGACCAGCCACACTGGAACTGAGACACGGTCCAGACTCCTACGGGAGGCAGCAGTGGGGAATTTTGGACAATGGGCGCAAGCCTGATCCAGCAATGCCGCGTGCAGGATGAAGGCCTTCGGGTTGTAAACTGCTTTTGTACGGAACGAAACGGTTTTCTCTAATACAGAGAGCTAATGACGGTACCGTAAGAATAAGCACCGGCTAACTACGTGCCAGCAGCCGCGGTAATACGTAGGGTGCGAGCGTTAATCGGAATTACTGGGCGTAAAGCGTGCGCAGGCGGTAATGCAAGACAGATGTGAAATCCCCGGGCTTAACCTGGGAACTGCATTTGTGACTGCATTGCTGGAGTGCGGCAGAGGGGGATGGAATTCCGCGTGTAGCAGTGAAATGCGTAGATATGCGGAGGAACACCGATGGCGAAGGCAATCCCCTGGGCCTGCACTGACGCTCATGCACGAAAGCGTGGGGAGCAAACAGGATTAGATACCCTGGTAGTCCACGCCCTAAACGATGTCAACTGGTTGTTGGGTCTTAACTGACTCAGTAACGAAGCTAACGCGTGAAGTTGACCGCCTGGGGAGTACGGCCGCAAGGTTGAAACTCAAAGGAATTGACGGGGACCCGCACAAGCGGTGGATGATGTGGTTTAATTCGATGCAACGCGAAAAACCTTACCCACCTTTGACATGTATGGAATCCTTTAGAGATGAAGGAGTGCTCGAAAGAGAGCCATAACACAGGTGCTGCATGGCTGTCGTCAGCTCGTGTCGTGAGATGTTGGGTTAAGTCCCGCAACGAGCGCAACCCTTGCCATTAGTTGCTACGAAAGGGCACTCTAATGGGACTGCCGGTGATAAACCGGAGGAAGGTGGGGATGACGTCAAGTCCTCATGGCCCTTATAGGTGGGGCTACACACGTCATACAATGGCTGGTACAAAGGGTTGCCAACCCGCGAGGGGGAGCTAATCCCATAAAACCAGTCGTAGTCCGGATCGCAGTCTGCAACTCGACTGCGTGAAGTCGGAATCGCTAGTAATCGTGGATCAGAATGTCACGGTGAATACGTTCCCGGGTCTTGTACACACCGCCCGTCACACCATGGGAGCGGGTTCTGCCAGAAGTAGTTAGCCTAACCGCAAGGAGGGCGATTACCACGGCAGGGTTCGTGACTGGGGTGAAGTCGTAACAAGGTAGCCGTATCGGAAGGTGCGGCTGGATCACCTCCTTTCTGGAAACTGCAACGAAGCTCAAACGCTCACACTTATCGGTTGTTGGAAGGTTGTCGCCAACGGTTGGGTAGAGATGCCTGGCTTTACGCGACCGGCTTGGGTCTGTAGCTCAGTTGGTTAGAGCACCGTCTTGATAAGGCGGGGGTCGTTGGTTCGAGACCAACCAGACCCACCATCCCTCCAATGTCCAATCGTGTTTGGGGGTGTAGCTCAGCTGGGAGAGCGGCTGCTTTGCAAGCAGTAGGTAGCGGGTTCGAGTCCTGTCACCTCCACCAACTTCCCTTATCCAAGAATATCAACACCAAAGTGGCTTTGCAAAAGGCCTCTTTGTTGTTGGTCAAGATCCCTTGATCAATCGGCTGTTCTTTAACAAATTCATAGAGTTCGAATCAGCGTTGCTGGCGGAAACTGCACATTCGTAAAGGTTTAGTGCAGACCGTGCCGCCAGTGACAAAAATTTGATTGCGTCAAACGAATATCAAACTTCACGTTTGAAATTTATGTAATCTGAACGAAAGTTCAATTACGGCATAACGCGTCAGGTGAAAGACCTGACATATTCCTTGAGTAATTTTGGTCCTTGCAAGAGGCGTCAAAGTTATAGGGTCAAGTGAATAAGAGCACGTGGTGGATGCCTTGGCAATGATAGGCGACGAAGGACGTGATAGCCTGCGATAAGCTTCGGGGAGCTGGCAAATTAGCTTTGATCCGGAGATTTCCGAATGGGGAAACCCACCTGCAAAGGTATCGCATGATGAATACATAGTCATGCGAGGCGAACCGGGTGAACTGAAACATCTCAGTAGCTCGAGGAAAAGACATCAACCGAGATTCCGAAAGTAGTGGCGAGCGAAATCGGAAAAGCCTGTTAGTGATAGCACGACTCTTAACGGAACAGTCTGGAAAGGCTGGCCATAGCAGGTGATAGCCCTGTACGTGAAAAGAGACGTGTGGTACTGAGCTAACGAAAAGTAGGGCGGGACACGTGTAATCCTGTCTGAATATGGGGGGACCATCCTCCAAGGCTAAATACTCATCATTGACCGATAGTGAACTAGTACCGTGAGGGAAAGGCGAAAAGAACCCCGGGAGGGGAGTGAAATAGATCCTGAAACCGCGTGCTTACAAAAAGTAGGAGCCCGAAAGGGTGACTGCGTACCTTTTGTATAATGGGTCAGCGACTTACATTCAGTGGCAAGCTTAACCGAATAGGGAAGGCGTAGGGAAACCGAGTCCGAACAGGGCGTCTTAGTCGCTGGGTGTAGACCCGAAACCAAGTGATCTATCCATGGCCAGGATGAAGGTGCCGTAACAGGTACTGGAGGTCCGAACCGACTAGTGTTGCAAAACTAGCGGATGAGCTGTGGATAGGGGTGAAAGGCTAAACAAACTTGGAAATAGCTGGTTCTCTCCGAAAACTATTTAGGTAGTGCCTCAAGTATTACCTGCGGGGGTAGAGCACTGTTTAGGCTAGGGGGTCATGGCGACTTACCAAACCTATGCAAACTCCGAATACCGCAGAGTACAGCTTGGGAGACAGAGCACCGGGTGCTAACGTCCGGACTCAAGAGGGAAACAACCCAGACCGCCAGCTAAGGTCCCTAAAATTGGCTAAGTGGGAAACGAAGTGGGAAGGCTAAAACAGTCAGGATGTTGGCTTAGAAGCAGCCATCATTTAAAGAAAGCGTAATAGCTCACTGATCGAGTCGTCCTGCGCGGAAGATGTAACGGGGCTAAGCCAGTTACCGAAGCTGCGGATTTGCAATTTATTGCAAGTGGTAGGAGAGCGTTCTGTAAGCCTGTGAAGGTGGCTTGTAAAGGCTGCTGGAGGTATCAGAAGTGCGAATGCTGACATGAGTAGCGTTAAAGGGGGTGAAAAGCCCCCTCGCCGTAAGCGCAAGGTTTTCTACGCAACGTTCATCGGCGTAGAGTGAGTCGGCCCCTAAGGTGAGGCAGAGATGCGTAGCTGATGGGAAACAGGTCAATATTCCTGTACCGATGTGTAGTGCGATGTGGGGACGGATCTTAATAGGTCATCCGGGTGTTGGATATCCCGGTTTAGGCAGATGTAGGCGTCTGGTAGGCAAATCCGCCAGACATATACCGAGGCTGTCGATCGAGCGAGCTTGCTCGCGAAGTGATTGAACGAGGTTCCAGGAAAAGCCACTAAGCTTCAGCTGCACACGACCGTACCGCAAACCGACACTGGTGCGCGAGATGAGTATTCTAAGGCGCTTGAGAGAACTCGGGAGAAGGAACTCGGCAAATTGACACCGTAACTTCGGAAGAAGGTGTGCCCTAGTAGTGTGAAGTGAACAACGGAGCATGAATGGGTTGCAAAAAATCGGTGGCTGCGACTGTTTATTAAAAACACAGCACTCTGCAAACACGAAAGTGGACGTATAGGGTGTGACGCCTGCCCGGTGCTGGAAGATTAAATGATGGGGTGCAAGCTCTTGATTGAAGTCCCAGTAAACGGCGGCCGTAACTATAACGGTCCTAAGGTAGCGAAATTCCTTGTCGGGTAAGTTCCGACCTGCACGAATGGCGTAACGATGGCCACACTGTCTCCTCCCGAGACTCAGCGAAGTTGAAATGTTTGTGATGATGCAATCTCCCCGCGGAAAGACGGAAAGACCCCATGAACCTTTACTGTAGCTTTGTATTGGACTTTGAACAGATCTGTGTAGGATAGGTGGGAGGCTTTGAAGTACGGTCGCTAGATCGTATGGAGCCAACGTTGAAATACCACCCTGGTGTGTTTGAGGTTCTAACCTAGGTCCATTATCTGGATCGGGGACAGTGCATGGTAGGCAGTTTGACTGGGGCGGTCTCCTCCCAAAGCGTAACGGAGGAGTTCGAAGGTACGCTAGTTACGGTCGGACATCGTGACGATAGTGCAATGGCATAAGCGTGCTTAACTGCGAGACTGACAAGTCGAGCAGATGCGAAAGCAGGACATAGTGATCCGGTGGTTCTGTATGGAAGGGCCATCGCTCAACGGATAAAAGGTACTCTGGGGATAACAGGCTGATACCGCCCAAGAGTTCATATCGACGGCGGTGTTTGGCACCTCGATGTCGGCTCATCTCATCCTGGGGCTGTAGCCGGTCCCAAGGGTATGGCTGTTCGCCATTTAAAGAGGTACGTGAGCTGGGTTTAAAACGTCGTGAGACAGTTTGGTCCCTATCTTCCGTGGGCGCTGCAGATTTGAGGAAGCCTGCTCCTAGTACGAGAGGACCGGAGTGGACGCACCTCTGGTGTATCGGTTGTCACGCCAGTGGCATTGCCGAGTAGCTATGTGCGGAAGAGATAACCGCTGAAAGCATCTAAGCGGGAAACTCGTTCCAAGATGAGATCTGCCGGGGCCTTGAGCCCCCTGAAGAGTCGTTCAAGACCAGGACGTTGATAGGCAGGGTGTGGAAGCGCAGTAATGCGTTAAGCTAACCTGTACTAATTGCTCGTGCGGCTTGACCCTATAACTTTGATCGCTTAAATACTTAAGTACCTAAGCATCAAGGCTGTTATGCCAAGTGACGCAGTCAAAATACAACTGATTTAAAACTCTATGAATTCGCCGTGCTGAACTAAAAAGCAGCACAGCAACAAGTTATGCCTGATGACCATAGCAAGTTGGTACCACTCCTTCCCATCCCGAACAGGACAGTGAAACGACTTTGCGCCGATGATAGTGCGGGTTCCCGTGTGAAAGTAGGTCATCGTCAGGCTCCTACAGCCGAAAACGCCC
>NZ_CAXUQL020000003.1:0-35620 GCF_964253035.1 Pseudorhodoferax sp. LjRoot39 | reverse complement strand
CCTTCCAGCCACGTTTTCTGTCAACTGGGCTTCCATGGGGTGTCGCGGATACCTCAACTCTTACTGTATCCTTGTTGGTTTTCAGGCGCTCGAATAATTCAAGGTGATTTTTGTAATCGGAGCTGATCTTGGCCTCCGCTTCCTTTTTCTTTTTGTCGTCGGCTATCTTTGCTGACAGATCTGTTGCCGTTTCATAAGCTTCATCGATAATTTTTTTATACTCAAATTCAGTGCCAGATGCTACCTTGGTAATGTTATATGAGCCGTTATTGTCGTAATCAAAATCGATTCGCCAATCGACCAACATCCAAGCGGGAGGAACTGTGGCGATACACATTCCGGTTCGTGAGGGCCCACCAAATCCCTCCCAGGGAGCAGTAGCAGAGGCAACGCAACCTTTCACCCAGAAGGTCGTCTCTCTATCAACTTTGCAGTTCGGTATGGTTGGTGGGCTGCAACTAGGGCACTGTGCCCAAGCAGGTGGATTTTGGAATGAAAATAGAACAAGCAAACAAATGAATTGGCATATGGTTCGCGAGGAG
This sequence comes from Pseudorhodoferax sp. LjRoot39, assembly GCF_964253035.1. NCBI lineage: Bacteria > Pseudomonadati > Pseudomonadota > Betaproteobacteria > Burkholderiales > Comamonadaceae > Pseudorhodoferax > Pseudorhodoferax sp. LjRoot39. Next base: position 35,078 of record NZ_CAXUQL020000003.1, on the reverse strand, counting down.
ATCATTTAAGTTCCACTCCAAGTCGCTTGCACTCCGATGTCGAGTTTGGGTTATACGCTTGGCATTTGTTTTCTTGAACATCTGATCCGCCATCATAAGCTTTGGCGGCAGCTTCACAAGCCGCTTTCTGGTTAGGAAAACGGCCGATGATTTTTGAGGAAATTTCTCGAAATCCGTCGGCGGGTACGACATAGCAATTCATGTTTTGCGGGTTCTTGGCTAGAAGCCAATCGGCTGCTGACGCAGGCAATGCCACTACCGCAGCAATGAAAATCGACGCTCGCACAAATTTCATATGTCCTCCGATGAACAAGATCGTCCGGCAAGCCAATGTATGCGTCAAGTCCTTCGTCCATCAGATTAATTCACAAGATTGCTTTTCGGGGGACAACGCTGAAGCGACGCCAACGCGGAGAGGATGTAGCGAAAAATTGCATGCAAACATGTAATCATGCACGAGCGTTCAACAGATCCTTGAACTCGGTGGTGTAGGCTGGCGATACGTTGGCGCGGCGCATCGACCAGTCAGGCGTAGCGCCGGTGCCGCCTGGTCGCAAGGTGTCGCGGCCAAAGCGGCGATTCAAGGTGTCTAGCGTGTGCATCAAGGCTGCAGACCGCACCGGATCGCGGGTGGGGAAGAACTGCGCTGGCATCTCCGCTGCGCGGCATAGATCGATGAACACCACCCCCGCCTTGGCGTAGCGAAACCCATCGCGCCACATGCTGTGCGCGACTTTCACCGTGGTTCCGATCAGCGCGAAGCTGTCCGCACTGGGCTCCAACGACACCGTTGCCTGGTTGGCATAGGGCGGGTCGCCGTTGAAGCGGTTGGTGTGCATGAACACCTGCACCGCAGAAGCCACCAGGCCGTGGCTGCGCAGTTTTTCTGCCGCGCGCGCGGTGTAGCTGGCCACAGCCTCGCGCATCTCGTCCCACTCGATGATCGCTCGGCCGAACGAGCGCGTGACGGCCAGCGATTTCTTCGTGGCCGGCACCAGCGCGAACGGCATGCAGGCGATGCCCTGCAGCTCGCTTTGCGTGCGCAGGCCGGTCACCGTCAGCAGTTTGCGCATCTCGTCTGCAGGGAACGCCACCAGCTCGGCCACCGTGTTGATACCGGCGCCTTTGAGCTTCGCCTGTGCTGCCGGCCCCAGGCCCCACACCAGCGACGTGGGCAGCGTTTTGTAGGCCTCTGCGCGCGCGGCCGCCGTCGACAGGTCGCAGATTCCCGGACCATCGCGATCCGCCTTGGCCACGCGGTTGGCCATCTTGGCGATGGTCTTTGTTGGACCGATCCCCACGCAAGTCGGAATCTTGGCCACGCGCCGCACCGTCGCGCGGATGCGGGCGCTGAGTTCAGCCAGGTCGCCTTGCAGGCCGACCAGGTCGAGGAACATCTCATCGATGGAATAGGGCTCGACGCTGGGCACGAAGTCGTGCAGCACCTCGAACATGCGCCGGCTCATGTCGCCATACAACGCGTAGTTCGAGGACTTCCACACCACGTCGCGGAACTCCGGCTTGTGGCGTGCCAGGTGCCAGGGCTCGCCCATCTTGAGGCCGAGATCTTTGGCTTCCTGCGTGCGGGCAATCGCGCATCCATCGTTGTTGGAGAGCACCACCACCGGACGGTGCCGCAAGGACGGATCGAAGGCGCGTTCGCAGGAGCAGTAGAAGCTGTTGCCGTCGATCAGGGCCAGCATTTCACACCTGAAACCGCACCAGCGCCTCGACGATGGCCCAGATCTCGATGTCCTCGGCGACCGCAACGGGTTCGCTGCGCGTCGGCCGCAGCCACCACGTGTCTTCCTTGAAGCTCAGGGTTGCCAGGATGACATCGGAATTGATGAAGGCCACACACACCTTCCCTGCCGTCGGATCGGCTGCGGCATTGGCCACCAGCACATCGCCGTGGCGGATGCCGCGCTCGGCCAGGGCCTGGCCCACGACGCGCACCGGGTAGATGCCCGGCCGGCGCAGATTCAAACGCTCAGCCAGGTCGATGACCGGCTGGACATAGTCCTGCGCCGGGCTCTGAAAGCCCGTGGTCTTGTCGCCTTGATAGCTGGTCATGGAAGGACATAAGCAGGAACGCGCACCCGAAGCAATACGATTTCGGGAATGGGTACTGTGATTTTATACATGCGCTAACGGCGGCGTATAAATGCATGTATTGATGCATGCATGCAAACATGTAGGTTTGTAATCGAGCTATGAGGCAGAAAACTGGGCGCATCTTTCGGCGTTCCGCCCAAAGACCAAGCTCTACGCGCTTCGCGCCCTGAGCCCTGGCGGTCTCAGCCATACGGTCACGATCCTTTGCGCGAACACAGCATGGCGGAGAAGACGCTTGCGCGCCCTCCCCGCTGTCTCTGCGTCTTCCGGCTTCGCCTGCAGCGCTCTTCAATGGCTAAGGGGTCTCCCCTCGCGCCGGTCGAGGGTAAAGCGCTGTCGCGCCAGTTCGCCGGTCTCCCCAACCTTCCTCCTTGCAGTCGTGCAGGCCGGGTGATCCCCCTCCGGCGCCCTGCCCTTGCCCGTTGCTAGCCCCGCTCTCGCCGAGGGGCACGGGGTGCAGCCATTTGCACCCCTAGCCCTAAGGAGAAAACCGTGAAAGCAAGCAGCAAGACCCAGGCTCCCAAGACCGATGTGTATGCCCGCGTGACCGACAAGATCGTGGCCGATCTGGAACGCGGTGTGCGCACCTGGATGCGCCCGTGGACCGTCAGCGGCAACCCCGACCCGATGGGCCGTCCCCTGCGGCACAACGGCACGCCGTATCGCGGCATCAATGTCGTGCTGCTGTGGAGCGATGCGATCGACAAAGGGTTTCGTTCGCCGACCTGGATGACCTACAAACAGGCCCAGGAGTTCGGTGGCCAGGTGCGCAAGGGCGAATCCGGCTCCTCCGTGGTCTATGCCGACCGCTACACCAAGACCGAAACCAACGCCCAAGGCGAGGAAGCAGAACGCGCCATTGCCTTCATGAAGGGCTACACGGTATTCAACGCAGACCAGATTGATGGCCTGCCTGCGCGTTACCAGCTGACCCCCTCCCCTGCTCTGCCTGCCATGCCGTTGATCGACGCCGCCGAGATCTTCTTTGCGAAGACCGGTGCCGTTGTTCGCCATGGGGGTGGACACGCGTTCTTCTCGCCGGCGGCCGATCTCATCCAGCTGCCCGAGCCCGGCGCGTTCCGTGACCCCGAAAGCTACGCCGCCACCAAAGCGCATGAGCTGATCCACTGGACTGGCCACGAATCGCGGGAAGCCCGCACCTTTGGCAAACGCTTCGGGGATGAGGCCTACGCGTTCGAGGAGCTGGTGGCCGAAATGGGTGCCGCGTTTCTCTGTGCCGATTTGGGCATCGCGCTCGAGGTGCGTGAAGACCATGCCGCCTACCTGGCGCACTGGCTGCAGGTGCTCAAGCAGGACCGCCGCGCTATCTTCACGGCCGCTGCCCATGCCCAGCGCGCCGCGGATTTCCTGCAGAGCCTGCAGGCGGGTTGATGGTTTCGAACATCGGGGGATGGCCCCCGACGCCGCAGACCTCGGGCCTCCTGGCTGGGATGCCGGCGTCTCGCTCTGCGAGCCGCCTATGCTTCACGGACCGAGATCTACGAATTGCCCATGCAAGCCATCCCGACCACCTACAAGGGCTACCGCTTCCGCTCGCGCGTCGAAGCGCGGTGGGCCGTTTTTCTCGACGCGCTCGATGCCGACTGGACCTACGAAACCGAAGGCTTCGATCTCAATGGCACCAAGTACCTCCCTGATTTCTGGGTCAGAGACTGGGATTGCTGGATCGAGGTGAAGGGCGCGGCGGCCTCGCAAGAAGAGCTGCACAAATGCCGCCTGCTTGCCGACGCATCGAAAAAGCGAGTTCTTCTCCTCTCTGGCGAGCCAGGCATGCACAAAGACAAGAGCAGCTACAAGATCACCATGTTCGCCAGCGATGACACCGACCGAGAAGTTACAGATGGCTGGGAGTTCGGCGAAGGTCGACGCTGCAGCCGCGAAATCTGGCTGGTGTCCGAAGAATGGGGCGCCTTCACCTTGAAGCCGGTGGCGCACGAACGCGATGACGGCTATCCCTTGAGCGGGTCTTCGGCGTACGCCATTGGCACCGCGTTGGCTGCCGCGCGCGCCGCACGCTTTGAGTTTGGCCAATCCGGCACTGCCTGAAACGGCAAGGGAGGCATACAGCCTCCCTTGTGGTGTCCTATGATGGCCCCGTCAGGTCGCAATGCCTGACGGGGCATGGGCCCTCCTGATGTGCTTCCGCATGTGGCGCATTTGAAAGCTCTCCTTTCCTTCGATGTCCCTGCACAGGACCAGTTGCACAAGAAACCCGCTTTGGTGTTCCACCACCTGGCGGGTTTCGCCTTTTCACTTCCCCCCGGGAACCAACGCGAGCGGTTTCTTGCGGGTGATGGCCGCGTTCTTCTCGGCCTGCTGTTGCGCCCGTTGCGCCAGTTTTTCTTCTGCGAATGGCGTTGCCTTTTCGATGAGGCCTGACAGGTCGTACTCGTTGGGCAAGTTGTCGCCCACGCTGGCCTTGCGGTAGATCCGCTTGATGTACCCCCAACGTTCCATCTCCTCGATCCGTTTTTGGATCGTGCGCGGATGCACGCCAATGGCCAGGCCGAGCGATTTCTTCGAGCGGTAGGGATTGCTACCAGGCGTCCACCAGTTGCCAGCCAGGTGCAGCAGGATGTTGATGTCCAGCGGCGTCAGCTGCAGCGCCTGTTGACGCTCAAAGATGACGTTGGGGAACGAGGTCCAGCCGGACTGGGCCAAGGGCTTGGACCATTTCGCGGCCACCTTCTTGTCGGTGGTCGCCTCTTTTGGTTTTTCGTTGGGGACTGCCATGTGCGGCTCCATTGCGTTCGATGACTGAAGTATTGCCGCGGGCCAATAGCGGGGCAAGGGTCGCCCCGTTGAGGGGGGAGGCATAGAGACCACCCCCCGAGGTATTTACTGCGTCTGCTGCGTAGACTCTGCGTTGCGATGAGTCTGCTACGCCATGGAGCGTCTTCTTTGGGAGGCGTAGTAGCCTCCCCCGGGCCGGGCGAAGTAGCCCTCCCCGGGCGCCTCTCACGCCCTCCGGGGGCGCCCGAAGTGGCTTCCCACGCGGTCAACATTTTTGCAGCCACCCAACTGGGGATGCTGGTAAAAAAGCATGCTTACATGTTCGCATGCAAACATGTAAACATGCAAACATGCAAACATGCAAAGAACCAATCATAGGCTTGCAAGCCTAAAGCCTGCCGAGGACAGGCAGCCGACCTGCCCTTGTGCGGCACATGCCAAATCGGCGGAACCGACTGTGGAATGACTCCCTAGAGGAAGGGGCGGTCGGTAGGGGGCGAAGATTGTGGCGGGAGTGGTGGAGCTGAACAACTGTCGGAAAAGGAACGCTTTGTTCAGTTTGCGGAAACGATACTTTGCTCGGAGGCCGGTTTTTCTTTCAGAACGCGACTTCCACAATTCAACTCATCGATGAGACGCAAACAAAACGACTCAACGAAGACAGGCCGGAAGGTCCGGTCCGCCGAAGCGAAGTTGTACCAACATCTGAAAGGAACGCCATCATGAACACGAAGCCGCACCCCATCGCCGTCGCTTTCGCCATCGTTGGCGCAGCCGCCCACCTGATCGCAGGCCATGTGGTCTACGTGAAGGCCAACATCTATACCCCGCTGCGCACTGCCGCTGCCGACGTGGCCCTGCTGGCCACCGGCTTCGCGGCCCTGCTGAGCCAGGTCAAGGACCTGATCGTCTAACACGCCCTCCCACACCTCAAGCCCGCTTCGGCGGGCTTTTTTTTCGTCTGGGCGCGCCCCAGAGCGGGCCGATCACGGCCGTCGCGTGTTCGCTCCATTTGGGAAAAATGGGTGGTAACCGGCAAGGTCGTGACAGTGCAATGGAGGCATGAAATTCGACGCCAACACCTTCGCCATCGTCACCATGATGCTGGTGCCCTTTCTGGACCAGCATCCCGTCGGGAGTGCTTTCCTGCTCTGCCTGCTACTGGCTTGGCCATGGCGGCGCTGAGCACCGCTGAATGGACACCCAAAGCGTGTAAGGGCATCGCCGCCAGACCGTCATTTGGAGCCGCTACCGTTTGCGGTGCTGGGCGTCATGGCCCCCTGTCCACTAGGTAGTGTGGGCTGTAGGAGATCAGGCAACTCCCGCTCGCCCGGAGCGAAACCCGGGCGCCAAATTCTCTGTTGCGGTGCACCATGAGGCGCGCAGAATGCGCAGTTCCTCTACTCAGGAACTCGGCCATGACCGCTCTCAAGCACACCCGAAAACTGATCGAAGACAACCCGCGGTCCGAGGGCGCGGTCACCCTGGCCGATCTGGTCATCGCGTTGGAATCGGAAGCGCCCTTCACGCTTGAGCGCCTGTACGCGCTGAAGCTCGATGAATTCGAGCTGGCCGTCGAACTTCTCGGCGAATGGCGCCTGGCGCGGTACTACGCCAAGAAAGGCAAGCTGCTGGATCTGGCCGTGCAGACGCGCGACCTCAGCGCGCATTGAGGCACTGGCGCCCCTCGTGACGATCTCACTTCCGTGGTTTTGGACCCTCGGACACCTGGCCGCGTTGGTTGGCATGGCGATGGCTGGGCTGCACGTTTACACCAGACCGCGCGCTGGTGTCATCGCTGGGCTGCTAGGCGGCGTGCTATCCGCCGCGTGGCTGGCCTACATCCTTGCCGAGATTGAGCAATCGTTTTTCGGGGTGTATCGCTGGCTGGCTTGGATCGTGGCTTTTTTCGCGGGCTATGCATGCGGCGCCGGTGTCGTTCCGCTGGCACGAAGTCTCTGGGGTTTGCGCGGTCGCTGAACTGAATCGTTCCCAGCAGGTGGGCGGCATCACGCTGTTTAGCCTGCCCAATCTCACCGCTTCGAACCATTTTCCTGTGCTGCCTCCGGCCGTGTGGCACCTTGGCCAATGCGCAACTGGTGACAAACAATAATTCACATGCAAGCATGTTTGCATGCAAACATGCTTGCATAGATGCATGGTTCCATGCATGGTAAGATCCGAACTAACAACCAAGGCAGGGACCATGCGCACCATCGTGATCAACTCGCAGAAGGGCGGCAGTGGGAAGACTACGCTGTGTGCCCATTTGGCTGTCGAGGCTGAGAGGGCAGGGGACGGCCCGGTATTCCTGATCGATACCGATCCCCAAGGCACCCTCAGCACCTGGCACGAGCATCGCGCTGCGGAGCTTCCGCAGCGTGCAGAGGTGCCTCTGGCCAACCTTGCGCAAGGCATAGAGGCCCTGCGTGCTCGCAAAGCCACCTATTGCTTCATCGACACGGCACCAACGCGAACCGATGAAAACGCAGACGTGTTTCGTCTGGCTGATCTGGTTCTGGTGCCCATCCGCCCCAGCCCCTCGGATCTGTGGGCCGCAGCAGCTACCGTTGGCCTGTTGAAGCAAGCCAACATCCCGTTCCTTTTCGTGCTCACGCAGGCAAAGTCAAACGCCAGCATCACCGCGCAGGCAGCTGCAGCACTGTCGCATCACGGCCCCATCGCCGAAACTTTCATTTCCGACCGAGTGCATTACGCCGCAGCGATGACCGACGGGAGAACGGCTTTGGAGCTGGCACCGAAAGGGCCGGCGGCCATTGAAACCGCAACACTTTGGAAGCATATAAAAGCATGTTTGCATGCAAACATGGAAAAAACATCGACTGCAGGAAAGAAGCGCCATGGCTAAAGCAGTTCCCTTGACCCTTGAGACGATGAACGTGCCGCAGATCACGCCTGCGGCCGCAACACCGGCGCGCAGTGCCGCCCCTAAGCCAGCGGCTGTTGACCCGGCTCCGGTACGCAGAAAAAAGGCTGAGAAGGTCAACCACGTGCCGTTTCAGATCCGTGTGCCGGCCGAGCTGGCCAGGGCAGTCAAGATCGCGGCGGCCGAGCGTGACCAAAGCATCAGCGCGTATGTCGTTGAATGTTTGCATGCAAACATGCCATCTCTGCAGAGAAAGTAGTGATCACTCGGGTGCAATGCTGCGCATTACGCAGCCTTGCGTCCATGATCTACAAAGCCAAAGGGCGTAAAAGCATCCACGCGGCGCTAAAAAAGCCGGAAGAACTTAAGCGTCTATTGCCAGACGGACAAGTCGTCCCCAGGGCAACCATGGCCGCCATGGTCATCAGCCCAGGCGAAAAGGCATCCATGAAAGAGACCTACGTCCTCTGGCAGGCCATCCCGTCGGACCAGTTTGTCGAACTGCGGGCTGTGCCGCTATTGCCGGTCGACGACAAGGACAACCTATCGCCCTAGACTTAATTGGTAGCTACCAGATACGAATCGGCTTGTTTCATGGGAAACGTTGTCTTGCACGGGCAGAAACTGGTGCTGGGAGGCCCGGCACCAGGGGCAGGCAATTAGCCCTGGTCGGTTTCATCGCCATCTTTGAGCGGCATGCAGACCAAACGGCCCGCGACGGAGAGGCCTGCTGGGATAACTACATCGAAGCCACCGCCGTTCCCGTGCGGCCAGACTATTCCTATTTCGTCATCCCAGCAAGGCTTTTCGGTCACTGCCTTCGGGTGCGTTCTCGACGATAAAAGCGCGGTGCGTTGGTTTGGACATAGTGTTCTCCTTTTATGTGGCCTCCATGTTGAAGGCAAGGAAATCACGCCTGGCTTTGCGCATCAAGCGCCGCAGTCATAGGTCTTTTGGGGGACCGGGCATGGGGGAGCCGAAACCCGTTACTGATGGGGCGGCGCAAAGCGATCGTGATCGGACTTCATTCATGCAAGAGCAGGGGAGAGGCCAGGCTCAATCACAGCCGCGCTCATGGTTTAATATCTATTTCGACCATCCCGACCTTATGAGCCAATACAAAGATCTGCTGAAACAGCGCGCCGAACTCGATCGCCTGATTGAAGAGCTGCGACAACGCGAAAACGGCGAAGCATTGGAAAAAGTGCGTGCGCTCGTGACCGAATTCGGCCTGACTGCCGACGATGTCTTCGGACGTCAGAGAAAGGCCTCTGGCCCCGTCGCCGCGAAATACAGAGACAATGCGACGGGTGCAACCTGGAGCGGCCGAGGAAAGCCGCCGCGCTGGCTCGCAGGCAAAGACCGAAATGACTATCTGATCGCCTGAAGGCGATCCAGGGCCGGCGAGGTGTGGAAGACCTTCCGGCGGCTTTAATGCGCCAAACGACGGCTCGGCGAGGCCCCTGCAAGCCTTAGCCAAAGAATAGCGGCGTGGTTTATGATACGCGCAGATTTCCCACGCAATTTGTATTCACTTCATCAAGTGCGTAGCGAGCCGTGGACATTTTTGTGCTTCGCAATCCACGTCGTCCGATTATGGCAGCAAGAGCAAGGCCAAACAGTATTATCGTTGGAGGTTCAGGTACCAATCCAGCCGACGCCGTAGCAGTTGCGCCTCTAGTGCCGGCCGAAATATCTATAAATTGCGAGTCAAGCAAGAGAACATCTGCAAGATCAATGGCTGATGAACCAGCCATGATGCTCTTGAATGTCATTTCAACGAGAACCCCCGATCCATTTGCTCCCCCAGCTGCACCCAACAGCGAGTTTCCAACGAAGCTTACAATCCCTAACGAATTATCGATTAAACCGGGGATAAAGAAAGTGGATCCGGCGCTTGCCAAAAACCCCCCTTCTGATTGATCCGTAGCTTCCAGCCTTGAAGCATCGAACAAGACCGAGAAATTGAATGTATACAGGTCGACAATATCCGATATTCTGATGCCGACCTGGAAACTATTACCTACTCCAATCGAACTGATTGACGGCTCAACACTCAGTACAGGAGCGGCATTCACCATTTGAACGGGCAACAAAGTCAATGCCACTAATGTTGCGGCTATGAGTTTTTTGAAAGTCATGGTCGTTCCTATAAATTATTTGCAGCTGGAACCAGACGGAAGGCGCTTCGAAGCGACGCCCAAGTCCCTTGCGTCAACAATACCGTCTTGATTCAAATCGGCACGCAGATCATAGCCGGCCTGTCCTGCTTTTCTCCCGAAGCTAGAGCGTATCAAGGCAAGGTCAAGGCAGCTTATAGATCCATCTGCATTGACATCACCACCGTTCGTTTTATTCGCAATCCGGGTGATCTGGACTTTTCCACCGGAAATGTCGGTGCTCCAGATGTTGTTATCTCTATCCTCGCTGGAAAATAGGATTCTTCCCGTTTGCCTATCCCAGCGTGGGTATTCATCTGATCCCCGTGTGGCCAAATTCAACTGGCTCAGACCCGATCCATTTCCATTGACTACCCAAAGCCTCTGGCCGCCTGTTCGCGATGAAGAAAAGACAATTCCGTTTGGACCCCAGTCAGGATTCCAATCTAAGAATTTTCCTGTGGTTAGTTGTCTTGTCGAGCCGGCATCAAGGGTGGTGGCAAAGAGGTTGCAAACCGTCTCATTAATCGAGCCGCCGTCAGGCGGTCGCGTGCAACCGACAAAAGCGATTTCTCTGCCGTTGGGCGACCAGGTCGGATCACTTACGAGAATCGACTGAAGGCCAACAGCACGCGCTTCGCTTCCATCCGGATTCATGATCCAGATTTCACGCTTACCAGTCCTGTCTGAAGTAAAAATTAGTTTTTCTCCATTGGGAGAATATCGCGGATATTCGTTGTCTTCTACGTTGGCTGTAATTTGCATCAACCCGCCACCATCAGGGTTTGCAGACCATATGTTGTAAGTCCCCCCTCGGTTGGAAGAAAAAACGATTTTTCTACCATCGGGAGACCAGTCAGGATCTTTTTGAATGCTCTCTGGCCAGTTGATCAGTGGCTTTGCGTCCGAACCGTCGCGATTTGCTGACCAAATTGTTTTTCGACCAGTAGCATTTGATACAAAGAGAATTTTCCCCCCATTCGGAGCCGCCACGGGAGATGCCGACATAGGGGGCGAAAGGAAACCTTCTTCCGTTTCGGGAGAAGCGATTGATATTGCGGGGAAAGCTGCCAGCAAAGATGTTGCCAGAATGAATGCGGCTTTGATGAGGTTTGATGAATTTTTCATTTTTTCCTCTACTTATTCTTTTCATCTGAGAACTCAACGAGTGCTTTCGCTATGGCTTCGCCAATTTGCTGCCTTTTTCCTGCATCGTTGAGTATTTTTTCATCATCCGTATTTCCAAGCGACGCATCAAGATGATACAAAATCTCTGCCAGTGTCCCTGGCGCATTGAACTCTTCAGTCGCGGCTAGAACGATTAGATCGCAATTCTTCTCGATCAAGCCGTTTCCGGTGAACAGGGGTGGCACCACACCTTGAATTGCGTTACGCACTTTGATCGACAGCTTATCTGAATCTTTTTGACACCAATAAGCTTGGGTTCTTCCTTTGATTAATCGACCGCTGCCACCATTGGTGTGCAGAGATATAAAAACCGCACCATTCTTCTCTTTGGTCTCAAGCTTGTCAAAAATTCTCATGCGATTGCGAAGGTCGCTACCGCATCCGTTTGTGCCTTCTTTATAGTCTGGCTGTGGGTAATATATCTGGTCATTCTTTGCGTCATATTTGCCGCAGCGCTCATTCCACGGAGCATTTTCTCCGGTTCTTGTTTCAAGATAAGAGAGGCCGTCCTTTTTGAGCTTGTCCCGAATGATTCCAGCGAATAGCAGCGTAAGATTGTCCTCTCTTAGGTTATAAGTCGGGGTAGCTGGTCTTTGATATCTGCGGACATTGTTCTCATCCAGCAGCTTGCCATGCCCTGCGTCAATGATATAAGTCGCCGGATCATAAGTAAAAGAAAAGTCGTCTATGGTGAAAGTATTTCCCGAGTCCCTGAAAGTAACCTTGCTAATTTTTTTGGACCCGGGGTCCAAGGCAATGCTAAGAAGAGTATTGGGAGATATGCCCGTTCCAGCACCAATATAATTTGGCCCACCGGTGGTCATTGATTTTAGTAAATTCCCATCCACATCGAACGCGGCCATGGTGATTGCACGATTGCCAGTTATTTTCGCTGACACCTTGGTCACTGCTTTCACGGTCTTGTCAAACGTAACGGTAATGACGCCACTTCCCCCAGAAGTGTCGTAAAGGATGTTACTTCCGGATGCTGGAGGGAACTGGCCGCAATTGAGCGCGCCGCCGCATGCTAATACCGTCGCACCCGAAAAGGTGACACCCTCTATTTTTGGATTGGAAACGAGTTCAGTGACGCCATCAAATCCGAGTGTCGTTTCTTTAGCCGTTGCGCCACCTACTGCAAGCATCAATAAAAGTGCGACTATGCATTTTGAGCGGGTAATGGGATGCGTCATTGCGAGTAAACGTTTATAACGATGCATAGCGATTCCCCTTGGCAAACTTAAATTTATGCAGCGGAAATATCTTGGTTTGCGCTGTTGTGTGCGCTGCAACATTAGATGACATGGCGGCTGGCGTCGTCTAATAGCGTTTTCCCCTATCTCTCTGGTTAACCTTTCATCAGTTTTGATGATGCACTTTATACGCATACTGTGCTACTAGCCCGCGTATCTTTTCTGATGCAAGCCGTGCAGATAATTTGCTGCTTTCCAAGATTTTAGTCTTGAGTAGATTGCATGAATGCATGCATACATGCATAGACATAGTCTGCAAGCATTTGATTCCCCATCGACATCAACGCCAGTGCTGCAACCCGGGGCTAGTGGCACGAGAACTGTGCTGGGCCAGGCGCTGCGCTTGCGCGGCAAGCGCAGCTTTGCCACACGCGGATTAAGACGCGTTCGTCGATGCCGTCATAGAACAAATACTGGCAATCTCCAAGTCATCCAAGGCAAACCATTCATTGCGAATGCGCTTGCGATAAAATTTCTTGTGCAGTGCAAATTCATCTTGTTGTGCGCTCGCTGATGGAAACTGATGAAGAAGAATAAGCGGCCCTGGATTTGCGCATTGCAACTGACGAATCCTTTTCGGAACCGACAGTGAAGAGCCGATTTTGCAGTGGCCAGATTCTGACTGAATCAAATAGACATAGCCGAAAGTCCCCTTGCTGCGTCGCTCTGGGAGTTCAAGTTTGCCGATGTACTTTTCCCAGCCTGGCCAGTCTGATGTGCTGCAAATTCCAGAGCCATCAACATATTTATCTTCCCATGCATGGAGACTTTCACGCTCATGCAGCGGGAGCGCAGAGTAGCAGCCAACCATTGCTGCTGCGTACTCAAGAAAGGTCATCGCCATCGTAGCTAACAAAGAATCAAGTATTAGCCGATCTTAGACTTTGAATCCCGGGTACTTGCCACGGCGCTTGCAGAACGCCATGAAATGGCGATCCGCCCAACCAGGCCTGATCTTCTTCTTGTCACACCAGCTGCGCCATTCTGATTCCAGGGCATGTACATCCCACCCCGGTGCAAGTTCACGAGCCTGGGCGTACGTCTCTTCCTGCAGGCGATAAATCGAGGGGGGGGGGGTCGTCTCGTTGCCGGGCTTGCCCCGCATTTCGACCATATCCCCATCGAGAAGGATTCGGTAACCCGGCATGTGGTTGTGCTCCGCGTCATCGTCGATGATCGATTGCAACAACCGGCGGAACTCCTTCAAGGTGGACTGCGCGCCGCACTTGAGGCGCAGCTTTTCCAAGCCGATCTTGAACGATGCTTGCTGACCCACATGCTTGCGCGCCAGCTCGTACAGCCTGCGCTCCAAGGGTTTGGCCAACTGGAAGTAGCGGCGATCCAGCGTCAGAACTTCCTGTGCCTCCACCGCCTGGAAGACCCATTCGGAGAGGTCGATTTCGACCTCCTGCATCCGACCTTCCCGGGTCTCGCGCACGATCCGCGCGCGATCGATCAGGCTGAAAACGTCGAAGGTTTCTTTGCCGCCAGTGACGATGTTGGTGACGATCTGGGTGCTCTGCAGGCGCTCGAAGGCCTCGCGCAGCTGCAGGTAACCGCGCCCGCTGGTATCGCGGTTGGTTGCAATCAGCAGGTCATGGGCACGCAGCCGCAGCTTGCGCGACACCGTGCGGTTGTCGTTGAGCGCCGCCATAAGCTGGCTGATGCAGTAGATCAGGATGTCCCGATCAAACACCGTGGCGAGGCCCTTGAAGCCAGGCCGAACCTCCACCCAACTCGACCCGTTCTCGTAACGGCGGGGCTTCATGTCGGGCTTCTTCGACAGCGAGAAGATGGGGTGCTCCATCGATGCCGCATCGCCCTTGACCGCCGCATCGAACACGTCGCACACGAAGAAATCTGCCTGGTGGCGGATCGGCAGAAGAGGGGAGCGCTGCTCCCTTTCCTTCGTGTTATCACCCACCACGGGCTGAGGATTCGTGTTATCACCCACCATTTAGCGAGTGTTCGTGTTTTCACCCACCGTGTCAACAGATTCGTGTTTTCACCCACCGCATCGTCTGTGGATAACTTGACCAGACGCGGCAAATGATCTTCGTGTTTTTACACACCAAACTTCGTGTTTTTACACACCGAATTTCGTGTTTTTACACACCAGAATTGTGGATAGATGCTCTATTTGTCTTTGTAAATCATGGGGTTACAGATCGGCGTTTTTTGCGTAACTCATCTCTAACTTATTTAACAAACTCCGAGGGGTGTGGATAAGTCGGAAGTTTTCTCGACGAGCACCGCCTCTTGGGGGCTTCGCCCCCGCCGGCTCGCTCCGGCCCTGCGGGCCTACGCCCCGCGCCTTCGGCGCGTCCCACCCGGCATCCCCCAGGGGCTAAAGCCCCTCGGCCTTCGGCCTCACCCCATAACGGGCCCCCAAAGGGGGCAGAAAACAAACCCCCACTTCGCGGGGGCCCGCGGCCCCCCTGCCCGGCGCTTCGCGCCGCGAAGGCGACCCCCCGGGAGGGGCTTCGCCCCTCCCCACCGCTTCGCGGCGGCTCCCCTCCCCAATTTCAGTCTTCAGAAAAAGGAGAGGCGGCCGTGGCACCATTTCAGGCTCGTCCAGGGGCCAGGGAGCTTGCTGGGAGCCCAATCGCCAACGCGATGGGGGGTAGGGGGCCGAGACCGCCTCTTTGCTGTCTTGGCTGTTTGAGCGGCGCAGAGTGCGCCAGGCTCAAACGTGGGTAGGCGAGGGCGTGCCTACCCCAAACGCGTTTTCGGAGCGCCTGCGCCTCAATTTCATCGGTGCGTCTGAGGCACCAGAAGATGGGCGCCGCGCCGAAAAATTGGCCTCGTCCGGCGTCGGTAAGGTGCCATCCACAGGTTGCGCGGCGACGCTTGTGCTCGCCTCATACGGGTGCTAACGTGCCCGCATGAACAGAGAGACAAGCCATGTGATGTCAGACCGCGCGCTTCGCGCAACGGTCCGCATCACGGCTTGGCAAGGGGCCAATGCGCTCCGCTTTGCCCCGTTGCATCCCCCATCCGGGCAGGGGGGCTGTCGCGCCCCCCATGCACCCCACGAGCATCGGGCCTTGCCCCCTGCACCCCGCGTTGGGCTTCCGCGCCCAACACCACGGGCAACCGTCCGCCGGTTGCATCGTGCGCCAGCGGATCACGCCGCTGGACTCGTGTTCTGATGGGTGCTGCGACGATGGATTCGGAACCGAAACGGTCGCGTCAGGGCAGCGAGACCCGCCAAAAGCAGCACCGCATCACCATCCGGCTGGCCGAGTCCGAGCATGCCGAGATCGAGGCAGCGGCGGAGCGGGCCGGGCAGTCGGTCGGCGCTTTTGTGCGCAGCCGGGTGCTCCTGGGTGCCGTGACCAGGGCCCGCCGCCGACCTTCCGTGGAAGTTCAGGCGCTTGCGAAGCTCCAAGCCGAGATGAACCGCGTCGGCAGCAACATCCACCAGATGTCCAAACGCATCAATTTCGGGGAGACCCCGGCCAGCGACGAGATCCGCTCGGCCTTCCAGGGCTACCGCGAAGTGGTCGCAGCCATCCTCACCACCTTGGGCCGGGGGCGGCGATGATCATCAATGGCGGCAGCCGCAGCAACTGGCGTTTCTTTGCGAAGCACCTGGTCAAGACGACGGAAAACGAGCGCGTGGAGATCACCGAGATCCGCGGCCTGGCCGCGGACACGGTGCTCGAAGCCTTCCGGGAAATGGACGCGCTGGCCAGCGGCACGCGGTGCACGAACTTTTTCTACCACGCCAATTTGAACGCTCGGGTGGATGAAGTCTTAACGCCCGAACAATGGGACCAGGCCGTGGATGCCCTCGAACACAACCTCGGCTTGGACGGGCACTCGCGCTTTGTCGTCGAGCATCACAAAGAGGGCCGGACCCACCGGCACGTGGTTTGGTCGCGCATCGACCCGGACAGCATGACCGCGGTTTCCGACAGCAAGAACTTCGCGGTCCATGAACGGACCGCCAGAGACCTGGAGAAGGCCTTTGGCCACAAGCCGACCCAAGGGGCACACGGGCATGACGGAACGCGGCCACGTCGCCGCCCCAAGAACTGGGAGAAGTTTCGCGGCCATGAAAGTGGCATTGACCCTGAAGCGCTTGGTCGCCATGTCACGGCCCTGTGGCAGCGCTCTGACAGCGGCTTGGCCTTTGCCCATGCGCTGGACGAGAGCGGACTCATGCTGTGCCGGGGCGACCGGCGCAATTACTGCCTGATCGACCAGGCTGGCGAAGTCCACAGCCTGGCTAGGCGCCTCGAGGGCGTGAAGGCGGCCGATCTTCGCAAGCGCCTGGTGGATCTTGAGCATGATGGGTTACCCACCGCGGCTGAAGCGAAGGCACGGGTGGCTGCACGCTCCCCGTCGGAGGAGCCAACGGAACAGGGCAGGGCGGTCGAGCCCGAAGCGGCACCCGCGTGTGAAGTGTTGGAGTCACCGGCGCCGGCACCCGTTCCAGTACTGGACGCAGCCCCGCTGCCAGAAGGAAGCAGTGCGCTGGACAGCTTTGCGCACCAGGTGAACCACGCGATGCGATCCAATGGCGGTGACCCTGTGCATGGCGACGGGCTCAGCTGGCTGGAGCGCAGCATCACGGTACTCACCACCGCACGCGATTCCATGGTGGATTGGGTGCGCGGACATTGGCAAGACTTGATTCATCATTCCCGAGACCGGGACCAAGAGCAGGAGCGCTGAAATGTCCGATGACCCCCTTGCCCGATTTCGCCAGCGTGTCACGGGATCGGCGCCGCCGACCACGTCGGTTTCGTCTGCCTCGCTGGTGGTGAACCGAGCGGGCCCAGATGCTTACGCAGCGTTTGCCGCGAAGGACAAGGTAACACGCCTTGATATTCGATGCGCCTCCGGTTTAGCCCACGCCGTAGCCTATAACTACCTGCTCAATATTAGCTACAACCGAAAAACTTATGAGGAATTCTTCCTGACGGTTAGCGGCTTGACCATCATGGTGAAGGGAAGGGCGCTTCGACCGGTAATCGATGCGATCAAGCTTGGCTCCTGCGAATTTATCCAAGAATACGACGCAGCAGAGTTTTCAACTCTGCCGGCTTCCGGTGACCCAATCATTGATAGTATTCAGGTGGAGGTGATGTCTTCCACTGCTTCGCGCGCTGCCTAGAATTTTTATCGCCGCTGATGCGGCTGAAAGCTGAGTCGCGCGATTATAGCGTCACTGCGAATATCACACCGCCTGACCTGTATAAATTTCACATCGAACTATTGAATAGGGCTTGCTGCGGACAACCGCTGGACAAGCGCCATGTCACGCCAGCACGAAAGTCAGACCTTCTCTGGAAAGATGATCGAGAGTATTACGGCAAAAGCAAGTACAAACAGCACCACAGCCCAAGGCGCCCATTTGTTTACGCCTCCTGCTTTTTCAAGGGCCTCGTCTACAGAAATTCCATTTTTCTGAGAAAGAATATTTCGAATTTTCTCCCGAGAAAAGTTTAAATAAGCATAGTTTCCATACAGGGCAAAGGCTCCCATTGTTATTACTGTCTGAACTAGTTGTGTTATCGGTGAAAGCTTTCCTACTGAAAGCTCTGCAATAACCTGAAGTTCCAAAAACACCACAAACAACACGGTGTACAAGTACATTTTCCGATAGGCCAGCCAAGCTGGACCCAAAAGGCACGCCCACAAATTAAAAGATACTTTAGATCCTTCCTTGATCTTTGACCATTCATCTACATAATAGTCGGCGTTTTTGCCTAAAAATGCATATTCAGCCTCAGCCGTAATTTCATGCCGCATGGAAGGTCGGTGCGTCGAGCGCGCTGCAGGCTGCTCAAGAATATCCTCTTTTGGAAAATAGGACATAGGTCGCCGAACAGGTTCGTCAGGGGGCCAACCAGGCGCTGATTCCTGAGGAATTTTTTCGAAGGAGAAGTCTCCGCCCTGGCTAGGTTGTGGCGTCGGAGACGCTTTTGCTGCAAATATTGGCCCGGCCGCGAGGGAAGCTCCGCACTCTTCGCAAAAGCGGGATCCTTGGCCAACACCTTTTCCGCATTGAGGACAGAATTTCATATTAATTTAATGATTAATTAACCTTGGTTTGATAGATGTTACATGATCAACCAATTGGGAGTTTTCATGTCAGCGGACAAACAAAATCCAAAAAACCATCAGCCTGTTGCTGCCCATCAAGTGGCCGCTTTAAGTTTTGTTGCCAATATTGGCACGCTTGCTTCGACGATTGATAGCCGTGCTCTTGAGGAGATAGGCGAACGTATAGAAAGCGCCAAAAAACTCTCATCGGCTGCAATGGAACCCATATTCGAAACATGGCAAAAAGCCGTTGCGCAGGGTAAAGAAATACTTCGCAATGACAGTGTTATTCAGCGCCTTGAGCGGTCTGCTGCTCTTGCGGTACCAAGTGTCGGATTAGCTTTTTCTGGGATGCGTATTCTGTCATCTGCAATGCCTGAAGAATGTTTTTCGGCTCCTCCAACACCTTCTGGTGGAGCTGCAATTTCTACAGATCGTGGAAAATAGAATTTATCTGCTTCCCAGCTCCGAAGAATTCACCAAGAGTAGTTTGAATCGGCCGATACTCGTTGTGAGTAACCACATGACCCACAGATAGATGCAGTAAAATCCGGTACCCATCATTACCAGACCCAGGAATATTAGGACAACAGAAGATGTCTGGTTCTCAATCAGAAAACCAAGCACCAAGCTAATGACCATAGATCCAAGCGAAACAACGGATCCCCGCCATAGGAATCCCCAGCAGATTCCTACCTTTGAGCCAATGGGCAGGGTGCGGATGTCAAGAAGATTGATCGCCGGCGGCTCAGCGTCGGCCTGAACTTCTGATGCCGCTGGTGGTGAAGACGGAATGTGTCGTTGCACATGGGGCGCCGCGGCAGGCGTATAGGCTGGGCCGGAGGAAGATACATCGACCACGTCGTCAATGGGCGGCTGGGGCGAAGCCTGCACTCGGACCTGGGTTCCACAACCGCTACAAAATCGTGTTCCCGTACCAATCGATGCTCCGCATTCGAAACAAAACTTCATGTTTATTTCCTGCGCAGCATATTCAGAAGACCAATAAAGCCGCCTGGTCCTGCAATCAACGGAGTTATTGGGGCTGGAATCGCTGTTACCAACCCAACGATCAGGCATTTAATCAATGCAGAATCGTGCGTATCTCCATACCAATTTTTTTGAATTCGGTATGTAATGAAGGCTAAGACAACGGCTGATACGAGTTCGACAACATAAAGTACACCCAAGCTAGCAAGCGTTCCGCCAAAGGCTAGCATGTCCACTATCACTACAAGCACCGCTACTCGAAGATCAAGTCCAAAAGTTTGCAGGAAACCACCACGACTGGATGAAGGTGTTGCGTGAGGCGGGGGGATGGGTGTGGTTGGCGTAGGGGGGTAGGGAGGTGATTTAGCCTGCGCTACAGGGCGAATAACGCGAATCTGGTTCGGCATAAGATTCTCTGTATATAGGCTTAACGGTCCAGACCCTGTTCTTCTCCCCTGTGGCCAAGAGCAGGGCTCACCACGGGGCTGTACTGCGGGGCGTCCAGCATATCTGATCGAATTTCTTCCCAAGAAAGGGGCTTTAACGCGGCGGCGGCCCTTGTGACGTCTGTGGCGACCGCAGGAGGAATGTTGAGGGAGACGCTGGCAGGCATGTTGGTGTTCGCTCCAGCCACATCAGGCTTTGGACCCCTCTGCTCCCAGCCTAGCTTTACAGCCATGCTTTCTTCTTGTGGGGCGGTTGGCCGTCCGAACCATCCCTCCTCCACCACCTTCTCGCGCACATCTGAGATGGCAGTGGTGACTTGATGTTTGAACCGCTCCCAGAGACCCTGTTGCGCCATGCACGCCTCCATTGCCAGAAACCAGCTGTTGAAAGATCATATGGGCTACTGCCGGGCCGCGCATGAGCTTTTTGTCTAATTTTGATGCTCCCCTTCTTCGCCTTTCTTCGCATGACAATTTCACCTTGCGAGATGCCTGCAATGGCGTGCATATTTTTGGTGGTATCGGCTCGGGGAAAACCAGCGGGACTGGCAAGGCCCTTTCTGGTGCGTACCTGCGTGCAGGGATGGGCGGCCTGGTCATGTGCGCCAAGCCTGAAGAAGTTGAACTATGGATGCACTATGCGAGGGAGCACGGGCGCACCAACTCGGTGATCGTCTTTGACGAGAACGAAGGTTTCAATTTCATCACCTATGAGCTGGCCCGACATGGTGTCGAGGGGTCGAGCAATGTCACCGAGTGCCTGATGCGCGTGCTCGAAGCATCTGACATCGCCGCCGGTTCAGGGGAGGGGGCGTCCTCGGAGCGGTTCTGGGAGGATGCAACGCGGCAGATCCTCAACTACACCATCCCGTTGATCTATGTTGCTTGGGGACAGGTGACGATCAGCAGCATCATTGACTTCGTGATGTCGGCCGCAACAACGCCGGAGCTGTGGAACAACCAGGATTGGTTGGAGCGAAGCTTTGCGGCTAACACCTTTAGAAGAGCGACCAACGCTCCAGCTGTTCATGTGCAGGACGGCGACCTGCGCAAATTGGTGAATTACTGGCACCAGCAGTTTATGCGCATTCCGGAGAAAACACGGGGCAACATCCTGATCTCGCTGACGACCCGACTGGATCGATTCAACCACGGCAAGTTGGCAAAGGCCTTCTGTGGCGATACCACCATCGTGCCGGAGATGACCTTTCACGGCGCAATCATCATCATGGCCATGCCAGTTCTCACCTGGAATGCCGATGGCCTAGTGGGGCAGCAGCTTTTCAAATTCATGTGGCAGCGCGCCGTGGAGGCGCGCAATGGGTTGGGCGAAGTTCATCGCCAACGTCCCGTGTTTTTATGGGCGGATGAAGCTCAGTACTTTGTCAGTGTCAAAGATGATGAGTTCCTTTCTACATGCAGGGGCTCACGTGCTTGCGTTGTATTTCTTTCTCAGACATTGCCGACATACTACGCAAAGATGGGCAGATCTAAAGAGCAAGCAGTCAATGGGTTGGTCGGAAAATTTAATACCCAGGTGTTTCACTTGAACGCTTGCAACACCACCAACAAGTTTGCCGCTGATCTCATTGGGCGCGGAATTCAGATGCGCTACAACTCAAGTCGCAATGTCGGCTCGAATTCTAGTCGTGGAATGAATACCGGGGAAAATGAGAGCCGTGGAACTTCCAGTAATAGTGGGTCAAGCTCAGGTGCAGGGGGTGGTAGCTCAAACTCTGGAAGTGGTTCCAACTACAGCGCTGGTAATTCTTGGGGAAATAATACCAGTAGTGGTCGCAGCGAGGGGGAAAGCTGGGGAGCCAATGAACAGATGGACTACCTGGTAGAGCCACGTGTGTTTGCCGCTGAACTGAAATCCGGTGGGCCGGCGCACGGGGAAAAGGTCACTGCAATCTGGTTTCGCGCAGGAGCCAAGTTCCATGCATCGAACGGATCCAATTTTCTCAATCCGACTTTTCAACAGTAACTGAAGATTAGCGGTCACGGCTTTAGCGCCATTTGAGGGAAAAATGAAGCGTCCAAAGGTTACAACTTTAATATTCGGGAATCCTATCGTGGCAACGGCGCTAATCGCTGCGACCGGGTTCATGCTCTATCACTGGTGGACGCAGACTGACACCTCTTCTTCCGTACAACCGCTCTTGGCTGGATTTGTAGTTTGGATGGTCGTCACGTCATCTAACCGAGTTGCGGAATACAAATCCTGGGAGCGGAATTGGAACGCCATGGAAAGCGGTAACTCGCTTGCCGAAAAAAAGCACAGTGGATCTGCCCGGCTGCGTGTCGCAATTGGTGTTGTCTTTTGGGTTGGCTGGACCTACTGGTTGTCAGAGCATCGTTATATGCGTGGAGCTTCGGACTATGACCAGCTCGCGTTAGGCTGGCTCGGCGTAACTGCGTTGGGCGTGTGTTATTTAATGTACCGCATTGCTCGCTGGACCTTTGGCAAAGTTGATCAAATGAAGATCGCCAACGCTCAGGAAACAGCCAAGCAATTCGTGGTGAAAGGAGCTTTGCCGAAAGCGACAGCATCACCGAACGTTCGTGAGATGGCCGATAGTCTTCCTGAAAGCTCCCGTAGACTTCTGAAGCGACTGCCAGGAAGCGCTATGCAACGGTAGGGTTCATTCCCTCCTATTTCACGTTCCACATTCGGGCTGCAAATTCCCGCTCTTCATCACCTCTGGCGTCAATGTAAATCGCGGTAGTTGTCGTGCGGCTGTGGCCCATGAATCTGGCCAGGATGTTTGGCGGTAAATCACATCGTGCACCTCGCATGCCGAAGGTGTGCCTCAGGCCCTTGCAGCAGGCCATCGGGCCTCGAACTCCGATGTCTAGCATCAATCGCTGCACCATCCGCCATGCCGTGACGCGATGCATGGTCCAGAACGGCGCTTCTTGGCCCTGCGAAATGGCGATCAGCTGCACGACCAGGCTGCGAGGGATAGGCACCCTCCGATACACAACGCGGCGGCGCTTCAGCGTGCGGATGATGAGCGTTTCTTCTGCCCTGTCGAGCAGGTGCCCGGTTAGCCCCAGTGCTTCGCTGACGCGGCAGCCAGTGAACGCAAGGGTGTGGCAGAGCGCTCGCTGTGCGCGGGGAAGCTTGTTCGCCTCGCTCAAGAACAACTGCCATTCAGTCTCGGTCAGATACTTGCGACGCCCCGTGTCGTCATAGATCTGCCAGTCTGCGCGTTGATCGAACGTCATCTTTCCCCCTTGGGCAACAGAATTGGTAATTCCGTTGCGATAATTTCCTAGCTAAATGCAGGGATATCAGGGGATGCCGGTCGCTGCCAGAGAAATCTGAAAACCGGTGACAGAGCGTGCGCCAGAGGGGCGTGCGCAACGGAATTACCAAATCCGTTGCATCTGCCAGCATGCCTGTAGTTGTGGATCTAGGGGCGTTGTGTGGCAAAACTTTCGTTGATCGTGGTGCTATTGGCCACGGCCTCCTCGGGCCTGGTGCTGGCCCAGTCTGCCACGGCGCTTCGTGAGCGCCACGAGGACTTGGAGGCCACTCTCACGACCATCCCGTTGGAGCTGACTGTCGGCATGCGGCGAACCTGCGCTGCAGGCGAAGCTCCCGCGAACACGACAATGAGCAGGACATCCGGATTCAACTCGCCCGATGCCTCTGACACCTGCTCCATGAGCCTGCTGCGTTTGGCGCGCGAAGGCATGTTGCTGAACCTGTATCGAGACTTGATGGTGAGTGCCACGGGCCAGACGGCAGGGCACGAGAAGATTCCCGCCGCCGTGGCGGCGGCCGCGATGCGCGGCGGGGCCGAGGTTTCGCTGGGTAACCAGCGTGCCGTAACCGTGTCAACGGCGCTGGCGTTCGATGCGGGGTTCACTGTGGCCTATCAGCAGCGCCAAGCGATGACTGCTTCGATGCCTGCCCTGCAGGTGCTCAAGCCGATTGCCGAGCGCTGCCTTGCAGGCCAGGAACGTGATCGAGGCCTCTGCTATGCGACAGGCCTAACGTATGGCGCTCGCGCCGTCAGTGGCCAGCCGGTCGCGCAGCCCTAACGCTGCTGTCTTTTCTTTCCGTCAGCTTTCTCCGGTTTGAGAAAGCATGCGATGTGGGAGAGTGCCATGGAGCCCGTGACCTTGGGATATGCAGTGCTGACGATGCTTGGCAAGGTGACCGCTGCCTTGATTGTGGTGTTGGGTGCAAAGGATGCCCCCAAGCCGAAGTAAGGATCTACCTCAGCACCTTCCCTTCGTTGCTGGCCTGGCGTTGCCCAACGCCATGCTCGGGAGTCGCCGTGGTCGCTGCTGCGACTACGCCTGCTGCCTGAAATTTGGCCATTACGTCATCGACGCTCGGCGCCTGCCCCGCCTGGTCGTCCAATGTCACCGTGCTGGTGGTGGCATGCACGGGCACAACTGCTGTGCTTCCCCCGAGTGCCGCGCGCTTGATTGACCTGCCAAGTCCCTGCGCATCCTGCTCGGTCTTGAGATAGGGCGCGACTGCGTCCAGCGGATCGGCCGAGGAGGCGAGAGCCGCCTCGATCTCAGCCGGTGTCAAGCCCTTGTTCTTCAGGTACTGGCGCACGCTGACCACCAGGTTACGGTCAAACTCTTCGGTGGACTGTCCCGCGGCGCGCATGGCGGCATGCTGCCGCTTGGTCGTTTCCACGAGGCGGTCCCAGCGCGGTGCAAACTCTGGGCTGCCGCCAGCACCATGCGCCTGCGCATCGAGCATCTGGCCAATGGTGGCGCCTGCCGCGTTGAGGTTCCCTTCCGGCGACTGGAGCTTCAACTGGGCTTCGATGTAGCGCCTGGTTTCCGCCTCTCGACGACGGTACGCTTCCTCGTCTTCGGGTGAACCGAAGGTGAGATACGGATCGAAGATCCGGCGCTCGAAAATATCTGTTTGCAAGCCTGCCACTTCGCGCCTGGTGGCCGCGCTGGTCGCGGCGACCTGCAGGGTCGCTTCCGTGGCGCTGGAGGCACTCGCCACCTTTGCTTGCTGGCTCACCACTTGCGCTGCTAAGACCGCCGCACCGACTTCCTTTCGCAGGCCAGTCAAGGTCTGTGCCGTCGCCCCTATGAGACTGTTTTGCAAGGCTACG
The DNA here is from genome assembly GCF_964253035.1 of Pseudorhodoferax sp. LjRoot39. Lineage (NCBI taxonomy): Bacteria > Pseudomonadati > Pseudomonadota > Betaproteobacteria > Burkholderiales > Comamonadaceae > Pseudorhodoferax > Pseudorhodoferax sp. LjRoot39. Next base: position 10,127 of record NZ_CAXUQL020000003.1, on the reverse strand, counting down.
AGCTCTGCGATCTGGCCGCTGCATTGCGCGATAAGTGTGCTGTCGGCGCCGTTGTTGCGTAGCTCAGCCAGCTGCGCATTTACTTCATTTTGTGCACCAAGCAATCGCCCGAGCAGCTCCGCACGCAGCGCAGCCGTTTGGACCGCCGGCGAATCTCCAAAATCTTTTGAACCTGGTTCGTGATAGGTGATGGGATACCTGTAATGGTGAACATTCAACATAGCACACGGGAGCACGATGTAACATAAAAATTCAATACCTACGATTTACCAAGGAGCGCAACAGTTGTACTCATGTCCTGGTGACCTTCCAAATCCAGCTTGGTAAGACAGGCAGACACGATGTCAACTAATCCTCTTGACTATGGCGTGACGCGCACGAATATAAAGATTCACTCATCCACTTTCTCCAGCAGGGCCTGCACCGGGTTGGCTTTGTCCAGGCGCGGGCTTTGGATGCTTTATGACCAGTGGCAGCAAACGTCGTCCTTGGCGCCCGGACGCTTGTCCACACCTTGGTCTCCGCGTCACCATAACCATTGACTTCCTGCCCGTGTACCAGCCCAGGGTCGGCATCTCACCCCCATGTGTGCCTTCATGACGAAGTACCACTGCTTGCCCTTTTCTGGTGCTTTTCGGGTCACGTCTGCCATCGCGGTTCTTGACCGAGTTGGGCGCGGCGGCGAGCAGTGTCGCGTCTACCACCGTTCCCTGGCGCAGGAGCAGGCCCTTGGCGTACAAGTTGCCCCATTACTAGATGAAGTACAGCCGCAGCTGATCTGGAGCGCAATTGGTACGCGGCCCGTGCCGCGCGCGCTGCAGTACACGCACCAATTTCGGGCAGAAAAAAAGGCGCCCATGTTTGCGCGTATCGCTAAGATGGAGGCACTACGTGTCCTTGTAAACAGACAAACTCTCCCAGGATCTAGCAGGCTACTGAAATACCGATTCCTTGTGTGCCGAAAAGCAGGATTTCTGCCGAATTGGCTGTAAGAGTTACAAGACCTGTAAAGGATACGAATTCCGCCTTGGGACTTAATGCCGTTAATGAAATCGGAAGTTCAGTTTTTTGATAATATTTGTCGTGGACGAAAACTACGTGAAAATCGCTTAGATTTCAAAGGGGAGGATGGTAATGAAACTGTCGAGAATAAAGTCTGCCTTTCGTTTTATGGTAGTAGCGTGGCAAGTAGTCTTCTCAGGGGTGGCAACTGCGGAAGTGGTTAGTCATGAAGTATCTTTTATTGGCGACGGGGCACCAAACAAAGGAAACTTTTCATTTGATACCACAACCAAGAGGTTCACGAAATTTGAGCTTGTCTGGCGCGGAATATTGTTCGATGTTACATCTAGCGCAAATTCCCCTGTTACGCAGAACTATGCACCATATGGCCCATGCCCAGGATTCAATCCGGAGGCTGTGTATAAAGCAATGACGGCAGGACTACAGTGCGCTGGACAGGCACTTTCGCTTGAGTGGCTTACTTTCCCTCCTAATCCTTCCGGAGGCACATATTCTTCGGCGCTGGCACTGGCTGGTTGGACGCAGGAAAGATCTGGCTTTCTATTTGGTGTTAGCTACCCCAATTCTAGCTATACGGCCGAACTCGTGTCTGGAACTTACAAAGTATCTCCAGGCACAAGCATATCAATAGTCGATCCCGTACCTCTAAACGGCGGAGATAGTTTGCTGGATGGAAGCAATGAAAAAAGCGGCATCACAACCGCCGCAGAAAGATTGGCGACTAAAGGACGTATAGTCAAAGGCATTTCCGCGGATGGAGTTGCTCAGATAGTAATCCGAATTCCCGCAAAATCTTTTTCAGAGAAAATATCAATTAGCGTTAAGCCAGATCCTTTATGCGGCAACGGCAATAGTGACAACTACGGTCGCGTCTATGACGCGCTCTCGCCCCCAAGCAATATTTTTCAAAATGCATTCTCAGGGAATGTGCCGCTGACGATTGCGTCGACATCAAAAGGGCCAATGGCTTTCGCTGTATATCGCGCCCCCGCAGATTTTGTGCGTTCAGACTGCCAGTTCAATAACTTGTCTGACATTGGCGCTGCAAAGCGAACCGTAGCCCTCAGCCTTGGAAACGGCACTCCAGATCAGCAAATTGATATCGTAAGGCCACCCGCGCTAATGGTGCACGGCTTGTGGGCCACATCTGACGATTTGGGTGACTTGACACAATTGGAGTCGTTGTCTTCGATGGGGTTGGTAGTGTGGCGCGTAAACTATGGCTACAACATAACGATTTCACGAGGGAGCCCCGATAACCGATTGGATATAGTTTCTCCTGGGAGCGCATTGGGATTTAGTTATGGCGCTAATATAGTCTTGAACACGTCTCGATCTCTATTAGAAGCATTTCGTGCGGGAAGAGTTGGTCAAGTTCCTTCTGCGGCGGCAAGAATTGACTACATTGCTCATAGCATGGGTAATCTAGTAACTCGGACCACTACATTAGATTTGAAATACGCGGAACCTCGAAATTTCTCGAAAGGATATATTCATAAACTGATTAGCATTGGTGGGCCTCACTTAGGCACCCCCTTTGCAAATCAGGCTCTTCAACCAGGAAATCAATGCATACGTGATTTTATGGCCGAGCATGGCCAACCTGTCCTCGATGATTGCCCGGGTTGCGCTATTTTGAGAAATGCGAATGGCGCCGCCTTAGGAAATGGAGAAGGAGCCGCAGGCAGTCTAAAGGGGAACAAAGCCGGTTCAGGCGAATTTGGAGAAGGCATTAAACGGCTGCTGTCCAAGCAACCAAATATTCCTACAACATACATTGCGGGAGTTATGTCAAGCGATCAAATAACAAGGTTGATCCAGCCTCCTCCCATGAAAAAGGTTTGCAGTCCTCTAAGCGGCGAGTGCCACGATGTGCCGACGGACCGGTTCAATCTCGTTCAAATACTAGCTGTCATCTGCCCGGATGATCCCATGGTGAGAAATTTTAGAAGTCCCGCTGCATTCATCGACTTTTTGGGAGTTGAGAATGACGGGGTAGTACCCCTCAATAGCCAGTTGAATGGTGGCTCGCGAGCTAATCAAGTGGTTATTTCGGGCGTTCTACACTCACCTGGTACGGCTAAACTGTATACGTTTCGCAACTTTGCCCCGGGGACTTTGGGTGGCGAGCCTACTGAGTTGACAACCCCGCCAAGCACATCTGGAGTGAGCCTCATTGTAGAAAAGGTTCAGCTATTGCTCAACACGCCTGTAACTGATAAAAACGTTTACCGTTGAGGGTTTTTATGTACAAGGTTAAAACTATTTCTAAGCTTGCATCAGCGGCTTTGCTTTTCATTATTCTTCATTTTTCCACCGCCTGTGCGGCGGCAGACCTTGTAATTACGCAGCCAAGCAATGGCGCAGTCTTTCGCCCAGGCGATACTTTTCAAGTATCAGTTTCGCAAAAAGCGGGGATGGAGTCGTTTTACTTCAACAAGGGTGTTTTTCTTAATTCGAACGGCCCATTTGTCGACTCAGGATTGCAATCGGCTGATCCATACCTCTTCACGGTAACTATTCCGCATAGCGCAAAATTTGGTGATTTTAGGATTTCAGCGGTGGGCGCAAGGAATGGAACATCTCCCACATACTCAAAAGCAATCTCCATCACGATTGATTCTTCTGACTCAGCCGGGAGTGGAGAGATAAAAAATATTTCGGTGGAACCTTCTGAAGTTTATCTTAACTTTCCAGGAGAAACATCAATTTTGAACATTTACGGACAAGCCATCTCGGGAAAGCGTGGGTTACCATTTTCCAAAATTTCATATTCGAGTAATGCGCCAAATATCGCATCCATTGAGCCATCTGGAGCTTTGGTTGCCTTAGCGCCTGGAAACGCTGTTTTTACCATAAGCTACAAAAACTTTGCTGCAATCGTGAATGTTGTGGTTGCCCAGCAAAAGTTGCGTGGTGACTTCAATGGCGATGACAGTATAGATGTCGATGATATTAACTATCTTAATTCTTATTTGAACCAGTCTGCGACAGGAACGCAGGATGCAAGAGATCTGAATGGAGATGGGAAGATAAACGCGCTAGACGTTCGCGTTTTGACAACCATTTGTTCCAAATCGCGTTGCGCTAGGTAATTCACGCGGCGTTTCAGAAAATTTAGTGCATCGATCACCAACAAGCCTATTTTAACGGACTTAGTATGATCAAGAAGATTGTTGCCATTTTTGCGACGGTTTTTGCTTTTAGTGGCCACATCCAAGCTGCAACTATTCAATTATTTTCGAGTTCTCAGTATGTAAGTGGTGGTGCGCTCTTTAATATCGATATTCGAGTTATTGATATAATTGATGCCGGCGCGCCTTCTCTGGGAGTTTTTGATATAGACATAGGATTTGATCCTTTGATTGCCTCATATCAAGGTATCACATGGGGTTCGGGTCTTGACATACTCGGCCTTGGGTCTTTGCAGATTGCGACACCCGGCGCGGGGACTATCAACTTGTTTGAACTGTCGCTAGATTCTATTGCGGATTTGAACGACTTGCAGCCCTCTGCTTTTAAGCTGGCTACTTTGACATTCTTAGCGCAGGCCGCAGGTAGCACTTGGTTTTCGGTCTCACCAAATTCTGTTGGTGACGCAGAAGGGATGAATCTAGAATTATTTGTTGGAAATCCTGTGAACGTTACTGTGAATTCAGCTGTTCCTGAGCCTCAGATTCTTTTACTTTTTTGGCTTGGGTTGGCAGCCTTTTTCATAACTACTCGCGTTCGGAAGCTTCGGCCAATTCAGGACCTTGAGTAGCGCGCCTGCATGGGGTGAACGCCTAAGCAGACTTGTGGATTCAATATTCGACCTTGAAGGTAGGGCTGTCCTCGGGGCGCATGCGTCGACGGTCGTAGATCCGGGTGGTAGAAATGTTGGCGTGCCCCAGCCACTCCTGCACTTTGGCGATGTCCGCCTCGTTGTCGAGCGCGTTGGTGGCCGCCGTGGCCCGCAAGGCATGGGGGCCGAACCCTTCGATGTCGATGCCTGCCTGCGCTGCGTAGCGTTGCACGATCCTGCGGACCCCATCGGCCGTCAGTGCGAGGCCAGCTTCCAGGCCGCGACGGTTATCGCGCACGGGCTTGAACAGCGGGGCCTGCTTGTCCTCCCCGTGGCCAGCAGCCTGCAGGTACTCATCGATCAAGGAGGCTGATCCTGGGTGTAGTGGCACATACCGCAGCTTGCCGCCCTTGCCGTGGATGCGCAGATGCGGCACCCCGCGGCGCATCTGAATGTCGCTGACCTGCAGCTGGCAAAGTTCCTCGCGGCGCAGCGCGTGATAGAGCAGCACCGAGGTCAACGCGCGGTCGCGTTTGCCCATGAGCGTGGTGTCGTCCGGGGCTGCCAACAGCGCGCGCGCCTGGTGGTCTCCCAGCGCAGGCGTCTTGCCTTCGTAGCTCTCGACCTTCGGCCGCTTCGCGCCTTTCACCGGGTTGGATTCCACGGCGTTGCGTTCACACAGGTATTCGAAGAGCGAGGACAGCGCAGCCAGCTTGCGTCGAATCGAAGCGCCGGCCAGACCTTTGCTTTCCAGCTGCTTGCGCCAGGCGATCACGTGGGCCCGCGTGACCTGGCGGAAATCCTCGGCCTTGGTGAGGCCGACGAAGGCCGTGAAGTCGCCGATGTCGCCCTCGTAGGCGCGCCTGGTGCGTGGGTTGTCGATGTTGGCAAACCATTCCAGCGCTGCCGGCACAGCTGCGAGCTGGTGAAACTGCGCTGCGGTCAGCATGCCACCCGCTTGGGCGGGTGCAGGAAGGTTCTCGGTCATGGATTCGGTCTCCGCCATGGTTGCTGTCGGCCCTTTCGGGGCTTCTCCCGTTTTATTCTTGATAACATATTTTATCAAGAATAAAATGCTATCGCTATCTGTACGTATTCAATACACATTGATCTTGACTAGTAGCGGTTTGCGATGTACTCTTTGAATGAGTACAAAGGAGATCGCCATGCCCCGTGTCGCCATCGATGACAACCAACGAATGAACCTGCGCATCCAGCCGGCCCAGAAAGCCATGTTGCTGCGTGCGGCCGCGTTGACGAACACAGACCTGACCGATTTCGTGGTGCAGCACGCGGTGCGCGAGGCTGCCGTTGTGATCGAGCACGCCGAGCATCTGAAGCTGTCCGAGCGCGACAGCCTGCGTGTGCTGGACATGCTCGAACATCCGCCCATGCCCAATGCTCGGCTTCTGGCTGCGGCCAAAGCTTTGCCTGCGATGCCCGCATGACGGTGCCAGCTTGGCACGAGGAGCCGATCAGCAAAAGCCACGACCGCAACGCCTTCGACTGCGGCGAGGCCGCCCTCAATGACTTCTTGCGCCTTCATGCGCGCAAGAGCCATGAAGCAGGCGGCGCGAAAACCTTCCTCGCGATCAGCGAGGAAGACAGCAGCGTTCTAGGCTTCTACAGCCTGAGTCCGGCATCGATTTCCTATGACCGGACACCCGACATCATCCGACGTGGTTTGGCCAGGTACGACGTGCCAAGCTTTCGCCTGGCCCGACTCGGCGTGCACCTGAAGATGCAAGGCCAAGGCCTCGGGGGGCAGCTACTGCTCGCCGCGGGCCGGCGCTGCCTTTTGGCCGCAGCCGAAGTGGGTGGCGTGGCCATCGTGATCGATGCGAAGAACGAAGGCGTTGCGCGGTGGTATCAGAGCTATGGAGCCGTTGCGTTGCAGGATGCGCCTTTGACCTTGTTGCTGCCACTGGCGACGGTTGCGGCCGCGTTGAAGGGCGCTGCGACATAGCTGAGCTGCAGCGTTGGGCGCTTGGGCCAAGCAACACCAACCTTTGTTTTGATCGTGAGCGATCTCTCTACAAAAATTCCCGAGCCCGCTGCGGCGGAGCCGCCTCCCATCTCGGTGGTGCCTGGCGCCGTCGACCCTGCCAACTTCTGGCCGGCATCACTTGCCCATCTCGTACTCCCCTATGACGCCGCAGGCTCAGACTATGTGACAGTCGCCGAGGTCTCGGAGCTTCCGCAGACAGGCTATGTCGGGTACAGGACGATGAGCGTGGCGCTAGTGCCGCTAGCAGATGTCGATGAGCTGCTGCAATCGACTGCTTCCTCGGGCCATGAAGTTCAGTCAAACGGACCGCTGCCGTTCGTGGATGACGATGGCCCACCGCATAGGAACGGATTCTGGATCGCAGGCATCGGTCGCGAAGACCGATTCGAACCGGTCGTCAACAGGTGGCGCGGCGGCGACATAGACGTCTTGCTCCCGGACAACGGCCTACTGATGGTGTTTGGTCTCGTGCCGCGCAACATCGGGCAGGCGGACGTGCACTGGGACGACCCCCATGGCCCCGTCTACGACGTGGTGCGGGTGTCGACGATCTCCGATCATCAATTGCCGAAGGAGAAACGTCAGCGCGCCTTCGTCGAGATCCGTCGCGACTATTTGCTTGAATACTGCCGCATCAAGCAGGCGGCCGCGGTGGCCTTCTACTATGAGCAGCGGAGGTCCAATGACGATGCCTCCTTCGATGCGGCAATGTCGGGCAGCGACAGCAAGGACTTTCACCTCCCGGGACGGCTGCTCAATCTGCAGATCAACCGATATGCCGATGAAAGAGGCCGGCAGTTTGCGCAGGTTTGGGGGCGACGCCTGGTACTGCCCCGAGGGGAGAGAAAGATCTTCGAGAGAGATCTACCGCTCGTGTGGCCTGATCACCCCGGCGAGATGACCCAAGACCGCGCCGGCCGCGAGGACCCAAAGGCTTACGTCAACGATCTGGTGCTTCAGGAGTACGAAGGACGGCCCGAGTTCGTGCTTTTCCCCAAATGGGGCGGCATGTCTTATCGTGGCCAGTGGTCGGTCGGCGATTGCCAGCGTCACAGCCGCAACTACATCTCGGTCGAGCTCAGGAAACTATACGAGGGGTGTCCAAGCAGGGTCATCGAGCACTGGCATCGCTTCGCAGTGCCGCGCGCTGTTGCCGAGGCCGATCACCAGGCTGCGGGCATCAGGCACATCGGAATACGAGCCGAAGAATTGGTGTCTGCATACCTCAAGCTGACCTCGGCCCTTGTGCGCCTGGGTGAGCGGTTCGACCTGAGTTTCGAGGAGGTCGACATCGGCGGGTTCAATGCGTACAACGTGGAGTACCACGGGTGGTGCTCCTTCGACTCCCTGGTCACACTCGCAAAGGTAGCGCCGCCGAACATCACGCTGGACGGATTTCTAGATCGCGTGCTCGATGTTGCGAAGCTCTGGGAAGGGATCCAGGAAGCGCCGCTCAGAAACATGGTGCGCAAACTGGGCATCGACCTGAAGACGTTGCCGGGTGCTCGCAGCCTCAAACTGATGGGCACGCTATGCCAGCTTGCCACGATCGCACGAGGCTCCGGCTACCGTTGGCCTGAGGAAGCAGAGCAATTCGTAAAACAGTGGAAACCAGAGACGCAGTTGCCCGTGATGCGCCGACTTTTTTCATTGAACCAGTTGCGTCAAAAGGCGGCACATCGCACCGGCCAGGGCTTCGCTGCAACGCTCGCGTCGGACTTGGAAAAATTCGGCGTCGCGTCGGCGGCTCAAGTGGCTGGTTGGGGCAGCGCAGTGGATCTGCTGTATGACGCCATGATCAGCGACTTTGCCGGCATCGCTGAACTGCTAGAACCGGACACTTGATCGGGCCATCAAAGAACTTTTCTGTCGTCGTGGGGCCTCCCGCACAGTTCTCACCTGACGAGCTTGCCGAGTTCGTGGATCTGGTGACGGCCGGTGGTGAGGTCACGCGTGATGGGCTACTGCGACATGTCGGCGACGCGCAGTGCCTGGGCTTTATGCGACTGGAGAATGTCTTGGTTGGGGTGGCGGGCCTCAAGACTCCTCGCGACAGCTACCGAGACCGAATCCAACAGTCTGCATCGGTTGCGCTGACCAACGCAGCCTTTCCTTACGAGCTGGGTTGGATCTTCATTGCGCCGAATGCGCGCGGCAAGAATTTGTCCTACCCCTTGTGCGCAGCTGTTGTTGCGGGCGCCGGAGCTGCTGGTGTTATTGCGACTTCGCGGGCGGATAACGAGGGCATGCATCGCACGCTTTTCCGACTCGGTTTCGTGCAACAGGGCGCTTCCTGGCCATCGCGACAGAGCGACGGCGCCCTTAGCCTCTTCATCAAACCCGCCAACTGAACCGCGGCGGGTGAACGTGGCCTTTTCAGCCCCGGTTGCAAGGTGGTGCGATCCCCTTGGGATGTCACCCACGTGCGAGGTTGGGCATGGAAGATGGCAGAAGCGGGCACTCCGTCAATGCCCCTGCCCGCTCCATTCGCTGTGCTCCCGTGTTGGGTTGACCGCGCGCCCCTGAGCTTCCGCCTGGATCTCCATGCCCTCGACGTGGGGGTGACAACAACAAAGGAGATTCCAATGAACCATGCAACCCCAGCCAAAAAGGGCCCAACGCACCACGCGTTCATGGTCCGCAACTATGAAAACGCGGAAGGCCAAGAAGATGCATCCTGGCAACGCATCGGCGCTGTCTGGACTCACCGTGACGGTGATGGCTTCGACATCGTGCTGGAGGCATTCCCGATCACCGGGCGCGTCGTGATCCGCAAGATCAAGCCGCGTGACTAGACCAGAGCCCGCAGGGTACGCCCTGCGGGAGTCTGCATGGTTGCATGCAAACATGCATCGACAAAGCGTGGCTGGTGCTGGGCAATTGCCGCCCGCCGTAGCCCCACGCTACCTTTGGCGGGTCGCTAGCAGTAAATAGAAGGCTATCGGCATTCAAGCGCTTTTGCGTTCGCATCCACTGTCGCGCCAAATCCTTCCCTGCATTTGTCTCGGAATTTTGGTGTTGCACCGATGCTATCGATCGAGGCATAGCAGACCTGTAGAGCCTGGTCTATATAGGCTTCCCCTTCAGCACCAGAAGAAATCCGCATCAAGGAAATAGCTGATTTTGTATCGGAGCAGCTGGTGAACCGATCAGCAGGCCGCCACGCGACAAAAATTTCCGACGCAGTCGAATTTTTGAACATTACTGAATTCAATCGTCCTTCTGCATCTTTCAATAGATGGTATTTTGATTTTAACTGATCATTTAGGTCAAGCGGCGCTACGCACTGAACAAGTAGCGAGACACCAACTT
>NZ_CAXUQL020000002.1:0-529242 GCF_964253035.1 Pseudorhodoferax sp. LjRoot39 | reverse complement strand
TGGGTGGATTCAACCGGTCGTCGCAACACCTTCAATCAAGGAGGTGTTTATGGGCCGACCTGCGGGTTGGATGCAGGAGCTGACAGGGCGTGGTGCGATGCGCTCACCTGGAGCGCCGTCGCTTCGACGTGAAGTGGAGCGGCAGTTCTGGCAGCAGATTGCTACTGGAATCACGAGCGAGAAGGCCGCAGAAGCCGTGGGCGTATCGCAGCCGGTAGGCTCGCGCTGGTTCCGGCATCGTGGCGGGATGCCATTGTTCATGTCGACGCCTGTTTCCGAGCGGTACCTGTCCTTTGCAGAGCGAGAAGAGATTGCCGTGCTACGCGCCCAGGACATCGGTGTGAGGGAGATAGCTCGCCGTCTGGGACGAAGCCCCTCGACCGTGTCCCGAGAGCTGACACGTAATGCTGCAACACGTAGCGGCAAGCTCGACTATCGGGCATCGGTCGCGCAGTGGAAAGCCGAGCTTGTGGCCAGGAGGCCAAAGCCGGCCAAGCTGGTCACCAACTCGCAGCTGCGTCGCTATGTCCAGGATCGCTTAGAAGGTAAGCTGCATGACGCTCGAGGCAAAGAAGTCACTGGTCCTCGGCAGGCACCATTCATTGGGCGCAACAAGCCCCACCGCGGAGACCGCAAGTGGGTGAAAGGGTGGTCACCGGAGCAGATTGCACATCGCTTGCGGGTCGACTTCCCCGATGATCCATCGATGCGCATCTCCCATGAAGCCATCTACCAGTCCCTGTACATCCAGGGCCGAGGGGCTCTCAAGCGCGAGCTGGTGAGCTATCTGCGCACGGGTCGTGCCTTGCGTACGCCGCGGGCTAGGGCACAGGCCAAGGCATGGGCACACGTCAGCGAGGAGGTGATGATCTCCGGCCGACCGTCCGAGGCCGATGATCGGGCCGTTCCTGGCCACTGGGAGGGAGACCTGATCATCGGGCTGAACCGGTCTGCCATCGGCACGCTGGTGGAGCGATCGACCCGCTTCACCGTGCTTGTGCACTTGCCGCGAGAGACCGGATATGGACTGACTCCCCGAACGAAGAACGGACCTGCACTGGCGGGCTATGGTGCCATCACCATGGCCAATGCCCTCAAGCAAACAGTGACCACGCTGCCTGCGCAACTGTGGCAGTCACTGACCTGGGACCGCGGCAAGGAACTGTCCGACCATGCTCGGTTCACCATTGAATCCGGCGTGAAAGTCTTCTTCGCCGATCCTCACAGCCCCTGGCAGCGCGGTACGAATGAAAACACCAACGGCCTGCTACGCCAGTACTTCCCCAAGGGCACTGACTTGTCCCGATGGGACGCGCGCGAGCTCCAATCTGTGGCCAACACCTTGAACAGCAGGCCACGCAAAACGTTGGACTGGAGGACTCCCGCGGAGGCGCTTAACGACTACCTAAAATCCGCCGCGTAACCCGGTGTTGCGACGACCGGTTGAATCCACCCTGGGACCCGCGGTCGGTGTGGACCAGCAGCCCCTTGGCAGGCTTGCGCAGCCACCATGCCGACTTCAAGGCGGTGCACACCAGCGTGGCGTCAATGTTCTCGGACATCGACCAGCCCACGATGCGCCGACCGGCCAGGTCCATCACGGCCGCCAGGTACAGCCAGCCCTCGCCGGTGGGCACGTACGTGATGTCTGCCACCCAGGCCTGGTCACGCTGCCAACCATCAAAGCGTCAATCCAGCAGATTCGGTGCTACCGGCAGGCGGTGCGCCGAATCGGTGGTCACCACGAACGGCCTTCTGTACACCGGGCGCAGGCCCTGGCGACGCAGGCTCTTTCGCACTCGCTCGGCGCTGACGACGTCGCCCTGCTGGCGCAGCTTGTGAACGATCCGAGGGCGACCATAGCTGCGGCGGCTGGCGTCGTGGATGGCCGCCACCTTGGCATCCAGAGCCTGGTTGGCAAGTAGGCCGGGGCTGGGCGGGCGCACGCGCCATTGGCAGTAGCCGCTGCGGGACACCTGCAGCACGCGGCACAGCCGGCTGACGGTGTACTGGTCGCGATGCGCGTCGATCCAGGCGTACTTCATCGCGACCCCCTGGCGAAGTACGCCGTCGCTTTTCGAAGGACTTCCACGTCCAGCTTCGCGTCGGCCAGCTCTCTGCGCAGGCGGCTGTTCTCTGCCTCCAGTTCGCTCACCGGGCGCCGCGCCGGTGCCTCACTGGGCGGCGCCACCGCGCCGTTGGTGCCGGCCGACGCAATGCCACGCCTGGACCAGTTGCCCAGCGTCGCCACCGGCACACCGAGGCGACGTGCGGCCTCGTGACCGCCGACCGACGCCGCGAGCCTGACGGCCTCAGCCTTGAACTCCTGTGTGTACTGCCTCTTGGGCAGCTTGCCTTCTCTCATTTCGATTCTCCGTACCTCTGAAGTTATCAACTTCTTGCTGTACGTGAAATCGAGGCAGGGTCAGTTCCAAGCGGAGCATCGGGCACGCTCGATCCGAACAATCCCTGCAACGTTGCTAACTGGAAGATCACAGGCGCAACGCCAAGCGCTTCTTATTCCGGGGGCCCGCTGAACCCGGTGGGCCCGATCAACGCGACGAGCTGCGCCGGCGTCTACACCGGCAACGAAGGCCCGGCGCTCAACCCGTCGCCCAACCTCGGCTACCTGAACGATGGCCTGCTCAACGGACAGTACGGTCTGCTAAGCCCGACTCAGTTCATCCAGCCCAGCCAACTGCTGGCGCTGAAGAACCCGAACGCTGCCGTGGATCCGGGCTGGATCATGCTCGGGATGCTTGAGGCCAACGCGGGCGAGCTGAGCTACGCGAATGTGACGCCGGTTGGCGGCAGCGCCTTCTCGCTGAGCCAGGTGCTGAAGTACGTTCAGACGCAAGACTCGAATGTTGGCGGCACCTGGACCCTGTCCGTTGACGAGAACATCAAAGCGATCTTTGCCGCAAACAACCTGTTCTCGCGCAGCAACTTCGACCATTTGGCGTTCTCGGTGAAGTCCAGTACGAGCTGGGCCGTCTATGACTTCGACTTCACGAAGATGAACGGCGCTTTCGACCTGGGCACGCCCTACACGATCACCGGCACTTGGAAGATGAACGGCGATTTCGACAACAGCCCCGGTGGCAAGAAGGACAAGGAGCCGAGCGCGCAGGACATCTCGCACATCACTGTCTGGGCACGTGATCCGATCACGGTCGCCGAGGTACCCGAGCCGGCTTCCCTGGCGTTGGTCGGACTGGGCATGATCTGTCTTGCTGGCTTCCGTCGACGCAAGCAGCCATGATCTAGCTTGCTCTGACGTAACCCGGCTTTTGCCGGGTATTTTCTGGGGAAGGGCAGACAACGAAGCTGAACCAGAACAAGTTATTGAGATGCATCTATGCCCATTGACCAGATCGCGATCCCCATCCATGGCGCCCTGACGGCGTAGTGCTCGCAGGAGCGCAGCTGCGCCCATCACAGTCTGGGCTTCGGTGTGCGGCAACCAGACCAAGAGCCTGCCAGCTATCCGATAGCCTTGAAGAACTCCGCCAACCGTTCGACTAGAGCTTCTCCTGTGGCGGTGTGGCCTGATCGCTGCACTTCGAGCCCTAAGCACGAGACGTGCGGCAGGGGCGGGTCTTTAGGGAGGGGCAACCCTGGATGTGTGCTGGCCTTGTGCGCGTGTGGCAGGCGATGCAGTGGAAGATGGCCCCCTGCTTTGGTCGGCGCAATCAGCGTTGAGGACTCCCGTTGCGGGCTCGGCGTCGCCAGATCAGCGACGAAAAGCCGCCATCGGTGAACGCCCGCTTCTGGCCCGGCTGCAGCCACCGAATGCTCCTGGGGGGAGGATTCAACCGCGTCGAGCTTTTCGGTCGAGCTTCTCGGCCAGGCTGAGCTTGGTCGTCGATGAGCCGGTGGATCCGGGGCCTTCTTGTTCATGGTCGTCTGGAAAGAACTCCTCGACCACGGATGCCCCATCCTCCGTTGATTCCTCGAACGCCCCCGCCGCCATCCCAGCCCTAGCTGCTTGGTCCAGAGCCGCCTGATAGAACCCCGCTGCTTTGCGGCCAACGTCTTCGGCATGTGCGGTGTTCAAGGCGTCGATCAGCGAGCTTCCTGATCGCACGGTGAGGTCGACGTAGTAGATCGGCGCGCGATGGGAAAGAGTCGTCGACTTCCCCCGCAGTCGCAGTTCCAGCGGCAGCGTCGACAGCAATCCGGCGGAGACGGCGTGGAAGTACCGTGGGCTGGTGGCCGTCGACGGTTCATTTGTTGACGCGGCGGCTGTGATGAGCGCAGCCGATTCTGCGTGCTATGAGGCAAAAGCGAAGGGCCGCAATGACGTGGCAGTTTTCCAGCCAGTGAGAGGGGCGTGACAACGCAAGATTGTTGAATTTCCGGGGCGGAGGAGGTCGTCACAACTTCCGCGGGCGTGTCATGCTTTTGGACGAAGTCGATCAAAAGCATGACTATTCCGTTTGAGGGGTCCGAGGATCGCTTGGGTCGACTTGCTCAGCTTCCATCCGCTGGTTTTTCAGCGAAGTGTCTCCCTGCATGACAGGCGGGACAGCACAGCGGACAGCCGTTGACCCTTTCAAAGGAGTCGCGAGCCTCCTCGACGGCTCCAGCACAATGGCTGTGCAGGCACAGCAGCACCGGGACCTTAGGCCATTCAGTACAACCCGCCGCGTGCACCAAGTGCTCCCCAAGCTCGTTCGGCTGTAGATCTACGCAGTAATGGGTCATTGCAACTCCCGGGTCCAGTGTTCAGCTGTGCGACCCTCGCAGCCAGCGCCCCGCAACTTCGTTGTTCCGATTGGTCACGTCCCAACCTGTGGTGTAGGTCCACAGGCCGGACAAGGCTGAGATGCACGGTACTCAGCGATCCACAGCGGGCAGCCGAGTGGGCGCAGTGTCGCTCAGGGTCTGTTGGCCTTCGAGCTGAATGTAACGCCGGTTGAGCGACCGCTCGTCGTTCTGTTCCAGCATCATGGCGCCGGCCAAGCGCACTATGGACGCGTCGTTGGGCAAGATGCCCACGACGTTGGTGCGCCGCTTGATCTCCGCGGTTTGCCGCTCCAGTTGGTTTTTGGAACAGATCTGCGTCCGATAGGGGGAATGTCATAGCGACCAGCACGCCGTTCTCCGCCTAGGCCATCAGTGCATCTAGCTTGGGAAACTTGCCGGTGAGCTGCTCAGCCACCGATCTCCAGCGCGCCGTGCAGTCTCGGCCGACTCCTGCACGAATCCCGTGCCGGTGGCCACAGAGACCATGCGTCGCGGGGATCTTGCCTGCGTCGCCAGCGCGTTGCGCATGAAGTGCACGCGCGCAGCCTGCAAGGATCGTCATGAATGCCACCAAGATCGACCGCGCGCTGCGCGAAGGCGGCGTGTTTCGCGCCGTCACGGCACGCTGGTTAGCGGACGATACTCGTCTTCGTGTCATCCGGCGCAGCGAAGTATAGGTTCAGCCCCTTGGCTCTACTGCGTTGCTGCGTCCTGGAGCTCCTTGCGAAACTGCAGGTCCCAATCAACTACCCGCGGCGAGGCCTGACGGCCGTCAGTCCAGCTTGATGCCCGTGCGCCGGATGTAACTGCCCCAGCGGTCGAAATCGCGCTGCACCACGCTGGCAAACTGGGCCGGCGTCTCGTCCACCGGGTCGAAGGCCAGCGTTGCCAGCAGGCTCTGGAACGTGGCTGTGCGCGAAGCCTGGGCCACTGCAGCGTGGAGCTTTTGCAGCACCTGGGGGCTCATGCCCGCCGGGGCGAAGAGACCGTTCCAGCCCCGGATCTCGAAGCCCGGCAGTCCCTGCTCCAGCAAGGTCGGGGTGTCGGGCATCAAGGCGCGACGCTTCTCGCCCGCACTGCCCAGGATCTTCAGGCGCCCGTCTTTCGCGTACTGCATGGCCGTGGACGGAGAGTCGAACATGATCTGCACACGGCCGGCCAGCAGGTCCTTGAGGGCGTCGGCGCTGCCCTTGTAGGGCACGTGCACGATGTCGATGCCGGTGTTCTGGCGCAGCACCTCGCCGTAGATGTGGGAGATGGTCCCGGCGCCGAAGGAGGCATATGCCAGCTTGCCAGGGTGGGCCTTGCCATAGGCGATGAATTCCTGCGGCGTGTTCGCGGGAACCGAGGGGTGCATCACCAGCACCACGCCGCCGGCGGTCAGCTGGGCGATGGGGGTGAAATCGCGCAAGGCGTCGTAGGGGACGGAGCGCAGCGTGTGCGGGTTCTGCGTCACCACACCGTCGGAGATGTACATCAGCGTGTGGCCGTCGGGATGTGCCCGCGCCACTTCCACGGCGCCGATGCCGCCGCTGACGCCGGGCTTGTTTTCCACGATCGTCGGAACGGCGAGGATCTTGCCCATTTCAAGCGCCAGCGCGCGCGCCTGGGTGTCGGTCGGCCCGCCGGCCGCGAAGCCGACGACGATCCGGATGGGCTTGCCGGCCTTGGGAAAGTCCTGGGCCGCGGCGGTGGACGTGACCAGTGGCAGCGATGCGGCTGCGGCAAGTGACATGAAGTGGCGGCGGTGCATGGATGGTCTCCGTGGGATGTTGTGGATGCGGGGCTGCGCTGGCTGCTCCGCTTTCAGTCGAGCTTGACGCCCGTGGCCTTGACCACCGGGCGCCACTTGTCCATCTCGGCCAGGATGTAGGCGTCGTATGCCTGCGGCGTGGAGCCGATGGGCTCCTGGCCGATCTCGCGCACACGCGCGGCCACCTCCGGCAGTTGCAGCACGCCCGCGAAATCGTCGCGAATGCGGCGCACTAGTTCCTCCGGCGTGCCGCCTCGCACCACGAGGCCGAACGCGCCAGAGAAGTCGTAGCCGGGCGCGACGCTCGCCGCGAGTGCCGCGCCCGGCACCAGTTCACTGGGCTTGGCGCCCATGGTGGCAATCAGCTTGAGCTTGCCGCTGCGGACATGCTCCAGCGCCGCCGGCGTGATCGGGTCCATCAGCATGGGGACATGGCCGCCCAGCAGGTCCGTCATCGCCTGCGCGCTTCCCTTGTACGGCACGTTCTGCAGGCGGATGTCGGCCATGGTGTTGAACAGCTCCATGGCGAGGTAAGTCTGGGTCGTCGCATACGCATAGGCCGTCTTGCCGGGCTCGCGTCGGGCCAGCGCCACCAGCTCGGCCGGCGTGTTCGCGGCGAAGTTGGGGTGGGCGTACAGCGCCATGTGGAAGCGCGTCAGCAGCATGACCCCGGTCAAGTCCTTCAGCGTGTCGTACGGCATCTTCGCTGCGAGCAGCGGATTCATGATGTGCGAGCCCGTGACGATGCCCAGCGTGTGGCCGTCCGGCGCGGACCGGGCCACCACCTCGGTGCCGAGCATGGTGTTGGCGCCGGGCTTGTTCTCCACGACCACCGGCTGCTTCCATTGGCGTGCCAGTTGCTCGGCCATCTGGCGGGCCAGCGCGTCGGTGGCGCCGCCGGGCGGAAACGGCACGATCAGCCGCACCGGCCTCGTGGGGAAAGGGGTCGGCGCGGGCTGGGCGATGGTGCGCAGCGGCAGCAGCGCAGCGCAGGCACCTGCGGCCAGCAACAACCTGCGCCGTGCACGCGCCGCTTGCGGGTGGGATGGGGCGTTCATGGTGTCTCCTGTGGCGCGACCGGCGCTGGCTGCCGGGCCACGCCGGCGACGGACTTCTTGTGCACTTCGACGATGCCCTGGTCGGCGTCTACGCGCACCCAGTCGCCGGTCACGATCACGGCCAGCGGGTTCTGGTCGAAGTCGGTCACGGCGGGTGCGCGGGTGGCGACCGCGCCCAGCGCGATCTTGGCGCTCATGTCGTTGAACAGCATGGCCGCCGGTGCCACGCCCATGGAGCGCGTCAGGTGGAAGGCGTTGGACCAGCCGGACGAGCCTTTGGCCCCCGGAAACACCAGCACCTTGCCGGCGAAGCTCACGCCACGCAACTCGTGCCGTGTCTCCACGATGGTGCCGGTGCGCGAATCGATGCCACCCCAGCCCGAGATCGCCTGCGTGGTGACCAGGGCCTCGCCCTCGGCCGTGCCGCCGACCACGCAGCGCCCGCGCAGCACGATGACGCTGCCTGTCGTCGCGTCGTTCACAGGGGGCCGCCTTTCCACTGGCCGGTGCAGGCCGCGTCGATGCATTCCTCCAGCGATCCGAACCAGGCCTCGATGCCCAGGATGGCTGGCAGGTAATGCGCCTGCTTGGCCGAGTCCAGTGCCACCACGCGTGTGCCCTTGGGTGTGGCGCGGCTCATGGCCGAGCAGCTGTCAGTCAACAGATGGCCGCCCGCGGCTTCGATGGTCTGCGTGTAGCCGTTGCGGTCGGCCAGGGACTTGATGGCGCGCGGCGTGAAGATCCACAGCGCGGTGTTGGCGCTGACCTTGCGGCCCTCCAGCAGGCGCGCGGCTTCCCAGATCTGCTCGATGGTGTAGTGCGGGCAGCCCAGCATCACGTAGTCGACCGCGGTGCTGCGGCCGGTGCCGTTGATCTTCTCCCAGGTGGCGCGCCGCTCGGCCGGGCCGTAGCGCAAGGTCTCCAGTGCCCGGTTGCCGCCGAAGGCCTGCTCGCGCGTGTTGGCCTCGGGCGTGATGCCAACCAGGTGGTACATCTCCACGCCGCCGGAGGACGAGGCGGCCGCGCCGAAATGCTTGAGCCGCGCCAGGTTGGGCAGCTTGCCCACGCCCTCGACCACTGGCACCTTGTCCTGCACCATGTCGCCGATCCAGTAGCCCAGCAGGCCCCAGTCGGCCGTGCTTTCCACCGCGGTGTCGAGCTGCACCGCGTGCGTGCCCCAGCGGTTGCGGTCCAGGTGGTAGCCCCAGTAGGGAATGCGGCCGGTCAGCATCGCGGCGCCCACGCTCTCGCGGCCTTCGGTGTTGGTGCGCGCGCCGATGACGGCGTTGCAGTAAGTGACGGCCGAGGACTCCATCCAGGCGCAGTGCTCGCCGCGCGTCGGGATGTTGCCGACCTGGTAGGGCGTGCAGGTGTTCGTCGCCTGCACCCCCAGGCCGGTGATGTAGGTCTCGCCCTTCTTGTAGAACTGCACCGTCTGCTCGTCGATGCCCATGAGCTCGGGGTTGTGGGGGTCGAAGCCCAGCTGCACGTGGCTGGTGAAGGTCTTTACGCGCGGGATGGCGACGGTGTCGTCGCTGTCCAGGCTGAACTCCGAGAACACGCCGTCCATGCCGCCGCGCTGGCGTGCGTAGTCGCGCATGAACGGGGTGGTGGCGCTGATCGACGCAACCACGTTGTTGGTCTCCACCAGGCGCTGGGCGCCCAGCGCGCGGCCATAGCGCATCAGCAGGTCCATGGCGCGCTGCACTGCGGCGCCGTCGCGCCCGTCCAGCATCGCTTGTTCTTCGTCCGTCAGTTGCATGGTGTGCTCCTGGCGTCAGGCCGCAAGGCTCTGGCGCTGCTCTGTGCGCACATACGCACCTTGTGCCTGCAGCTCGGCCTGCACGCTGGCGATGTCGACCTTGCGCGGCTGCACGCCCTGCGCGACGGCCAGGGCCGCTGCCACGCCAGCCGCCTGCCCGGTAATCCAGCACTGCGGGATCTCACGCATGAAACCGTGCGAATTGGGGTCGCAGGAGATGTGGCGGCCGCAGGCCAGCAAGCCGTCCAGTTGCTCGGGCACCAGGGCGCCGTAGGGAATGGAGATGTTCGGAAACTTGGGCGAGACCGCGGGCGAGACACCCACCTCGTCGGGCAGCGCCACGCCAGCGGGCCAGCGCGCGCGCAGCACGGCGTCCACACCCTTGAGGCGGCGCGAATGGCGCACGCCGATCTGCGGCGCGCTGAGCATCATGTAGGCGTTCTCGAAACCCGGCGCGTGCGCGCGGTAGTAGTCCAGATGCTGGGCCATCGCGCGGTGCGAGCGCACCTCCACGGCGGTCAGGTCGTCCACGTCCAGTGCCGAGTAACCGGTTTGCCGCGGGCCCATGAACAAGGCCACGTCGTTGCGCCAGGAGACGAAGGGCCGCTCGAACAGGCCGCAGGCGTCGCGCCCGCCGGCCATGAACGCGGTGAAGCGTTCGGGCTGGCCGGCCTTGAAGGCAATCCAGCGCTCCATGTCGACACCGGCGAACAACCAGGCGGTGTTCATGCAGTGGTGCACGTCGGCGGCCTCGATGTCGTTGTCGTAGGCGGCACCGGCGCGCGCGAAGATGTCGCCGTCGCCGGTGGCGTCGATGACGACCTTGGCGCGCACCGCCATGCGGCCTTCCTTGCTCTCGAAGCTCACGCCCGCCACTGCGCCGTTCTCCATCAGGGGCTCGGCGGCCCAGGAGTGGTAAATCAGCTTGACCTGGCGCTCCAGCACGATCTCCTGGCTCAGCAGCTTGAGCTGCTCGGGGTCGATGGTGGGCGACCAGGTCACGATGCCGTGGTAGGCCGCCGTGCGCTGCGACCAGTGCGCGGCCTTGGCCGCATCCTGCGAGCCCCAGTCGGACCGCACCGGCCCGGCGATGGCATCGGCGGGCAGCCGGTTGAACAGCTCTTCGGCGAAACCGCGGATGACCAGCTTGCCTTCCCAGTCGCTCATGCGGTCGATCCAGATCACGAGCCCGCCGGTGGACAGGCCGCCCAGGTGGTTGTAGCGCTCCAGCATTGCCACGTTCGCACCCGCCCGTGCGGCGGCCGCTGCCGCGGCGGTGCCCGAAGGGCCGCCGCCGACCACCAGCACATCGCACTGGTGATAGACGGGGATCTGCCGACCCGGTTCGCTCACATGCCCATGGTCGGGGCGGGGTGCGCGGGCATCCTTGCGCGCGAACAGGTCGGACGAGAGAAAGCGCTCTTCGCCGCGCTGGGTCGTGAGCATGCCGTTGTTGGATTGCGGGCCTTGCATGGGCGGATGTCTCCGTGTGTAGATGGGTTGGATGGTCGGGTAGGGCGGGTCAGCGCGGCGCGACCGGCGCAGTGACCTGATCGCCCAGGCCGGCGCTGTCGATGGCGAACACCGCCTGGGACGTGCCGCCGCCTATGGCCGGCGCCCGCCACGGGGCGTTGTGAACGGCCCAGAGGCCGGGACGTGGGGAAAATTGCTGTGGAGCTTGCGCGTCATCGACTGCGATCGTGTTGCTGAATATCGTGGAGACAAGTCTTATATTGACATATCCATAAAAGCAATGTCAACCTGTCCTTGTGGCATGCTCGACCTTGTGATTCATCTGAAGAGGACATGCATGACGGCAAGCACTGGCACCCCCCGCGCACCCACCGCAAGAGGCGGCACGACGGCTGCTCGTGGGCCCGGGGCCAAGGCGGTTCCGGCGGCGTCGCCCGCCGCGCAAGAGGGCGCGAAGCCACCCGTGCGGGCCGCGGCGCTGCCAGCCGATGTGGAGGGGTCGCAGGCGTCCGTGAACCGTTACCTGGCCGCCTACATCATGGGCGTGGCCAACCGTTTGGCGAACGGCGCTTCCAACCACTACCGCAAGCGCTTCAACCTCGGCATGTCCGAGTGGCGCGCCATGATGGCGCTGGGGCAGAGCCCCGAGCTCATCGTGCGCGAGGTCGCCGAGATGGCCGATCTCGACTACGCCGCCGCCAGCAAGAGCGTTCGCGTGCTGCAGGAGCGCGACCTGGTGAGCGTCGAGCAGACCTCGCGGCGTGGGCGCGCCGCGATCGTCCGCCTGACGGCGCAGGGCACCGAGGTCTACGGCAAGCTGCGCGTTTCTGCGGAACAGCGGCAGGAGCGCCTGGTCTCCGCCTTCGACCCCGCCGAGGTGGAGGTGCTGTGGTCGCTGTTGCGCAAGGTCGAGCAGCAGGTGCCGCACATGAATGCGGACTGAGCTGCGGCCACCGCTACTTCGCCGCCTTCGCGGCCTGGATGCCGCTGTAGACCCGGGTACGCAGTTCTGCGAAGTCCGGGTGGACACGGGTGTGGGCCTGGGTGCGCGGCGACGGCAGGTCGACGCGCACGTCGTCGAGCACCCGGGTCGGTGACGACGACAGCACCAGCACCCGCTGGCCCAGGTACACCGCCTCGTCGATGTCGTGGGTCACGAAGATCATCGTCAGGCCCAGCTTGGACCACAGGTGCAGCATCAGGTCTTCCAGGTCGGCGCGCGTCTGCGCATCGACGGCCGCGAAGGGTTCGTCCAGCACCATGACCTTGGGCTGGTAGGCCACTGCGCGCGCGATGGCCACGCGCTGCTGCATGCCGCCCGACAGCTGCCACGGGTAGGAGTCGCCGACATGGCCCAGCGCCACGGCGTCGAGCGCCGACGCCACCATGCGCGCGCGTTCGGCTGCCGCGATGCCGCGCTCGCGCAGCGGCAGTTCGACGTTCTCGCGCACCGTTTTCCAGGGGAACAGGCTGCGCCCGTATTCCTGGAACACCACGGCCATGTCCTGCGGCGGCGCCGTCACCTCGCGGCCGTTCACCGTGACCGCTCCACGCGTCGGCGCCAACAGCCCGGCCAGGCACTTCAGCAGCGTCGTCTTGCCGGCGCCTGAAGGGCCGACGATGCAGGTGAAGTCGCCTGGGCGCACGTCGAAGCTCAGATCGCCGATCGCTTCGACCCGGCGCTCCTTGGACTGGTAGACCTTGTTCAGATGTTCGACGGACACGGCCGCCATTGCTTGTGCTGTCACTTCAGTTCCGCCTTTCAAGATCACGCATGCCGTGGTACCAACCGAGCGCCCAGCGCTCGAACCATCTGAACAACAGCGACAGCGCGAAGCCGAACAGGCCCAGCATCAGCACGCCGCTCCACATCTCCGCGATTTCGTAGCTGCGCTGGAAATAGATGATGGCCGAGCCCAGGCCGTCGAGCGCCGCGAACATTTCGCTGATCACCATCAGCACGATGCCGATCGACAGCCCCAGCCGCATGCCGACGATGATCTGCGGCGAGGCGCTGGGCAGGATGAAGTGGCGCAGCCGCGCCAGTCCCCGGATCTGGTAGGTCCTGCAGGTGTCGGCGAGCACCTCGTCCACGGCCTTCACACCCTCGACCGTGTTCAGCAGGATGGGCCAGATGGCGCCGGCCACGATGATGGTGATCTTCATGGTGTCGCCGAAGCCCATCGTCATGATGAGCAGCGGAATCATCGCGACCGGCGGGATTGCGCGGAAGAACTCGAGCACCGGCTCGACGGCGCGGCGCAGCGGGCGGTAGATGCCGATCGGCACACCCAGCGCGATGCCGCCGACGCAGGCCAGCAGGTAGCCGGCCAGGAGGCGTTCCAGGCTGGGCAGCACGTCCGAGAAGAAGCGCGGACCGAGCCAGATACTGCCGAATTTCTCGAGGATGGTGCCCAGTGGCGGGAAGTAGAAGTTGGTCGAGCTGGCGCTCAGCACGTAGAGCAGGCCGAACAGCAAGGCCGGCAGCGCCAGTTCGACGAACAGCTTGCGCACGAAGGAACCGATCACCGCACACCTCCTGCCGCACGCACGCTGGGGTGCCATTGGAGGATGCGCTTCTCCAGGCTGCGCGCCGCGAGGTTGATCGCCACCCCCAGCAGGCCCGCGACGAGCACATAGGCGTAGGCCTCGGCCGTCGCATTGGAGGCCTGCGCCACCACGATGCCCCGGCCCAGACCCTGGCTGCCGATCACCATCTCGGCCGTCACGGCCAGCACCAGCGCCATGGCGGCGGCCAGCCGCAGGCCGGTGAACAGGAACGGCAACAGGGTCGGCCAGGCGACGTGGCGCACGAAGCCGAACCTGCTGAAGCGAAACGAGCGCGCCGTGTCGCGTGCCACCGCATCGATGTCGCTCAGGCCATACAGCATCTGCAGCAGCACCTGCCAGAACGCGGCGTAGGTGATCAGCACCACGCCTGATTGGTAGCGCGAGCCGAACAGCAGGATGACGCCAGGGATCAGCGCCACCGAGGGGATCGGCCGCAGGAACTCGATGGTCGAGTGGGTGTACTTGCGGGCGCCAGGCGTGAGCCCGATGAACAATCCGGCGGCGACGCCGGCCAGGGTGGCGATCGCCAAGCCCAGCAGCCAGGTGCGCACGGTGCTGAGCAGGTAGCCCCAGAACTCCGCGGTGGCACCCAGTTGGGCGAGCTTGCCCAGCACCACCGTCAAGGGCGGGAAGAATTCCGGCCGCACGAGGCCGGCGCGCGGTCCGGCCTCCCACAGCAGGGCCAGCACCATGACGCCGATGGCGCCGCCGAGAGCGTTGCGCAGGCCGGCGAACCCGGTCATTTCAAGCCGCTGGCGCGGATGGACGACGGGGGGCGCCGCGCCCGCCAGGCCATTGCTTGCCGACATGGCCTACTTCCCGTTCCAGACGACGGTGTCGTACACCGCCGGCTTGGTCAGCATGCCGAACTCGTTGCCGCTCTTGGAGAACATTTCGACCGACTCGGGCGGGATCGCGGTGAGGTAGTTCGGCAGGATCAGCTTGGCCGCCACGTCGGCGCCCAGCTTGGTGAACTTGGGCAGCTGCTTGCGCACCGCGTCGGGGTTCTTCTGCGCGTACTCGATCGACTCGTTGATGGCAGCGCGCAGGTTCTTGAACAGCTCGGGATTGGCTTTGAGCTGTGCTTCGCTCGTAAAGTAGCCCGAGGTCAGCATGCTCTTGGGGGACATGGCCTGGTAGGGCGAGCTGATCGGCGGGAACCCCGCGGCGATGGCGGCGGTGCCGAAGGGCTCGGCACCCACCATGGCGTCGGTCCTGCCGGCCTGCAGCGCCGCCAGCGCTTCGGCGAAGCCCAGCTCGATGAACTTGACCTTGTTCGGATCGCCGCCATCTGCCTTGACGGCCGCCTTGCCCATCATCTGCAGCAGGCCGTTGAGCGCGTTGACGCTGACGGTCTTGCCCTCCAGATCCTTGGCCGACTGGATGCCGCTCTTGGGGCCGGCATGGATCATCGTCACGTCGGCGCCCTTGACGCCGGTGGAGCTGGAGCCGGCGGCGATGATCTTGAGGGGCAGGCCCTTGTCGCGCGCCTGCAGGATGTTGACCAGCGCGGTGAAGGCGAAGTGGTACTCGCCACTCATGACGGCCGGAACACCCCCGGTCGACGCCACGTTGGCCTTGAGCTGCAGACCGTGTTTCTTGAAGAGGCCGACCTCTTCGCCCAGGTAGAGTGCGGCCACATCCGTGACGGGCACGAAGCCAGCGTTCACGGTGACGAGTTTCGGTGCGTCCTGCGCAATGGCGCTGCCGCCTGCGAGCAGACAGCTGCCCAGCCAGGCGGCAGCGATGCTGCGGGTGATGGTCCGGCGAAGGATATGGGTTTTCATGTGGGTCTCCTGTTTGGTGGGGATCGGGATGGGGCGTCAGCGCGGCCGGTCGCCGGCGATCGTCGTGCGCGTCATGTAGCGGTCGCGGCCGATGTAGTCGGGAATGGCCTTGTGCATGGCGCAGCGGTTGTCCCAGATCAGCACCTGGTCCTTCTTCCAGCGCACGCGGCAGGTGTGTTCGAAGCGGGCGCTGTGGTCGTACAGGAACTGCAGCAGCGGGCGGCTCTCGGCTTCCGTCATGCCTTCGAAGCGCTGAGCGTAGACCTGGTTCACGAACAGGAAGCGGCGGCCCGAGCCGGGGTGGGTGCAGACCAGGGGGTGGACCATCTCGCGGTCGCCGGCTTCGATGTCCAGATCCAGCTTGGCGCTGCCGGCGCTGAACTTCTTCTTCTGCGCATGGTAGGCCGAGCCGTAGATGCGCGTGGCGCTGTGGACGACCTGCAAGCTGTCGAGCATGGTGCGCATGCGCGGCGACAGGGTTTCGTAGGCCGCGTACATGCTCAGGAATCCGGTGTCGCCACCGAACTCGGGCACCGTCACCGCGCGCATCACCACGGCGGCGGGCGGGCATTCGAAGTAGGTGCTGTCGGCGTGCCAGCTCTCGCCGACGACGCGGCCGTTGTCGTTCGCGTCGCGCTTGATGATGTGGATGCGGTCGAAGCCGTCGACCTGGTGCAGTTGCGGCATGTCCATCAGGCTGCCGAAGCGTTGGCTGAAGGCCTGGTGCTGGGCGTGCGTCAGCGCCTGGTCGGGGAAGTAGACGACCAGATAGTCGTAGAACGCTTGCTGCACTTCGCCCCAGGTGGCGTCGTCCAGCGGTGCAGAGAGATCGATGCCGTGGATCTCGGCGCCGATGGCGCTGTTGAGCGGGCGTACGTCGATGCGTTTGAACTTGCCCGGGTTGTCGTAGATCGCAGTCACGTGAAGTCAGTCCTTGTTCAGTTCGGAGATGCCGTCGACGGGTCGGTGGTGCAGCGCGACGGTGGATGTGCTCAGGGGCGCTGCATCAGCGCAGGTGGGTGTCGAGCCACTGCATCGACCGCTGCCAGGCCAGGGCCGCCGAAGCGGGTTCGAAGGCGGCCCGTTCGTCGCAGTTGAAGCCGTGGCCTGCGGCGTAGACATGCACTTCGCACTCCGGGCGCGCCGCGCGGATGCGCTCGACGTTCTGCATGGGAATGGTGTGGTCCGATTCGCCGTAGTGCAGGATGGTCGGGCAGCGCGGTGGACTGTCCAGATGCTGCGCGATGTGGCCACCGTAGTAGCCGACGACGGCTGACAGTGCATCGGCGCGCTGCGCGGCCAGATAGGCGACGGAAGCACCCAGGCAAAAGCCCATGGCGGCCACCGGCCCGCCCGGCTGACGCGCCACGGCTGCTGTCGCGAGGGTGTCGCGCACCATCGCATCCCAGTCCAGCTGCGGCAGGAACTTCAGCGCGACGGACACTTCCTCGGCGCCGTAGCCGCAGGCAAAGCCACGTTGCAGCCGGTCGAACAGCGCGGGTGCGTAGGCGTCGTAGCCGGCAGCGGCCAGGCGTTGGCACAGCGCGCGGATGTGGGTGTTGACGCCGAAGATCTCCTGCAGCACGACGACGGCGCCGCGCGGGGCCGTTTCGGCGCGCTGGTGCCAGCACTGCAGCACATGGCCATCGGGAGCGGTGACGTGGATGAACTGGGACATGCTGTGCCTTGTCAATCCGCCGGGCCCAGCGTGGTGCCGCCGTCCACGATGATCTGTTGGCCCGTGATGAGCCGGGAAGCCGGAGACGCCAGGAACAGCGCCGCGCCCTGCAGATCCTCGACCGTGCAGATGCTGTGCAGCGGCGCCGCCTGCTCGAACGGGGCGCGCGCCTGCGGCGACTTGAGCCGCCCGCCTCCGATGTTGGTGATCACCGGCCCGGGGGCGATGGCGTTGACCAGGATGTTGTAGCGGGCCAGTTCGTGCGCGTACTGGCGGACCATGTAGCCCACGGCGGCCTTCGATGTCGCATAGATCGAACTGACCAGGGTTTCCGTCTTGCTCGCCGAGATGGAACTCGTGGCGATGATGCGGCCGCCGCCGTGTTGCTTGAAGTGCGGCACCACGGTCTGCAGCGTCAGGAAGATCGACCGCGTGTTGGTGGCGATGACGCGGTCCCACAGCTCGACGGACAGGTTCTCGACCTCGCCCGCCGGGTTGCGCTCGCCCGCGCCGTTGAGGAAGCCCGGGCCGGCGCTGATGCCGGCGTTGGCGAACACGGTGTCGATGCGGCCGTGGCGCGCGATCGCGTGGTCGAACGCCTGGCGCAGCGACTCAGGCTGCGTGACGTCGGCGATCTTGCCGTGCAGCTGGGCGCCCGTCGCACCGAGCTCCTCCAGGGCCTGAGCCAGGGCCTGCGCGTCGCGGTCGATCAGCTCGACGTGGGCGCCGTTGGCCGCCATGACGGAGGCATAGGCCAGGCCGATGCCGCTTGCCGCGCCGGTGACCACGACGGTCTGGCCGCGAACATTGAACAAGTTTTCTGCTTTCATGGGCTCTAATTTGATTAGCCATTTAATGACATGTCAAATTAGGGTTACTACCATGTCGGAAACGACGCGCAGCCGCACGCCTCGGTCGATGTCGACCGAGGCGCGCGGCGCTTGTCTGCAGAAGGGTGGCTAGGCTGGAAAGCCCAGTGCTGCGCGGAACCGGTTTTTGACGTGGACACCGTCACGCGACGGCAGTGCGCGCGGCAGCTCTTCCGACTTCACATGGACCTGCGCGAACGCCAGGCCGGTGCGCGCGTTGATGCGGCTGGCCAGCGCTTCGACCTCGTCCTCGGCGTGGATCTCGGTCGACAGCTCGATGCCGCAGGCCTTGGCAACCTGCGCGAGGCGGGTGCCCAGGCTGCTGTGGCTGCGCTGCATGCCGGTCTCGCCGAAATGGCCGTTGTCCAGCACGACCAGCGTCAGGTTGGGTGGCTGTTGCGCGCCCGCCGTGGCCAGGCTGCCGATGCCCATCAACTGCTCGCCATCGCCGGTGATCGCGACGACCGAACGGTCCGGCTGCGCCAGCGCCAGCCCGATCGCCATGGCGGTCGAGCCGCCCATGGCGCCCCACAGGTAGAAGTGGTTCGGTGAGTCGCCCGCGGCGAACACGTCGTAGGTCGGCGAGCCCAGCCCGGTGATCACCAGTGCCTCGGGGCAGAGCGCCAGGAGCCGGGCCACGCAGGGGCGGCGGTCGATGGTGGCGGTTCGGTTCGGGCTCATTTCTTCGGCTTCCACTTCTTGCGTCCGATCAGACGTTGTGACAACAGCACCGCCACCTGCTGGCCGCCTTCGAAGGCGGCATCGATGCCGGCGGCCACCAGCTCGGGCACTTCGTCGGGCGTGCTGGCGCGCAGCACGGTGATGCCCATCAATTCCATGGAGGCCTGCGCGGCCTGGCCCATCGGGCACTGCCACGGGTTGAACTCGGCGTATTCGCCGCGCATGGTCACCAGCGTCAGGAACGGAAAGCGACAGCTCTGCAGCAGCGAGAACATGTTCACGCAGTTGCCGACCCCGCTGCTCTGCATCAGCAGCACGGCGCGTTGGCCACCCAGCCAGGCGCCGCTCACGAGCGCGACGCCTTCCTCTTCGGTGGTCAGCACGACATCGCGGATGTCGGCGTCGGCCTGTGCCCGGCGGATGACGTGCGAATGGCCCGCGTCGGGTACGTAGGCGACCTGCTGGATGCCGGCCTCCTTCAAGGTGGCGAAGATCTTCTCTTGCCAGCCCGTGTCTTGTTCGGTGTGACTGCTCATGTCTCCTCGTGCAGCGTTGATGTGGAGAACCAATCGTATGGGTTATACAAAGCCCACTCAAATAACAAAATCTGCTGCAACGATCAGCTTTGCGCATGCGCGCTGCCAGCCCCTGGTGGCCGCGCTCAGCGCATCACGAACGGGTTGGCGCTGGCCGCGCCGGTGTTGATCCAGACGCTCTTGGTCTGCAGGTATTCGTTGATCGCGGCGGCGCCGTTCTCCCGGCCGAGGCCCGAATCCTTGTAGCCGCCGAAGGGCGACATGAAGCTCACGGCGCGGTAGGTGTTGACCCAGACGGTGCCGGCCTGCAGCCGTTCGGAGAAGCGGAAGGCACGGCCGATGTCGCGGGTCCAGACGCCGGCACCGAGGCCGAAGCGCACGTCGTTGGCGATGCGCAGCGCGTCCTCCTCGTCCTTGAAGCGGATGATCGACAGCACCGGGCCGAACACCTCCTCCTGCGCGATGCGCATGCGGTTGTCGACCTCGCTGAAGACCGTGGGCTCGACGAACCAGCCCTTGCCGCATTCGGGCCGCCGCGCCGCGCCGCCACCCAGCAGCAGCGACGCGCCTTCCTGGCGCGCGATGTCGATGTAGCCCAGCACCTTGTCGAACTGCGGCCGCGTGGTGACCGGGCCCACCTGCGTGTCCATGTCCATGGGGTCGCCCATGCGCGCGGTGCGGGCCAGTGCCAGCAGGCGTTCGACGAAGGCGTCGTGGATGCTGTCCTGCAGCAGCAGGCGCGAGCCGGCGATGCAGGTCTGGCCGGTCGCGGCGAAGATGCCCGACACCGCGCCGTTGACCGCATCGTCCAGGTTCGCGTCGGCGAACACGATGTTGGGCGACTTGCCGCCCAGCTCCAGGCTCACATGCTTGAACTGGCGCGCCGCGGCCTCGTTGATGGCGCCGCCGGTGCTGTCGGCCCCGGTGAAGGTGATCTTGGCGACCAGCGGGTGTTCGACCAGCGCGGAGCCCACCTCGCGTCCGAAGCCCGTGACCACGTTGACCACGCCGGGCGGAAAGCCGGCCTCCTCGAACAGCTTGACGAATGCCAGCGTCGAGGCCGAGGTGAACTCCGAGGGCTTGATCACCACCGTGCAGCCCGCTGCCAGCGCCGGCGCGATCTTCCAGGTCGTCAGCAGCAGCGGCGAGTTCCAGGGTGTGATGGCCGCGACCACGCCCAGCGGTTCGCGCCGCGTGAAGTTGAAGAAGCCTTTTTTGTCCAGCGGGATGACGCGGCCTTCGACCTTGTCGGCCAGGCCACCGAAGTAGTGGAACCACTGCGGGATGTAGGTGAGCTGGCCCAGCATCTCGGCCAGCAGCTTGCCGTTGTCGCGCACCTCGATCTCGGCCAGGCGCTGCGCGTCGCGCGCGATCAGGTCGGCCACGCGGCGCAGCAGCGCACCGCGTTGCGTGGGCGTGAGCTGCGACCAGGGCCCCTGGGTGAAGGCACGGTGCGCGGCCTGCACGGCCGCGTCGATATCGCTGGCATTGCCGCGTGCGATCTCGGCCCAGGGCGCGCCGGTGAACGGGTTCTCGGTCTCGAACCAGGTCTGGCCTTCGGGCGCGGTGTCGCGGCCGTCGATGTAGAGCATGTGGCGTTGCATTAAGCGGTCTCCTTGGATGGAATGGGCGTGTGAGGGCCCTGGCGGCTTGGAAAGGCCGACAGTGCAGGGCGGGCGGGGGAAGGGCGCGTGCGCGCCGGTTCAGGTCGCTTCGTCGACGACAGGATTGCGCAGCGTGCCGATGCCTTCGATCGTGATCTCGCAGACGTCGCCCGCGACCAGCGGGCCGACGCCCGAGGGCGTGCCGGTCAGGATCACGTCGCCCGGCAGCAGCGTCACGGCCTGGCTGAGGTAGGACACGATGAACGGGACGTCGAACAGCAGGTCGTTGGTGTTGCCGTCCTGCCGCGCGACGCCGTTGACCGTCGCCTGCACGCGCAGGTGCGCCGCGTCGAGGCCGGTGGCGATGACCGGGCCGAGCGGGCAGAAGCTGTCGAAGCCCTTGCCGACCAGCAGGCAGCCGTAGGCCATTTCCTTGTTCTGGATCACGCGCTCGCTGACGTCGTTGGCGCAGGTGTAGCCCAGCACGTGCTGCAGCGCACGGTCCGCCGGCATGCGCCGGCCGCCGCGGCCGACCACGATGGCCAGCTCGGCCTCGTGGTGCACCACCTGGGCCTCGTGCGGACGCACGATGGCCTCGCCCGGCCCGATGACGGCCGTGCTGGGCATCATGAACAGCTGCGGCATGGCCGGCACCTGCGCGCCGGCCTCGGCGATGTGGCCGCGGTAGTTCATGCCGACGGCGAAGACGCGCGGCGCCGGCAGGGGGCTGAGCAGCTGCACGTCGGTCAGCGCATCGACCTGGCCGCCCGGCACCAGGCCGTCGAACGGAGTCGACGGCAGGCGCCGCAGCCGGTCGCCATCGAGCAGGCCGTAGTGGATGGATGCCTGGAGCCGGTAGCGCGCGATCTGCATGGTCAGAGCTTGCCGAATTCGAGAAAAGCGTCGTAGGGGTCGCGGCCGCTGCGGATGGCGGTGCGCATGCGCGAATCGGTGCCGATGGTCTTGACGGTCTCGGTGATCACGAACTCGGCATGCTGCTGCTCGATCAGCAGCGTGCCGTCCCGGTCGCCCAGGATGTAGTCGCCCGGCGAGACGACGACGCCGCCCAGCGTGATGGGCACCTCGGTCGCCTCCAGCCGCCAGCTGCCGACGATGTCGATCGGGCTGGTGAAGCGCGCGAACACCGGAAAGCCGATCTCGCAGATCTCGTCGGCGTCGCGCGAGCCGCCGTCGATCAGGTAGCCGCGGATGCCGCGGCGCTTGAGCGATTCGGCCGCCAGATCGCCCATCGCGGAACGTGCATGGTCGTGCGGCTGGCATACCACCACGTGGCCGGCAGGCGCCCCCGACAGCACCTTGGAGATGAACAGCTCCAGCGATTCGGTGACGCTGATGGACGGGTCGGCGCGTCCCGTGACGGTGAACACCGGGCCGGCCAGCTTCATCGAGGGGTCGAGCCCGCGGATCTCGCGTGGCAGCTCGTGCACCGGCAGCCCGTGGATGCGCAGCACGTCGAAAAGACCCGCAGTGTTGCAGGTCGCCAGTTGTTCCGTCAGGTGGCGCATGGATAGCTTGTCTCGTGGTGAAAAGTGGCGCCGCATTCGGCAGCGGCGCATCTTAGGTTTGTGCCGCGCGGCCTGTCGAATGCCAAGAGTTGATCGATGCATCAGCATCCGTCATGCGGTGCCGCGCAGCCCCTCAATCGGCGAGCCAGAGCGTGTCCAGCCAGACCCCGCTGTCCACGGCTTGCTTCATGCACTCCTGCAGCACCGTGGTGACACAGCGCACCGCCGTGGAGGTGCGGCGTGTCGTCGGCAATGCCATCACGATGCGGCGCGAGAACTCGGGCTGGTCGATGCGTGCGGCGCACAGCAGCGCCCGCTCGATCTCGCTGGAGATGGCGACGCTCGGCAGCACGGACAGGCCCAGCCCCTGCACCACCAGGTCCTTCTGCACCGACAGCGCGTTGGTCTCTGCCGCCACCGTGATGGGGATGCCGGCCACGGCACAGGCATGCTCGACCAGGCCGCGCAGGATGTGCGGCCGGCTGGGCAGCACCAGGGGCGCGTCGCCCAGCATCCGCAGCGGCACCGGGCGGTCGCGGTGCAGGCCCAGCGACGCCGGCCCGCACAGGCACAGGGCTTCCTCGAGCAGCGGCTCGACGCTGAGCCCCGGCGAGGGTTTGGGGTCGTACAGCAGGGCGACGTCGATCTCGCCGCTTTCGAGCCAGCGCGACAGATGGTCGGTGTAGCCGACGGACAGGGAGACCTGGATGCCGCAGTACTGCGCGCGCAGAGCCGCCACCAGCGGCGCGGCCAGCAGCTCGCAACTGCTGGGCAGCAGGCCGACATGCACCAGGCCGGCGATCGTGCCCGGCGTCGGCCGGATCTCCATGCGGGCACTGTCGAGTTCGCGCAGCGCGCGGCGGGCGTGCTCCATGAGGATGCGTCCGTCCGAGGTCAGCACCATGCCCTGTCGGCCGCGCTCGAACAGGGGCGCGCCGACATCCTCTTCCAGCAGCTTGAGCTGGCGCGAGACCGCCGGCTGCACCACATGCAACACCTCGGCCGCGCGCGTGACGCTGCCGGTGTCGGCGATCGCCAGGAAGGCGCGAATTTGACGAATGTCCAGATCTACCTCGGCATGTTGGGTTGTGATGGGCGAATCATTTTTTGTGATTCGACACCTGTTCGCATGTAATTTTAAGATCCCCTCGCTTCGCAACCACTGCGGCACCTGCCGGCGACGGGAGACCGCCTTCTCATGCACATCCAACCCAACTACATCGATGGCGAATGGGTCGCCGCAGGCGATGGCCTCGACAGCATCAACCCCTCGGACACCCGCGACTGCATCGGCCGTTTCGCGCAGGCCGACGCCGCACAGGTGCGCGCGGCGGTCGCGGCGGCGCGGCAGGCGCAACCGGCCTGGGGCCACACGACCACGCAGCTGCGCAGCGACCTGCTGCACAAGACCGCCATCGAGTTGGCGGCGCGCAAGGAGGAGATCGGTGCGCTGGTCTCGCGCGAGGCCGGCAAGACGCGCGCCGAAGGCATCGGCGAGGTCATGCGCGCCAGCCAGATCTTCCAGTTCTTCGCCGGCGAGGCCGTGCGCTACGGCGGCGAGAACCTGCCGTCGGTGCGGCCCGACATCGGCGTGCAGACCAGCCGCGAGCCCATCGGCGTGGTCGGCCTGATCACGCCCTGGAATTTCCCGATCGCGATTGCCGCGTGGAAGCTGGCGCCGGCCCTGGCGTTCGGCAACACGGCGGTGCTCAAGCCCTCGGAAGACACGCCGGGGGTTGCCAGCGAACTGCTGCGCGTGCTGGCGCACAACGGCCTGCCGGCCGGCGTGGCCAACCTGGTCAACGGCCAGGGGCCGGTGGCGGGCGCTGCGCTGGTCGAGGGTGTCGACGCCCTCAGCTTCACCGGCAGCGTAGCCACCGGGCGCAAGCTGGCCCAGTCGGCCGTGGCGAAAATGGTGCGCCTCCAGCTCGAGATGGGCGGCAAGAACCCGCTGGTGGTGCTGGAGGACGCGGATCTGGCACTGGCCGTGGAGTGCGCGCTCAACGGCGCGTTCTTCTCGGCCGGCCAGCGCTGCACGGCGTCGAGCCGCCTGATCGTGGTCGATGCTATCCACGACCGCTTCGTCGACGCGCTGCGCCAGCGCATGCGCGCGGTCCGGGTCGGGCCGGCGCTGGCGGCCGGCACCGACATCGGCCCCGTCATCAACCAGCGCCAGCTCGACATGGTGCAGCGCTACATCGGCATCGGCCGCGACGAGGGCGCCGAACTGGTCGAAGGCGGCGAGTTGCTCGAGCGCGAGACGCCCGGCTTCTACATGCAGCCGGCCCTGTTCGCGGGCACGCGCAACGACATGCGCATCAACCGCGAAGAGGTGTTCGGGCCGTTCGCCACCGTCATCCGCGCTCGCGACTACGACGAGGCGCTGGCGCTGGCCAACGACTCGGCGTTCGGGCTGTCGGCCGGCATCTGCACCAACTCGCACAAGCGCGCCACGCACTTCCGCCTGAACGTCAAGAGCGGCCTGGCGATGGTCAACCTGCCGACCGCCGGGCTGGACTACCACGTGCCCTTCGGCGGCACCAAGGGCTCGAGCTACGGGCCGCGCGAACAAGGCAGCTACGCCGCGGATTTCTACACGCTCACCAAGACGGCCTACATCGGCCACTGAGCACACACTTTCAAACGGAGACCACCAGCATGGAAAAGATCGGCTTCATCGGCCTGGGGCGCATGGGCAAATCCATGGCCGCCAACCTGCGCAAGAAGGGCTTTGCGCTCGTCGTGCTCGACATCAATGCGCAGGCCGTCAAGGAACTCGGCGCACTGGGCGCCAGCGCCGGGCAGGACGTGGCCCAGATCGCCCGCGACTGCAGCATCGTCATCACCATGCTGCCCAGCTCGGTCGAGGTCGAGCAGGTGGCATTCGGTGCCGAGGGCATCTTCGCGCACGCGGCCAAGGGCAGCGTGCTGCTGGACATGAGCACCATCGATCCGCTGGCGACGGACCGGCTGCAGGCGGCGGCGCTGGCGCGCGGCCTGTCCGTGGTGGATGCGCCGGTCGGCCGCCTGGCAGAGCATGCCGACCGCGGCGAGTCGCTGTTCATGGTCGGGGCGAGCGACGCCGACTTCGCGCGTGTGCGGCCGCTGCTCGGTGCCATGGGCACCACGGTCTACCACTGCGGCGGCGTCGGCACGGGCGGGCGCACCAAGCTGGTCAACAACTACGTGGCCGTGACGCTGTGCCAGGTCAACGCCGAGGCGCTGGCGCTGTCGCAGCGCTTCGGGCTCGACATCACCAAGACGCTGCAGGTGCTGTACGGCACCTCGGCCAGCAACGGCCAGTTGCGAATGAACTTTCCCAACAAGGTGCTGGCAGGCGACACCACGCCGGGCTTCACCATCGACCTGGCGCACAAGGACATGTCGCTGGTGCTGGGCGCGGCGCATGCGGCCAAGGTGCCGATGCCGGTGGCCGCCGCGGTGTTCGAGTCGTTCAGCCTGGCCCGCGCCAGCGAGTACGGCCGCGTGGATTTTTCCGGCATCGCCGATGCCATCTGCGACCTGGCCAAGATCGAGCGGGCACGCGTGCCCAAGGGCTGGACGCCACCGGGCTGAGGCCCGCAGCATCGCCGCGCGCTGCGCGGCAGCAGCGCATTTCCACCCCGCAAAAAGGGCGGCTCGACCGCCGGGGACTGCAACCGGAGACAAGACATGACGAAGACAGCGCGTTGGATCGCGTTCGGGCTGGGCTGCTGGTGCGCCATGGTGGCCACCGCGCAGACACCGGGGGCGAAGATCAGGATCGGGTTCGTGACGGACATGTCCGGCCCCTATTCCGACCTGGACGGTGCGGGCGGCCTGGAGGCGGTGCGCATGGCGGTGGAGGACTACGGCGGCAAGGTGCTGGGCAAGCCGATCGAGGTGCTGTGGGCCGACCACCAGAACAAGGCCGACATCGCCGCCAGCAAGGCGCGGCAGTGGTGGGACCAGGAGCAGGTCGACCTGGTGGTGGCCGGGTCGAACTCGTCCGCGTCGCTGGCCATCAGCAGCATCTCCAAGGAGAAGAAGAAGGTCTTCATCAGCGCCGGCGCCGGGGCCGACAGCCTGACCGAAGAGGCCTGCCAACCCTACATGGTGCGCTACACCTACAGCACGTCGGCACAGGCACGCGGCACGGCCGCGGCCATGCTCAAGCAGGGCGGCAAGAAGTGGTACTTCGTGACCTCCGACTACGCCTTCGGCCATTCGCTGGAGAAGGCCAGCATCGACGTGGTCGAGGCCGCTGGCGGCACGGTGCTGGGCGCCACCCGGCATCCGCTCAATGCCAGTGACTTCTCCGCGTACCTGATGCGTGCGCAGGCCTCGGGCGCGGAAGTGCTGGGTCTGGCGAATGGCGGCAGCGACCTGATCAACTCGATCAAGACGGCCAAGGAGTTCGGCCTGGGCCAGAAGATGCGGCTGGCCGGGCTCATGGTGTTCATCACCGATGTGCACAGCCTGGGCCTGGATGCCACCGCCGACATGTACCTCACGGACGGCTGGTACTGGGACATGAACGACAAGAGCCGCGCCTTCGCCCGCCGCTTCTTCGCCAAGCATCGCAAGATGCCGACGACCTTCCAGGCCGGCGACTACTCCGCCACGCTGAGCTGGCTCAAGGCGGTGGCTGCGGCTGGCAGCACGGATGCCGACAAGGTGATGGCGCTGCTGAAGTCGACCCGCATCGACGACATGTTCGCCCAAGGCTACGTCCGCGCGGACGGCGCGATGGTGCACGACATGTACCTCATGCAGGTCAAGAAGCGCACCGAGTCCGCGCAGCCCTGGGACTACTACCGCCTCATGGCCACCATCCCGGGCGAGGTCGCCTATGCGCCGGCCAAGGCGGGTGCCTGCGCCCTGATGCCGAAGACCTGACGCCCGCTGCTGCGGCGCCTGGTGCGCGCGGTGTGCCGACAACGCCCGTCGTGCACCGCGCTTCGATGTTCATTCCCTTTGTGTTCTCACTTTCAGGAGGCTCCATGCAGCTTTCATTTCCGCGTTCGATGGCCTGGTGCGAGCTGGCGCTGGCCTGCCTGTCGGTCGGCGCCGCGCAGGCGCAGGCGCAGCAGTGGCCGGCCAAACCCATCCAGCTGGTCGTGGGCTACGCGGCCGGCGGCGCGCTGGACGTCATGGCACGTGTCGTGGCGCAGCGCATGAGCGAGTCGCTGGGGCAGCCCGTGGTGGTGGACAACCGGGGTGGCGCCAACGCCGGCATCGCCGGGGAGTTCGTCGCGCGGGCTACGCCGGACGGCTACACCCTGCTGGTGGCCACGCCCAGCATCGAGTCGGTCAACCCCTTCATCTACAGCAAGCTGCCGTTCGACGCGCAGCACGACCTGGCAGCCGTCGGCGCGCTGGGCAGCGTGAAGCTGATCCTGGCCACACGCAAGGGCCTGGGCCTGAACGACACGGCCGCGCTGGTGGACTACGCCAAGGCGCATCCCGGCAAGCTGACCTATGGTTCCGCGGGCGCGGGCAGCACCACCCACCTGGTCGGCGAGCTGTTCAAGATCAGCACCGGCACCTCCATCACCCATGTGCCGTACCGTGGCGCGTCCGCCACCTTGCAGGATCTGCTGGCCGAGCAGATCGATTTCCTGTTCGACCCCGGCCTGGGCGCCCAGCATGCGCGCGCGGGCAAGATCAAGCTGCTGGCGGTCGCCAGCAAGACGCGTTCGCCGCTGTTTCCCGATGTGCCGACCCTGAGCGAGCAGGGCTTCAAGAACATGGACTGGGACACCTGGGTCGGCGTCTATGCGCCCGCCAAGACACCCGCGCACATCGTCGCGACGCTGAACCAGGAGATCAACAAGGCCCTGGCGACCGCATCGGTTCAGCAGCGCCTGCGCGACATCGGTGGCGAGGCGGCCCCGATGTCGCCGGCCGAGTTCAAGGCCATCGGACGCCGCGAGACCGAGTCGTTCGGACCCCTGATCAAGTCGCAGGGCATCCGGGTGGATTAGCTGTGCACGTCACGCTTTGCTGCGGCGCGGGCCATGGCAGGAGTTGGCCCGTCGCTTTTTTTTCCTGATTTCGGCGCTGGGCAAGAGGGCGTGCGGTAACCGCTCTCAGATTGAGGAATGTAGCTTGGGGTCGATCGCGTTGACTTGATGGCCAAACTCTATCCCGCCACCACGCCGTCGCCAGCTGGGCGCATTGAACACCGATCCATGGCAACGCCCATACCAGCCGGCGGGCCACGGCGGATGCCTTCTCGGCGTCCAGGCCCGCCGCGCGCAGCAGGTCCAGGGCGCCGCGCAGGGCGTCGGCAGCGGGCAGGCGTTGTGGTTCTTGCATGTCGATGCCCGCCTCAGGTTCTGGGCGCCAGCATCACGGCGCGCCAGCGCGCCACCTCCGCCTTGACGAAGTTGTCGAACTCCGCTGGCGTGCTGGTTTTTGCCACCAGGCCCCAGTCGCTGAACTTCTTCGTGGTCTCGGGTGCGCCCAGCGCCTTGTGCAAGGCCTGGTGGATGCGGCCGACCACGTCCTTGGGCGTGTCCGCCGGCGCGAACACGCCGCCCCAGCTGGAGACCTCGTAGCCCGGCACACCGCTTTCGGCGACCGTGGGAAGCTCCGGGAATGCCGCGACGCGGGTGGCCGTGGTGACCGCCAGCGCGCGCACGGCACCCGATTTGATGTGCGGCGCGACGGCCGAGACCGGATCGATCAACACCGACAGGCGGCCGCTGATGAGGTCCGGGTGCGCCTGGCTGCTGCCCTTGTAGGGCACCTCCAGCAGCTGCGCGAGGCCGGCCTTCTGCGCCAGCAGCCGCGTGGCCAGTTGCTGCGAGCTGCCGTCGCCGGTGTGGCCGAACGACAGCTGGCCTGGGTGCTCCTTGGCGTAGCGCACCAGCTCGGCCATGGTCTTGACCGGCAGCCTGGGATCGATGGCGACCACCAGCGGCGTCAGGTGGGTCTGCGAGACCGCGACGAAGTCCTTGTTCACGTCGAAGGGCAGCTTCTCCACCACCAGCGGCATGGTCGCCATGCTGGAGGCGGCCTGCAGCAGGGTGTAGCCATCGGCGGGGGCCGTGGCGACGGCCTGCGTGCCGATGACCTGCGATCCGCCGGGGCGGTTGTCCACGACGAAGGTCGCGCCCCAGTCGGCACCCAGTGCCTGGGTCCAGGTTCGCGCGACCAGGTCGCTCGGGCCGCCGGGTGCGGTGGGCACGATCACGCGGATGGGCCGCGAAGGCCACGCGGCCTGGGCATTGGCGAACCTGGGCAGCGTGCCCAGGCCGCCGAGCCAGCCGGCCAATGCCGCGCCGCGCCGCAGGAAATCAGAACGCTGCATGCTTGTCTCCCGATGGGTCTTGTCGTCAATGGGTGCGAGCCGGCTCCGCGGCCGGCTCGCCTGTGGGAACTCAGCGCTTGCTGAGGTCGAACACGTGGCGTTGCACCGCGTGCTTGTTGATCCAGTCCCAGTCGTAGCTCACGCCCAGGCCCGGGCCGTCCGGCACCGGCACCGTGCCGTCACGGTCGATGCAGTCGATCTGGTCCGAGTAGCCGCAGGTGTAGACCGGCGGCACCACGTTCGGGCAGTCGGGGCCGACCAGCGCCACCTCGTAGTAGTTGGAGTTGCGGATCGCGCCCATCACATGGCGGTGCGCCGGGCCGACCGCGTGGATCTCCACGTCCAGGCCAAAGGCTTCGGCCAGGCGCGCCGTCTTGATCGCGCCGGTGATGCCCGAGTCGTACTCGGGATCGACGCGGACGAAGTCGGTGCCGCCGGCCATGATGAAGTCGGCCTTGGGCTCCAGGCCGCGCACGTGCTCGCCGATCTGGCCTCGGACATGACGCTGATGGCGCGGTCGGCCAAGTTCGTCAACACCTTTCACAATGCGGCGACCGGGCACGAGCTCAGGCTGTCTTATCTCTTGCCCCGCGCCGTGGGCGCCCAGCGCGCAGCGGAGCTGCTCTACACCGCTCGTCCGGTCCTGGCCGACGAGGCGGAGCGCATCGGACTGGTGCTGCGTGCCGTCGATGACGACAAGCTGGTGCAGGCGGCGCTTGAACTGGCGGCCTCGATCGCCGTCAACGTGCCCCTGGGCATCTGGCTGACCAAGCAGTCGCTGGGATTCAACCAGACGGCGTTAAGCCTGGAAGCCGCGATCGAGCTCGAGAACCGGGCGGTCATGATTGCCCAGGCGACGGAGGACGCGGGTGAAAAGCGCAACGCCTTCTTCGCCAAGCGCGCGCCGGAGTTCCATCAAAAGTAGCGCAAGCCATTGCAAAAGGGGATCGCAGGACGGGCCTCGCGCGTTCGCCGCGAAGCGCTCACTGATCTGGCGCGACGCTCTGACCAGGCTTTAGGCGCTCGGCATTACAGCCCGATGGGTAGCTGCCATCGGCTGATAGGTGCTGGCCGGGTGATGTAGGAAGCGACGTCCGAGAGCAGAAGCAAACCGTGTTGACGCGAATGTTGAACCGGTCCCTTATGCGTGCCGTTCAGATGGTCAATCGCTGATTTGGCGCGATGATGTCGCGCGCGGGCCGGCATCAGAGGAAATGTTGATGATCGAGCCCGTCATCTGCTCGCCCGCCGTAGCGCGCGCCAGCAGGCGGCGGCCCGGGTCGGATGGAACATCAAGATTCATATGGTTGCCGCGGATGCTCGTATGGCCGTAGCGTTCTCGTTCTTGCTGGCGACGTAAATCATTTCGTCCGGACCTTCTCAGGGCTTGCTGACGGGCTGCTGCTGCGATGTTGCCGGTTGTGGCCACGGCAATGAAGTTCTGCAGCTCCTTGAGTTTCATGGTGTATGTGCGCGGAGCGTCTGATGCGGCTGGTCTGGATGTGGGCGGCATCGGTGGGTGGCCCTGTTCATCAGAGCTTTGCACTTGCGACAAACGCCTGTCTGGCACACCTTGGCCGCGAGGGTAAGCTTTTGACGGAACAGCAACAGGAGACAAGACATGAAGTTCGCCAGCAAGACGGCCGTGGTGACTGGCGCGGCGCATGGTATCGGCAGGGCCATCGCCTTGCACCTGGGCCGCGCGGGTGCGGGCCTGTGCCTGATGGACCGTGACGCCGCGGCCCTGTCCGAAGTCGCCGCCGAACTCACTGGATCCGGACGGCCGGTCGTGTGCTGCGAAGTCGACTTCCTGCAGCGCGATCAGGTCGATACGGCCTTCGGAACCCTGGCCCGCACGCTCGGCCCGGCCGACATCCTGGTCAACAACGTCGGCCACAGCCTGCGCGAGGCCATGGCGCCGTTCGGCGAGGTGCCGCCCGAGGCCTGGAACCTGATGCTGGATGTCTGCCTGAAGCCGGCCATGGCGTGTGCGCACCATCTGATTCCCGACATGAAGGCACGCCGGTCAGGCAAAATCGTTAACATCGGTTCCGACTCCGCTTTCGTCGGGCCGCGGGCCAACGCGCCGTATGCCGCGGCCAAGGCCGGGCTGATCGGCTTCACGCGGGCGCTGGCGCGCGAGCTGGCGCCGTTCCGTGTCAACGTCAACACCGTGGCGCCGGGCTACATCCGGACGCGGGCCATGGCGGCACATACGCCGGAGCAGCTGCAAAAGGTCATTGGCGACACCCCGCTCGGCATGCTCGGCGAGCCCGAGGACATCGCCCACGCCGTGGCGTTCTTCGCCAGCGACGACAGCCGCTTCGTGACGGGGCAAACGCTGATCGTCAATGGCGGCCGCTGGTTCAACTGACGTTCGTCGGGAAGGTTCGAGATGAGCGTTTCCACACAGACCTTCGAGGGCAAGGTCGCCCTCGTCACCGGCGCATCGCGCGGCATCGGCGAGGCCGTGGCGCGGCAACTGGCAGCCCGCGGGGCTGCCGTCGTGGTGGCCGATCTGCGTGAGGACCAAGGTGCGGCACTGGCCCGGGAGTTGCCACGCGCGATGTTCGTGCCGCTGGACGTGGGTGACGAGGCCGGGTGGACGCGCGCGGTGCAGGCGGTGGTTGGCCTGCACGGCCGCATCGACATCCTGGTGGCGAGCGCAGGCATCTACCACACCGCGCCGCTGGAGGACACCTCGCTGGCGCTGTACGAGCGCATCCTGCGGGTGAACCAGGTCGGTGTCTTCCTCGGCATGCGGGCGGTACTGCCGGCGATGCGCGAGGGTGGCGGCGCCATCGTCAACCTGTCCTCCACCTCCGGACTGCGCGGCAACCAGAACTCCATCGCCTACGGCGCCAGCAAGTGGGCCGTGCGCGGCATGAGCAAGATCGCGGCGGTGGAGTTCGGCCGCCATGGCATCCGCGTCAACTCCGTGCATCCGGGCTTGATCGACACACCAATGAACCACGAGGAAATGGGGCAGGAGCGCATCCAGG
The DNA here is from genome assembly GCF_964253035.1 of Pseudorhodoferax sp. LjRoot39. NCBI lineage: Bacteria > Pseudomonadati > Pseudomonadota > Betaproteobacteria > Burkholderiales > Comamonadaceae > Pseudorhodoferax > Pseudorhodoferax sp. LjRoot39. The sequence continues at coordinate 496,896 of NZ_CAXUQL020000002.1, read as the reverse complement.
CGGTCGGGGAGAGCGTTCCGCTGATGCGGGCCGGCCAGGCCGCGGAGGTCGCCGAGGTCGTGTGCTTCCTGGCCTCCGATGCCGCGTCCTACGTGACCGGCGCCGAGTACGTGGTGGACGGGGGCAGTACGGCCGGTGTGCTGCGGCCGCGCTTCACCGTTCGGACGCCCGCCACCTGATGCGGCGGGCGCGGCCACTTCAGTCGAGCTGCAGTCCGAGGCTTTTGGAGAGTTTTTCGTTGATGGCCAATTGCTGCTGCAGGAACGCGGAGAACTCGGCGGGGCTGCTGCCGATGGGTTCCAGGCCGCGCTTGGCCCAGGCCGCCAGCAGCTGTGGATCCTTTAGCACGTGCGCCATGGCGGCATGCAGGCGGTCGATGATGTCTGGCGGTGTCCCGGCCGGGGCCAGAAGGCCGTCCCAGGCACCGCGCACGTAACTGGGATAACCGGACTCCGCGACCGTCGGCACGCTGGGCAGTTCAATCAAACGGTTGGCGCCCAGCACGGCGATGGCGCGCAAGCGCCCGGTCTGCACGTGCGGCCCCGCGGAGGTATAGGCATCAAACATCGCGTCGATTTGGCCGCCAACCAGGGCCGTCACGCCGGGCGCGCTGCCGTTGAAGGGCACGTGCAGCATCTTGATGCCCGCCAACTGTGCGAACTCCTCGCCTTCCAAGTGCGGCGAGGTGCCGGTACCCGCAGTGCCATAGCTGATCTTTCCGGGGTTCGCTTTGACATGGGCGATGAACTCAGACAGATTGCTGACCGGCACCTTGGCCGGATTGACCACGATCATGTGGTTGTCGTTGGCGAACTGCGTGATGGGCGCGAACTCGCTGATCTTGTGGAGGGGTTTGCGGTAAAACACGGTGGCGCTGACGAAGGAGGAGGACGCGATCAGCAGCGTGTAGCCATCCGCTTCGGCGCGCGCAACGGTCTGCGTGCCCAGCATGGTGCCGGCGCCGGGCTTGTTCTCGACGACCACGGTCTGGCCGAGCTGCGTCTGTAGCCGCGCTGCCACCTCGCGGCTCATCGCATCGAGCGAGCCGCCAGCAGCATAGGGCACGACGATCTTGATGGGCTTCTTGCCGGGATAGGCTTGTGCCCAGCCCGTGGGGATGGCGCAGGCGAGCGCGGTCCCGCTCATGGCGGCGAGCAGGCGGCGGCGTGGCAAGCGTGTTGTCATAAATGTCTCCTTTTTGGTGCGGTCAAAAACTGGGGCTGGAAGTCACGGGCGGCGCGGGCGCCAGGACCAGCAGCGCATCGACGGCGAAGATGCCGCGCGGTGAACAGATGAGTGGATTGACGTCGATCTCGCTGATTCGGTCGCTGAAATCGTCCGCCAGGGCTGACAGGCGCGTGACGATGTCGGCGAGCGCCGCTTTGTCTACGGGCGCACTGCCCCGGAAGCCATTGAGCAAGGCAGCGCCGCGCAGTTTCTCGAACATGGACGTCGCGGCGACGGGGCCGACCGGAGCCAGCGCAACCGTGGTGTCGCGCAGCAACTCGACCAGTATCCCGCCCAGCCCGGCGACGACAAGCGCGCCGAACTGCGGATCGCGCTTGGCGCCAACGACCAGTTCCAGGCCGGGCGGCACCATGGGCTGCACCAGCACGCCGGTCAACCGTACGTGCGCGCCGGCCGCGTGCGCCCGCTGCACGATCAGCGCGTGAGCTCGCCGGACCTCCGCTTCGTCGCGCAGATGGAGCTGCACCACGCCGGCTTCCGTCTTGTGCGGCAGATCGGGCGACTCCCCCTTCAGCGCGACGGGGTAACCCAGTTCCGCCGCGGCGCGTGCGGCTTCGTCCTCGTCGGCGGTCAGAATCTCCCGCACCACGGGGATTCCATAGGCTGCGAGCACCTGCTTGCCCGCGCGTTCCGTCAGAATCGAGCCGGACGCGGCATCGAGCAGGCGGTGGACCTCGTCGCGGGCTTTGGCATCCGCCTTGAACGGTGCGTCCAGTGCCGCGGGCTGTCCGCGCCGCGCGTGCCAGGTTTGCCAGCGCTCGAGCGCGGCGAAGCAGCGGTCCATGGAGCGGAACAGGGCCACATGTGGGTTTCGCTCGGTTTCCGGGCCGCCGGGGCCGCTGAGCCATTGCGAGATGAGCACGTTGCACGCCGCCTTGCCCGCGGCCTGTGCCAACTCGCCCAGCGCCTGGATGCGCGGGACGGCGAATAGATAGGCCTGGGGTTGCGCCATGACCACCGTACCGAAGGCCGGGTCGTCAAACAGCGCCTGGGCGCAGGCGGCCAGCGAGTCGGGATCTGACATCACCTGCGCCGTGACATCGCAGGGGTTGCGGCTCGAACCGAACTCCGGAATCCGCTGCTCCAGCACCGCGCACGCCGCCGGTCCCGGTTGGGGTAGGGGCACGCCGCGGGCTTGCGCCGCGTCGGCGGCCATGATAGCCGCGCCGCCCGAGGTGCTGATCACGGCGACACCGTCCGCGCGTGGTGCCGGCATCTTCGCGAAAAAACCGGCCATCTCCAGCAGGTCCTCAAAGCGCTCGGTCACGATCACGCCGGCTTGCTCGAACGCCGCGCGGTAGGCTTCGTTGGATCCGGCCATCGATCCCGTGTGCGAAGCGGCGGCGGCCGCGCCGTCGCTGCCGGTCGCGATCTTGCAGACGACCAGTGGGCGTTGCGCATCCCAGGCGATGCGGGCGGCTTCCATGAAGCGGCGCGGATCGGCCATGCCCTCGAAGACGCAGGCGATGGCACCGCAGTGGGGCGACTCGGCCAAGTAGGCGACCAGGTCGGCGATGTCGACGTCACAGGAATTGCCGCTGGCCAACACGTGGCTGAAGGCGACACCCAACTCCGTCGCCTGCCCGAGCGCATTGGACATGGCACCCGATTGGCTGGCGATGCCAATCGCCGGGCGGGCCGGTACGCCGCTTGACGAGTACGCCACGAAGGACAGGATGGTTTCGGCCGCATAGTTGGCGAAGCCCATGCAGTTGGGGCCCAGGATGCGCAGGCCTGAGCACCGCCCGATTTCGGTCAGCCGTGCCTGCAGCTCCTGGCGGTCTGGCAGCCCGGTCTCCGCATAGCCCGATGCGAACACGACCACACCGCCCACACCGAGCTCCGCGCACTCGCGCACGTAGTCCTCCACCGATTCCCGCCCAACGGCCAGCACCACGCAATCCGGTACGACGGGCAGAGACCTGAGCGAGGGGTAGCACGTTTGCTCGCCGATTGTGGTGTAGCGCTTGTTGACCAGATGGACCGTGCCTGGGAATTGCGCGAGCTGCGCCAGCGTGCGTTCGCCGAAGCTGCCCGCGCGCGGCGAGATGCCGACGATCGCAATGCTGCGTGGCTCGAACAATCGCAACAGTTCGGCGCGGCGGTAGACAGGACGAGCTTCGGCGTTCACAGGTGGGTCTCCTCGGTGGCGTAGCGGTCGGAATGGAACCCGGCGTCGCCCCACGTCGCGTCTAGAGCCAGCAGGCGGCGGAAACAGCGCGATGCAGGCAGTTCATCGGTCATGCCCATGCCCGCAAATATTTGCATCGCGATCTCGCCGAACTGGCGTGCGTAGCGTCCCGTCATGGCTTTGGCTGCCGAGACATGGCGCCGGCGAACGGCGGCGTCCGCGTGGGCCGCATGGGCTGCTGCCAGCAGGGCGGCCGAATGGACCTGCTCGCGCAGCAGCAGCATGTCGACCGTCCGATGCTGCAGCACCTGGAACTTGGCCAGCGCCTGGCCGAATTGCACGCGGGCGCGCAGGTGTTCCAGTGTGAAGTCCAGCAGGCGTGCCATGGTGCCGTAAGCCTCTGCGCACAGGGCAGCCGTGCCACGGTCCAGGGCCTCTTCGAGCACCAGGGCGGCCGGCGCCTCGCCCAGGATCTGGCCGGAGCCGACCGCGACATCGTCGAAACGGATGTCGGCGATCCACCGCCCGTCGATGGCGGTCTGTGGGTTCACTTGGACACCGGGCGCATTGGCGGCGACGCACACAAGATGGCGCGCGCCGTCGTCGCCGACGGCCGGGACGATGAGCAAGTCAGCGCCGACGGCATCCGTCACCACGCTTTTTTGCCCGCTGAGCCGCCCACCGTCGAGACGCGCGGCCGAGCTGTCGAGAGAAAAGCGCGGACCGGGTTCCACCACGGCCAGCGCGGTACGCAGCGTGCCGGCGGCCATGGCTGGCAGCCAGGTCGATTGTTGGTCGGGCGAGCCTGCACTGGCTATGGCATGCGCGCCGACCACGGCAGTGGCGATGTAGGGCAGGGCGACGCCGTGGCGGCCGAGTGCGCTTGCCACGATGAAGGAATCCGTGGGAGGCCGTGCCAACCCTCCGTGTTCCGTCGGCATGTGCAGCCCGATCAGACCCATGTTGGCCAGTGTCGCCCAGCGGCGCTGCGTGGCCGGAGCGTCGGGATGGTCGGGTGTGCGCCAGGCGTCGCCACCCGTGTCACGTTCGAGAAAGCGCTCCAGGGCATCCGCCAGCATGCGCTCGTCGTCGTCGAGTTGAAAATCCATGGTGTGTCTTTGCGTGTCAGAGACCCAGCACGGTCTTGCCGACGATGTTCTTCTGGACCTCGGTGGTGCCGCCGAATACGGTGACCTTGCGCCAGTCGAGGTAGTGCGCCACGAGGGCGTGGTGCAGCGGATCGACCGGCAGGCCGGCACCCGGCCCCTGGTCCCAGTCCTGTTCGCGCGCTTCGCGCAGATGGCGCAGGCCCTGAGGTCCTGCGCAGTCGAGCATCAGTGCCGTGATTGATTGCTGAAGCTCGGTGCTGCGGATCTTCAGGATGGAGGCGGCTGCACCGGCCGCCTCGCCGCTGTCGTCGGCAGACAGCACGCGCAGCACCGTCCATTCGTGCGCCATGACGTCCAGCTCCAGCTGGACCAGGCGGTCGCGCAAACGCAGATCGGCAGGAGTCGGTGCATGCGCCAGCAGGGGCCCCATCGCGCGCCGGGCGAAGGACAGGAAGCGCTTGCACAGTCCGATCCCCGCCAGATCGGTGCGCTCGTGCGCTAGCAGGAACTTCGCGATGGTCCAGCCGGCGTTCTCTTCGCCGACCAGGTTCTCGACAGGTACCTGGACATCGTCCAGGAAGACCTCGTTGAGATCGTGCACGCCATCGGTGGAAATGATGGGACGCACGCTCAGGCCGGGGCTCTTCATGTCGATCAGCAGGAACGAGATCGAGGCCTGCGGCTTGCCGCTGCCGGTGCGGACCAGGCAGAACATCCAGTCGGCCCAGTGCGCCCAAGTGGTCCAGGTCTTCTGGCCGTTAACGACATATACGTCGCCACGGCGCTCCGCGCGGGTCTTGAGCGAGGCCAGGTCCGAGCCGGCGCCCGGCTCGGAGTAGCCCTGGCACCACCAGTCCTGCAGGCGCCAAACGCGAGGTAGGAAGCGGGCCTTCTGTGCCGCGCTGCCGTAGCGCTGCAACACGGGGCAGATCATGTTGACGTGCGGAATCAACCGGGGCGCCCCGCCAAGGAAACACTCTTCGTCAAAGATTTTGCGCTGAATGGCATTCCAGCCGGTCCCGCCGTAGTCCTTCGGCCAGATCGGCCCGGCGTACCCGTGGTCGGCCAGGATGTTGTGCCAGAGCACGAAGTCCGCTTTTTCCAGCCGCTGGAAATGCAACACCTTGCGGCGCAGCGACGCTGGCAGGTGGGCGGCCAGAAAGGCCTGGATCTCCGCGCGAAACCCGGCTTCCGGTGCGCTCTCAAAAAGTTCCATGGATGCTCGTACGGTGGTAAGTTCAGCGGCCGGTGAAGACGGGCGTGCGCTTCTCGCGAAAGGCGGCCACGGCCTCGGCGTGGTCCGCGCTCATCGCCGTGACATCCTCCATCGCGATGGCCGCCGGCATCACCGCCTGGGCGATCTGCTTGAGCGCGATGTTGATGCTGGCCTTGGTACCGCGGATCGCCATGCCGGCGCCGCTGGCCAGGCGCTGTGCCATGGCGTCCACGGCGGCGTCGAGCTCTTCGGCGGGCAAACAGTGGTTGATGAGGCCGATGCGTTCGGCTTCCTGGGCCGGGAGCAGGTCGCCGGTCAGCAGATATTCCCTGGCTTTGGCGAAGCCGACGAGCTGCGGCCACAGCAGCGTGCCGCCGTCGGCGGCCACCAGCCCCACCTTGACGTGCGGGTCGCCGATCTTGGCGTGGGCCGCGGCATACGTGAGGTCACAAAGGAGGGCGATCGACGCACCCAGGCCGGTGGCCGCGCCATTGATCTTGGCGATCACGGGTTTGTCGCAGTCCAGCATCGAGAACACGATGCGGCGCGAGCGCTGGGACACGGCCTGGAACGTGTGGGGCGCGTCGATCATTCTTTGCATGCCGTCGATGTCGCCGCCCGCACTGAACGCCTTGCCGGCGCCGCTGAGCACGATGACCGACGTGGTCTCGTCACGCACCACCTCCTGGAAGAAGCGCTCGACCTCCGGGCCGAGGATGTCGCCAAACGCGTTGAGGGCTTCCGGGCGGTTGAAGGTGGCGTACAGCACGCCGCCGTCACGGCGCAGAAGGAGCTTTTCGTAGCTGCTGAAATCCATCAAGGGTATGTCTCCGTGGTCCATCGAATCCACCGTCGCGTGGCGGTGGTGGTACGGAAGGCATCCTAGAGGCGCCCTGCGCCAGCACCAGACGCACGATGGCGCAAGTGCAAAGTTTCTCTTAACGGCGCATTCGCCGGTGTGGGCTGGCTGGCGCGATCCAGCGCACGCGGGTTTCCACGCCCCCCCGAGCCGGGGGGTGGGCGGAGCGGGACGTGTTGCCTAGGATGCGGCCAACTTCCACACACCCTGCTTATGACCTCAACTGTCCATGTCGTTGGCGTCGGTATGGTTCCGTTCTGCAAGCCCGGAGCAAGCCCGCCCTATCTAGAACTCGGCGCACAGGCCGTTCGAGCGGCCCTGGCCGATGCGCTCTTGCCCTATGAGGAGATGCAGCAGGCCTACGTCGGCTATGTCTATGGCGACTCCACGGCCGGACAGCGCGTGCTGTACGAGGTCGGCATGACCGGCTTGCCGGTCGTCAATGTCAACAATAACTGCGCTACCGGATCCACGGCCCTATACCTGGCTCGGCAGGCGATCGCATCGGGCGCCGTCGACTGCGCGCTGGTACTGGGTTTCGAGCAGATGAGACCGGGTGCGATCCGCACGGTGTTCGACGACCGGCCGACGCCGTTCGACCACTTCGACGCCAGGACGGATGAACTGGTCGGCACCGCCGAACTGCCCCTGGCCATCCGCTACTTCGGCGGAGCGGGTCGCGACCATATGCGGCTGTACGGAACGCGCCTGGAGACATTTGCGGCCATCCGTGCCAAGGCGAGCCGGCACGCGGCGCGCAACCCCATGGCAGTGCTGCGCGACGTCCTGACGGTGGACGATGTCATGGCCGCCCCCACGCTGTGGCCGGGCGTGATGACCCGGCTGATGGCCTGCCCTCCCACCTGCGGTGCCGCGGCCGCGGTGCTGTGCTCCAGCGACTTCGCGGCCCGTCGCGGCTTGGACCGGCGTGTCGTCATTGCCGCGCAGGCTATGACGACCGATCGGGCGCAAAGCTTCACGCAAGATATGCGCGCACTGGTCGGCAGCAGCATGGCGCGTGAGGCCGCCCGCCAGGTCTACGAGTCCGCCGGCATCGGGCCGGAGGACGTGGATGTTGTGGAGTTGCACGACTGTTTCGCCCACAACGAACTGCTGAGCTACGAGAGCCTGGGCCTGTGCCGCGAGGGTGAGGCCGAGCGCATGGTCCACGACGGCGACAACACCTACGGCGGCAAGGTCGTGGTCAATCCGTCAGGCGGTCTGCTGTCGAAGGGGCATCCGTTGGGCGCGACCGGGGTGGCTCAATGCGTGGAACTCACGCAGCAGCTGCGCGGCGAGGCGGGTGAGCGGCAGGTGGAGCAGGCACGCTTCGGCCTGCAACACAACCTGGGGCTGGGTGGCGCCTGTGTGGTGACCGCCTACCAGCGGCTGGATGCCTGAAGGCCACCCTTTCCATTCTCCGACGATACCTCCATGTCCGATTTTCTGATCTACGAACAGCGCGAGAACATTGTGCTGCTCACCATGAACGAGCCCGAGCGGCGCAATCCCCTGACGGGTAACACCGCCATCGTCGAGCTGCTGCAGGCATTCGAGCGCGCGCGGTCCGATCCCCGGGTGCGGGCGCTGGTCGTGACCGGTGCCGGCACGGCGTTCTCCGCCGGGGGTGATATCCGGAGCATGCAAGGCCAGGCTGCCGGCGGTGCGGCGGGGCTCGCGCTGCGCCAGGGATTCCTGGATGGCATCCAGAAACTTCCGCTGGCGCTGGCGGCGCTGGATGTCCCGGTGATCGCCGCGATCAACGGCGCCGCCGTGGGCGCCGGCCTCGACCTGGCCTGCATGTGCGATATCCGCATTGCCTCGGAGCAGGCCAAGTTCGCCGCCAGCTTCGTCAAGCTGGGTCTGATTCCCGCCGATGGCGGCGCGTGGATCCTGCCGCGCGTGGTCGGCCTGTCGCGTGCGGCCGAACTGGCGTTCACCGGGGACCTGTTCGATGCCCGGCAGGCTCAGGCATGGGGCTTGGTGTCGCAGGTCGTTCCAGCAGCCGAGCTGTTGCCGGCCGCCATGTCGCTCGCAGGGCGCATCGCGGCCAATCCGCGTCAGGCCGTACAGGCCACCAAGCGCCTGATGCGGGAATCCATGGAGTTGCCATTGCAGGCGGCCCTGCAGCTGGCCGCAGCGCTGCAGCCGCTGCTGCAACAGACGCCGGATCACCAGGAAGCCGTGGCGGCGTTCCTGGACAAGCGCCCGCCGGTGTTCACGGGCTGAGCATTGACCACGGGCCAACAGACGATGACGATTCAAGACACAGCCGTTCCCATGCATGGCCGGGTGGAGCTGCAGCGTGACGGTGGCGTCGCGGTGGTGTGCATGCGGCGCGCGCAAGCGCTGAATGCGCTCGACGTGCCCACGGCGCAGGCGTTTCGCGACATCTGCCGAACACTCGTGCACGCCCCCGATGTCCGGGCCGTCGTGCTGCGCGGAGAAGGCAAGGCATTCGGTGTGGGCGGCGATCTAGCGGCGCTGCGCGACGCGCCAGATGCGACCGCCCTGGAACTGATCGAATGCATGCATGAAGGGGTCCGCATCCTGGCCGGCTTGAACGCACCCATCATCGCGAGCGTGCAGGGCGTGGTAGCCGGCGGCAGCCTGAGCTTGTCGTTGGCGTGCGACCTGGCGGTCGCGGCTCAGGGCACGCGTTTCAACCTGGCTTACGTCAACGTGGCGGCCAGCAGCGACGTGTCGGCTTCCTGGAACCTGCCGCGCATGGTCGGGCTGCGGCGTGCCATGCAGATCGCGCTGCTTTCGGAAACCTTCGACGCGCAGGAAGCTCTGGCCCTGGGCATCGTCAACCAGGTCGTGCCGGCGGAGCGGCTTGAGGAGGTGACATTGGCGCTGGCGCACCGGCTTGCGGCCGGGCCGACGCTGGCTTATGGCCGGATGAAGCGGCTGCTGCGGCAGTCTTTCGCGCGCGATCTGGATCGCCAGCTCGATGACGAGCGCGATGCATTCCGCGTCAGCGTGGGGACCGACGATTTCCGGGAAGCCCTGGATGCCTTCTTCGGCAAGCGCCAGGCCATCTTCGCGGGTCGCTAGGGCTGACACGCCGGCGGCCCGCACCATTCAACAAGAAGGAGACATCATGAAATTTCTGAACCGCATCGCATGGGGCGCCGCATTGGCGAGTGCCGCGCTGGCCGCCGTGGCCGCCGACCCCTATCCGGTCAAACCCATCCGCATGGTGCTGGGATTTCCCGCTGGCGGGCCGACCGATGTGACGGCCAGGATGTTCGCGCAGGCGATGGCCGAGGACCTCGGCCAGCCGATCGTGGTGGAGAACCGCGCCGGCGGCGGCAGCACGATCGCGACCCGTGCCGTACTCGGCGCGCCGGCGGACGGCTACACGATCCTCTACAACACCTCTTCTCTGGTGCTGGCGACCATGACCTACCGATCGGCCGGGTATGACGTGTTGAAGGATCTGATGCCCGTCGTGCGCACCGCGGGGGCTCCGATGGTGGTCGCGGTCAGTGCGTCCATGTCGGCCCGCGATTATCAGGATTTCGTTGGCCGCGTGCGGGGGGCTCCTGGAAAGTTCAACTACGGATCGTCCGGCGCGGGCACGATCGACCATCTGGCGCCGGCGTTGCTGCTGTCGCAACTGGGCCTGCAGATGGAGCATGTTCCGTACAACGGCACCGCGCCGGCCCTGGTCGGCCTGGCGGGGGGGAGCACCCAGATGATGGTCACCACGTTGACGACGATCATGCCGTTCGTGCAGGACGGGCGACTCCGTCCGCTGGCGATCGCGGCGCTGGAACGTTCGCCGATGCTGGCGCAGGTACCCACCGTGGCGGAGGCGGCGAATCTGCCCGGTTTCGAGATGACGGCGTGGACCGGCATCGTCGTGGCGGCAGGCACGCCGGAGCACGTCGTGCGGCGCTTGAATGGCGCGGTCAACAAGGCATTGCAGCAGCCGGCGTTCGTGCAGCGCCTGCGCGCCGCGGGAGCCATCCCCTATGGCGGCACCCCCGCCGAGTACGGCGCCTACCTAGCCTCCGAGCGCGACCGATGGAAGGCCGTGATCGAGCGTTCCGGCGTGCAGCCGCAATGACGGGTGGACCGCTCCTGTGCCGAGAACGGCATGCCTCTCATCTCCATCGTCCAAAGGATCACATGAAGACCCGTATCACCGAACTCCTGGGCATCCGCCTTCCCATCATCCAGGGCGGCATGCAATGGGTGGGCAGTGCCGACCTGGCCGCGGCGGTTTCCAACGCCGGCGGCCTAGGCGTGCTGACGGCCCTGACACAGCCGACGCCGCAGGCTTTGAGCGAGGAGATCGCACGCTGCCGATCCATGACGGATCAGCCGTTCGGCGTGAACCTGACGATTCTTCCAACGGCCAGCCCGCCGCCTTACGAGGCCTACCTGGATGCCGTGATCGCCGGAGGCGTCCGAATCCTCGAGACGGCGGGGCAGAACCCGAAGGAGTTCATCCGCAAGGCCAAGGACGCCGGGGTGAAGATCATCCACAAGTGCACATCGGTACGCCACGCGCTGTCCGCCGAGCGCAATGGGGTGGACGCCATTTCCATCGATGGCTTTGAATGCGCCGGCCATCCGGGTGAGGACGCGTGGTGGCCTCCGGTGGGATCGCCGATGGTCGTGGACTGGCCGCGGCGCTGGCGCTCGGGGCCGAGGGCGTGAACATGGGGACCCGTTTCTGCGCAACGCAGGAGGCACCGATCCATCCACGCATCAAGGCTGCGCTGGTGGCCGCCGGCGAGCGCGATACGCAGCTGATCTTTCGCACGCTGCGCAACACAGGCCGCGTGCTCAAGAACGCGGTTTCCGACGAAGTGGTGGCAACCGAGCGCCGCCCCGGTGGCTGCGAGTTCAAGGACATCCATCCGCTGGTTGCCGGTGCGCGCGGCCGCGCTGCGCTGCAGGACGGGGAGGTCGATGGCGGGCTGGTCTGGGCCAGCCAGGCCGTTGGCCTGATCGAGGACATTCCGAGCTGCGCGGAACTGCTCGACCGCATGGCCACAGAGGCACGCGAGGTGCTGCGGCAGCGGCTGGCGCAGTTCGACGCGGTCGGGCAAGGGGGCAAGGGATGAGCCTGCTCGGATCGCTGTCTCCGGCGTCCATTCCGGCCGAGGACGAGGCGCTGCGCACGGAGGTGCGTGATTTTCTGGCGCAGGAACTGGCGGCGCTGCCCGCGCATGTACGGGCGCGGTCATGGAATGGCGTGGATGCGGGGTTCAGCCGTCGCCTGGGCCAGCGCGGCTGGCTGGGTCTCGGGCTGCCTGCGGCCTATGGCGGCGCGGCGCGCAGCGCGTTCACGCGCTACGTGTTGGTGGAGGAGTTGTTGAATGCCGGCGCGCCGGTGGCGCTGCACTGGGTGGCCGACCGGCAAAGTGGCCCCTTGTTGCTGAAGTACGGCACCGAAACGCAGAAGCAACGCTACTTGCCGCGCATCTGCCGCGGCCAGGCATTCTTCTGCATCGGCATGAGCGAACCGCAAGCGGGATCGGACCTCGCCGCCGTGCGCACGCGTGCCGACCGGACGCCGACGGGCTGGGTACTGAATGGCCAGAAGATCTGGACCACCAATGCGCACCATTGCGACTACATGATTGCGCTGGTCCGCACCTCGGGCACGGTGCAGGACCGGCACAAGGGCCTGTCGCAAGTGATCGTGGATCTGCGACGGCCCGGCATCACGGTCCGGCCGATCACCGATCTGTCCGGCAGCAGCCATTTCTGCGAGGTCTTCTTCGACAACGTGGCGCTGGACCCGGACGCCTTGGTCGGCGATGAGGGCCAGGGCTGGGAGCAGGTGACGGCCGAGCTGGCGTTCGAGCGCAGCGGGCCCGAGCGCCTGTACTCCAGCATCGTGCTTTTCGACGAATGGCTGCGGTTCGTGCGCACGCCAGCGGGCCACACCCCGGCCGCCATCCGGCTGGCGGGTCGGCTGGTGACGCAACTCGCACCGCTGCGCGCCATGTCCATCGCCGTCACCGCCAAGCTGGTGCGGGGGGACAGTCCCGCCGTGGAGGCTGCGCTGGTCAAGGACCTGGGTACCGGCTTCGAGCAGGATGTTCCGCGCTGGATCGCGGACGATCTGTTTTCCCGGCAGACCCCGGTGCCGGTCGAGTTGCTGCGCACGCTGGACACGGTGGCGCTGGTGGCGCCATCGTTCTCGCTGCGTGGCGGCACACGTGACATCCTGCGCGGCATGATCGCCCGTGGGCTGGGTCTGCGGTGAGAGGAGAGCGCAATGGATGATCTGTTCACCCAGGCGGTAGCGCGCCTGCTGCAAACGCATTGCACGCCAGCCCTCGTGCGCGCCGTCGAATCGACGTCCCATGGCGCCGCGCTGTGGGAGGCGATCGAGGAGACGGGCTTCGCGAACATGCTCGCGACGCAGGCCCTGGGCGGCGCCGAGCTGTCGCTGCGCGAATGCGGCCCCGTCATGGCGTTGTGCGGCGAGTACCTGGTGCCTGTGCCGCTGGCCGAGACCATGTTGGCGCGGGCGCTGTTCTCGCAGGCCGGTACGCCTTGGCCCGTGGGAAGCGTGGCCTTCGGCGCGGAGCTGTCGCCGCAGGGCAACGCCAGCGTTCTGTGCGCCCAGGCCTGGGGGGCCGCCGCTGCCGACTGGGTCGTGGCGCCGTGGAAGGGGCGGCCATGCTTGCTGCCGGTGGCCGAGGGCCGCGTGGAGCCCATTGGGGCCAGCCTGGACCGCCGCATCACATGGCCCGCCAGTGCCTTACGGCCGCTGTCCGGGTGGCCGGTGGTCGATGTGCATGCGCTGCAGGCCTGCGCCGCGGCGGCGCAGCTGGCCGGCGCCATGAAGAGCGTTTTCGAGCGCACGCTGGCGTATGCGAACGAGCGTGAGCAGTTCGGCCGGCCGATCGGCAAGTTCCAGGCGATCCAGCACCAGTTGGCCACGATGGCCGAACACGTGTTCGCCTCGGACATGGCGGCGCGCATCGGCTGCGCCTCCAGTGACGCCTTGCCGGCGCGGCTGCAGGTCGCCGTGGCGAAGGCGCGTACCAGCGAGGCGGCGCTCGAGGTCGCCGCGGCCAGCCATGCGATCCATGGCGCCATCGGGTTCACGGCCGAGCTAGATCTTCAGCTCTACACGCGCCGCCTGCATGCCTGGCGACATGCGGGCGGTTCCGAGTCGTACTGGAACGACGTGGCCGGCGCCGCGCTGTGCGCGCGCGACGTCAGCGTACTGGACTTCCTGCGTTTGGAGATGGTGGCCTGAGGAGCGGACCAACGGCCCCGCAGCCATGCCGCTTGCGGGATCCTTTGGCGCGCACCAGCGCCATCACGTGGACCTTGGCGAACGTCGATTCCAGAGCATGGCGATCGTCGGACCCGTTCATGGACCCTCCTTGGGCCACTGGTAGAGCGGCGCCTGCTTGTTCAGGAAGCGCTGACTCGCTTCCTTGTGGAACGGGCTCTCTCGGCACATGGCCTGCGCCATGGCCTCCTGGGCATAGACGGTGCGCCGTTCGGACTCAAATGCATGGTTCATGACCGATTTCATGATGCCGATCGCGCCGGCAGGCGCATGCGCAAAGCGCTCGGCCAACGACAGGGCAGCGTCCAGCACCGAACCGTGGTCCACCACACGGTGCGCGATGCCGATCGCCTGCGCTTCCGTGGCATCGAGCACGCGTGCCGTGAACGCCATCTCCTTCGCGCGCGACAGGCCGACGGCACGCGGCAGCAGGTACATGCCACCCAGATCGGGCACGTAGCCGATGCGCGCGAACACCGAACAGAAGGTGGCGCTCGGATCGGCGATCACGAAGTCGGCCGCCAACGCCAGCGACAGACCGGCGCCGAAGGCCGAACCCTCCACGGCCGCGATCACGGGCTTCTCCAGGTCGACCAGCTCGTCGAACCAGCGCTGCATCGAAACGATACGTTGGCGGCCTTCGAAGATGTCGGTGCCGCCTTGCCCACCGCGCATGCCGCGGATGTCGCCGCCAGCGCAGAAGTGCCCGCCTGTGCCCGTCAGCACTACGGCGCGCACGCCCTCATCGTCGCGCACGGCGGGAATCGCTTCGGCGAACGCGTTGCGCAGTTCCAGATCCAGTGCGTTGCGGGCGGACGGGCGGTTCATCGTGAGAACGGCCGTTGCATCCAGACGGGTGATCTCCAATACGGACATGTCAGCTTCCTGTCAATGTGGGAAATGAGGTCGGCGGCACCACGGCATGCAGGGGTGGGCCGCCGTGGCCGGTCCTGTGCATGGCGCTTGGCTGCATCGATTTGCGCACGGCTCAATCCAGCCGCACATTCAGTGGCTTGATCAATTCCGCCCAGCGGACGGTTTCCTGGCGGATATGGTCGCCATAGGCCTGGGGGCTGGGCGACAGCGCGGGCGCCTCGCCGCGGCCGCGCATCCTGGCCTGCACGCCGGCCGACCCCAGCGTGGCGGCCATCGCGCCGTACAGCTTCTTGACCACGGCGTCCGGTGTGCCCGCCGGTGCCATCAGACCGAACTCCGAATACGCCACGAGATCCGGGTAGCCGGCGTCCACGAAGGTCCCAACGCCCTCGGGCAGGAAGAACCGGTCCTCGCCCATCGACGCGAGGATGCGCAGCTTGCCGGCCTGGTGGTTGACCACCCCGGTCGAGATGCCGTCGGTCAGCAGGTCGACTCGGCCAGTCGCCAGGTCGGCCACGGCTTGCGACACGCCCTTGTACGGAACGGTCTGGATCTTGATGCCGAGCCGACGCGCGATCCATTCGGCAATGATGTGCGACTGTGTGCCCTGGCCCACGGTGGCGAAGGTCACGCCTTCGGGCCGCTGCTTGGCGTACGCCACCAGGTCGGCGACCGATTTCACCGGCAAGTTCGGTGCGGCGCTGATCACGTACGGCCAGCGCGCGTACTGGGCGATGGGCGCCAAGTCCGACACCTTGTAGGGCAGCTTGCTGTACAGGCTCGGATTGGTGCTGACGATGGTGCCCACCGACAGCAGCAGCGTGTAGCCGTCCGGCGCTGCCTTGGCCACCATGCCTGCCGCCACGATGCCGCCAGCGCTGGGCCGGTTGTCGATCAGCATCTGCGTGCCGAGCGCGCGGCCCATCTCCTCGGTGAGCAGGCGCGCGCTGACGTCGGTGGGGCCGCCGGCTGCATAGGGCACGATGACGGTGATCGGCCTGGCCGGAAAGTCCTGCGCCCAGGCGGGCCAGGTGCTGGCCGCGATGCTGGCGCCGCTGGCTTGCAGCAGGGTGCGCCGCTGGAACAGGGGAGGGGTGGTCTTGTGCATGCGTGTCTCCTTCATTGATGGAAGCTCGGTCTAGGCGGGATGCGGGCGCGTGACGACCAGGGCGTCCACGGCGGTGATGCCGTCGGGGCCGCACACCAGGGGATTGACGTCGATCTCCTGGATCTGCTGCGGGTGGTCGGCGATGAGCTGCGAGATCCTGCTGATGGCATCGGCCAGGCGACCGGTGTCCACCGGGGGCGCGCCACGAAAGCCCTGCAGCAGCGCGCGGCCGCGCAAGCCGGCCAGCATGCGCAGCGCCTGGGCCGGGCCCACGGGGGCGAGCGCGGTCACGGTGTCTTTGAGCAGCTCCACCAGCACGCCGCCCAGGCCAACCACGACCAGCGGGCCGAACAGGGGGTCGTTGCGCGCCCCCACCATGATCTCCAGGCCGGCGGGCAGCATCTGCTGGACCACCACGCCTTCGATCTGCACATGCGCTCCTGCCGCGCGCGCGTTGACCAGGATGGCCTCGTAGGCCGCGCGCACGGCCTGCGCATCGGCCAGGTGCAGGCGGATCACGCCGGCCTCGGTCTTGTGCGGCAACTGGGGCGACTGCACCTTCAACGCCACCGGGTAGCCCAGTGCCTCGGCCGCGCGTTCGGCCTGGGCCGAGGTCTGGACCAGTTCCTCGCGCGTGACGGCAATGCCGTAGGCCGCGAGCAGCCGCTTGGCATGGCTTTCGCCCATCACCTGACCGTCGGCCTCGGCCAACAGCGCGGCCGCCGTGCCTGCGGCGTCTCCGGGCAGTGCGCGGGACCCGGGGGATGTCTCGGCCGGCGCGGACAGCAGGCGCTCGCGCCGGTGCCAGGCCGCCAGCGTGGCGAAGCAGCGGTCCATGGAGCGGAACAGCGCCACGTGGGGATGCAGCTCGGATTCCCTGGCGCTCGGTCCGTCCGGCCATTGCGAGACCAGCACGTTGCAGGCCATCTTGCCGCGCGGCGGTGCCTGCTCGCCGAGCATGCGGACCCTTTGCGCCGCCGGTGCGTAGTCCTGGGGCTGTGCGAGCACCAGCGTGCCATAGACCTCATCGGCCAGCAGCGCCCGCGCGCAGGTGGCCAGGGAGGCGGGGTCGTTGATGACCTCAGCCGTCACGTCGCAGGGATTGCGGCTGGAGCCGAAGTCGGGAATGCAGCGTGCCAGCGTCGCCGTGGCCTGCTGCGAGGGCTGGGGCAGTGGCACGCCGTGCTTCTGCGCGAAGTCGGCCGCCATGATGGCGGCGCCGCCCGAGGAACTGATCACGGCCACGCCTTCGGCGCTGGCGCGTGGGGCCTTGGCGAAGAACGCGGCCATCTCGAGGATGTCCTCGAAACGCTCCGCGACGATGGCGCCCGTGTCTTCGAACAGGGCCAAATAGGCGGCGTGCGAGCCGGCCAGCGAGCCGGTGTGCGACACGGCGGCGGCCGCACCTTCCGCGCCCGTCGCCAGCTTGTGCACGATCAGCGGCTTGCCTGCGGCCCATGCCAGCCGGGCAGCCTCACGCAGGCGCAGCGGGTTCTGCATGCCTTCCAGCACGCAGACAATGGAACGGCAACTGGGCTCTTCGCTGAGGAAGGCGACCAGGTCGGCCACGTCCACGTCGCAGGAGTTGCCTGCGCTGAGAAGATGGCTGAAGGCGGTGCCGCGCAGGATCGCTTCACCGAGCGAGAAGGACAGGGCCCCCGACTGGCTGACGACGCCGATCGCTTGGGGTGGCAGCGGCTCCTGCGCGTGGTAGGAACTGAACGACATCAGTGCGCCACTGGCGTAGTTGGCCAGGCCCATGCAGTTCGGGCCGATGATGCGCAGGCCGGTTTCGTGCGCGATGCGGGCCAGCCGCAATTGCAGCGCGCGCCCTTCGTCGCTGCCGGTCTCGGCATAGCCCGAGGCGAACACGATGGCGCCGCCCACGCCAGCGGCAGCGCAGGCGCGCACGCAGTCTTCCACCGCATCGCGCGGCACGGCCAGCACGGCGCAATCGGGCACGGCCGGCAGGTCTTCGATGCGGGCATAGGCGCGCAGGCCAGCGATGCTGGCGTGGCCGGCGTTGACCGGATAGACCTGCCCGTCGAACCGGGTCAGGTTGGCCAGCACCCGGTCGCCGAACGAACCCTTGCGCGGTGAGGCGCCGACCACCGCCAGGCTGCGCGGGGCCAGCAGGCGCAGCAGTTCGTCGCGGCGGTAGGGTTGCAGGCGCGGCGGGAGCGCGGGCGCTGTCGCAGGCAAGGTCATGGCATGGCTTCCATATTCAGTCGGTGTGGAGGAGGGAGCCGCCCCGGCGCATGCCGAGCATCGGCCACTGCAGCACGGTGGGAGAGCGCCCGCATCGGGCCCCGTGCCGTTCGCAAAAGGTCTGGCGTACGCTCATGCCGGCCTGGACGATGCGGCGGCCGACTGTGTCCCGGTGGCGGGCATCGGCGCTGCTGAACACGCCCGCATGGCAGCGGGCTGCGCGGCCACGGCGCCGAACCTGACGGCTGCCACGCGACTGACCGAACTTCTTGCGTGTGGTCAGATGTTCCCCCGTCTGCTCGAGCAGCACGGTATTGCCTGTCTGTGCCATCGCTTGTCTCCTGCCCCCGGGGCTGTCGGCCTGGAGCTCGTTGCTGTGCGGCCATCGTAGGCAGGTGCCGCCCAAGGGATAAGCTTCGCTGCTGTCTCAAGCGCTAAGCGCGCCTTAGCAGGTGGCGCGAAGGTGCGGACCCTCGGCCGTCCGGGTCGTTGCGCCATGTCAGGGTGCTGTTCTGCACTGCGCCGCAGTGTTGAACCGAGGTCGAACCATGGCACATGCAGCGAGCTGGCACCCCCCCCAATGCGGGGGGGGACGCTTGGCAGAGAGTCCATAACATCCATCCTGCCAGGTGGATGCCTTGGTCAGCGTTCGTACCGAACTCAGGGCCGATCGTCGAGCCGTTCACGCCCGGGCTTTCTGCCGCCATCAGCGCCGACCTGCGTCTCCACGAGGCGCTGCATGGCGCCTGGCCGAACACCATGAAGGTCCCGGAAAAGCCGAGCGGCGGCACGAACGTCAGCCCAGGTATCCGTTTCTCACCATTCGTTCACGCAGGAGACACTTCAATGAAAGCACGGTCCAATCTGCCACGACCTTCAGCGCACCTGCGCCGCCATCTCGCTGCCATGCTTTTTCTGGCTGCCGCGACCCTGACGTCTGCGCCCGGACATACCCAGGCCAGACTCGACATGGCGGCAATCTGTGGGGACTGCAAAGTCGAGAAATTCGCGAGCTGCGGCGACGGGAAGTTCGTTGAAGGCCCGGCGTTCGACCGCACGGGAAACCTGTGGATGACGGGATTGAGCTCAGGAGAAATTCTCAAGGCGACACCGTCGGGCCAATGCACGGTCGCCTTCAAACTCGGAGGAGCCCCGAACGGCGCCCGCTTCGACAGGCAGGGCCGGCTCATCATCACCGACCGCGACCGGCAGCTGCTGTCCCTCGACACGGTCAGCGGGGAAACACGGACACTGCGCAGCAAACATGGCTACGAAACACTGCGCGGGCTCAATGACAGTGTGATCGACAGCGCCGGTGGCATTTACTTCACCGAACCCTACGGCTCCAGTGCCGTGAAGCCCGATGGACGCGTGTTCTACATGCCGCCCGACGATGGCGCAGGCAAGCCTCGCGACCTGGTCGTGGTTGGCAACACGTTCGCGTTCCCGAATGGTGTCGCACTCTCGCCCGATGAAAAGCTGCTGTATGTGAATGACTATGCGACCAGCCGCATCATCGCACTGCCGCTGCTGTCGCCCGGTGTGTTGAACCCTGGCGCCGTGCCTTACGTGTTTGCCACCCTCGTGGGCGGAAATGGCCCCGACGGTATCGCCATCGATGTCGCCGGCAACGTCTACGTCGCGCATCAACGCGGCGGCGAAGTCGTGGTTTTCGATCGGCAGGGCTTTGCTTACGGTGCCATTCGCCTTCCCGCAGAAGCCGGCATTGGAACCACCAACCTCGCGTTCTGGGAGGGGGCGCTCTACATCTTGGAGTCCTTCAAAAACGAAGTCTGGCGCGTGCGTACCAAGATTCCTGGCGTTCCCCAAGCCAATCAACGCTGAGCGAGCGCACGTTGCACGTTGGCGCTCCGTGACAGGTCGCCGCCGCCGGGCGCCGCAAGTCGGCCATGGCGCTGCCTGGGCCGCCCCCACTGGCGACGCCGGCCGAGACGCCGCGTCGGGCAATGCTGCATGCGCCGCTCGGTCGTCGGCGGGCGCCGTCACCCGTGGGTTGCGGACGTCAGGTAATGAGATTGGCGGCGCAGCAGCGTCGCCAGGTGCGCCGCCGCCGGCACCAGCGGCGAGTCCGCGAGGCGGAACAGACTGATCGGGTGCCGGGGCAGTGCCTCGGCCACAGGAATTGCGGCGACCGTGTGGATCCAGGGCGACTGCAGCAGCAGTTGGCGTGGCAGCACGCAGATCATGCGGGTGCTGGCCAGCAGCGTCTGCAGGATGAGGATGGAATCGCACTGGATCATGGCCCGCGGTGGCGTGAAGCCGTGTTCGCGAAAGGCGTCCGCCAGCGTGGCACCGGGGCCCTGCGTCTGCGGGCCCGTGACGATCCAGTCGGCATCCACCAGTTCAGCGAGGGAACGGGCCCGCAGCAACGGATTGGTGCGATGCGCCACGATGGCCAGATTGTTCTCGAACAAAGTCTCGACTTCGAGATCGGCGTCCAGTCCGGAGGAGGGGATGGGCCCGATCGCGAAATCCATTTCACCGGACCGCAACGGCGCAAGGTGTTGATGGTAGATGCCGCCGACAATGTTGACGCGAACTTCCGGCATGTCCTGCCTAAACTGTGCGATGCCCAGCGGCAGGATCGTGATCGCTGGCGTCATGGACGAGCCAATGGTCACCAAGCCACCTCGCTCGCCGAGCATCTGCGCCATTTCTTCGCTGGCCTTCTCCACTTCTCCCGTGATGAGGCGCGCGCGTTGCAGGAATGCGGTCCCGTACTTGGACAGTACGGCCCCCCGCGTCGTGCGGACGATCAAGGGGACGTGCAACTCTTCTTCCAGCCGCGCGATACTCTGTGTCAGCGCGGGCGGCGTCAGGCCTTGCTGGCGGGCTGCCGCGCGGATGCTGCCGGTCGTGGCTACGGCAATGAAATTCTGCAGTTCCTTGAGTTTCATGGTCGATGTGCGTCAGCGTCTGGTGCGGCTGTCCTGGACCTGGACGGCATCGATGGGGTGGTCGTTCTCACCAAGCTTTGCACTTGCGGCAAACGCCTGTGGGGCACCGCTGCCGCAATGGTTCAAGTGCAAAGTCCTGCTCAGAGGACCAGTCCCTCCTGGCTGTACCGTTGCATGGATGAACCCTCGCCAGGCCCCTGCAGCCAGCCGAGGGCGCGCGCCTTGGCCACCGCATCGTCACGGCCGTATACGCCGAGCTTGGCGTAGATGTTTTTCAAATGCCATTTGACCGTTTCCGGCGAGATGGCCAGCGTCTGTGCCACCCGCTTGTTCGACATGGTCAACGCCAGCGTCTGCAGGATGTCGCGCTCGCGTTCGCTCGGAGCGTCCGGGCGCGCAAGGGTCGTCGCTGTCGGCGTGCGGCGGCCGGCGAGGGCGTTCTGCACTTTCAGGTGCTCCAGGTAAAAGCTGCTGCCGGGCGTCAGCAGGCCCGTTCGGTGCGCGACGTCACCGAGGTCCAGCACGGCGGTGCCGAGATCCAGCAGCGATCGCACCAGGCTTGATTTGCGCGCCGCCGACAGGATACCCTCCATGCGCCGGCATGCTTGGTCGCTGAAGCCGAGCTGCTCCAGCAGCAACGCAATGCCCGCTTCGAGTTGCACGCTGCGGCGCGTCTGGCCGGCGTACGTGCCACTCAGCGCGAGCCCTTGGAGGATCGACAACGCGCGCTCGGCGTCGCCGCTCGACTTGAGGGCGTACGCGCGGGTCGAAAGCGCCAGCCCGAGAAGCTCGCGTCCGGTGGCCGCGTGGGGCGTGGGCTGCCCCTCTGCCAGGGCTTCGAGCTGAGTGAGGCTGTGCGCGGCCGCGTCACGGCGGTCGATGCGCAACAGCATGCGGGCACGCTCGGCGAGCACATAGCCCCGCGCGCGGACCAACTGGCGGCGGCCAATCTGCTCCTCCAGACGGTCCAGTTCCGACAAGGCTTCCTCCTGGTTGCCTTCGAGGGCACTGAGCCGGATGCGCGGCAGCGCCGCGCACACCAGGGCTTCCGGCAGTGCGACGCGCTCGATGACGTTGAACCGTGGCTCCAGAACGGTGTGCAGACGGTCCAGCTGGTTCCCTTCGTACCAGACCGCGGCGAGGAAGCTGGCGGCGTTGCAGGCCGGCTCGCTGAACATGCCGATGCTGCGGTCCGATGTGTTCAGCACATCGTGCAGGATGTCCTCGGCCTGGCGCAGGTCGCCTTCGCGCAGATGCGCATAGCCGAGCATGCACCGGCTCTGCAACGCGCCGAAGGCCGAATTGAGCAGGGGCGTGCCGTCACCCAGCAACAGGGGGGGCTGGTCGAGCAGGCTGCGCGCCGCTTCGAAGCGGCCCTGGTGGATGTGCAGCCAGCCCAGGATGTTGCGCCGCCCGCCCGCCAACATCGCATCGGGGCCGGCCGGAAGCTGCGCCAGTGCCGTGACCAGGCGTTCGCCCGCATCGGTGTCTTCGCTCTGGATCGCGAGACAGCCTTCCAGCAAGGTGCGCTGGCTACGGGCATCGCCATCGTCCCGCAGCGTGCCAGCCGCCAACAGTGCGATGCTGGCACGGCAGTCGTCCAGTTGGCGATAGCATAGCTGGGCCCAAGCGACCCACAGACGCAGCGATCCGCGCGTGTCCATCAGCGCGAGGGGGAGCATGGCCACTGCGCGCACCAGCGGACGCATCTCGCCGACGACGAACATGCTGCGTGCATGGCATTCGACCCAGTCCGCCGCCACTTCGGGCTGACCGGCCGCCACGCAATGGCGCACGGCCTCGGGCAAGAGCTTGCGCTGGCCGAACCAGCGGCCCAGACGCGCATGCGTGTCGCGCTGCTCTGCCTGCGTGAACAATCGGAAACGCTGTTGCATCACGTCGCGGAACAGCGGGTGGAAGCGCCACCACAGTTCGCGCGTGCCGCTTTCCGCCGGCAGCAGGAACACGTTGTCTCGCCGCAGCTGGTCCATCAGCGCCATGCCAGCCTCCATCCCCAGCAGCTCGGCAGCCAGCGCATCGCTGAAGCGGTGGGGGGCCGACATCCGAGCGATGGCGTCGCGTTCGGCGGCTGGCATGCGCGCCAGGATCTCCCGATCGAAGTAGGCCTCGAAGTCGTCGGCGTGCTGCAGTGGCGTGCGCCGAAGGGCCGCGCCGCCGCCAGGCTGCGGATGGAGTGCGGCCAGCCGCAGGCCGGCGCCCCAGCCGCCGGTTTGGTCGTACAGCAGCCGCACGTCGCGGCGGGCCACGCCGGGGTCGCGCGCGCGCAGCAGTGCATGGGTTTCCGAGAACGTGAAGCGCAGATCGGAAAAGTGCAGCTCCACCAGGGCACCGGCATCGCGCACGCGTGCCAGCGCGAGTGGCGGTGCCGTGCGCGAGACGATGGCCAGGCGCAGATGCGGTGGTGCGAAGTCCAGCAAAGTCTGAACGATCGCGTGCATCCACCGGTCCGTGACGTGATGGTAGTCGTCGATGAACAGCACCAAGGGCCGCGGGTGGCGCGCCAGGCCGTTGAGCAGTGCGATGGCGATGTGGTCGGCGTTGACGATGCCATCCCCGGGGGCATACAGCGCGGCGCATTCGCGCGCGATGGCCGGATCGACCCGGTCCAGGCTGGCGTACAGGTTCTCCAACAGGTGGCCCGCGTCGTCGCCAGCGCCGGTCATGCACCAGGCGCAGTCGTGGCCGTGGGGGATGAGCTCGGCGCGCCACTGCAGCGCGAGGATGGTCTTGCCGCTGCCGGCCGGTCCCTGGATTAGCACACAGGTGGCCTGGCGTGCATCCGCGAGCCGCGTGAGGAGTCTGGGGCGCTCGACGATGCCCGGGGGAAGGCGCTGAGCCTGCATAAGAGTCAGGCGGCGACGGCGGGCGGCGCGCCGTGCGATCGGGCGGTTGGCGCACACTGCGCGCCAACAGCGACAGGACGGCGCGTTGCCGTGATCAGCCGACGCGGGCGGCGCGCGTGCGTGCGGGCGGCGCCGACGCGGGCTGGCCCATGCCGTCGAACAACATCCGGCTGAAAATGACGGCCAGCTGTTGCGGTGTCTTCTTCCTGGCGTCGTACCACTCGCTGGACCAGTTCAAAGCACCCATGAGGAACATTCGGGCCAGACCGCGGGGGGTATCCTGTCCGAACTCGCCGTGCGCCGCGGCATCGTCGAACAGGGATTGCCAATAAGTGCCGTAGGTGGCGCGCATGGCATCGTGCTTGCGGCGCACCGCGGCCGGCACCTCTCCGATGACGCGCCGACTGGCCAGCGCGAAGTCCCCGTGGACGCCGATCGCGCGCAGGTGGGTGGCGATTGCCGCCGTGATGCGCTCGCGCGGCGAGGCATTGGCAGGCAGCTGTTCGACGGCGCGGCGCACCTCGTCGTGCACGGCCTGGATCGAGCGTTCGAGCACCGCGTCGAGCAGCGCTTCCTTCGACGCGTAGTGGTAGTACAGCGCGCTCGGTTCGATGCGCGCCTTCTTGACGATGTCCCGTATCGACGTGCCGGCGTAGCCCTTGTCGCGAAACATCTTGGCAGCGATGCCGAGCAACAGTTCCTTGGAGTCGCGGCCGGCGCGCGCGCGCGGCCGGACGGCGCTGGGTGGTCTGGCGGGCGTTGGTGTGTTCGTCTTGATGGTCACACCGCATTGTCCAGGATTGGCGGCAAGCGCCCGCCGCAGCCGCCTGCAGATGCTGTCGGTTAGGCCGTTCGGTCTTGCGCGCCATGGGCGTGTCGTGGGCCGACGCCCTCACATGGATTTGGCCAGGCCAAGATCCTTGATCAGCGGTCCCCACAACTTGTACTCCTTCTGGACGAAGCGGCCGAATTCCTGTGGCGTTCCGCTGCGCCGGATCCAACCCATGCGCGCTGCCTTGGCGGTGAAGCTGTCGCTGGTGAGGATCTCGCTCATGACGCGACCCAACCGGTCGACCACGGCGGGCGGCGTTCCGGCAGGAGCGACAAAGCCGAACCAGGCCAGTGCATCGATGTCGTATCCCGATTCCTTCAGCGTCGGCACGCCGGGAAACTGCTCCATCCGCATTTGGTCGAAGACCGCCAGCGCGCGGAACTTGCCACTCTGGATGTGCGCGACGGCCTGCGTGGCGGACCCCACGTAGACATCCAGCTGGTCGCTCAGCATGGCCTGTATGAGTGGCGCCTCCCCTGTGTAGGGGACGTGCGTCGTGGTGATGCCGGCAGCGCGGTCGAGCAGCACGGCGCACAGGTTCGTAATGCTGCCGGCACCGACCGATGCCCGGTTGATCTTGCCTGGGTTGGCGCGTGCATACGCCACGTATTCGGCCACGGTCGCAAATGGCGCGTTGCTGCGGGCGATCAGCAGCATCGGCTGGTAGCCGAAGTGCGAGACGGGCACGAAGTCCTTGAAGGGATCGTACGGCATCTTGGCGAACAGCACGACGTTGTTGACCAGCGTGCTGTTCGATCCGATGAACAGGGTCAGTCCATCGGGCTTGGAGCGCGCGACGTAGTCGGCCGCGATCATGCCGGAGGCTCCCGGCTTGTTCTCCACGATGGTCTGGACGCCGCGCTTGCCCATCTCATCCGCGAGCTGGCGCGCGTAGGCGTCGGTGGCGCCGCCCGCGTTGTAAGGCACCACCAGACGCGTGGATTGGGCATGGACCGCGGCCGCGGCCAGCACGGCGGCGCAGCACAGCAATTGACGCATGAAGAGCAGGGGATGCATGGCAAGGCCTCGGGTCGAATCGCTACTGGTTGCGGAAGATCGGCGGGCGTTTCTGCGCGAAGGCAGCCGCTGCCTCCCGGAAATCGTCGGTCATCAAGGCCATGACCTGGGCACGGTTCTCCAGCTGCAGCGCAGCGTCCAGGCTGGGTGTGTCGAGGTTGGTCCACATCAGCTGCTTGGTGTGGCGCGTGGCGTAGGGGCTGTTCTGCAACACCTGCCGTGCCAGGGCCAGCGCGTGGCCCGCCAGCTCGGCATCTTCGACCACGGCCGACACGAGGCCGATGCGCTCGGCTTCATCGGCCGTGACGGGGCGGCCGGTCAGCAGCAGTTCGAAGGCGCGCGAGGCCCCGATCAGGCGCGGCAGGTGGTAGCTGATGCCACATTCCCCCGCCGTCAGGCCGATCTTGACGGCGCCGACATGGAAGCTGGCGGACCGGCCTGCCACACGGATGTCGGCGGCCAGCGCCAGCGCGAAACCGGCGCCGACCGCCGCGCCATGGACGGCCGCGATCACCACCTTGTCCAGTGCCCGCAGGCGGCGCATCATGCCGGAGAACAGCTCCTGCACCTCGACCCAGGCCGGCAGCGAGCAGGTGGGCTCCAGCAGCTCCGGTGCGAGTGCTTTGAGGTCCAACCCGGCGCAGAAACCACGGCCTTCACCGACGAGCACGACGGCGCGCAGCGCCGCGTCGCGTTCGATGCCGTCGACCACGGTGTGCAGCGCGCGCATCGTTTCCGGCGTGAAGGCGTTCAGGCGTTCGGGGCGCGCCAGCGTCAGCAAGGCCACGCCGTCGTCCAGGCGCTCCAACCGGATGCCTGTGTCGGGTGATGCCCCGCTCATGGTGCGAGCACCGCGCAGCCGGACACGGCGCCCAGGATCTCGGCCGTGTGCTGGCCGAGCGTGGGGGCCGGCGACGGCGCGTCAGGGGGAGAATCCGACCAGCGGCCAATGGGCGCGAGTTCGACCATGCGGCCTTCGGTCGGATGCTCCACCTCGCGAAAGAAGTTGACGGCTTTCAGGTGCGGATCGTTCTGGATGGAGTGCAGCGTGTGCAGCGGCATCACAGGAATGTCGGCCCGGGCCAGCGCTTCCAGCCAGTAGGCGGTGGTCTCGTTCTTCAGTGCCGCCGCCACGTCGGCGTAGAGATCGGAGATGTGACGCGTCCGGCTGGCAATGTCGGCCAGGCGCGGGTCCGTGCTGCAGCGCTCCGGCTGGCCGATCAGCTGGAAGAAGGAGCGCCACTGCTTGTCGGTGTAGACGATGGTGCAGACATGGCCGTCGCGCGTGGCGTAGGCCTGGCGGGAACTGGCCAGCAGCCGGAGGTAGCCCGGTTCGCCGATGGGGGGGACGTAGGTGTGGCCGGACAGGTGTTCCGCCAGGACGTAGGGCGCCATGGTTTCGAACATGGGCACCTCGACGTACTGCCCGCGGCCGGTCCTCTGCTTGTGCACGAAGGCGGCCAGAATGGCCGTGGCCGCGGCCTGCCCGACGATGCGGTCGACGATGGCCAGCGGCACGTAGCGGGGCACGCCATCGCCCACCTGCGCGATCAGCGAGGGGATCGCGCAGACCGCCTGGATCATGTCGTCGTAGGCGGCGCGGTCGGCGTAGGGGCCGTCCTGCCCGTAGCCGACCAGCGCCACGTAGATGATGCCGGGATGGACGGCCGCCACTTCCTCATACGACAGGCGCAGCCGCGCCATGGCGGCGGGCCGCACGTTGGTGACGAAGACCTCTGTCTGCGCGGCCAGCGCCAGGACCGACGCCCGGTCTTCGGGTTTCTTCAGGTCCAGCACCACGCTGCGCTTGTTGCGGTTGACGTGCAGAAAGCAGGCACTCATGCCCGGGTGGCGCCAGGGGCCGAGGTGGCGCACGGGGTCGCCCTCGGGCGGTTCGATCTTGGTCACCTCGGCGCCCAGATCGCCGAGGATCTGGGTGGCGAAGGGGCCCATGAGAACGCTCGTGAGGTCGAGAATGCGAAGGCCGGCGAGTGGTCCTGCCATGTTTATGTCTCTCCAGTCGTGCTCAGTCGAGCTTGATGTTCAGCGGCTTCACGATGGTGCCCCAGTGCACGTATTCCGAGCGTAGGAACTCGCCGAACTGCTGGGGACTGGGCGAGCTCCGGGCCTGCTCGCCGCCGGCGGCCAGGACGTTCTGGAACTCGGGGCTGGAGGCCGCCGCGACGACGCCCCGGTGCAGCTTGTCGATCACGTCGGCTGGCGTTCCCGCCGGCGCCAGCAGCCCGAAGTTGGTGTAGGCGAGCAGCACCGGATAGCCTGACTCGCGGGTCGTCCCCACGTCGGGCATCTTCGGCGAACGCTCCTCGGTCATCACGCCCAGCACCTTGACTTTGCCGGATGTCTGGAACGGGATCGCGCTGGCGAACCCGTCCACGCTCATGTCGATGCGGCCGCTGATCAAGTCCGGCAAGATCTGCGAAGTGCCTTTGTAGGGAACTTCTGTCACGGCGATGCCCAGGGTGCGCCCGATCCATTCGCCGAGGATGTTGGTCATGCTGCCGGTGCCGGTGGTGCCGTAGGTCACCGGTGAACCCTTCGCCTTGGCCCAGGCCACGAATTCCTGCAGGTTCTTCACTTGCAGCGTGGGCGAGGCGGTGATCGCGAAGCCCTGGCGCGAGACCTGCGATACCGGTGCGAAGTCTTCGAACTTGTAGTTGAGGCTGCGGTAGAGGTAGGGGTTGATCGAGGTCGTGGTACCCGGCGCCATCAGCAGCGTGTGGCCGTCCTTGGGCGAGCGAGCCACATAGGCGGCGGCCAGCGTCGTTGCCGCGCCTGGCCGGTTCTCGACGACCACCGTGGCCGACAGGCTCTTGGCCAGGGCCTCGGCGAGCCGGCGCGCGGTGATGTCGGTCGGTCCGCCGGCGGCATAGGGGACGACGATAACGATGGGGCGTGTCGGGAAGCTTTGGGCCTGTGCGTGGACGACGCTGAAGGCAGCCAGGGCGGCCAGCGCGCCGAGCCAATGTCGTCTGTGGAGGGATGCCATGCTGTGGTCTCCTTGAAGGGCAAGCCAGATCCGCTGGCGGACGGTATCGTGCGGTGTGTTCACGCCGCCGCTGTCGGCGCGCCGAGGATGGTGCGCGACAGGATGTCGCGCTGAATTTCATTGGTGCCGCCGTAGATGGTGCCGGGCCTGGCAATCATGGACAGCCGGTGCAGGTCGAGCTCCCAGTCGCCGAAGCCGCAGCCCGCGCCGCTGCCGCCACGCTCGTGGGCCAGGTCCAGCAGGAGGTCCGCGGCCCGCTGGAACAGTTCGGTCGACAGGACCTTCAGCACGGAGTAGTCGGCGTCCTGCGCGGTACCAGCCAGCGCATCCGCGCACACCGTCTGGTACAGCGCGTCGGCATCGTGCAGGTCGCAGGCCAGCCGGGCGAGGCGGTCGTCCGCTATCGCAGCCGCATGCATGTCCGGGGCTGCAGCCAGCATGCGCTGCAGGTAGTCGAAGGTCTGCCGTGCGAGTACGGGGCTGCCGTTGATCAGCCGCTCGGTGCCCAGCAGGCTTTTGGCGACTGTCCAGCCGTCGTCGAGCGCGCCGACCAGGTGGTCCGCCGGTACCGCCACCTCGTCAAAGAACACCTCGCAGAACTCGTCGTCGCCCGCGAGATTGACGATGGGCCGTACCGTGATCCCGGGCGTGCGCATGTCGCACAGCAGGAAACTGATGCCCTGCTGCCGCTTTGCATAGTTGCCGGTGCGCGCGAGCACGAAAATGTGGCTGGCGGTGGACGCGTGGCTGGTCCAGATCTTCTGCCCGTTGAGGAGGAAGTGATCGCCCTGGCGCCGTGCCGTGGTGCGCAGGCTGGCCAGGTCGGAACCGGCACCCGGCTCTGAATAGCCCTGGCACCACATGTCCTCGCAGGCCAGGATGCGCGGCAGGTAATGCGCCTGCTGTGCGGGCGTGCCGTAGCGGATCAGCACTGGTGCCAGCAGCGTGCCGCCGACGTCCAGCGTGCGGGCCACGCCGTAGGTGTCGAACACGTGCTTGTAGACGAGTTGCTTGGCCAGTGACAGGCCCATGCCGCCGTACGCGCGCGGCAGGCTAGGCGAACGCAGGCCGTGGTCCCGCAGCAGGCTGAGCCAACGGAGCTCGTCCGGGCCACGCAGACGCAGCACGATGGGCTGACGCCAGGCGGGCGGATAGTAGGTTTGCAGAAAGTCGAGCAGGTGGGCGGCGAAGCGCTCGTCGCTCATGGCTTCGAAGTCGGTCGTGCGGGCGGTGTCCATGGAAGGAATCCTCGATGCGGCGGGATCAGGTGGCCAGCACGCCGCGCATGGTCAGCGCTGCGAACCGCCGACGGTGCGTCGGGGCATTGCCGAGCTGTGCCGCATGCTTATGGGCGGCGGCCAGGTACAGGCCGATGTCCGCCTCTTCGGTGTAGCCGATGGCGCCGTGCAACTGGACGCCTGCCCGGGTCACGGTGAGCGCCACGTCGGAGCAACGTGCCTTGGCGGCGCTGATCGCGGCGCTGGCTTCGTCGCGCGCGGCGCCCGGCGTCTGGCGCATCTGGACGGCGCGTCGCCAGGACGCGAAGGCCAGGCGCTTCTGAATGTCCAGGTCCACCATCCTGTGGCGCACGGCCTGGAAGCTCGCGATGGGCTGTCCGAACTGCACACGCTGTCGCAGGTAGGTGGCGGTCTGTGCGAATGCGCCCTCGGCGATGCCGGCCAGATGCGCGGCCAGCGCCAGGCGGGCATCATCGAGTCCGCGCGCCAGCGCGGTCTGCGCGGCTTCCCCGCGCAGCAGCACGGCGTCGGCGGCCACGGCGGTGCCATGAAAGACGAGCTGCGCCGTGCGGCTGCCGTCGGCCATGCGCTGCGGCATCACGGTGACGTCCGGCGCCGTGGCTTGGAGCAAGCAAACGACTGGAACGCCCTGCTGCATGGCGGCCACCAACCAGTGGGTGGCCGACGCCTCGACCGCGATCGCGCGGCCGTGCAGCTTTCCGCCCTGCGCCACCGGTTCCAGCTGCAGGTGCCATGCGGGCGCGATGTCGCCTGGCGCGGCCTGCCAGACCAGGGCGGGCCGTGCGCTGCCGGCACTGAGGGTCCGCAGTAGCGCGGCCGTTGCGGGCGTTGTGCCGGTTGCGGCCAGCAGTGCAGCCGGCGCCACGCCGCAGTCCACGAACGGATCCGGCAGCAGTGCCGCGCCGAAGCGCGCCGCGAGTGCCGTGGCGCTGCCGATGTCCAGTCCCGCGCCTCCCAGCGATTCGGGCAGCAGCATAGTCAGCCAGCCGCATTCGGCCATGTTGCGCCACAGCCCCGCATCTGGCGATGGCCCCTGCTGCCGCAACGCACGGGTGCGTGTGAGTGAATGCTCTGCAGCGAGCACCTGGTCGGCCGCGCCGAGCAGCATGGATTCGATCTCGAAACGTTCGACGTCGCTCATGTCAGAAGGCCTGTGCTGGAGGAAGGAAGTGTGTCGATGCTCTGCGCTGAGATGCCATCGAACAGGATGGCGCAGAACACGTCGGCAAGGATCTCGGGGGTGGCTTTTCTGAGATCGAACCATTCGCTGGTCCAGTTCAGCGCGCCGATCAAAAACATGCGCGCCAGGCCGAGATGGCCTGCGGCACGCAGGGCGCCGCCTTGCGCCGCTTCCTCCAGCAGCGCATGCCAGTAGGCGCCGTAGGCGCTGCGCAGCAGCTCGTGCTTGCGCCGCATCGAGGGTGGCGTCTGTGCCATGACATGGCGACTCGCCAGGCCGAAGTCGCCATGGCCCAGATGCGAACGCACGTGGGCGGCGATGGCGGTGCGGATGCGTTCGCGCAGGCTGGTCTGGGGCGGAAGCGCTTCGACGGCGGCACGCACGTCGTGCATCAGCAAGCTCATCGAACGGTCGAGCACTTCATCGAGCAGCGCTTCCTTTGATGCGAAGTGGTAATACAGCGCACTGGGCTCGATGCCGGCGCGCTTCACGATGTCGCGGACCGAGGTGGCTGTGTACCCACGCTCGCGGAACAGCCGCGCGGCGTGGCGGATCAGCAGCTCGCGCGAATCGCGTGGCCGGCGTGGCCGCGCGGCCGGGCGAGCCCGTGGCGCGGTGTCCAGTGCGGGTACGCTCACGCGCGCGCCCCGTGCCGCAGCGGCGGCGCATGGGGTCGACGCACGCGGTGGCCGGGACGTGTTGTCACAGCGTGTCCCGTGTCCCGAGAATCGTGGTGGCCTGGCTCGACAGTGTGCCGCCATTGCCGTGGGCCAGCGCCAGCTTTGCGCCCGCGATCTGGCGCTCGCCGGCTTGTCCCATCAGCTGCTGCACGGCCTCCACCACCGTGAACAGTCCATACATGCCGGGGTGCACGCACGACAGGCCGCCCCCGTTGGTGTTGACGGGCAGCGCGCCCCCCGGGGCGATGCGGCCGTCGGCGACGAAGGCGCCGCCTTCGCCCTTCTTGCAAAAGCCCAGGTCTTCCAGGAACAGGATGGTGTTGATCGTGAAAGCGTCGTACAGCTCGACTACGTCGATGTCGGCCGCCTGGACGCCGGCCTGCGCAAAGGCGCGCGCGCCCGACTGCCGCGCGGCCGTGACCGTGAGGTCGGGCATGGCGCTGATGTTCAGGTGCGAGGTGGCGGCGGCCGCGCCCAGCACGTAGGCGGGCTGGGCCGCATGGTCGGGCGCACGGTCCGCGCGTGTCATGACGATCGCGGCCGCGCCGTCGGTGACCAGGCAGCAGTCGCGCACGCTGAGCGGATTCGCCACCATGCGGGCCTTGAGCACATCCTCCACGCTAAGGTCATCGCGTGCGAACGCATCGGGATTCTTCTTGGCCCACTGACGTGCCGCCACCGCCACGGCCGCGAGCTGTTCGCGGGTGGTGCCGAACTCGTGCATGTGGCGCGAGGCCGCCAGCGCATAGGCGGACACCGGCATCACCGGTCTGTAGAGCGCCTCGAAGTAGGGCTGCTTCTGCGCGCTGACCAGCTTGCCCGCACCGCTGCGCTGGTTGCTGCCGTAGCAGATCAGTGCCACGTCGCACTGGCCGCTCGTTAGAGCGAGCGCCGCGGTCTGGATGTGCGTCAGGAACGCCGAACCGCCGGTGCGGTTGTTGTCGGTGAAGCGCGGTTGGATGCCCAGGTACTCGGAGACCGACAGCCCGGACAGAAAATCCGACGGCAGGCAGACGAACACCGCGTCGACGTCCTTGGGCTGCAGCCTGGCCATGCTCAGCGCCTTCAGGCTGGCGGCGGCGGCGAGATCGATCGAGTCCAGCCCCGGTGCTTCACCGATGCCGAAGGTGGCGGCGCCAACGATAGCGGTCTGGCCACGGGGAAATGCGTCTTTCATTGGGATGGGCTCCGGCAATGGGAATTCAGGCGGGGTCGAAGACGACCAGGTGCTGATCGCCTTCTTTGGCGATGCGCGCCTTGAGCTTCATGCCGATCCGCACGGCCTCGGGTGCGATGCCTTCGACGCGCGACATCATGCGTGGCCCTTCGTCCAGATCGACCAGCACCACGCTGTAGGCTGGCAACGGCGGCTTGGGGTGATTGACGGTGGTCGCGTAGACCGTGGCATTGCCGCTGGCGGGCACCCATTCCAGATCAGTGGCGCCGGTCAGTGGCTCCGCGATGCGGGGGTAATAGACGTAGCGCCCGCTGCTCGGGCTGTGCTGCAGCATGAAACGCCCGCGGGAAAGGAACTCCATGAACTCCTTTTCAGGACGGATGACGGTGGCTTCCGAGAAGCCGGTGGGTGACGACATGACAGGCCTTCGATGGATGGTTGGATGAGTCGGCGCGACAACGCCGACGTTTCGCGGTATGTCGTCAATGTATGTGCTTCGGCCGCACTCCGGTATCAGGGAAAACGATTGAACGACCGTTAAGTTACAGAACGACTGTTCATTAAAATTGTTGACATGGAAAAGCGAGCTGAATAGCATCGCCTCATTCACAAGCATGGAGACAGACATGGATGATTCGACGGGTCTTGCGGGCCGTACGGTGATCGTGACGGGAGCGGCGCAAGGCATTGGGTGCGGATTGGCGGAGCGGGTGATCGCCCTGGGCGGAAATGTGGTAGCCATCGACATGAACGAGGACGGCCTGAACGCGCTGGCACAAGCGCATCCGGGACGATTGGTGTCGATCGCCGGCGATGTGTCCAACCCCCTGTTCGCCACCGAGGCCGTCGAACGCACCGTGCAGGCGTTCGGTGGTGTGGACGGCCTGATCAACAACGCCGGCATCACGCGCGCCGCCATGATCGACAAGATGTCGTTCGCGGCCTGGCAGTCCGTCATCGACGTCAACCTGTCGGGGCCGTTCCTGTTCCTGCAGGCGGTGGGCCGGGCCATGATCGAGAAGGCGAAGGCCGGCGACAAGGCGCCGGGCGCCATCGTCAACGTGTCATCGGATGCGGGCCGGCGCGGCACCATCGGACAGATCAACTACGGCGCGGCGAAGTCGGGCGTGCTGGGGCTCACGATGAGCGCGGCGCGCGAGTGGGCGCGTTGGGGCATCCGGGTCAACAGCGTTTGTTTCGGCCTGGTGGAAACGCCGATGACCGAGGTGGCGCGCAGCGACAAGTTCCGCGAGACCTACATGGCACAGATCCCGTTGGGGCGCTGGACCACCCCGGAAGAGGTGGCGCCGGCGGTGTGCTTCCTGTTGTCGCCAGGGGCGTCGTACATCACCGGCCAGCATCTGTCGATCAATGGCGGCTTCCATATCGGCTTCTGACCCGGTGTAACCGATGTCGCGTCCCGTGTACAGCCACGCCGCGCTGCGGCGTCTCATCCACCCGCGCAGCATTGCGGTCGTCGGAGCATCGAACCGTCCCCGGGCCTTCGGCCAGCGCGTGTTCGAGAATCTGCGCGGCTTCCGCGGTGCGATCCTGCCCGTCAACTCCCGGTATGCCGAGGTGGCGGGACATGCCTGCTACCCGTCTCTCGCGGCGCTGCCGCAGACTCCGGATCTGGTGATCCTCGCGGTGCCGCGCGATGAGGTCGAGCAGCAGATCGAGGTGTGCGGACAGATCGGTGCGGGCGGCGTGATCGTGTTCGCATCGGGGTTTGCCGAGATGGGGCGCGAACCTTACATCGCCCTGCAATCGCGCATCGTGGACAAGGCGCGCGCCGCCGGTGTTCCGCTGGTCGGACCGAACAACATTGGCAACGTGAACTGGGGCATCGGTGCGGTCTGCACCTTTCTGACGCCCATGCCGGCGCCACCGCCGGTGGAGGCGCCAGCGGTCGGCCTGGTGAGCCAGTCGGGTGCGCTGGGCTTCGCGCTCGGCCAGGCGGTGGAGCATGGCGTGGCGTTGAGCCACGTGTTGACCTGCGGCAACTCGGCCGATGTCGACGTGGCCGACTACGTGGCCTACCTGGCCGAAGACCCGGCCTGTCGTGCGATCGCGTGCCTGTTCGAGGGCATGGCGGAGCCGGGACGCATGCTCCAGGCGTGCAGCCTGGCCCGCGACGCCGGCAAGGCGGTCGTCGTGTTCAAGATCGCCACGGGCGCGCAAGGTGCGGCGGCGGCCATGTCGCACACGGGTTCACTGGCGGGTGCCAACGACGTCTATGCGGCGGCTTTCGAGCAAGCCGGCGCCATCGTCGTCGAGCACTACGAGGAGCTGCTCGAGACAGCGGCCTTCTTCGCCAAGGCCGGCCCGTGCGGCCAGCCCGGCGTGGCGGTGCTCTCCACCTCGGGCGGTGCGGCCATCATGTGCGCCGACAAGGCGGAGGCGAACGATGTGCCGCTGCCCCAGCCGGCGCCGCAGACCACGGACATCCTGCTCGAGCTGATTCCCGAGTTCGGTTCAGCGCGCAATCCCTGCGACGTGACGGCGCAGGTGGTCAGCGACCCGGTACCGTTCCGGCGCTGCGCGAATGCGTTGATGACCGATCCCAACTATGGGGCGCTGGTGGTTCCCTTCGTGTACGCCTACGACGAGGTGTTGCCAAGAGTGCAACTGCTTGACGAGCTGGCCCGCACGAGCGGCAAGCCGGTCTGTGTGGTCTGGCTGCCGCTGTGGCTGGAAGGGCCGGGCGCGCGGCCGGTGGACGCCGGTGCACATGTGGCCATGTTCCGTTCGATGGACAGCTGCTTTCGCACGATGGCGCGCTGGCGCCGGTGGAGCGAGGCACAGCGCAGTCCGCAGCCCGCCGTCGTGTCCAGCACGCCCGCGGCCGCGCGCGAGCGGGTCGCCACGGTGCTGGCGGCCGCGCCCGGCACGGTGGTGGGTGAGCGGGCGGCCAAGGCCTTGTTCGCCGACTATGGCTTGCCGATGGTGTCCGATGCATTGACTGTGTCCGTGGAAGAGGCCCTGACTGCCGCACAGGATCGGTATCCCGTGGTGTTGAAGGCCGAGTCGCCGAAGATTCCGCACAAGACCGAGGCGGGCGTGGTGCGTCTGGGCATCCGCGATGCCGCCGCGCTGCGCCAGGCCTATGCCGAGATCATGGAGAACGCGGGCGGCTTTGCCGCGCCGTCGGACATCCATGGCGTGCTGGTGCAGCCGATGGTGCCGTCCGGTCTGGAAGTCATCGTGGGTGCGCGCATGGATCCGCTGTTCGGACCGCTGGTCGTGGTCGGTCTGGGTGGCGTGCTGGTCGAGCTGATGCGTGACAGCGCGATAGCCCTGGCACCGGTCAGCCAGGAGGAGGCGCACGCGATGCTGCGGCGCCTCAAGGGCTTCCACCTGTTCAAGGGCTTTCGCGGCAGTCCCGCCATTGGCCTGGACGCGCTGGCCAAGATCATCTGCAGGATCGGAGACTTCGCGGCCGATCATCGCGACATCGTGTCGGAGCTCGATGTGAATCCGCTGATCTGCACAGCCGACGGGATCGTTGGCGTCGATGCGCTCATCGCGCTCAGGCCGGCGTCGGAACGGCGCTGATGCAATCACACGCGGCGTGTTGCCCCCATTTTTCAAAGCAGGCGTAAGGTGAATCGATGCCGTTGAATCCGCAAGCCGTGCTGGCGCACCCCTTCGAGCCGGTGGAGCAGACGCTGACAGATACGTTCTGCATGCTCTATGCCCTGTCCCTGGGCGTGGCGGACGACCCGATGCGCGAGGACGAGCTGCGCTACGTGTACGAAGAGGGGCTGCGCACCTTTCCCACGCTGCCCCTGGTGCTGGGATATGCCGGCACCTGGTTCAAAGAGCCGCAACTGGGGATCACGCCGAGCATGATCGTGCATGGAACGCAGCGCATGGAGCTGCACCGGCCGATGCCGGCCGACGCCAGGATCGTGGCCCGGCATCGCAACATCGAGATCGCCGACAAAGGCGCGGACAAGGGGGCGATCCTCATCACCGAGCGGCGGCTGTGCGACAAGGCCACGGGTGCGCTGTTTGCGCGCCTGGAGAACGGCATGTTCTGCCGCGCCGACGGTGGCTTCGGCGGCAGCGCGGCCTTGTCCCGCGACTTCGAGGCATTGCCGCAGCGGCCCGCCGATGTCGAGGCCGTGATGCCGACCACGGCCAACCAGGCGCTCTACTACCGGCTCAGCGGAGACCGCAATCCGCTGCACGCCAGCCCGTCGTTTGCGTCGAAGGCGGGCTTTCCGCGTCCCATCCTGCACGGCTTGTGCACGTTCGGCATCGCGGCCCATGCCCTGTTGCGTCACAGCGGCGAAGAGGCCCCGTTGCGTGCCTTGGAGGCGAGGTTCTCCAAGCCGGTCTTCCCGGGCGAGACGCTGCGTTTCGAGATCTGGCGGGAGGACGCGGGCCACTACGCGTTCCGTGCGCACGTGGATGC
Source organism: Pseudorhodoferax sp. LjRoot39 (assembly GCF_964253035.1). NCBI lineage: Bacteria > Pseudomonadati > Pseudomonadota > Betaproteobacteria > Burkholderiales > Comamonadaceae > Pseudorhodoferax > Pseudorhodoferax sp. LjRoot39. Next base: position 459,511 of record NZ_CAXUQL020000002.1, on the reverse strand, counting down.
GCGCAAGGTGGTGGTGCTCGACCGGGGCCGGGCACGTTTCGCCGCATGGGATACGCCGGAGTGAGGGCGGCCTGCGCCGTGCCGCAGGCCCCCATGGAGTGACAGATGGCCATCGACGTGCAGACCCGGGGCGCCACGATGGTGCTCACCATCAACCGCCCGCAGGCGATGAATGCGCTGGATCCCGATGCGAACCACGAACTGACGATCGCCTGGGACCGGTTCGCGCGCGACGATGCTTTGCGCGTCGCCGTGATCACGGGCGCGGGCGACACGGCATTCTGTGCTGGAGCTGACCTCAAGAAGTCCATCCCAGCGCGCAGCGCGGCGGCGCGCGAAGGCCTTAGCGTGCCGTGGGCGTTCGGCGGTGGCCTGCCGTGCGGGCGCGATGCGGGCAAGCCCGTCATCGCGGCCATCAACGGGCACTGTCTGGCAGGCGGGCTGGAACTCGCACTAGCCTGCGACTTCCGCATCTGCTCACCTCAGGCGACCTTCGGCTTGGCCGAGGTGAAGTGGGGCATCATCCCCGGCGGCGGCGGCACCCAACGCCTGCCGCGCTGCGTGCCTCTCGGCATGGCGCTGGAAATGATCCTGACCGGCGACTCGGTCGATGCCGACACTGCATGGCGCATCGGTCTCGTCAACCGCATCGTGCCGCGCGCAGTATTGCTGAACGCGGCCTGCGAGCTGGCCGAGCGCGTCGCGTCGCGCGGTCCGCTCGCGGTGAAGGCGGCCCGTCGTGCGGTGTATGGTGGATTGGGGCAGGGTTTCGATACGGGCATGGCACTAGAGGAGCATTTGGCGCAACAGGTCATGCGCTCTGAGGATGCGGTCGAGGGGCCTCTGGCATTCGCGCAGAAGCGTCGACCGGTGTTCAAGGGCCGGTGAGAGGGGGGCTGGCGCCGGTCCACTGAAATGCGCGGTTCAGAAACACGTCCCGCACGCGCGGCAGTACCGGCAGCGGATTGGCCGGATTCCAGACCAGCGAATACGAGGACGCCACCTTGGATCCCGACAACGGGCGCAGCGCGACGCCCGGCAGCGAGGCATGCATCAGTGACTCGGGCACCAGCGACACGCCGCCGCTGGTGGCGACCAGGCTGAGCGTCGTCAGCAGATGGCGCGCATGGTGGTGGATGCGCGGGCTGAAGCCCGCGGCGACACAGGCCGATGTCACGAGGTCGAAGAAGCCGGGCCCGACCTCGCGCGCCGTTCAGGGCCACAGACCTCTATGTCCACACGTACGAGCGCCGCAAGCGCCACGGCCGTGACGGACAACGTAGCGACGAGACGGAGATGGCGTCCTTGATCAAGGCGCGTCTGCTCCTGATCACTTCCGCGAAAGTGGACGGTGAGCTGGTCTACAAGCGCGAGGAGCCCGAGGACGGGAACGTTGGTGATGCGGACGACGCCGGCGCACAGACCGGCGACGATGGTGACGGCGGCAACGCCGACACCGGCGGTTCGCAGGAGGCCAATCCCGCCGAGCCGCCTCAACGCCGCGAGCCTGCCAACGATCGCTCCCAAGGCTCCAACGGTCAGCATCAGGCTGGCGACCGGGGCCAGGGTCAGCGTGAACGTGGTGGTGAGCGCGGTGACGAGCGGCGTGACGATCGTCATGACGCGCGGCAACACCAGCGCCGTGAGCAACGTGGCGACACGCGGGCTGCCCGGTACGCTCGCAACTGACGAAGCCTGAACACCCTCGAGTCGCTATGCGGCTCGGGGGTGTTTCATTTCCAGAATGCACAAAAGTAGCCGGCGGCTACTACCGAAGGACGCGCAGTTCCGCTATCCTTTGCACGCTCTCCGAGTGTTTGCTGGTACCACTTGAACAACCAGAGGCCGGCTTGCCGGTGAAGCACCTCAGCCCCTGAGAGGTGAACGTCGAATGACTGGGGCATATGTAGCGGCGCCACTCCGCTGATGCACACCTCGTTATGGCGCCCAGCACCTGGCAGGTCGGACACCTGTCGGATCATCAGAGCCGAGTGCTCCCGACCAGCCGGTGGCTGGTTGGGCGCAACCTTTCTTTCCCCTCGCTTGTCGTCGCCGGTCCTCGGCGCCGCTTTCTTCTCTCTTTCCCACGGGATCACGCATCCCGTCGCGGAGGTGCTCCCATCTTCAACGGAGCACACACCATGATCAAGATCGAGAACACGACGCTACGGGTCCGCAAGATCCGCCAAAGTCGCAATGGGCCTTTTGCCGTTGCGGCCCTGGGCGTTGGCAACGCGCCACCAGGTGCGCAGGCGCTGCAGCAACACCGGGCTGAGCATGGCGTAGCGGTCCTTGCGGCCCTTGCCTTGCTCCACCCGCAGTGTCATGCGCTCGCCATCCACGTCGGTGACCTTCAGGTGGACGACCTCGCTGGCGCGCAGGCCCGCGCCATAGGCAGCCGACAGCGCGGCCTGGTGCTTGATGTTGGTGGCTGCGGCGATCAGGCGCGTAGTCTCCTGCACGCTGAGCACCACGGGCACCTTGTGCGGCAGCTTGACCGGATGCATGCGAGCCATCAGGTCCACGCGCTGCAGCGTGACGTCGAAGAAGAAGCGCAGGCCGGTCTGCGTGGCGTTCAGCGTCATGGGCGAAGTGCCCGAGTCCACCAGGTGCAGTTGGAAGTTGCGCAGGTCTTCCACGCTGGCCGTGTCCGGCGAGCGGTGCAGGTAAGCGGCCAGCTTGCGCACGGCCCGGATGTAGGCCACCTGCGTGCGTGGATCCAGCTTGCGGATGCGCATGTCTTCGAGCATGCGCTGGCGCAGCGGCGTGACCGCCGGAATGATCGTGTCCATGGTTGCAGCTCCGTCGATGAGCGAGGCGGGATTGCCTCGACATCGACGGTGGCACCAACGCGGGAATCAAGCACCCAGGCGTCGCGCGGAGCGCCTGCCGCGCGAGCGGCTTAGCCCGGATCTTTCATGAAGTAAGGGTCGGCAGCCTCGTGCCGAGGCGCGTTGCCATAGGTATCTCACCCCCTATGCCAACCGAGGACTGCCGATGCCAAAGTGTACGAACAAGAAGCTGGACTTTGGACGTGCGGGCCGACGCGTCATCGAGGCGGACTTCGACGGGGGCGACCTGAGCAGCGAGGCCGGCGTGCTGTTGCTGCGGCGCATGGACCAGCGGCTTGGTTTGTCCACCTCGGCTGCGCGAGCGCTGGGCGATGAGCGCCAGCGCGGCAAGGTGCGCCACAGCCTGGCCAGCATGCTGGCGCAGCGGGTGTACGGGCTGTGCCAAGGCTGGGCCGACGTCAGCGATCACAACGCGTTGCGCACCGACTTGGCGATGCAGACGGCCGTCGGGCGCGATGAGGCGTTGGCCAGCGCGCCGACGCTGAGCCGCCTGGAGACAGCGGCCACGCCTGCGCAGGCCTGGGCACTGCACGGCGTGCTGATGCAGCAGTTCATTGCCAGCCGGCGCACGGGGCCTGCCCCGCGCGAGTTGGTGCTGGACGTGGACGCCACGCACGTGCCGCTGCATGGCGAGCAGGAGCGCGGCTTCTTCCACGGCTACTACGACAACTACTGCTATTTGCCGCTGTACGTGTTCTGCGGCCAGGACTTGCTGGCGTGCGTGCTGCGGCCCAGCGACCGCGATCCGGCCAGCGTGGTCACGGCGTTGCTCAAGCGGCTGGTCGATGCGCTGCGCAAGGCCTGGCCCAAGGTGCGCATCGTCGTGCGCGGCGACAGCGGGTTCTGCCGCCCGCGCGTGCTGCGCCGCCTGGACACCTGGGGCGTGCACTACGTGATCGGCCTGCAGAAGAACGCGCGGCTGCTGCGCCAGTGCGAACTGGCAGAGCTGGCGCTGGCCGATCAGTACCGGGACCGGGGCACCAAGCAGCGCATGTACGGCAGCTTCGATTACGCCGCCGACAGCTGGGACCGGCCGCGGCGCGTGATTGCCAGACTGGAGCACGGCCCGCAAGGCGCCAACCCGCGCTTCATCGTCACCAGCCTGTCTGGCCAGGACCGGCACCTGTACGAGCAGCGCTACTGCGCGCGTGGCGAGGCGGAGAACCGCATCAAGGAGGCGCAGCTGGACCTGTTCGGCCGGCGCGCCAGCTGCCACCGCTTCTGGGCCAACCAACTGCGCCTGCTGTTGGCCGCATTGGCCTACACGCTGATGATCAACCTGCGGCGCCACGCGCTGGCCGGCACCGAACTGGCCAACGCGTGCACGGCCACCATCCGCGTCAAGCTGCTCAAGATCGCTGCGGCCATCGTGCGCAACACCCGCCGCGTGCGCGTGATGCTGGCGTCCAACCATCCCCTGCGCGAGGTCTTCGCCAGCGCCGCGCACGCGCTGGCCCCGTAGTGCACGCCGAGCGCTGTCCCCGGCGTGTTGAGCAACAACGGGGGTAAGGGGGTGGTGCGTGCGCAATAGCCCTGTTTAGCCCGAAGCACCGCGGATCGGCTCGCTGCCCCCTCGAATCGACCTCATGCAGCCCTCGCGGCAGCAATAGGCATCGCGTTCACGAAAGATCCGGGTTAGTCCTCTGCTGCATAGCGGACATCCTTCGCCAGCAATTTTCCGCTGGCCATCGCCACCATTGCGATGCGTGCCGCGACTATCAAGGCATGCTCCAAGAAGCCGCAGGGCATCTGGCCCACGCACGCCATGGCCTTATTCCTCGCGTCGAACGTTGCGTAAGCCAGTGGTACAGCCGTTGCCACAGCCACTGCCACGCCTTCGTTCTCTCGGCCACGCGGTGCCAAGGCAGCGCCGGCAATGCCGGCACTCACGGCGCCGCCTGGCCACAGCGCCTGAGCACCTTCCGATTCCTTTGTACGCGCGGTCCTACGCGCGGTAAGCGTGCAGCTCCATGTTGCTGCCAACCATGACCATTAAAGTGGACAGCTTCCATCCACCTGAGCCAACACCTGAGGATTCGCATGAAAGCTCTAGTCTACGAAGGCCTGAACCGCCCCGTATTTTGAGGAGGCTCCAACTTTTGAGAGGATGGAGCCATGAGGAAGTCAGTGAAGTTTTCGCCCGAGGTACGCGAGCGCGCCGTGCGCATGGTGTTCGAGCACCGCGGTGAGTACGAGTCGCAGTGGGCGGCGGTGGTGTCGATTGCCGGCAAGATCGGCAGCACGCCGCAGACGCTGCTGAACTGGGTGCGCCAACAAGAGCGTGACACGGGCCAGCGCGAGGGCGTGACCACGACGCAGACGCAGCGCATGAAGGAGCTTGAAAGGGAGAACCGCGAGCTGCGCAAGGCCAACGAGATCCTGAAGCTGGCCAGCGCGTTTTTCGCCCAGGCGGAGCTCGACCGCCGGCTGAAGTCGTGAAGGCGTTCATCGACGCGCATCGCGCCGCGCACGGGGTCGAGCCGATCTGCAGGGCACTGCAGGTCGCCCCGTCGGCGTACCGGCGCCATGCGGCCCGCCAGCGCCACCCCGAGCTGCTGTGCGCCCGCGCGAAACGCGATGCGGTGCTGATGCCGCAGATCGAGCGCGTGTGGCAATCGAACCTGCGGGTCTACGGCGCCGACAAGGTCTGGCACCAGTTGCAGCGCGAGGGCGTCACGGTGGCCCGCTGCACCGTGGAACGACTCATGCGCCACATGGGTCTGCGCGGCGTGATGCGTGGCAAGGCCGCACGCACCACGATCAGCGACGCCAAAGCGCCTTGCCCGCTGGACCGGGTCAATCGCCAGTTCAACGCGCAGCGGCCCAACCAGCTTTGGGTGTCGGACTTCACGTACGTGTCCACCTGGCAAGGCTGGCTGTACGTGGCCTTCGTCGTGGACGTGTTTGCGCGGCGCATCGTGGGCTGGCGCACGAGCAGCTCCATGCGGACGGACTTCGTGTTGGGCGCACTGGAGCAGGCGCTGTACGACCGTCGTCCGCAGCGCGAAGATGCCCTTGTGTGCCACTCCGACCGCGGATCGCAGTACGTCAGCATCCGCTACACCGAACGGCTTGCCGAGGCCGGCATCGAGCCCTCCGTGGGCAGCAAGGGCGACTCCTACGACAACGCGCTGGCCGAGACCATCAATGGGCTGTACAAGGCCGAAGTCATCCATCGGCGCAGTGCGTGGAAGACCAAGGAATCGGTAGAGCTGGCGACGCTGCAATGGGTGGCCTGGTTCAACCACCAGCGCCTGCTCGAACCCATCGGGTACGTGCCACCGGCCGAGTTCGAGGCCAACTACTATCGAACTCTTGAGCAGCAGGCCATGTCGGCCTGACTCAAGCCAACGGGCCTCCGCGAATTCCGGGGCGGTTCACTTTGAGCCGACCGCCGGCATTTGCAAGATCGGCGAGCCGCCCAGGCGCGTGTGTTGGAATGCGGCAACGCGGCTGTTGACCGGGACTTGAAAGAAATGATTAGCGTAATCAACGACTTATCGGATACTCCAGTTCTCGGGATCCGTGGGCCCCTTCTCAGCATCCGCGATCCACAACATGGGGTGCGGCAGCTTGACCAGCATCAGCAGGCGGCTGGTGCGCTCGACCAGCGTGCCCACGGCGCTGGCATTGGCTTCGCCCTTGATCAGATCGCCTTCCCAGTGGCCGGGGAACTGCCGGTCCTCGACCTCGGGCGGGCGCACGTGGATGCTGAGCATGTCCGGGATCTGCCCTCGCCGGTCCTGGCCCTTGCTGCGCGGCAGCCGCTTGTCGTGCGCTTGGCGCAGGCAAGCCACCAGCTCGCGCTTGAGCTCGCCCACGGGCTGGGCATAGATGCAGTTGTAGATCGTTTCGTGCGACCCGCGGTACGGGTGGCCCTTGGGGTAGATGCTCGCCAGTATCAGGGCAATCTGCTGGGGCGACCAGCGCAGGCCCAGGCAATGGCGCACGACACCAAACATGACGCCCTCAGGATCGAGCTTGCGCGCAGGGCGGGCGCTCAAGCGGCGCTTGTGGCAGCGCCCCTGAGCGGCAGCGCTTGCGTATGGCCCTTCGCAGCCATTGCGTTGCAGTTCACGGCTGACGGTGGACGGCGAGCGTTGCAGCACGCGGACAATGGCGCGAACACCAACACCTTGCTGGCGCAGGCTGGCAATGGTGACGCGATCTTCGGGTTGGAGTTGGATGTACGGGCGGCAACGGGAGGCTGGCATCTGCGGACCTTATGCGATCGCAGGTGTTGCACTTCAGGTTTGAATCCGCCCTGCCGACAATGGCGTCGTAGAGGGTTAAGGGCACAGGACGGTTCTCCGTTTTAGGTTCGCGCTTTGCGCATCTACGTTCCGAATTGGTTTGAGCGTCGGATCTCCGACGCGGTGCGGCCAGTCTTTCGGCGTAACAGCGTGCGGAGCGTGGCCGCGTTGTCGTAGCCGGTACGTGTTGCGACCTCATCAATGCTCAGCTGGGTCGTCTTCAGCAGATAAGTTGCTCGCTCAACACGAAGGTCTTGGAAGTATGCCAGGGGCGAACGACCCAAGATCGTGTAAAGCCGGCGAGATAAGGTCCGCTCGCTCGTGCCGACAAAGGTCGCAGCCCGTCCCAAGGAGAAGCCCGCATCGAGGTTTTGACGAGCCCACTTTTCGAAGAGCTTCACCAACCGGTCCGTGTGACGCAAATGGTCGGGAATGGCATAGGTGGACTGAGGCGACCGGGGGTCTAGCATGAGGTAACGTGCGACTGTGTCAGCTAATTCTGGACTGCGTTGACGAACGAACCAAAGCGCCAGGTCGAAATGTGCCAACACCGCGCCTGCGGTAACGACAGCATTCCCTGGTATGAGTGAACGACTGTCATCGAGCGTGACACCGGGGTAGCGCGAGCGGAAGAAGGGAGCGAGCCACCAACTTGTGGTGGCCTCTTGCCCGTTGAGTAGTCCCGCCTCGGCCAAGACAAACGTCCCCGTACACGCGGCCGCAATGGTGGCTCCTTGCGATTGCCAGCGCCCTAACAGTTCGCCAGCGCGGCGCACGTCCGGATGGGCAAGGGCTTTCTCGATTCCTTCCTTCGTCTTGGCACCCAAGGCTGGGACAAACACAAATTCAGGATTTGAGCGAGCTTCTGCCTGCATGGTGGGGATGGCAAGGCCATGCGCGGTATGTGCTACGCGGCGGATGCTGAAAACTTGCGCTTTCCACGCGTCGTTGGAGCCAGGGGGAGCCAAGTCGCGTGCAGTCGCCAGGGTGTCCTGTATCGCCGCCAGCCCTGTATCGAACACGCCATCGAGTGCCAAAATCGTCGTTGATGGCATTATGGCGAGAACGGTATCATAATTGGCAATATTGCCAAGTCCCCTTATGGCGTTGCGATGCTAGATTTGGGTGTGCAGCCGATCATTGAAATGTCCTGGCAGCACAAACCTCAACCATTCACCGAGGAGATCATCAAGATGACGCAAATGGGTTTGTTTGTTCGGCTCGATGCCAAGCCTGGTAAGGAAGCCGCGCTAGAGGAGTTCCTTAAAGGAGCGCTTCCACTTGCACGAGAGGAGACCGGTACGCCGGTCTGGTATGCCTTGAAATTCGGTCCCAGCAGTTTCGCAATCTTCGACGCTTTCGAAGCCGAAGATGGTCGAGCCGCCCACCTCAATGGGCCTATCGCCGCAGCGCTAATGAAGCATGCGGACGAGCTTCTCGCGAAACCAGTAGTGATCGAACGCTGGGATGTTGTGGCGGTCAAATAGTGCTGAGCGGCGAAGCGTCGAAGGAGCTGAGTGAACCGCCCCGGCGGGGCGGTTCACTTTTGTCCTCGGGGTGGAGTTACACCGAGGAACTCGCGGGCACTGATTGCTGCACTACGCAGCCTTCTGCAGGGTGATAACGCTACGATTCAGCGCCTCGAGCAATGCCTGTTCCTCGGGCTTGGCCACCTCGACGCTGCGGGCTCGGACGTGGCCGTAGCCGCGGATGTGCTCAGGAAGCGTCGCCAGTTTCAACGCCGTGTCATGGTGGCCTGCGTCGCGCGACGCGGTCAGTACTTTCAAGGCCTGGGCGATGTTGGACTCGTAGCGCTCAATCAGGTTGCGTTCCATCCGCCGCTCTTGCGAGTAGCCGAACACATCGAGGGGGCTCCCACGGAGGAAGCGTAGTTTCGCGAGAAGACGCAAGGCCGGAAGCAGCCATGGACCGAACTCTCGCTTTTTGGGCTCACCAGTCTCCCGGTCTCGCTTGGCAAGCAAGGGAGGTGCGAGGTTGAAAACCAACCTGTAGTCGCCCTCGAAGTTGCGCTCCACCCCCTTCAGGAACTCTGTCTCGGTGTAGAGGCGAGCCACCTCGTACTCGTCCTTGATGGCAAGCAGCTTGAAGTAGTACTTCGCGACGGCGCGCGTCAAATCTGTCCGTCCTGGAAATCTGCCCTGCTCGGCGGCACGCACGCGCTCCACGAGCGCAAGATACCTGTCTGCGTAACGCTCGTCCTGATAATCCGTTAGGAAGGTTTTCCGCCAGGCAATGGCCTCGTCCAGGTCTGCGATTGCCGAAGGTGCCAAAGTCGAGGCCAGCGAGGCCTGTGTCGAGCCGAGAACCCGGTCAACGGCCGTGGGGTCAACGGCTGTCCGGCGCCCCCAGAGGAACGCCTCTTGGTTCATTTGCGGCTGTGACCCGTTCAGTTCGATGGCCTTCTCGATGGCCTCGCTCGCCAACGGAATCAGGCCCTGCTGGTATGCATATCCCAGCATGAAAAGGTTGGTCGCGATGCTGTCGCCCATCAGCGCTGTAGCAATGCGTCCAGCTTCGATGAAGCGCGCATGGCCTTCGCCGACGGCGTCTACGACATTGCGTTGAAGGCTGCCGCGCGGATACTGCATGTCGGCCTTCCTGGAGAACTCACCAGGCATGGTCTCCTGGGTGTTGACCAGCATGTGCGTACGCCCGGGGCGTGCCGCAGCCAGCGTCTTTGAGTTGCCCGCGACAATCATGTCGCACCCCAGAATCAGGTCGGCGCCACCCGCTGCGATGCGAATTGTCTTGATGGCGCCCGGCGTCGCTCCGAAGCGCAGGTGGCTCCACACGGAGCCGCCTTTTTGGGCCAGTCCCGCCATGTCCAGAATGCCGCATCCCAGGCCCTGGAGATGCGCTGCCATGCCAAGGATGGCGCCAATCGTGACCACACCGGTGCCGCCCATGCCCGCGACCAGGATGCTGTAGACACGCCCGTCGAGAGACGGAAGCGCTGGCTCGGGAAGAGCCACGAACGGTCGGCTTTGTTCGCCGGCGCGCTGTGGCTTGCGCAGCTTGCCACCCACGACTGTCACGAAACTCGGACAAAAGCCTTTGACGCACGAGAAGTCCTTATTGCAGGACGACTGGTCGATGGTGCGCTTGCGCCCGAGCTCAGTCTCAAGGGGTTGCACCGACACGCAGTTGGACTTTGCCCCGCAGTCGCCACAGCCTTCGCAGACCAGGTCGTTGATGACGACCCGCTTCGCTGGGTCAGGCATCACGCCCCGCTTGCGGCGGCGGCGCTTCTCGGCCGCGCAGGTCTGGTCGTAGATGAGGGCCGACGCCCCCTGAACCTCCCGAAGCTCGCGCTGCACCACATCGAGGTGGTCACGGTGGTGGACCGTCAGTCCAGTTGGCCAATCGATGTCCTTTGGGTACTTCCCGGGTTCGTCGGTGACCACAGCGATGCGCTGGATGCCCTCCGCTCGGACTTGTCGCGCGATGGTCGGCACATCCAAGGTGCCGTCGTGTCGCTGCCCACCGGTCATGGCGACCGCATCGTTGAACAGAATCTTGTAGGTGATGTTGGTCTTCGCGGAGACAGCAGCGCGAATGGCCAGCAAGCCCGAATGAAAGTACGTCCCGTCGCCGATGTTCTGGAACATGTGCGTTCGCTTTGAGAAGGGAGCCTCCCCAACCCACGCCAGCCCCTCAGCGCCCATTTGCGTGTATCCCGTCGTCGAACGGTCCATCGATTGGGCCATCCAACTACAGCCGATGCCCGCATACCCCTTGCTACCTTCGGGCAGGACCGTCGACGAGTTGTGCGGGCATCCGCTGCAGAAGTAGAAGCTGCGAGACAGGATATCGATGACCCCCTTGGGAGAACGCATGGCGCGAATCTGCTCGATGCGACGCTGGAGCGCTTCAAGCCCGCCTTCGTGGAGTTCCAGCAGCCGCGGGCCCAGAGCAACCGCAATTTGATTGGAGTCGAGGGCGAGCTCCGACTGGAACAGGGTGCCCCCTTGTTCATCGCGCTTGCCGATGATGGTCGGCGCACCTGGCTTGCCGTAGAGCTGCTCCTTGAGCTGCTGCTCCAACAGGCTGCGCTTTTCCTCGACGACGATGACCTTTTCCAGGCCCTTCGCGAAGAGCGCGGCACCGGTGGGTTCGAGCGGCCAAGTCATGCCAACCTTGTAGATGCGCAGGCCGAGCTTGCCCGCCTGCTCCTCGCTGAGGTCAAGGTCATGCAATGCTTGAAGCACATCCAGGTAGCTCTTGCCGTGCGTGATGATGCCGAGCTTGGCGTCCTCCCCATCGACGACGGTGCGGTCGATGGCGTTGACCCTGGCGAAGGCCTTCACCGCCTCCAGCTTATGCCGGTGAAGCCGCGCCTCCTGCGCATGCGGCGTGTCTGGCTGCCGGAGATTCAAGCCGTCCGCAGGCATCTGGAGGCCCTCAGGCAGGTTGATGCGCACACGGTCGATGGCGACTTCAATCGATGCGGTCGCCTCTACCGTGTCCTTGACGCACTTCATCCCAACCCAACAACCGCTGTAGCGCGACAGCGCCCAGCCCACTACGCCGAAGTCGAGGATTTCCTGCACGCCAGCAGGACTGAGCACCGGAATCATCGCGTCGACCATCGCGAATTCGCTCTGGTGGCAGGTCGTCGACGACTCGCACGTATGGTCGTCGCCCATCAGAACGAGGACGCCGCCATTCTTCGATGAGCCGGCCAAGTTCCCATGCCTGAACGCATCGCCTGTGCGGTCGACGCCAGGGCCCTTGCCGTACCACAGCGCAAAGACACCGTCGTACTTGCCTTCCCCAGCGGCTTCGGCCTGCTGAGAGCCCCACACCGCCGTCGCGGCCAAGTCTTCGTTCACCCCGGGCACGAACACGACGTCGTGCGCGCCGAGGTGTTTGGAGGCCTTGTTGATTTGCTCGTCGAACGTGCCAAGCGGCGACCCGCGGTAGCCCGTGATGTAGCCGGCGGTGCTCAGGCCCGCAGCCTTGTCTCGCAGCTGCTGCGTCAGCGGCAGCCGTACCAGTGCCTGCGTTCCTGTGATGAAAACTCGCCCGCTGCGAAGCGTGTACTTGTCGTCAAGGCTCACCGTACGAAGGTTCATTTGCAACGTCCACAAAATAGGGCGCGGTGCCCGAGTCGGCTGAGCGGCAACGCCGCTCAATGCCGGCCAAATTCCTGCTCGCAGCTGAGACCAATCCCCGGGAAACCACGCACTTGAACCGCGGCCGGAGCAGTTCTATAACTCTATGCCGGTACAAGTGTCGACACTTATCATTCCGGCTCACCAACGTTCGCAGAAGCTCATGGAAATCCCTCGTTTACAGGCACAAATCGACCGGCCATCCCCGGTCTGCACGAGCGTGCATGCGGCCTCGTTGGTGACCACGGATAGGCAGGTGTAGGACCATGCGAACAGCCAGCCGGAAGGCCTCGAAAAAGCCGCCAACCGTTCGCGACGAAAGCAGCGTTGAGCGGCTCTACTACGAGCTGCGTGACCGCGCCATGCGGTACGACTTCAAGCCGGGGTCGCGCATCAACGAGAAGGGCCTCAGCGAGGAACTTGGCGTCGCCCGTGCCACGCTGCGGGAAGCCCTGAACCGACTCTCGTCGGAAGGCCTCTTCGAGTTCGTGCTGAACAAGGGCTTCTTCCGCAAGGCCATCAGCGTGGACGAGGTGTTCGACCTCTACCAGGTCCGAATCGCACTGGAGCGGCGGGCAGTTCATCTAGCGGTTCTGCGTGCCTCGGACGCGGACATCGCTGCGGTCAAGGCCTACTGGGTTGGCGTCATGCAACGGGCTCAGGACCTGTCGACTGGCGACCTCGTCCTTGCGGACGAGGAGTTCCATCGAAGGCTTGTGGCCCTTTCCCAAAACAAGGAACTGGTCTCCTTCGCCGAGATGGTGACCCGCCGCATCCATGTCGCACGGCACATCGATATCGAGCAGCTGTCAGCGTGGAATCTGAAGGCCTTCGACGCTCACATCAACGTCATCGACTTGGTCGCCCACAGGAGGACTGAGGAGGCGCTTCAAGTGCTCACTGAGCACATTGACGTCAGCCTCAAGCGAGCCGTTGAAATCGCCAAGGAGATGGTCTCGCGATTTTTCTTGGTCGATGCGTCGACATCGCTGCGAGCGGCCGGCGCAACCCCTCAGGGCGGTGTAGCCCTAGAGCCCAACACGGTGTGAACGATTGGGCACGGTTGAGGAGCAGCTATGTCAGACCCACTTCGCATCATCCACGGGACGTTTGGAAGAGTCGTGCTGGTCCGCTTGGACCATTCCATGGCGCTTCACGCGCATCGGGAATGCCACATCGTTTTCAAGATTGGCGGCGCCGACATCGACTTCGGCATCGGCCGCAAGGAGTACCCCGTCACGGCCCACGGCGCGCTGTTGATTAACGCCTGGGAGCCGCACTTCTACAACTTTCGCGAGACGGAGGAGAAGACCGTCCTGCTCGCGCTCTACCTCAACCCACACTGGTTGAAGCAGGTGGACCGGCGGTTCGCGTACAGCGCGCACCCCAAGTTCTTCGCCCGACCAGTCCAAGTGCTGACGCCCCTGCTCGAGCGCGGTCGCGACGATGTGATGGACGCCCTGACTCAGCGCGAGCCGCCAAGTCCTCGCGACATGGAGAACCTCATCGCATCCATCTTCGCTGAGATTTTGACACTCGCACCGCCGCGCGACCTTCTGCACTTTGCCGGCGAGCGCGGTGAACTGGACTACGACGCGCGCATCAGGCGCATCGTCGAGCGCATGCTGTCCTGCGAGGAACCCACCGCGACACCGGAAGACATGGCTGTGGAATCCGGGCTGTCGCGAGCGCAGTTCTTCCGGCTCTTCAGGAAGTCCACAGGTATGCCGCCCGCGCTGTTCATCAACATGCTGAAGATGGAATGCGGGCTGCGCAAAGTAGCTCAGCGCGACGTCAAGCTGCAGGACATCGCATTCGACCTTGGCTTCGACACCGCTGGAAATTTCACGCGGTTCTTCGTTGGCATGCAGGGGTTCGCCCCCAGCAAGTACCGCAAAATTGTCGAGGTGATGTAGTTGCGCCGCGGGACGCGGGCCTCGAGCGGTCGTCCGCTCGAGATGCATGCAGGCCGGCCTGCTGCGGACGAGGCGCCCGGTCCTCGTCGGGCAGCTTCGACAGCCTATGCCAGCGGTGGCTTAGCTACTTCCACTCCACCAGGATTTCGCGGTACGTCTCATTGCCCACGTTCTTGGCTTTGTGCTTGGACGGGACCTTCACGCCCTTGCCGATGTCCGACATGACCTCGATGGTGTCGCCTTCGACCTTGAGTTCGAAGACTCCGTCGGTGGGGACGGGGAACAGTCCCACGTCGTTGCCGTGCTCGTCGTAGATTTGAAGCGGTGCGCCTTGAACCGCGAACCACATGTACGAGTGGTTGTGCATGTGGACGGGGGTCTCCTGCCCTGCTGGAAGAACGAAGTCCCAAACGATGACCTTGTCGTTCTCGAAGAGCTTCTTGCTGCCTATGCCTGCCTCTGCGGGCGCCTCAATGACGTTGTCCATGGTTGTCTCGCTCATTGTCGGGTTGCTAGCTGGAATGGCGAGCGGACGCAGACCGCGCCCGCTCGCAGGCCGGTCGTAGCGAAGAACCCTGAGGTGCAACTCCATCGACTGCCCGGCTCCATGCTCCAGCAACACCGGCAACGGGCCTTATCAACGGCCCTCGCCCCTTATCGCAGGGGCTCGCAACTTATCGTGGCGTCTCATCACATCGCAGGCCTGCGCGGGCGCTGCGACGGCGGGCTTACCAGGGCAACGGCTTGCCGAGGTGGGTAAACGTGCCCGACGGACCATCCTCCGCGAGAAGCGCCATCTCCACGCTGCTATTCGCCCCTTCCGGCACCGAAATTTCGCCGTGACCGCCGTTCATGTCGGTCTGGACGTAGCCAGGGTGGATGGCGTTCACCTTGATGGGGGTGTCGCGCAGCTCGTAGGCGAGGTGCACCGTCAACGAGTTCACCACGCTCTTGGAGGCGTTATAGGCGGGAATTTTGAAGTTGTAGATGGGCGAGCTGGGGTCCGTGTGCCATCCGAACGAGGCCAGTTGGCTCGACACGTTGACGATGCGAGCTGCCGGCGCCGCGCGGAGCAAGGGCAGGAACGCCTGCGTGACTTCGACCACGGCGAACACGTTGGTCTCGAAGGTGGCTTCGTCACCGCCATCGCGGGTGCGGCAGCCATCACCATCAACGGGCCGAGCCACGATAGCAGCCCCATCGCGGCGGCTCATGCCTCCGAGGCAAAGCAGGCTCCGGCAGTGCAGGTCGACGTGGCGACCGTCATCGCCAAGCCCATCGCCGAATGGCAAACCTACTCCGGCCGGATGGAGGCGGTTGAGAAGGTTGACAACCTCGGCTACACCCAGGTCGTCGCACCGGTCTCTGGCCGCATCTCGCGCGCCGAGCTCACGCTGGGCAACGTGTTGAGCACGGGCGCAAGTGCCCCCATCCTCACCACACTGGTGTCGGTATCGCCCATGTATGCGTCGTTCAGGTGATGATGGACAACCTGGCGTACATCGCCCTGGATGGCCTTCAGGCAGACATCCGCCGTGACCTGGAAGCCGGCGTGTTGCCCATCGGGCATCTGCTTTCGCGGCTGTGGGTGAGGCGCCACTTCTTGAGCCTCGAAACGGCGCTGCTGGAGCGCCTGTGGTCTGCCGCGGGAGGTTTGCCTGCGCATTCCACTGATCGCGGACACCCATTCCAAACGATGGCGGGCAGCATTCCGCGCTGATCGCGGGCAGCGTTCCGCGTGATGGCGGGCAGCCGCTTGTGGCCCGGAGTGACGGGCGCGATGGTAGTGCAGGTGCCCGCGATCAGCGTGGAACGCGGGGCTTGCCGGTTATCCACGCGGCGCGCAGCGCCGGGTGGGTAACCGGTGCGCCGAAGGCGATGAAGACGTTTGGATGAGGGGCTCGGCAGCCTTGTCCACGGCGGCGGTCGGCGCTTGCGACGAACCGACCGCCGCGGTGGGCAAGGCGGTGCAGGCGGCGCCATGGCTGGTATGCCACGGCCTGCTGCGCGTCAGCGCAGGTATCAGCCGGCCTGGCTGATGTCCTCGGCCATGGCGGCTTCGGTGACGCCGACGGCGTTGGCGGCGTTGGCGCGGCTGCGCCGCATCGACTCGCCCTTGAGCGCGATCTTGTGTGCACCGTGCACCACGCGATCCAGGATCGCATCGGCCAGCGTGGGCTCGCCCAGCCAGGCGTGCCAGGCCGCCGGCGGCAACTGGCTGGTGATGATGGTGGCCCGGGTGCCCACGCGGTCGTCGAGCAATTCCAGCAGATCGCCCCGTTCATGCGCAGCAATCGGCGTCAGCGCGAAGTCGTCCAGCACCAGCAGTTGCAGCCGCGCCAGTTGGCCCAGCCGGCGCTTGAAGCTGCCGTCGCCATGGGCCACATGCAGTTCCTCCAGCAGCCGCGCGGTGCGCGTGTACAGCACGGCATGGCCGGCGCGCGCGGCCTGGCGCGCCAGCGCGCAGGCCAGCCACGTCTTGCCGCAGCCGGTGGCCCCGGTGAGCAGCACGCTGCGGCCCTCGCGCACCCAGCCGACGCCGGCCAGCTCGGCCATCAGCGCGCGGTTCAGGCCGCGCGAGGCGCGCCAGTCGATGTCCTGCAGGCAGGCACCAGGCGGTGCGGCACGCTGTAGTAGTGCCCTTCGTACTCCACGTGGTAGTCGATGTTCACGCGCGCCAGTTTGAAGCGCGCCACCTGCATCGGCGCGGCCGGCAGCGGCGACAGGGCCGCGCGCTCCATCTGCTCGAAGGCGCTGCGCCGGCTGCCGGGCAGCTTCTTGAAGGCCCGCTCGTTGAGCTGCGTGAGCAGTGGGGCGATGGCCCGGTTGAGCTCGCCCAGGTTGATAAAGCGGCGCTCGCGCAGCCGCGCCAGGATCCAGCGCTCCACGACCTGCACGCCGACTTCCACCTTGGCTTTGTCCTTCGGGTGCGCCGGGCGCGCCGGCAGGATCGCGACACCGTAGTGATCGCCCAGTTCGGCCAGCAGCCGGTGGGCCGTGGGCTCGTAGCGGTCGGGCCGGGCCATCAACGCGCGCGGCTGGTCGGGCACCAGCAGGCGGGGCACGCCGCCGATGAACTCCAGGGCCGCGATGATCGAGCGCACCCAGTCCTCGGCCTGCTGCGTGCGCGTGGCGCAGGCGTACGTGAGGTTGGAGGCGCCCAGCACGGCCACGAAGATCTGCGCGCGGGTGATCTCGCAACTGTTGATGTCCACCAGCTCCACGGTCTGGCCGGCGTAGTCCACGAACAGCCGCTCGCCGGCCTTGTGCACCTGGCGCATGGAGCGCTTCAGGCTGCGCGCGAAGGCGGCGTATTTGTCGCAGAAGGCGCTGTACTTGTAGGCGCGGCCATCGTGGGCGAGCTGGTACTCCTCCCACAGCAGCTGCAGCGTGACGCCGGGGCGTTTGAGCTGCTGGTGGACCTGTGCCCACTCGGGCTCCAGGTGGCGGGCGCTGCGTGCCACGGGGGCGGGGTGCAGCCGTGCGTGCAGGGCGTCGTCGTCCAGCGCGCGGGCCTGCGCCCAGGGCAGGCCTGCGGCGCGGGCGCGGCTGGCGATGTCGCTCACGCAGCTCTTGCTCACGCCAGCGGCGCGGGCTGCCTCGCGTTGGCTCAGGTCGGCCTCGTGCAGCAGTTGGAGAACTCTTCTGATCTTGCTCATGGGTACCTTCGGTGTGGGCATCGCCTCGCTCTCGCTTCGTTCAACACAAAGCGCGCGAGGCTATGCCCGGTTGCGATAGGTCACCCCGGGGCCGCGGCAGCTGCCCGCCATCAGAATGGAATCGTGCCCGCCATCGTTTGGAACGCTGCCCGTGATCGCGCGGACTGCTGCCCGCGATCAGATGGAACGCTGCCCGCCATCAGCGCGGAACGGTGCCCGCGATGGCGTGGAATACGCAGTTTGCCGGACCCAGACGCATCGCGGCTTTACTGCATCGCGACGCCCGAGGGACGGCGCATGTTGATCGCAGAAACCTTCAGGCGCGGCATGCTGATGGCCCCCAAGGGCCTGCCCTGACGCGGCTGCTGATCGCTCAGCAGCACAGCCAAGCGCAGTAGGCCTCCTGGCCCTGCAACAAGCGCAGTCCAACCATCCCTTCTTCAAGCGGATGCGGATGCGCGCGCCAGGGTCTACAAGGCGTAACCGACTGGTATCGTTCTCACGCAGGTGTGGAAGTACGAAATAACTGCAAATTGGAATGAACAACCCGCTAGCCTGAACGAGTAATTTGCAAACGCATCTCGGCGGCGGTTGTAGGGCTGCGCCGGCTGGTCTGTTTATCGGATCGAAGCAAGCAGGGCCGAGCGTGCTTTGAAGTAGCTGGGCGAGATGCCGTACTCCCTTCGCAAGTTGTCTTGTCGCAGGGCCAAGTCAGCTGCGTTGGGGCACACCCAGGCGAGTGCCCCATCGGGCCATCCGACCGTCGACGCCAAGCGCGAGACTGAAGCCGATGACCAGCAGACTTGAAACGTACGCGCCGCAGGTGCCCAACGCAAGACGTGCGCGACTCTGGCCAAGAGCCATTGGCGTTGACGTAGGCGGGTTGGCAGCCACGTCACAACCCGCTGACCAGCCGCGGACTTGAACCCGAAGCTCCTGACTGCCGGTGCTCTGCAATTTGCTGGAGGACAGTGTGCGCTCAGGGCGGAGGTTGGCACGGTGATCAACTCATGAGCCACAGCGTTCACGATCCGAATCAGATCGCTCGGCTGGGTCATCCCCCAGGACAGCCGTACTGCTGTCCTCGCCAAGAGTAGAGCCTGCAACCACAAGGCGTCGCCCACACGAGCGGGCTCTTCATCGAGAAGTGTGGGCGCCGCGGCCACAGGCTGAACTGCATCGCCGACCGCCCCCGTATGTCGCACGCCCGTCAGCCTGCGCGTCGCCACCGGCGTCAGCCATGTGCCGTGGATGTTGCACACGGTGGCCAAGGGACCCATCCAATTCCTGTTCCACATGAGCGGTTCGCCGGCGTCTGTCTTGTCCATCAGGCATTGCTCGCACGCCCCGAGTTCTTCTGGCCAGCGGGGCCTGCAAGCTGACGGAGTCAGCTTTGCGAGATCGGATCGTGACAAGTGCGTCGCCGCGGAGAGGGCATCCAAGCGGACGGCGTTGGCGTCGATGGAGAACCAATGAGGAAGGTGAGCAACGTCGGTCGGCAGGGCACCCAGCCGGCCCAGCAGCGTCGCCAAGCTCAGGCCGTAGAGCTGCGCGACGCGCAGAAGCCACGAGCCGAGAAGCTCATCCGGTCCCGGTTGAGGGACGAAGGGCAGGCCGGTATGCCGCGCGACAGCGATGCTCATGCGAACGAGCGTGCGCCGATCACAGACTGCAGAAGCTCGGGCGTGATGCACTCCTTCTTCGAGCGTATCGCCGCCTCCGCCGCGCGAGACAACAACTCGCTGATGTGCCCCGTGATGCCGCTGGTAGCGCTCATGATCGCGCTGACCATGGCGCGGCTCCCTGAGATCCGAGATGCCTGCCGCAGCGGCAGCTGCCGCTCAAATCCGGCCAGGAAACCACGGAAATCTTCGTTCTCCTGCCACCGCGGAAGTTCAAAGCCTGGGAAACGACTGGCGATCTGGGCGTCGGTCTGTATCGCAGCGAGCGCGTCACGTGTGCCGAGCACGACGATCGCGCACTTGAGCTGGTTGGACAGGAACTTCAGCAGGTTGAGCGATGCGCGCTGCTCGTGAGCGGTGCCGGCCAGCAGGTTGTGCACCTCGTCGACGACGATCATGCGCGGCGCTACCTTGCGCAGCAGCGTCAAGGCGGTGTATTCCACGGCGGCCAGACGGTCTCCTGGACGATAGGGCGCATTCAGGGCCATGAGCAGCTGCCCATACAGGCGCCGCTCCTGCGGTGCAGAAGGCATCTCGACGGCCAGGACATCGCCCTGCAGTAGACCCGTGGCAGTGTTGAACTCACGTGCTGGGTGTGCGCGCAGGAACTTTTGGATGACCATGGACTTCCCGATGTTGGACTCTCCGTGCAGCAAGAGCCCTGGCATGCGGGTCCGTTCAGGGCAGCCCAACAAGCGTTCCAACTCCTGCAAAGCTTGGCGCGCTCGCGGGTAGTCGATCCAGCGATCCTCGGCCAGGTGGGCGATCCGCTTCGCGTCGTCGAGGTCAGTGATGACACGTGCCTCGGCAGTGAGGTGTGTATGAACGAGCATGGCAGTCCTCCAGGTCTTCGGTCAGCGGCGGCGGCTGGGCCAAACTTCTCCCTCAAAGGGCACGGCCGGCTTGCTCCAGTCGATGTCGGACGGCGACTCCGCTGCAGCGGGATCGTTCAGCGGATCGATACCTACTGTGGCCGGACGGTAGGCGACCTGTTGCTTGCGGCGCATCTTGCGGGTCTTGGCCTGCGCGGCCCGCACGATCGCACGCTGCTTGTCGATGGCTTCGACCAGCAGCGCGGGGTTGATGGACTTCTGACCGGCCAGGCGCAAATGGCGCGTGGCCGCCTGGACCTCCCACAGGCTCACCGCGGGCATGCGAAGGTCCGCGAACGAGACCTCCAGGTAGTCATCTCCATGGGGCACGTACAGCTTGGATAGGGTGGATTCAACCGGTCGTCGCAACACCGGGTTACGCGGCGGATTTTAGGTAGTCGTTAAGCGCCTCCGCGGGAGTCCTCCAGTCCAACGTTTTGCGTGGCCTGCTGTTCAAGGTGTTGGCCACAGATTGGAGCTCGCGCGCGTCCCATCGGGACAAGTCAGTGCCCTTGGGGAAGTACTGGCGTAGCAGGCCGTTGGTGTTTTCATTCGTACCGCGCTGCCAGGGGCTGTGAGGATCGGCGAAGAAGACTTTCACGCCGGATTCAATGGTGAACCGAGCATGGTCGGACAGTTCCTTGCCGCGGTCCCAGGTCAGTGACTGCCACAGTTGCGCAGGCAGCGTGGTCACTGTTTGCTTGAGGGCATTGGCCATGGTGATGGCACCATAGCCCGCCAGTGCAGGTCCGTTCTTCGTTCGGGGAGTCAGTCCATATCCGGTCTCTCGCGGCAAGTGCACAAGCACGGTGAAGCGGGTCGATCGCTCCACCAGCGTGCCGATGGCAGACCGGTTCAGCCCGATGATCAGGTCTCCCTCCCAGTGGCCAGGAACGGCCCGATCATCGGCCTCGGACGGTCGGCCGGAGATCATCACCTCCTCGCTGACGTGTGCCCATGCCTTGGCCTGTGCCCTAGCCCGCGGCGTACGCAAGGCACGACCCGTGCGCAGATAGCTCACCAGCTCGCGCTTGAGAGCCCCTCGGCCCTGGATGTACAGGGACTGGTAGATGGCTTCATGGGAGATGCGCATCGATGGATCATCGGGGAAGTCGACCCGCAAGCGATGTGCAATCTGCTCCGGTGACCACCCTTTCACCCACTTGCGGTCTCCGCGGTGGGGCTTGTTGCGCCCAATGAATGGTGCCTGCCGAGGACCAGTGACTTCTTTGCCTCGAGCGTCATGCAGCTTACCTTCTAAGCGATCCTGGACATAGCGACGCAGCTGCGAGTTGGTGACCAGCTTGGCCGGCTTTGGCCTCCTGGCCACAAGCTCGGCTTTCCACTGCGCGACCGATGCCCGATAGTCGAGCTTGCCGCTACGTGTTGCAGCATTACGTGTCAGCTCTCGGGACACGGTCGAGGGGCTTCGTCCCAGACGGCGAGCTATCTCCCTCACACCGATGTCCTGGGCGCGTAGCACGGCAATCTCTTCTCGCTCTGCAAAGGACAGGTACCGCTCGGAAACAGGCGTCGACATGAACAATGGCATCCCGCCACGATGCCGGAACCAGCGCGAGCCTACCGGCTGCGATACGCCCACGGCTTCTGCGGCCTTCTCGCTCGTGATTCCAGTAGCAATCTGCTGCCAGAACTGCCGCTCCACTTCACGTCGAAGCGACGGCGCTCCAGGTGAGCGCATCGCACCACGCCCTGTCAGCTCCTGCATCCAACCCGCAGGTCGGCCCATAAACACCTCCTTGATTGAAGGTGTTGCGACGACCGGTTGAATCCACCCACTATCGGTGGCCTGGATGGCTGTCTCGGATCGCCGATGCAAGGCTTGCGCGCTCGATGTCCCGCAAGGCATGCTCGCCGGACAACGCTGCGTGTGAGGGCTTCTTCGGCCGCCTGAAGACCGAGCTGTTCTACGCGCGCAGCTGGCTGTCCACGACCATTGAGGACTTCATCGCGGTGCTGCACTCCTACATCCTTTGGTACAACGCGGACCGGATCAAGATCTCGCTGGGAGCCCGCAGCCCCATCGAGTACCGGCGCAACCTTGGGCTCGCGGCTTAAACCGTCCAAGTTTTCTGCCGCACCCCCACCATTTCCATCGAACTTTGACCCACCCTGGATAGAGCCCAGCAGGGCTCACGGTGTGGATAACTTCTTCGGTTTGGACTCCTTCTTGGTGGGTTGCGCGGAGCTGTTCTTGAACCGGTAGCTGTCGTTGCCGGTCTCAAGGATATGGCAGTGGTGCGTGAGGCGGTCCAGCAGCGCCGTGGTCATCTTGGCATCGCCGAACACGCTGGCCCATTCGCTGAAGCTCAGGTTGGTCGTGATGACCACGCTGGTGCGCTCGTAGAGCTTGCTGAGCAGGTGGAACAGCAAGGCCCCGCCCGATGCGCTGAAGGGCAAGTAGCCCAGCTCGTCGAGCACCACCATGTCCATGTGAGCCAGGCGATGGGCCATCTGCCCGCTCTTGTTGCAGACCTTCTCCTGCTCGAGCAGGTTGACCAGCTCGACCGTGGAGAAGAAGCGAACCCGGCGCCGATGGTGCTCGACGGCCTGCACCCCGATGGCGCTGGCCAAGTGCGTCTTGCCCGTGCCTGGACCGCCGACCAGCACCACGTTCTCCGCGTTCTCCATGAACTCGCAGCGGTGCAGCTGGCGCACCAGGGCTTCGTTCACTTCGCTGTTGCTGAAGTCGAAGCCGGCCAGGTCCCGGTACGCCGGCAGCTTGGCCTGCTTGAGCTGGTAGGCCACAGCCCGTACTTCGCGCTCAGCAGTCTCGGCCTTAAGCAGCTGCGCGAGCATTGGCTGCGCGGCCTCGAAGGCCGGTGCCCCTTGCTCGGCCAGTTCAGAGACGGCCTGCGCCATGCCGAACATCTTCAGTTCGCGCAGCATGATGACGATGGCAGCGCTGGCGGGGTCATGGCGCATGGCGCACCTTCCTTTCCGACGCCCGCAGGTCGTCATAGCGGTTCACGTTGGCAAGCGGTTCGCGGACCAGGCGCAGCGCCTGAGGTGCAGTCACCGGCGGTGGCGCGGCCTTGCTGTCCAGCAGCCGGTGCAGCACATTGAGCACGTGCATCTTGGTCGGCACGCCGGCCTCCAGGGCCAGCTCG
Source organism: Pseudorhodoferax sp. LjRoot39 (assembly GCF_964253035.1). Taxonomy (NCBI): domain Bacteria; kingdom Pseudomonadati; phylum Pseudomonadota; class Betaproteobacteria; order Burkholderiales; family Comamonadaceae; genus Pseudorhodoferax; species Pseudorhodoferax sp. LjRoot39. Next base: position 436,011 of record NZ_CAXUQL020000002.1, on the reverse strand, counting down.
ACGGCGGTCAGCACGGCCTGCTCGTCGTGGTGCAGCACCAAGGCCAGCACCTCGACCATCTCGCGGTCGCCGCCGGGTTGCTTGAGCAGAGCGGCCTGCAGCTGGCGGAACGCCGCTGGCAGTTCAACGAAGGGTGCGCCGTTGCGCAGCGCACCCGGCTTGCGCTGCAGCACCGCCAGGTAGTGCCGCCAGTCGTAGACGGTGTGGCCAGCGCTGTCGTGGCGCCGCTCGATGACGCGCCGGTGCTCGCACAGCAGCTGGCCCTCGGCCGCGACCACAATCCGCTCGGCATAGACGCGCAGGCTCACCGGGCGGTTCGCGTACGAGGCCGGCACGCTGTAGCGCACCCGCTCGAAGGTCACCAGGCAGGTGGGCGAGACGCGCTTGGTGTGCTCCACGAAGCCATCGAACGGGCGCGGCAACGGCATCAGCAGTGCCCGCTCCTGGGCCCAGACGTCGGCGACGGTGCCTGGCAGCTTGCCGTGCTCAATCTCGCGCCACAGGGCCGTGCAACGGGCTTCCAACCAGTCGTTCAATGCCGCCAGCGTGGCGAAGGCCGGCACGGGCTGCCAGAGCCGGTGGCGCGCATCGCGCACGTTCTTCTCGACCTGGCCCTTCTCCCAGCCAGAGGCCGGGTTGCAGAACTCCGCCTCGAACAGGAAGTGGCTGACCATGGCGCCGAAGCGCGCATTGACGTCGCGCTCCTTGCCGCGACGCACCTTGTCGACGGCGGTCTTCATGTTGTCGTAGATGCCGCGCCGAGGCACGCCGCCCAGCACGCGGAACGCGTGGTTGTGGGCGTCGAACAGCATCTCGTGGGTCTGCAGCAGGTAGGCTCGCACGATGAAGGCGCGGCTGTGGCTGAGCTTGGTGTGCGCGACCTGCAGCTTGGTCCGCTCACCGCCAATCACAGCCCAGTCCTCGCTCCAGTCGAACTGGAACGCCTCGCCGACGCCGAAGGTCAGGGGCACGAAGGTGCCACGGCCGGTGGTTCGCTCGGCCTCCTGCCGCTTGGCCAGCCAGACACGCGCGAAGGCCGCCACGCGGTTGTACGAGCCGTCGTAGCCCAGCGCGGCCAGGTCGGCATGCATCTGCTTGACCGTGCGCCGCTGCTTGCGCGACTTGCCGGTCTCGGTCTTGAGCCAGCCGGACAGCTTCTCAGCAAAGGGGTCCAGCTTGCTGATGCCCACGCGCTTGGCATAACGCGGCTCAGCCTCACCGGCCCGCAGGTACTTCTTGATGGTGTTGCGAGACAGGCCGGTGCGCCGGGCTATCTCGCGCAGGGACAGATGCTCACGCAGTGCCCAACGCCTGATGACACTCAATGTCGCCACGTCAATCACTCCTGTGCTCCTGCCACTAAAAGCAGCAGGTTAGGGTTCTTACGTGGGTCAGATTTGGACGGAAATTACCCGTGGCGGTGGGTCAGTTCTGCGTGGAAATCAACAGGCCGACTTCCTGGACGAGCTGGAGGCCGGAAGGATGCCTGTGCAGGACGGGGACAACGTGCTGCAGTTCGTGAGGGCACCAAGCCATCCAGCCCGGCGTGCCTGATGCATCGTGTTTGCAGTGCCTTTGCTGATGCGGGCAGACCGTGACGTCCGGACTTCAAGAGGAGATACCACATGACTACGGGATTCCCGTATAATTCCAACGGAGCGCTGCGCATCGTTGTCGAGACGCCAACCTTCCAGAAGCAGGCCGAAAGAGTCTGGTCGGAAGATGAGCGATTGGCTTTCATCGACTGGATCGCAGCCAACCCGCTGGCGGGGGATGTTGTTCCGGGTGCAGATGGTGCGCGCAAAGTGCGCTGGGCGCGTGCCGGGGCGGGCAAGTCGAGCGGTGCAAGGGTGATCTACTTCAACCTGACCGAGGAAGAGATCGTGTTGTTGGTGGCGGTGTACGCCAAGGCGGAGCGCGGGAATATGGCTCCCTCCGAGATCAGAAAGGCGGTGTGACGTGGGCATCAGGAAGATCGACATCGAAGCCGTGGCAAGGGCCATCGAGGCCGATGCGGGCGAGGTGCTGCCTGACCTGCGTCAGGCGTTGACGGAAGCCAAGGAGGGCGTGGGACGCGTGAACACGCCTGAACAAATCCTGGTGCGCCAAGCTCGACAAAAGAGCGGACTGACGCAGGCCGATTTTGCCGAGCGCATCGGAACACCCGTGGCGACTTTGCGCGACTGGGAACAAGGCCGGTTCTCGCCGCCGGGGGCGGCATTAAAGTTGTTGCAACTCATCGTGATGCACCCCGAACTGTCCGCGGAATTGGCGGTCGCTTGAGTGAGGACAAATCGTTCCGAGTGCTCACCGCCGACTGGTTGACCTCTTCTCCTGTCGACACCACCCGTGGCCGTGATCACTGGCTCACGCTTACGCGTTGGCAGATTGCTTGGTGAATGCGAGTTGGTTAGGCGCCGGATGCTCACCCGGGATTGGGCGGAGAGCCAGGTGCGGTTGCAGACACCTGCCGGACACGGGCGCCTGACAAGCTTCGCTTCACCTCGCAGGTCGTCAAGGGGCGAAAGCCCGCAGGATCGCCAATCTACGCCTGCAGCGCTTCCCTGCGCCATCCCGTTGCCCGACCGCCAAGTGACACCTGAAGTGGAAACTCGCCAGCGGCGATACGCCGGTAGATGCTGGACCGGCTCAAGGCGGTGATGCGGATGACGTCGGCGAGGCGGTAGAACGCCGGCTCGGGGCTGGAAGAAAAAGCTGTAGTTTCCTGCGCATGTGGCATGGGCTGCACCTTCTTGAACATTCCTGACAGCCACGAGGTTGCTACATCCCGCCGAGATGCGAAACCCACTACGGCGAAATCACGCGCAGTGGGTCGTACCGTCGGGGGAATGGCGCACGGCGCACGCCGGACAGCGAGTCCTTGAAGGATTGTTTCCCTCTACTCGGAGTGCTTGACGCCTCTTGCTGCCAACCAACTCTTCATCTCCTCGATCTCATGCTGCTGGGCGGCGATGATTTCGCGTGCCAACTTCCTGTTCGCAGGATCCTTGCCGTACTGGAGTTGAATTTGCGCCATGTCGATGGCACCCTGATGGTGCGGGATCATTCCCAGTACGAATGCCACGTCCGGATCGGGGTGCTGAATGCCCACCTGCATCGGCCCGTGCATCTTTGCCATGCTGGCTTCATAGGCGCCGCGCGCTGAGCCACCTGATGCGCTTGCAGGCGGCGCTGCATGCCCAAGCCCATGAGCGCCCGCAGGGGCGGGTGGCGCGGTCGCTTTGCCGATGGCCTGCGGCCCATGCGGGTGTTCGGCACTGTACGTGTGGGTCGCCATCTCTGCGGTGGTCGGGTTTGCTTCACCGTTCGGGCCGTACAACGCGAGATGCAGGCCCCAGTAGCCGCTCGCAAAAACCACCAGAGCAGCGCTGAGAGCGGCCGGAATGGTCCAGGCCGAGCGCCGGATGGCGAAGCGCACCTGGGGCGTCGGGTCAGCGGCAATGGCCACGATGATCGCCATGATCAAGGCGTGTCCGACCAGGTCGATGCGCCCGAACGGATACACGGCCGCGTTGAAGATCACGAAGAGCGTGATCGCCGACAGGCGCCGCACCAGTGCCGTCCATAGCAGGCCGAAACCCATCGTGAACTCGGCCACGCCCGCCATCGGGATGAACACGTCGCGCGGCATGCCGAATGTGAGGAACGGTTTTTCTTCAACGAGGGGGTAGAACCAGTCCGGATAGGCGAACTTCTCAAGGCTCGACCACATCAGCGCGATGGCCACGCCCCAGCGCAGCACTTCAAACCGGTACTTTCGCCATTCAGGCTTGTTCGACGATTCAAGCACCAGGTAACCCGCAACCGACACCCCGAGCGCCAGGTAGTCCAGCAGGTGGAACAGGTCGTACTCGGTGAGCGCCAGCACCCACAGCAGAATGATGCCGGCGGCCGCCAGCGGCATCGTCCGGCGCGAGAAGACGAAGGCGGCGATCAGCAATTGCATCCACGACACCCATTCGTTCGGCGTCTTCAAGTCTGGCGTCAGATAGACCCCGCCGACCGCGAAGATCGCGACGAAGAAGGCCGCGATGACCACCCGAACGAAATCGTCCAGGCGCAGCCACAGTGGGTTCATCACCTTGTCCATGCCGGCGAGGATGCTTTGTCCGATGGACATCTTCTCGATGGCCCGGGTGGCCAGAAAGAACACCAGCACCAGTGCGATGCCAATCCAGAACCACTGGTTCGTGAGCGTCGCGCTCAAGGGTTGCGGTGGCGCGCCCACAATATAGGGCGCAAACCATTTCACATGGGCCTCAGCGGCCAAGGCCGTCGCAGCGCATCCCAAGGCGGCGATTCGCAGCAACGGTCGCAGCCGCCCGGGACTCGTGCCTTCAATTCGCTTGCTTGCATTCTTCTTCATATTCACTTCCTTCCGGATCGTTTATTCGAATGGCCCGTGCGGACCCCATCAGGGATGAAGCACCGTCACCAACAGCAGGGTGTCGAGGTGCGCCTGCACGCGGTGGGGCTCTGCGGCGGGCAGCATCACCAAGGTGCCTGAAGCCAGTCGGCACGTGCGCGAGGGCGTCACGACATCCGCCTCCCCCGAAAGGCACTGAATCGTGATCTCGCCAGGCACGTGGTGTTCCGGCAGTGCATGCCCTGCTGCCAGCACGACCCGCATCAGTTGCAGATGCGGGGTCTTGAGCAAGCTGCTGCTGACCGCCGTACCACGCGTCTCGTCGGTGGCGTGCAAGTCGATGACCTCCAGGGGCTGAGCGTGTTTGAGTGCCATGGCGCTTTGCGTTTGATATAGATCAGAGAGGGGCGCGGTGAGGTGGCCGCTTGAAGGCATCATAAGATATATTGCTAGTAAATCTTATGAGCGATACGACGTCCCAAACCGCGCAGGACCGGATGCCCGGCAGCGAACTTTGCACCGAGGCCGAGGTCGCTGCCCTCGTGCACACGTTCTATGCGCGGGTCCGCCAGGACGGGGTGCTGGGCCCGATCTTCGACGCACACATCGGCGACTGGGACCACCACCTGGCCAAATTGGTGGACTTCTGGTCAGCCATCCTCAGGCGCACCGGCCGGTTCGCGGGCGCACCCATGCCCAAGCATGCGGTGTTGCCCGGCCTTTCAGCAGAGCTGTTCCAGCGCTGGCTGAAGCTCTTCAGGGAGAACGCGGCCGCCCAGGCCAATCGGGCGATGGCCGGGCAGGCTTGCGCCATGGCCGAGCGCATCGCGCAAAGCCTGTGGCTGGGCTACCAGATCAGCCGCGATCCGGACGCCGTGCCCACGGCGCTGGCTTGAGACTGCGTGCCATGACTGAGCTGCTGCAGATCCAGGAGCCGGGGAGGGTGAAACTCCCAGCGCCGCAATGGGCGGCATTTCTGGAACTGGGCTTCCGGCCGTTGTACTTGGCCGGCTGCTTCTGGGCGGCCGTGTCGGTGGCGCTGTGGGTGTTCGCCCCCGTCATGCTGCGCGGGCAGTTGGCCGGTGTCATCTGGCATGCGCACGAGATGCTCTGGGGCTTCATCGCCACCATCGCGGTGGGCTTCCTGCTCACCGCAGGGGCGAACTGGACCGGCATCAATCCTCTCAAAGGAAAGGCGCTGGGCGTGCTCAGCGTACTGTGGGTGACGGCCCGTGCCGCCTATCTCATACCCGGTACTACCTCCTTCTGGGTGGCCGTGGCGAGCGAACTGGTGTTCTTCATGGGCGCCGCCATCGCGTTGGGCCGTGCCATCTACGGTACGCGCAGCCAGCGCAACTACGGTGTGCCGCTGCTGGTCCTCGCCTTGGGCGTTGCCGATGCCTTGTTCCTGCTCGCCGCCTGGCAGGGCGACTACGTGCGGCTCATGCAGCACTTCAACACAGGCCTGCTGTGCATGGGAGTGATCGCGCTGCTGGTGGCCAGGCGGGTGATCCCATTCTTTGCCATGCGTGCGGTGCCGGGTTTGAGCATTCCGATGCACACGCACAGCGGCCATTGGCAACTGGCGGCGAGCGGCCTGGCCATCGGCAGCGGGCTGCTCGGCTGGTCGGAGGCGACAGCCCTTTTCCTGACCGTCGCGGGAGTCATCGCCGTGGTCCAGGTATTGGCCTGGAAACCCGGTGCCGTACGGCGCGTGCCGCTGCTGTGGATTCTCTATGTCGGTTACGCCGCGCTTGGCGCGGGGTTGCTGGTGGCGGCTGCGCACGCCGCAGGCGCCGTGCTGCGCGCTGCCTGGCCGGCGCACGTGATCGGCGTGGCGGGGTTTTCCGTGCTGATCATCGGCATGGTGACGCGCACGGCGCTGGGACACCTGGGGCGGCCGCTGCGCACGGACCGCCTGATCGTGTGCTGCTATGGGCTGGTGATCGCGGCGGCGGCGCTGCGCCTGCTGGCGCTGCTGCCCACCGGCCTTGCTCTGGCCGCACTGCACGCCTCCGCCAGCGCCTGGGTGCTGGCCTTCGCACTGTACCTGTGGCGGTTCTTTCCGATGTTGATTCGCACGCGCATCGATGCGGCGCCGGTGCTCAGACCCGACAAGATCGCGGTTCGCTCGAACCCACCCCAATGAACAAGGCATCGCCATGCGCCTGACCACGATGACCGACTACGCGCTGCGCCTGCTGATGTACGTGGCGCAGCAGCCTGATCGCCTGTGCACCATCTCCGAGGTGGCGCAAGCCTACGCCATATCGGAAGCACACCTGATGAAGGTGACGCACCAGCTCGGTCTGCAGGGCTGGATCGAGACCGTGCGTGGCAAGGGTGGTGGCATGCGCCTGGCCCATGCGCCGCGCGATATCAACCTGGGCGCCGTGGTGCGCGGCATCGAGCCCGACTTCGCCCTGGGCGAGTGCTTCTCCACTGACAATCAGTGCGTGCTGACCGGCCAGTGCCGGCTCGCTGGCGTGCTCGGAGGTGCGCTGCAGGAGTTCATGGCGCACCTGGATGGGTTCTCGCTGGCCGACTTGCTGCCCGGCACCGACCTGCTGATCAACCTGCTGCCCAAAGCGGGCCAGCGGATGAAGCCACAGCGCCGGCAGGTGGCATGAGGAATTGCCCATGAGCTACGGCGTTCTGCTGGTGCTACACCTGCTCGCTGCCATCGCCTTTGTGGGCACGGTGTTCTTCGAGGTGGTGATGTTGGAGGGTGTGCGCAAGCACTTGCCCCAGGAGACGATGCGCGCGGTCGAGCGCGCCATCGGCGACCGCGCCACCGCCGTGATGCCCTGGGTGCTGCTGACACTGTATGCGGCTGGCCTCGGCCTGGCCTGGCAACACCGCGCAGCGCTGACGCAGCCGCTGGCCAGCAGCTTCGGGCTGCTGCTCACGCTCAAGATCGCGTTGGCCCTGAGCGTGTTTGGGCATTTCGCCACGGCCATGGTCTGGCGCCGCCGGGGCGTGCTGGGAGATCAGCGTTCACGCCGGCTGCACCTGAGTGTCTTCTGCCATGTGCTGGCCATCGTGCTGCTGGCCAAGGCCATGTTCTACCTGCAGTGGTGAGGAGGAATAGGGGGATGGCACTGGCCGATCACTATCTCCTGATCAAGGCCGCGCACGTCGGGCTCGCGATGCTCAGCGGAGGCCTCTTTGCCGGCCGGGGCGTGGGCGTGCTGTTGGGCGCTGAGATGACCATGTTGACTCCCGTCCGTCGGCTGAGCCAGGTGATCGATACCGCCTTGCTCGCGGCCGCTTTGCTGCTGCTGGCGACCTTGCAGCTCAACCCCTTCGCCACACCGTGGCTGCTGACCAAGCTCATGCTGCTGGTGGCCTACATCGTGTTGGGCACGATGGCGCTGCGGCGAGCGCGGACCCTGAGGGGCAAGGCACTGGCGTTTGCCGCAGCCCTCACGTGCTTCCTGATGATGTTCGCCATCGCCAGGACCCACGACCCGCTGGGATTCCTGCGGCTCGTGGGCCTGTGATGAACGTGATTACTTCGACAGCGTGAGCGTGCCCTTCATGATGGACGCGTGGCCCGGGAAAGAGCAGAACCAGGCATAGCTATCTCCAGCCTTGAGCTTGGAGACGTCGAAGCTGACCGAGTCGGTTTCACCGCCGCCGATGACCTTGGTGTGCGCGATGACCCGTGCATCCCCGGGCTTCACATAGGCCTTGTCCAGCCCGGCGGGAATGCCGTCGGCCGCCACGCCCTGTGCATCGGACGCCTTGCTCAATACCCAGTTGTGGCCCATGGCGACCTTGGGAAGCTTGCCCACGTGCTTGAGCTTGACGTTGAACTGCTTGCAACTCGCTGGCACCGCGATGCTGCTCTTGTTGAACTGCATGGCGTCGTTGCTTTCGATTTCCACATCGCACGTGGCGGCCAGCACGGGGCCGGCCGCCAGTGTGGTCAGCATTGCGGCCATTAATGCTCCTACGGTGTATCTCATCTTCATTGTTCTCTTTCAGTTGAATTGAACTCTTTTGCCGGGCTGCGGCACAGATCGACCGCAGCCCGGACCCTCAAACCCGTGCCTGACCCAGGCGCTGTCCAGGCTGTTGCTGCGGGGCGTCCTTGGCCCACAGACCCAACACCACCTGCAGCGCCATCGCGATGGCGCCGCCGATGAATACCACGTCGCCGAAGGTGCGCACCCAGCGCAGGTTCTGCAGCAGTGGCTGCTGCATGAATTCCTCGCTGCGTGCGTACCACAGGCCTTCGCTGACGCTGGCGTGAAACTGGATGATCCCGATCGGCAGCAGGCTGGTGAAAATCATCAGCACCAGGCCGACATTCAGACCCCAGAAGGCGGTCTTCATCAGCGGTGCGCTGAACTGGTAGTCCGGACGCAGGTAGCGCAGCACCAGCAGCGTGAAGCCCAGCGCCAGGAAGCCGTACACCCCGAAGAGCGCGGCGTGCGCGTGCACTGGCGTGGTGTTCAGGCCCTGGATGTAGTACAGCGAGATCGGCGGGTTGATCATGAAGCCGAAGACACCGGCGCCCAGCATGTTCCAGAACGCCACGGCGACGAAGCACATCAGCGGCCACTTGAGGTTTTCCATCCAGGGCGCGCGTGCCTTCAGGCGCCAGTTCTCCCAGGCCTCATGGCCCAGCACGATCAGCGGCACCACCTCCAGCGCACTGAAGCTGGCGCCGACGGCCATCACCGGGGTGGTGGTGCCAGCGAAATACATGTGGTGGAAGGTGCCGGGAATGCCGCCCAGCATGAAGAGCGAGGCCGAGGCCAGGCTGGCTGCCGTCGCCATACGCGCAGACACCAGGCCGAGCGTGGCAAAGATGAAGGCCAGCGCCGTGGTGGCGAACACCTCGAAGAAGCCTTCCACCCAGAGGTGCACCACCCACCAGCGCCAGTATTCCATCACCGAGAGGTGGGTGCGCTCCCCGTAGAAGAGGCCCGCGCCATAGAACAGGCCGATGGCACCCACCGAGGCCGTGAGCAACGCCAGCAGGTTCTTGTCGCCCCCGGGCTTCAGGAGCGCCGGCACCACGCCGCGCAGCATCAGCACCAGCCACAGCAGGATGCCCACGTACTTGCCGATCTGCCACAGGCGCCCCAGGTCGACGTACTCATAGCCCTGATGGCCGAGCCAGAAGTTCCACTCGGGCGGCATCACCTGCGCGATCGCCAGGTAGTTGCCGGTGAAGGAGCCCACGACCACGGCGACCAGCGCCCAGAACAGCACATCCACGCCGAGCTTCTGGAACTTCGGATCCTTGCCGCCGTTGATCAGCGGTGCCAGGAACAGGCCCGCGGCCAGGAAGCCGGTGGCGATCCAGAACAGCGCGGCCTGGATGTGCCAGGTGCGGGTCAGCGAATAAGGGAACCACCGCGAGACGTCGATGCCATAGAACTGCTGTCCCTCGACCGTGTAGTGCGCGGTGAAACCGCCGATGAAGACCTGGAAGACGAAGAGCGCCACCACCAGGAAGAGGTATTTGCCCAAGCCTCGTTGCGATGGCGTGAGCGCAAAGGTGGTCAAAGGGTCGCGCGCAGCGGGTGCCGGCAGTGGTTCTTCGTGGTTACGCAGGAACGCCCACGCCCAGACGAGAAAGCCCACGCCGGCCAGCAGCACCACGATGCTGGCGATGGACCAGACGATGTTCTCGCTGCTCGGCTGGTTGCCGATCAGGGGCTCGTGCGGCCAGTTGTTGGTGTAGGTGACCTTTTGCCCCGGTCGCTCGGTGGCTGCAGCCCAGGCGGTCCAGAAGAAGAACTGCGTCATCTGCTGGCGCCGCTCGGCACTGGGCAGCGTGTTCTCCTTCATGGCGAAGTGCTCCCGGCTTTTCTGAAGCGCGGGCGCGTCGGAGAACAACTGGTCGTAATAGGCAGCGGTTTGTGCGATGGCCTGGACACGGTGCGCCGAGAGTTTCAGCACCTGCGCGTCATCGACGCGGTTGGAGCGGTATTCAGCCTTGAGCTGCTCGCGCAACGCGGCCTGCGCGGGGCCATCGAGCGCCGCATAGGCCTTGCCGTGTACCTGCTGCGCGGCCAGGTCGAGCCAGGCGGTCAGCTCGCGATGCAGCCAGTCGGCCGTCCAGTCGGGCGCCTGGTAGGCGCCGTGGCCCCAGATCGAACCGAGCTGCATGCCGCCCACCGACTGCCAGGCCGTCTGGCCGTCGAGGATGCCCTCGCGGTCGAACAGCACCTTGCCATCCGGGGTGGTGACCTGCGCCGGGATCGGTGGCGCCTGCCGATAGACCTCGCTGCCGTAGTAGCCCAGCAGCGAGAAGGTGACGATCAGCACGCCGATCAGCGTGAACCAGAGTTTCTTGTACGAGCCCATGGGTTTCTCCTTGGTCAATGCACGGCTGCCGGCGCGAAGCGCTCGAACAGGATGTTGTTTTCGGTGTGGATGTGCGCCATCAGGTCCTGGCGGAAGGTCCGCAGGCCGGCGTAGAGCGCACGCCAGGTGGTGCAGGCCGCGCGCGGCGCGGTGATGCCATCGGTCAGTTCTTCCATCCTGCGCAGCGCGACGCCGTGGTCGTCGTGTTCCATGCGCATGACGGTGATCGGGGCGCCGGCCATCGCGCCATGGCCGCGCGCGATCATGGGGAACAGCACGTCTTCCTCCTTGCGCATGTGGCTCTCCAGCTCCTGCGCCATGGCCGAGAGATGTTCGGCCAGACCAGCCGGACAATCAGTGCGCTCGCCATGCACCTGCTCGACCTTGCGCGCCAGGCGGATGAGTTCGGGCAACTGCTCGCGGTGTACCGCGTGGAAGCGGGTCAGGATGTGGTCCACCAACTCGGTGGGCGTCGCCTGGTCCCAGTCGCGCTCGCCATCCTGCGCGCTGCGGCATTGCAGGGACTGCAACTCCAGCACGATCGGAGCGGGATCCACTCCAGCCGCCGCCGCGGCCGAGCGCAGCGACTGGTTGCCGCCGCAGCAGAAGTCGAAGTGATGGGCGTCGAACACGCGCGTGGCACCGGAGATGCGTCGCGCGAGCTGCCCCAGGGATTGGTCAATGAGTTCCATCGTGGGCTCCTTTTCGTCAGGGGGTTAAAGGGGGCCGGCCTTGTAGACGCCGGGTACCGGCACGCCGGTGACTTCGAGCACACCGACCGCACCTTTGCCGGCGCGCGACAGCGCGTGGTCCACCAGCAGATAGCTGCCCGGGTGCTGGACCTTGATTTCGACGATGGTCGCGCCGCCCGGGGCGACGAGCGTGGTCTGCACGTCGTGCTTGATGCCGCTGAACGAGCCTTCGCTGTACACGGTGTCGAAGATTTCGCCGATGACGTGGAACGACGAGATCTTGTTGGGGCCTCCGACGCCGAAGTAGATGCGCACCGTCTCGCCCACCTTCGCCTGCAGCTTGTGGGTCTTGCTCAAGGCGCCGACCTCGCCATTGAACACGTAGTAGTCGGGGAGTTCGTTGGCCATCTTCTCGAGATCGGCCTCCTGGTGCACCTTGGCGCCGTGCGGCCGGCCCGTGTACATCTCGCCCTGCATCACGTAGTACTCGCGGTCTACCTTGGCCAGGCCCCCTTCGGGCTCCACCAGGATCATTCCGTACATGCCCGCCGCGATGTGCTGCGGGACCAGCGGCGTCGCGCAGTGGTACACGTACAGACCCGGGTTGAGCGCCTTGAACGTGATGGCCTTCTCCTGGCCGGGGGCGACCTGGGTGTGCTCGCCGCCGCCGTGGCCGCCGGTCACGGCATGCAGGTCGATCGAGTGGATCATCTTGCTGTCGCGGGCGTTGGCCAGGGTCAACTCCACCGTGTCGCCCACGCGGGCGCGCAGCATCGGGCCTGGCACCTGGCGGTCGAAGGTCCAGTAGGTGAAGCTGGTGCCGTCATCGAGCTTGCCGGGCAACTCGACCGTCTCCATGCGGTACTTCAGCGTCTTCGGTGCCCGCGTACCGATGGCCGCCGGCACCCCGGCTGGGTTGGCCGCCACGCTGACGGCAGACGGGTCCGCAGCGCGCTGCGGCACAGGGGCGGGGGTGTAGAGCGCGAGTGCCGCCTGGCTCGAATCGGTGTTCGCGGCGGGCACGGTCCCCGCGTCGGCAACCGCAGTCCCGCTCACCTGGAGTTTTCCCTCCATGCCGATCTGCCGGTGGCCGGGAATCGAGCAGTAGTAGGTGAAGGCGCCCGAGCGCGGCACCTTGAAGCGCAATGTGGTCTTGCCGGTGCCGGCGCTGAACTTGGCCGAGACGACGTTCAGTTCGGGAATCACCAGGTCGTGCTCGGCGCCTTCGCCGCTTTCCAGCACGATCTCGATCGTGTCGCCCGCGTTGGCCGAGAGCGTGGGGTTCACTTGACCCTTGTCGTCGACAAAGACCATCTTGCCGTCGACGATGTTGGTGTGCAGGTCGTAGCGCTTGGTCGCTGCAGGCTGGGCTGCCGCGGTCGCGGTTCCGGAGGATGCCGCTGCGTTGTGCATCGAGTGACCTGCAGGCTGTGCCTGCACGGACAGGGTAACGCCCAGGAGGCAGATGGCAGTGGCAATGGCGCTAGAGCTGAGGGTGCGTTTCATGTTGCTTTCCTTGGTCGGATGCCGGTTCGGCGCTATCACCAATGCGAGTCGCATGCCACAGGAAATACCATAAAAATCAATAGGTTGATAACACAATGGTGCTATAAACCATGCTTTATCAGGGTTTCATTTACCATCCAGGGTGTCCATGACCATTTCCGCCATCCAACTCCTTCTCGTGGCCGACCTCGTGGCTGACCTGCCGGTGGCGGTACGTCTGCAGCGGCTGGTGGGCAGCCTGCGCGTGCATTTCGGATGCGGAGCTGTCGCCTTGCTCAAGCTGGAGCAGGAGCACCTACGGCCGGTGGCGGTGGACGGGCTTTCCAGTGACGCACTGGGACGGCGCTTCGCGGTCAAGGACCATCCGCGCCTGGCGGCCATCCTGCAACGGCGCGGCGTCACCTGTTTCCACCACGATAGCGTGCTGCCCGATCCCTACGATGGTCTGATCGCCGAACGTGCGGGAGAGCCGATGGCGGTGCACGACTGCATGGGCATGGCGCTGGACGTGGAGGGCGAGCGCTGGGGAGTGATCACGCTGGATGCGCTGGAGGTCGGGGCCTTCGGCGCGCAGGCCCAGAGTGACATGGCCGAGCTTGCCTGCGCGGTCGAGGCTGCGGTGCGGGTGACCCGTCTTGAATCGGAGATTCGCGGCCTGCGATTGTCCGCCGGCGCCTTGCCTGCGGGTGCGCCGGAGCAACGCGAAGACAGCGAGATACTGGGCCAGAGTGAAGCCATCACGCATTTGCTGCACGAGTTGCAGGTGGTGGCCGATTCCGAGCTGCCGGTGCTGTTGCTGGGGGAGACGGGTGTGGGCAAGGAACTGTTCGCGCACCGGCTGCACCGGCTGTCGCGGCGTGCGTCCAAGCCGCTGGTGCACGTGAACTGCGCTGCCTTGCCGGAATCATTGGCGGAGAGCGAACTGTTCGGCCATGCGCGCGGAGCATTTTCCGGCGCGGTGAACGACCGGCCCGGTCGTTTCGAGGCGGCAGAGGGCGGCACGCTGTTCCTGGACGAAGTGGGTGAGCTGCCACTGTCCATCCAGGCCAAGCTGCTGCGCACGCTGCAGAACGGCGAGATCCAGCGCCTTGGGGCCGACCGGCCGCGGCGGGTGAACGTGCGCGTGATCGCGGCCACCAACCGAAGTCTGCGCGAGCATGTGCGCGACGGATCGTTTCGTGCGGACCTGTACCACCGGCTGTCGGTGTATCCGATTCCGATCCCGCCGCTGCGCGAGCGGGGCAACGACGTGCTGCTGTTGGCCGGGCGCTTTCTGGAACTCAACCGGGCACGGCTGGGTCTGCGCAGCCTGCGGCTTTCGGCTGCGGCCGAAGAGGCCTTGCGCCGCTACCGCTGGCCGGGCAATGTGCGCGAGTTGGAGCATGTGATCAGTCGCGCGGCGCTGAAGGCGGTGAGCCGGGGCGCCAACCGCAAGGATATCGTGACGCTGGAGGCGGACATGCTGGATCTCGATGCACTGGAGATGGCCGAAGGCGCAGTAGCGGCCGGTGTCGACCAAGCTGTCGGTGCACCCGGTGTGTCGCGATCCGTAGCCCCCCTGCACGAAGTCGTGGAAGCCAGCCAGCGTAAGGCGATCCGGGAGGCACTGGCATTGCATCAGGACAACTGGGCTGCGGCAGCGCGCACATTGGGATTGGATGCCAGCAACCTGCACAAGCTGGCGCGACGGCTCGGACTCAAGAAGTAGCCGGCGGCACGGCGGGCCTGCGGCTCTCCAGACCCATCACAGTGTGTACTTCCTGTTCTGCAATGGCACGGTTGCATCCCAACCCAGTTCGCGCTGGATGCGTTCTCGCAAGGCCTCCGAGGCCTCAGGCTCACCGTGGACGATGAACACCCGCTTGGGAGCACGCTGGAAACCGGATAGCCAGCGCAGCAACTCGCCAGCATCGGCATGTGCGGACAGCATGGGCAGTTCCGCCACATCGGCGCGCACGTTGATCCATTCGCCGTGAATCTTTACCTCCCGCGCGCCTTCCAATAGCTTGCGCCCGCGCGTGCCGGCGGCCTGGAAGCCTGAAAACAGCAGCGTGTTGCGGTGGTCGCCCGCGAAGGCGGCGATGTGGTGCAACACACGCCCCCCGGTGGCCATGCCGCTGGCCGAGATGATGACCTTGGGGAAGCGATTGGCGGACAAGGCCTTGGATTCCTCCACCTCCTTGACGTAGGTGACCGCAGCGCAGGCAGCTTCGTAGTCGCGCGCGGTGAGCTTGTGCTCGCCCGCGTGCTCATGCAGGAGCTGCGTGGCGCTGCCCGCCATCGGACTGTCGAGGTACAACGGCACGTTGGCCAGCCTGCCGGCCTGGCGCAGCAGCCACAGGTGGTGGATCAGGGACTGCGCCCGGCCGACCGCGAAGGCCGGAATCACCACAGTGCCACCGCGCTGCACGGTGCATTCGATCACGCGTCCGAGTGCCTCCACCGGGTCCGCGACATCGTGACTGCGGTTGCCATAGGTCGATTCGATGACGACATAGTCAGCCTGCGGCACCGGCTCAGGGTCGTGCATCACCGCATCGTTGTAGCGTCCCAGATCGCCAGAGAAGACGATGCGCTGGCCCCCGATGTCGATCTGTGCTGTCGCTGCGCCCAGGATGTGGCCAGCGCGGCGCAGGAGCAATGTGGCGCCACCGGGAATGGCGACGCTGTGGTGCAGTCGCACAGGCGCAAAGGCCGCGATGGCACGCTCGACTTCGCGCACCCCGTACAGTGGCCGTGCGGGTGCGTGCCTGGAGAAACCATGCCGATTCGCGAAGTCCGCATCCTTTTCCTGCAGGTGCGCGCTGTCGCGCAGGATCAGCTCAGCGACGTCGCGCGTGGCCGGGGTCGCATAGATCTTCCCGGAAAAGCCATCGTGCACCAGCTTGGGCAGGTAGCCCGAATGGTCAAGGTGCGCATGGGTGAGCACAACCGCATCGATGTCGCGGGGGTCGATGGTGAGTCGCTCCCAATTGAGCTCGCGCAAGTTCTTCAAACCCTGGAATAAGCCGCAGTCGATCAGCAGGTGGGTGTCACCATGGGAGAGCAGGTGCTTGGAGCCGGTGACGGTGCCGGCTCCGCCCAGACTGGTCAAGGTAAGCATGGGAAGCCTTTTGTGTGGATGGTCATGATGCGTCGATGCGCGGCAGAAGAGGTCGCTTGGCGCATCCGATCTTCAGATTTTCGCGTGCTGCTTCAGGCCTTGGACACCATGAACGCAGTGAGGGCGGCCGCGGTCATCGCTGCCGTAAAGCTAAAGGTCACGCGCCATCCCAATGCCGTTCCGCCGATGAGCCAGGAAAGAAGGGTTTTCATGGTCATGTTGGCCACCACCGCTAATCCGGCAGCGATCGTAGCGGCTTGGGTGGGCAAGGCTCCCTGGCCGTTCATGTGCATCACAGTCAGCAGGATGGCATCGACGTCGAGCAGGCCGGACAACAGCGACAGGGCATACAAGCCCGCATCGCCCATCCATTGCTGCGCGGCCCGCGTCAGCAGCGCCAGCACGCCGAGAAGAAGGCCGAAGCCCAGCGCGGTGCTCAGATCGAAGACATCCCCCGCATCGGTGGCTGGTGTTGTCGCTTCGGATTGCGCCTCGGACGGCAACCGCAAGAACGATGCGCCGAGAAGCGTTGCCGCGCCAACGACCATCGCAGCGCCCATGGAGCTCCAGAGCGCAGGTTGCAGAAGCAGAACCAGCGCGGTCATCCGCAGAAACATCATTGCCGAGGCGGCCAGAATTCCGGAACTGGCCGCCCGCAGGATGGCAGGGTCCTTGCGGCAGCGGCGTGCCAGCGCCAAGGTCGCCGCCGTCGAAGAAGCCAGTCCGCCAAGCAAACCGGTCCAAAAGATGCCGCGGCTGGGTCCCGTCCATCGAATAGCCAGGTGGCCACACAGCGAAAGACCGGCGATCAAAACCACTGCCCACCAGAGGCGGTACGGATTGAGTGCCTCCTACGGGCCAAAGCCGCGGTCCGGCAGCATCGGGAGGATGACCGCGGTGAGTACGAGCATTTGCAACGCGGCACTCAATTCGCGCTGTTCCACCAGGCGCAGCCACCGGTGAAGAGTGGGCTTGAGGTCAAGGAGTACAGCGGCGATGACGGCCGTCGCGATCGCCAGAAGGGGCTGACCGGCTCCCGCCAGCACGCCGAGCGCGCAGGTGAGCAGCATCGTCACAGCCGTCGTGGCGCTCAGGCTGCCATGCGCCCGCACATTCTCACGGTAGGCGGCTGCGGCGGTCAGCGACAAACCTGCCAGGCCCATCGCGGCGGGCAATGGTCCCACGCCTGCGTCAGGACCCCCAGTACGCCTCCGAACAAACCGAGTAGAGCGAACGTGCGCAACCCCGCCACTCTGCTGCCTTCGGCGCGCTCGCGCTCGCGCCAGCCGCGTTCGAGGCCGATGACCGAACCCAGCATCAGGGCCGCGGCCAATTCGAGAACGGTGCGGTACGCAGGAGGTCGAGCATGCCTGTATTGTCGTGCGGCCAACCTGGGCGCGCGGCGCGGGTTCAGCGGGCAGGACGGTTAAGGCCTTTCGGGAGCGTCTTTCGACGGCACTCCAAATTCCCATGCCCTTCACCGACACCTGTCAGGGTGTCGACTACTGGTCTGACGACTTGCCCTCGCAGACGCGACTATTTGTGTGCCACGATTACAAGGCAACGGAAAGGGATCACTATGCTTGGGAGACCACCGTGGAGGACGAGCGCTTGCGGAACGTGCACGTGCCAGGGGGTGAGCGCCGAAGAGTTCGTGGCCATGTGCGAAAGACGGGACACCGCATTGTCAGCACCCAACCTGCTGCTGCCGTCCATTCAAGTCAACATCCGAGCGGGGCGGCTGCCTGCAGCCGAATCCAGTGGCGTGCGCTACCTGAAGGTGCCGATTCGTCTGGCGACATGAGCCAACGCATTGCGTCCGCGCAGGCGAGAAAGCCAACGTAGATCTTGCTCACTGAAGCACGCTAAGCCTCAGGACGCACGAACTGCAGGAGCGGTTCAGGCCATTGGCCGCCAGACGCTCCAGGCACGTCGCGATCCTCGTTCACGCGCCTGCAGAGGACGAGTGTCCAAGGGCACATCGGCCCCGCTAGTGTTTTGCCGTCCCCAACGCCGGCGCACTTCGCACTCCAGCTCATGAGCAATGCCTCTTGCATCCTTATCGCCGCGCAACGCCTTTAGACGCCATTGCCGCGCCTTTTCCATCAGTTCGTCATCATGTATTTCGCTGATCTCCATCAGGAACATGATAGTGCTTGGGCGATGACATCGTGCCCGGCGGAAAAATGGGCAAGGAACGTCTGGTGCATCGGTCAGAGAAGCTTTTCTCACCGGGGCGATCGCATTCCTGTTTCGACGTCGAGCCATGGCCTCGGTGGCTCTTTGCGCCCTTGAAAGCTGCTACGACAGCCTCATCTACGTTGCTGGTAGCAGAGAAACCGCCTTCGAACGTTGTTCAACACCGGAGATCTGCGCGATGCCGTGAGGCGGCACATGCGCAGCTGAACCGCTCCGTATTTTGAGGAGGCTCCAACTTTTGAGAGGATGGAGCCATGAGGAAGTCAGTGAAGTTTTCGCCCGAGGTGCGCGAGCGCGCGGTGCGCATGGTGTTCGAGCACCGCGGTGAGTACGAATCGCAGTGGGCGGCAGTGGTGTCGATCGCCGGCAAGATCGGCAGCACGCCGCAGACGCTGCTGAACTGGGTGCGTCAGCACGAGCGCGATACGGGCCAGCGCGAGGGTGTGACGACGACGCAGACGCAGCGGATGAAGGAGCTCGAACGGGAGAACCGCGAGCTGCGCAAGGCCAACGAGATCTTGAAGCTGGCCAGCGCGTTTTTCGCCCAGGCGGAGCTCGACCGCCGTCTGAAGTCGTGAAGGCGTTCATCGACGCGCATCGCGCCGTGCACGGGGTCGAGCCGATCTGCAAGGCACTGCAGGTCGCCCCGTCGGCGTACCGGCGCCATGCGGCCCGCCAGCGCCACCCTGAGCTGCTGTGCACCCGTGCCAAGCGCGATGCGGTACTGATGCCGCAGATCGAGCGCGTGTGGCAATCGAACCTGCGGGTCTACGGCGCCGACAAGGTCTGGTACCAGTTGCGGCGCGAGGGCGTCACGGTGGCGCGTTGCACCGTGGAGCGGCTGATGCGCCGCATGGGGTTGCGCGGCGTCGTGCGTGGCAAGACCGTGCACACCACGATCAGCGACGCCAAAGCGCCGTGCCCGCTGGACCGGGTCAACCGCCAGTTCAACGCGCAGCGGCCCAACCAGCTATGGGTGTCGGACTTCACGTACGTGTCCACCTGGCAAGGCTGGCTGTACGTGGCCTTCGTCGTCGACGTGTTCGCCCGGCGCATCGTGGGCTGGCGCACTAGCAGCTCCATGCGAACGGACTTCGTGCTGGACGCGCTGGAGCAGGCGCTTTATGACCGTCGGCCCCAACGCGAAGATGGCCTCGTGTGTCACTCCGACCGCGGGTCGCAGGGTGGATTCAACCGGTCGTCGCAACACCTTCAATCAAGGAGGTGTCGATGGGCCGACCTGCGGGTTGGATGCAGAAGTTGACGGGGCGTGGTGCGATGCGCTCGCCTGGAGCGCCGTCGCTGCGACGGGAAGTGGAACGACAGTTCTGGCAGCAAATTGCCACCGGAATCACGAGCGAGAAGGCCGCTGAAGCCGTCGGCGTATCACAGCCGGTGGGCTCGCGCTGGTTCCGGCATCGTGGCGGCATGCCATTGTTCATGTCGACACCTGTTTCCGAGCGGTACCTGTCCTTTGCAGAACGAGAAGAGATTGCCTTGCTGCGGGCCCAGGATTTTGGTGTGAGGGAGGTAGCCCGTCGTTTGGGACGAAGCCCCTCGACCGTCTCGCGAGAGCTGACGCGCAACGCTGCAACACGCAGTGGCAAACTCGACTACCGGGCATCGGTCGCACAGTCGTGGACTGTAGTAAGAGTGCTCCAAACAAGTAGTAAAAGTGTGACTCAGGCGGTTGATGACCCTCATCCGCCGACATGCCCGTGGCGATCACGGCCGTGCCTCATTGGGTACAGTAGTAACAGTGTTTCGATCGGTCGTGTTTCCCGTTTTCGAGATCGATCAGCTCCGGCAGGACGACGACCCACCGAGGTGGCTTTCCTTCCGAAGGGAGCAATCTACGAACAAGCTCGAAGGCGATGTCGTGAAGCCGTTTCTCCTCCGCGGCAAGTGCATGCAAGATCTGCCGTCCGTGATCTGTCTGTTGCTGGGCGGTGAAGTGGGACAGCCATCGAATGAGGGCGGTGGATGGATGAAGGGGCGCTGAGTTGATAGCCAAGGGGATCCGGCACCCGCGCCAGTACATGGCGCAAAGGAGTAGGGCGAAGGCGTGATGCTGTCGCGGTTCCAACTGCACTCGCCAGCGTTGAATGTCGAAGGAAGTCGCGAGGGCAGTCAGGTCCCGAGGATGAACATCCAGGGCACAACGTCTGCGGCGCAACAGCAGGTGCAGCACTGACTCTGCTTCCTGCAGCAGCGTGCGAAAGCTGCTTGCCGTACCGGGTTGCCACGTGATGGGCGTCGGCTCAGGAGGGCGAGCCCAGACCTCGAGTTGCCGCTGCCAACGGACGAGCAGGGCGCTTCGTATCGTCTCGGGGTCCGGCGTGGCGAATCGGCCTTGCCGGCTTGGCTGCTGGAGCGGTCGGGAGCGAGTTCGATGGCATGCGCGCCACCGAGGCAGGCGTTGCGTCTGAGCAGACCTGAATCGGACGCCGAGCAGCGCCATTTCGTGGTGTTGCGGAACAAGGATGGGCAGTGCCATGGCATTCCCACGTCAAGATGCGTTTCGGACCGTCTGCTGCGCGGCCACGTAACCCGACTCCCGTACCGCGCGCTCCCAATGTGCAGGCCCGAGTTTCAGATCCAGACTGTCCCAGTCGGGTGCGCTAGTGAGTACCGCCTCGACAGCCCGCGTGAAGTAGTCCATCTGGATCTCGATGGCGCCTTGCAACTGGGCGGAGGCATGCGCCTGAACGAACGCGTTCCACAGATCGGCGGCGGAGTGCTCCAGTCGCAATCCAGCTCGCCAGGCCAGCGGGCAGAAGAACTGGGTGAAGGTCGGACCTGACTTCTCAGGGAACCGCGTCAAGTCGTAGCTTGCCAAACAGGTGGCGGCAGCCTCCGCGGTGGCGATGCCACGGAAATGAAGCTGCTCGATCATGAAGCGCGCGACGATCTGCTCGTCGCCTGCAAGCTGATACTGTGCTTTGTGTTCCATCAGCTGCGGCTGGCCGACCAGGAACGTAATGAGCCGCACGCCTTGCTGGGCAAGCTGGTCATGCACGTCGCGCAGCCATTCAAGGGCATGCGTCGACAAACGCTGCGCTTCGTCGCAGAACATCACGACGATGTGGCCTTGGCGTAGTTGGAGCTGCTCGCTGAGCCTGCGCACGAGCGCAAAGCGCTTCTGCGAGATGCTTGCTGGCTGGGTGTCGCGCACGCCAGCGGCTGCGAGCAGGGCGTTGAAGAAGGGCCCTTCGAACTGGGTTCTGTGATGCTCGCACGACATGCGCAGCACGAGCAGTTCCGGACGTTGCCGGTTGAGGTGCAATGCCGCGTAGTCGATGGCATGCGTCTTCCCCATGCGGGGCCGGGCGTGCACCAGCGCGCCGGGGATCAAAAGGCGCACGCAGTGTTCGACGAGGTCAACCAGTTCCTCGATTGCCGAGGTCGCGACCCGGTAGTGCCGCCTCACGAGCGGATGCACGGTCGGCAGAGATAGGAACGGCGTTGCCGCGGACGTCAACGGTGGTACAGCACGTGTGTTGCGGGCGCGGCGCTTACGTGCCGACGGCGGCGCGGCGTCGGGCTGGCTTGCGGCTGTCGGCGAGGATTGATTGGACATGGGCACTCCTATGGACAACCGCACTCGACGCGCGGCCGCCCAAGCCGACCGGAGGAGAGCGGGCCCGGCCGTCACCCGTCGGTGCCTGCTGGACCGAGCTCGGGCGCGACGGGCGCTGTGAGCCCCGTCGCTCAACCTACTGAGAAAAACCGGACTCGATGCGAAGCGAGCTGGCTTTGACCGGCCCGCTGACCAGGCCTGGGACGGATGTAGGCGACGCAGCGGTCGGTATCGCCTCCGGCACCGGCTCGCCGCAGGGCGATGGGCTGGTTCTTGCGCGCTCGTGCTGGACCCGCGAAACGTCGCTGGCGGCTCGCTTGCTTCGGCGAGCCTCCTTGCGCCGATGTTCGAGAAACGCCTCAATCGGATCGTCGCCTGCGGCAAAGTCCAGCTGACGTTGGCGTTTTGCCTTGAAGAATGCTCGGCGCAGCCAAAGCGAATGCGCGTGATCGCGCCAAGGTCCGCTTGCCAGCAACGGCTCCATGATCTCGCCTGCAGGCGTGGTCACGACCAACTGGCGCAGGTCCTGTGGATCGGCATGCGCGCGCAACAGCTGTCCAACTAAGCCCGGGCGCTTGGACAGCTGCGCGCTCGTGTAGCGAACGTGCATGTACGTGATGTACGGTCTCTCACCGCGCGCGAGCTGCCCGCGAACCCGGCACAACACCGGGTCGTGCAGAAGCTGGGGCTGCTCGCGGAGCAATCCGGGAAGGATCCGAAGGCGGACCGGCGGCCGGTCGATGCCCAGGACATGCCGGCGCATCATCTCCAGCGGCGTGAGCCCTCCGAGGCCGGCATGCGGGGTGCCGTGGTAGTTCCAGATGGTGTGCTCGAGCAGCTCCTTGAGCTCCCGGGACGTCACCACCATATGCAGGGAGGCTTCCTTCTGCCGGCGTCGAGCGATGGCGAGTTCCTGTGCTTGTCGCCCGCGGGTGGGTATGGCGCCGGGAAGGCGACGCGAAAGTGTCGCGGTGAGGGTGCCAAAGAAGCGCTCGACGAAAGGCCTGTCATCGGGCTCGTACGCGGGCCCGAAGTCCGCGGTGCAGCCGAGCGTGTCGCACAGGACGTCCAAGCTCGTCGCTGCCAGGTGCGCACGGGCGTTGTCCAGGCGAATCTGCCGCCAGCACGCAAACGCTGTCTGCGGGATGGCCACAGACACAAATCCTCCGCTCGGAAGTAGCCGCAGGCCCGGCAGTGTGAGGTCGGGGACACTCGCCGGAACGACCGCGCGCTTGAGGGTCTCGATCGCGTTGAAGCGGTCGCACTCACGGCCCAGGCCCAGCGACCAGCCGATCACGCAGCGGGTGGCCACATCGATGACGACGAGCAGCCACACACGCTCGATCTCCACACTGTGCTCGCCGCCGAGGGGATCGCGCTCGAGGATCACCTTCAGCCGCAGATCCAGCTTATGCGCGTCGAACTCGACCGTATCGTAGGCGTCAAGCACTGCCCGGGTGGATTGGCGCAGCGCCGAGGTGGGCTTGATACGGTTGCCCGACGCGCGTGCGGCGAGGGCGAAGTTGTCGTCGATCCATGCCCGCAACGTCCTGGCGAGGGAGCGTACCGCTTTGTCCTGCTGGTTGAGCGGGTAGTCTGCCCCGGTGAGGCCAAGCTCGCGGCATGACTTTTGGAAGCGACCTATGGCCCCCTGGAGCCCGGAAAGTCGGCCGCGCTCCCCGCCAGGTTGCAGCGTGACTTTGCCTTCGGTGACCTCGGTGCGCAGTTGCTTGGCCAAGGCTGGATGGCGCATCAGCAACTGCGAGAACGCGCCGGCGTTGCCGGCTTTGGCGTCAACCAGCACCCGAGGCATGGCAGAGCGTTCGTAGGCGCGCACGTGTGTCTGCGGCACCAGGGCTCGGAATCCCCAAAGTCGACCGTCAGGATGTGGACGCAAGGCGCGCGCGATCAGGCGCAACAACGTAGCGCGGTGCACACCGGTCTCGCTCTCTATGCCGACCAGCGGCTGGCCGCGGGAGTATGCGGTGGCAGCAGCTGCGCGCGCCCTGAATACGGCAGCCTTGGCATGCGGAAGAGCGCGGGAATCAACTGTGGGCCAGTCCGCAAGCCGCACAGCCCGTTGCTCAGTCCTGTGGGGTGTGGCCATGATGGATCCCAAGAAGGTTGGACGCCAGCTCAGGCGCGCCGGAATCGTGTCGAGCCGCTCAGCGGCGATGTCGACAGATCGGTGCTCAGGACGCGGCCATTGGCGACGAGGCTGTACAGCGCAGCTTCGGCCATCGCCGAGTCGTTGTCGGCAAAGCGCTCCAGAACGTCGTCGAGCGATCGGTACTGGCCGAGATACACAGCGATGGACTGCGCCAGCAGGGGATCGGCGAAGCGGCGCCATGTGACCAAGTGCGGCACCATCTGTGCCCAGTTGGCCACAGGGATGGACCAAGCACGCAGCGTGCTGCGGGGGATCAAACGCAAGGCGGTGCCACGAAACCATTTCGGCAAGGAGGTGGAGGAGGCTGGTAGCCCGGCCTCGTCTGACGTGGCGTCGTCGTTGGTCTCGTCGACGAGCAGCCAGAACTCGTGAGCGCTGTTGACGCGGTTAAATCGAACCCAAAAGTCGAGCGTGCGCCGTGGACTGCCATCGAGTACCGCGGGTCGTTCGCAGAACGCTGCCACGGCAGGGTTGGCCTCCAGCGCAAGCCACAGCTGCCACGCTGCGTAGCTGGACAGGCTCAGGCGACGACCAAGCTTGGGACTGAAGACCTCGATCCTGCGATCGGAAGCTCGCCGAGCAAGCGGCAACGCGCGCGTGTAGGTCGCGCTGGCAACCGAGGCTTCGTTAGGAGTGGACACGTGCAGGATGGTCGAGCGACCGGACCAAGAACGCCAGGTTGCAACATTACTACTCTTTGATGCCGCATTGCAAGATTACTACTCAGAATTTCGTAGTAAGTCTGCTACTGGCGATGGCGAGCCTCTTCGAAAGCAGGCGTCGAGATGCCGCGGCAAGGGGCCACACTATTACTACAGTTGACGGGCCTTGAGACCACGCATATCCTGGCGGCGCACCGGCGGCGACCGTGGATAGCGCTCCTCTGGCGCGATTGCGTTAACCACCGCCGCCGCCTTCGTCCACATGCCCACAGCCTTCGACAATTTAAAGGGTAGGGAAGGAGCGTGAACGACAACAAGTCGCCGGATAACATTCCTTCGTGAGGCAACTCGGCGGCAAATAGTTGAGGCCGGCAAAACCATGGACGCAACCCCTGCCCACCCAGTCGTACTGTGTTTGTCAAGCGCCCCGAATGGTCGCATCCACCGGCAAGCTCTTCGCGCCCGGAAATGGCCGCTCCCAGGGTGCGCGATGGTGGGATCAGGACAGATCGAAGTTCGTCGATCGTACGAAGCTGCCCCAGTCGGCGCGCTGTGGACTTGCATATTGCTCGGTGCGCTCTTCGGACCAACGGCGCGGTGTCGCGGCCCCCGGTGGCAGCACCGCTGCGCGCGCGGCGACGTAGCGGCGGTCGAAATCGTCCACCGCGGCATCGTCTTCAGGCTTACCTATGCGGTCAACGTGGAATGTCGCGTGCAGTGCCAGCCGTGGGTTGACGTGTCGCTGCTGGGACGGATAGCCAATGCATAGGCCGGCCACAGGCACCACACGCTCGGGCAATTCCAGGACCAGAGCCAGCAAATCTGGTTTGTTGCGGATCATGCTGATCGGGCAACTCACCAAGCCAGCAGCGCTGGCGGCATGGATGAAGTTCATCATCACCAGTGCGGCGTCGACCGTTGGGTTGAAAAAGCTATCAAGGTGATCGTTAGCGAAGGCCTGTGCGCGGCGTTCAAACAGGCGCTTGAAGCGCCTGCCATTGGCGCAAAAGATCAGCAACGCTGGGGCATCGGCCATCCAGGGCATGTTAGGGACCAGTGCGTGGATCGCTGCGCGCCGTGCTGGGTCGCGAACGTCAATGAGATCGGCCTGTTGCAAGAAACTCTTGGATGGTGCCGAGAGTGCGCAAGCCGCGAGCAGCTTCACGAGCGCGGGCGGTACTGGAGCTGTCGACCATACCCGATGCGATACGTGACTCGCGATGCGCAGCAACTGGGCCACACCGCTCATGCCCTCGGGCAGGTCGACTGCATGACCGAAGCGGGCGGCCAGCACGCCGCGAAGTGCAGTGGCTTCATCGACGGAGTCAGTGAACTTGTTCACGACGCAATGTCCTTGCTCTTGCGCAGCTCTCTCGCGATCCGTGACCGCGACTGCGTACCGCCGGCTACCGGCGCGGGAAACGTGACCGCCACCAGCTTGGCTTCCGACATGCTACGCAACAGCTCTGGTGCATCAGACGTACAGCACGATCTCTTAGAACCATCACACCTGGTCACGCTGTGTGCGGGTGCGGTGCTCGCATCGGTCGCGACGTCACCAGCGCTCACGCGCCCTTGTCCCCGCATCAGCGACGCATGCGCGCGCATCGCGTTCATCGCTACGCGGCCTCCAAGGGCGCGACCAGCGATACACCTGGGATGTGGATGCCGTTGGGACGGCCATTGGTTGACACTTCCTGGTAGTTGTCAGCAAAGACCGGCGGCAACTCGGGGCCGTCGGCGCAGGCCAGCCAGAGTCGCAGCAGATGGCGCCGACGCTCGGGCTCCGGCCAGTCCTCGTAGGCGCTGCGACCGTGGAAGACGCTGTGGTTGCACAGCAGTTGGATGTCGCCGGGGCGGAATTCCATGTCCAGGCACAGCGCCGGATTCTGCGTCACCCGATCCATCAGGTCGAGTGCCTCGATCTGGGTTGCGGTCAGTCTCGGCACTCCGTCGAGCAACTGGCCCTTGTTGATCGCGCTGCGCACGTAGTTGGCGATCATCCGCCCCTTCATCGGCATGAAGACCGGCAGCTCTATCCACGGCCGGCGGCTCTTGTCGGTTTCGCCCCAGCGGGTGCGGCAGAACGGCTTCATCAGTTCGCGCGCCATGTCCGGGCGCAGAGCTGCGAACTCGTTGAACACCGAGGTCGAACTGACGATCGACGACAGTCCGCCTGTGCGGCCGGCGCGCCAACACAGCAAACCGACGATATCGCCGGAGTCGGTGTGGTACGGCAACCGGGCGCTGGTCTGGTAGCCCCGTGCGAGCGGGTCGTAATAGTCTCGGCCGAGGTCCTTGACGTGGCCGAGCACATGGCCCAGCGCATTCTGCGAGCAGGCTTCGCCCAGATGGGTACCTAGCCCCCAGTAGGCGATGGCGGCCTCGCGCAGCGTCCAACGGTCGACCGGCAGCCCCCGAAGCAGCATGAAGCCGCGGCCATGGAGCACCTCACGGCGAATCGCCTCAAGCACCGGCGCCAGATTCGGCAACGGGAATTCGTCGCGCCCAACCTGCAGGATCTCCAGACCCTGCGCGCTCACCTCAGCGACCGCGGCCTCGATCTCGGCGATCTCGGAGCTGTGCCAAGGACGAATCCATTCGTCCCGGCGAAGGGCCATGTCCTCGCCACGCCAGGCTTCGGGCCCGTCGTAACGCGGCAGTGCCGGCGACGCATCGTGGATGCCGCTCTCCATCATCTGACTGTCCATCGATCGCACTCCCTCATTCAAGTGGAAATTCGTGTTGTGGGGTTCCCCGCGCGGGCGTGTTTTCAGGCATCCAGCGGGAAATGGCAGGCCACCCGATGCTCTTGCGCGAGTTCGCGCATCTCGGGCACCTCGTTTGCGCACCGCGTCTGCGCCCGCGGGCACCGGGTGCGGAAGCGACAGCCGCTGGGCGGATCTATCGGTGACGGCAGCTCGCCCTCGAGGATCGGCCTGTCGGACGCGTCGTAACGCGTCGGGCGGTCGACGCGCGGCACGCAGGCGAGCAGCGCGGCGGTGTAGGGATGGCGGGGCCGCGCGTACATTGCGTCGGCAGGCGCGAGCTCACAGAGTCTGCCGAGGTACATCACCGCGACCCGGTCGCTGACCTGCTTAATCACCGCAAGATCGTGCGAGATGAAGATCATCGTCAGGCCGTAGCGCGCCTTCATGTCCTCGAGCAGGTTCAGGATCTGCGCCTGCACCGAAACGTCGAGAGAGGACACCGGTTCGTCGCAGATCAGGAACTGCGGGTCCGCGACGATCGCGCGCGCGAGGCTGATCCGTTGGCACTGCCCCCCAGAGAACTCATGGGGTCGCCGCGACCAGACCGCGTGCGGGTCGAAGCCGACCGTCTCGAGCGCTCGCTCGACCCGGGCAAGGATCTCCGCCTCGCCGAAGCCACCAGCGATCCGCAGCGGCTCGGCGACGATCTCGCCGCAGACCCGCCGCGGGTTCAGCGACGAGATCGGATCCTGGAACACCATCTGCAGCCGGCGCCGCTGGCGTCTCAGCACGTCGCCCTGCATCGCCGAGATTTCGTCGCCGTCGAGCCATACGCTGCCCGATGCGGGACGGGGCAACTGGATGATCGCCCGCCCGGTGGTCGACTTGCCGCAGCCGGATTCGCCGACCAGTCCGAGGGTCTCGCCGCGACGGACGGCGAAGCTCACGCCATCGACCGCGTTGAAGCTGCGATTGCCTGCGGTTGGATAGCTGCACACCAGCCCGTTGACCTGCAGCAGCACGTCGGCAGCCGGCGCTGTCCGGGCGGCCACCGCGGATTCATCGATCATCGTGCCTCCTCAGTGCGATGCAGCACCGGACGTGGATACCAGCAGGCGTAAACGTGTGCGCCCGTTCCCGGCAGAGGCGTCTCTTCGGCACAGCGCTCCCGTGCGTACGGGCAGCGCGCGCGAAACGCGCAGCCGCTCGGCAGTGCGGTTGGAACGGGGGGTCGACCGCGAATCGCCTCGAGTCGGCCGTGGCTAGGCGCGTCCAGGCGCGGGATCGAGCGCAGCAGGCCCTCGGTGTACGGCATCCGCGGCGCTGCGAGAACTTCGGCGGCCGGGCCGCGTTCGACTATACGTCCCGCGTACATCACCGCAATCTCGTCGGCGAGGCCGGCGACGGTGCCGAGATCGTGACTGACAAAGATCATCGCCATGTGGTTGTCGCGCTGGTACTGCTTGAGCAGGCGCAGGATCTGCGCCTGGATGCTGACGTCCAGCGCGGTCGTCGGCTCGTCGGCGATCAGCAGCCGGGGCCTGCACGCGAGCGCGATTGCGATGAGCACCCGCTGGCGCAGCCCGCCTGAAAGTTGGTGCGGGTACTCGTCGAGTCGCCGCTCGGGCAGCGGGATGCCGACGTCGACGAGCAGCTCGTGCGCCCGCGTGCGAGCCGCGGCGCGATCCATCCCCAGGTGATGACGCACCACTTCGGCGATCTGCTCGCCGATGCGCAGCACCGGGTTCAGCGAGGTCATCGGGTCCTGGAACACCATCGCGATGTCGCGGCCGCGGATCGCGCTCATCTCGCGCTCGGACAGCGATCGCAGGTCGCGACCGTCGAACAACACCCGTCCACCAGCGCGGATACCCGGCGGCTCAGGCACGATCCCCATGATCGAGCGCGCTAGCATCGACTTGCCCGACCCGGACTCGCCAACGACCGCGAGCGTTTGCCCGCGTCTGACCGACAGGGTGACGCCGTCGACCACCCGCGCCAGGCCCCCCCGCGTGCGGATATGGGTCTTCAAGTCATCGATCGCGAGCAGCGGCTCGGCGACCACCGTGCTTGGGTCCTGCGGCAGTACGCGGGGCGCCATCGGCTCGGCCAAGTTCGTTCTCATGATTCGGTCGTCCTGATGTCATAGGCGCGCTGCGCGCGCTCGCCCAGCACGTTCAGTGAGATCACGGTAAGGAACATCGCAGCTGCGGGCACAAAGATCACGTGCGAGGCAATCGCCAGGTTCGCGCGCTCGCTGCTGATGATGCTGCCCCAACTCGGCGCCGGCGGTGGCACGCTCAGGCCTAGGAAGCCGAGAGAGGCTTCGGCAAGCACCGCGATCGCGAACATGACCAGGCTGTAAGACAGCAACGGGCCGACCAGGTTAGGCAGGATCTCGCGGAGCAGGATCCGCGCATCGCCTGCGCCGAGCGCCCTGGCGACCAGAACGAACTCGCGGCCACGGAACACCAGCGTACTCGCACGGGCGATCCGCGCAAAGGCCGGCACGAACAGGATACCGATCGCCAGCGTAACGTTGGCAAACGAGCCGCCAAGGTTCGCGACGATCGTGATCGCGAGCACCAGCGCTGGAAACGCGAGCAGCACGTTCATGAAGCCCATGATCAGCCCCTCGGCAAGTCCGCGGTAATAGCCGGCGACCAACCCAAGCCCGCCACCCACCAGCAGCCCGATCGCGACCGATCCGAGGCCCACGGATATGGAGATCCGGGCACCGTAGACGACGCGGGACAGCAGGTCCCGGCCGATCGAGTCGGCGCCCAGCCAATGCTCGGCGCCTGGTGGCGCGAGCATGCTGATCAGGTCCTGCGCGCCGGGATCAGGGATCGGCAGCAGTGGCGCGAAGGCCGCAAGCAACACCACCAGGCCCAGCCAAAACAGCGCCAGCACGACCGGCAAGTCCCGAAGGGGCGGCAGGATCGCGCGGCGCGGCGCCCGGCCGCTCGGGGCGGCCGCAGCGACCGACAGGTCGAACGTATCTTCAGCCATGACTAGTCCTCGGATCGAGCATTCTGTAGATGCCGTCAACCGCGGCATTGATCAACACGAAGGCCACCGCGACGAACAGGACAATGCCCTGCAGAACCATGTAGTCCTGCTGGTACACCGACTGGATCAGCAACTGGCCGATGCCGGGCAGCGCGAACAGCACCTCAACGATGATCGTGCCCCCGATGAGCCGGCCGATGTTGACTCCAATGACCGTGATCAACGAAAAGGACGAGGGCCGCAGCGCGTGCGACAGCAGAATCCGCCGCGTCGGCATGCCCTTGGCGCGGGCGACTGCGATGAAGTCCTGCTGCAGCGTCCGGATCATGTCCTCGCGCAACAGGCGCAGGTAGACCGGGATCTCGGCCAGCGCAAGGGCCAAGACCGGCAGCGCGACCGATTGCAAGTTCTCGAACACGTCCTCGTCGAGCGACACAAAGCCAGTTGCCGGCAGCCATCCCAGCTGGATCGAGAACAGATAGATCAGCAAGATCCCGATGAGGAACGGTGGCGTCGACAACAGTCCGAGCGCACCCACCATCGTCACCCGATCGACACTGCGGCCGGACCGCCAGGCACTGACGATCCCGCAGGGCACGGCCACCGCCAGCGCGATGATCTGCGTCAACACGAGGATCTCGATCGTGACGGGCAGGCGCTGCAAGATCATGTCCAACACCGACTCATCGGTCCGGTACGAGGCGCCGAAATCGCCCTGTGCCGCGTTCGCGAGCCATTCGAAATAGCGCACCGCCATCGGCCGGTCGAGCCCGAGCTTCTGGCGCCACAGCGCGATGTTGGCCGGCGTGGCATCCTCGCCGAGAAGCGCCAGCACCGGGTCGCCCGGCAGCAGGTTCGCGAGCACGAAGGTTGCGACCGTCACGCCCCAGACGACGAGCAACAGCGAGACAAAGCGGCTGCTCAACCAGCGGGTGGTCATGCCCGCCCTCTACTTCGCGAGCCAGACTTGGCCGACTCTGGGCAGTCCGTCAGGAATCTTCGGCAGGCCTTGGAGCTTCCGGCTGGTCAGGAAGAAGTTCGTGCTCGGGAACAGGAACAGGTAGCTCCCGTCAGACGCCAGCAACTGCGAAACTTGCGTGTAGATCGCGAGCCGCGTCTTCGGATCGAATGTGCCACGCCCGACTTCAAGCAACCGATCCATTTCGGGGTTCGCGTACTGTGTGTAGTTGCGGGTACTCTTCGAGTGAAAGAACGGATAGACGTTCATGTCCGGATCGCCGCGCCCTGGCCAACGGAAGTACATGCCGTTGAAGTCGTGTTTGATTGCCTTGCCGATCAGTTGTAGCTGCTCCAATTGTTCGATCTTCACCTCGATGCCTACCTTTTGCCACATTTGCTGCAGCACCTGCGCCATCTGCACACTATCGGGAGTTGCCGTCACCGAGAACGTGAACTTCACCGGTTTGCCGTATTCCTTGAGCAGCGCACGCGCTTTCGCGGGATCGTAGGCTGGGAATTTCACGTCCTGGCGCCCGGCTGCCAGCCCTGGACCAAAAGGCTGGTTCGCGAGGGGGTAAATCCCACGGAAGAGTGTCTTCAGGATCAGCGCCCGGTCGGTCGCATGGAACAGCGCCTGGCGCACGCGCGGATCATTCGTCGGCTCGCGCTTCGCGTTGAACATCGCGAAAGCGGAGCCGAGCCCCGGCGACTCAACCAGTTGGACCCGCGTCGTGCCCGACTTGGCTGCCGCGACGTCCTGCGCTGACGGCACCGCCGAGAGCTGGATATCACCGGCGGTCAGGCTGGCCATCCGCGTCTGCTGGTCCGGGATCGGTCGGTAGACGACGCCGTCGAGGTAGGGCAAGCCTTTCTGCCAGTAATCAGGATTGCGCTCGACCTTCAGAGATACACCGCGCTTCCATTCGACCAGCCGGAACGGCCCGGTTCCCACCGGAGTGTCTGCGTACTTGAGGCCCGCTTCCTGCGCCTTGCGAATCGCGGTCGGCGAGGTCGCCATGCCAGGCACGTCGGCCAGCACCGCCGGGAAAGCGGCGTCCGGCGTCTTCAGTGTGAACACGACCGTATGTGGGCCGGTCGCGTCGACGCTCT
Organism: Pseudorhodoferax sp. LjRoot39; assembly: GCF_964253035.1. Lineage (NCBI taxonomy): Bacteria > Pseudomonadati > Pseudomonadota > Betaproteobacteria > Burkholderiales > Comamonadaceae > Pseudorhodoferax > Pseudorhodoferax sp. LjRoot39. Next base: position 403,592 of record NZ_CAXUQL020000002.1, on the reverse strand, counting down.
TGATCCCGACGACGTTCGCCTGGCAGCGGCAGCCGTTGGCCGGATCCATCAGGCGCCGGAAGTTGAATACCACCGCCGCGGCGTCGAGTGGAGTGCCATCGTGGAACTTGATACCGGTACGCAGCTTCAGTGTGTAGCTGGTGCCGTCGTCAGAGACCTTCAGCGACTCGGCCAGATGCGGGACGATCTCGCCCTGCGCGTTCATGTCCATTAGCGTCTCGTAGAAAGACATTGCAACCATGCGTTCGACGAGGGCTCCCATGATCAAGGGATCGAAGCCTGGGAAGTCGGCTTCGAGACCTACGTTCAGGGTGCCGCCGTGCCGAGGCGCGGCGGCCGTCGCTGACGCGCCGAGCAGTCCGACGGTCAGCAGCATGAGGGCCGTGTCGCGGCCGAGGCGTGCGGCGCGGCCCACGTAGCCGCGAAGGCAGATGGAAAGTTCAGTGCGCATCCGGATGTCTCCACATTTTTCTTTTGCAGGCGGGCGCTCTGCGGGCGAGCCCAGTCCCGGTCTGCTTCCGGCACTTCACCGCCCCCGAAGGGCGGCGGTGCTCAATTAAAGTCTCGGCGCGGTCGCCGTGGATCAGGCGGCGATCGCAGTGCGCTCGGGCGTTTGGGCCCGGTAGAACGGACGATCGCCCTTGATCGTGACCCGGTTGCCGCTGCGTACGTTCGGGAAGTAGTCCCACAGCGCGTGGTGCTGCGCACAGCGGTTGTCCCAGAAGGCGATAGAGCCGACTTCCCAGCGGAACCGGCATTGGAACTCGGGACGCGCACAGTGGGCGTAAAGGTAGCCCAACACCGCGTCGCTCTCGCGCCTTGAGAGCTGCGGAATGTGGCTGGTGAAGCTCGCATTGACGTAGATGCTCTGCCGGCCGGTTTCCGGGTGGGTGCGGATCACCGGATGCTCGTTGACGGGGAAGGACTTGCGGGTGTCGTCGCGCTGACCGCCGTCATACTCATAGCGACCGCGATAGACCTGTTCGCCGGAATGGATCGCAGTCAGCCCTGCGAGGAAGTCCTTCATTTGTTGAGAAAGCGCATCGTAAGCCGCGTACATGCTCGCGAACAGGGTGTCGCCGCCGGTATCGGGCACGGTGTGCAGCCGCAGGATGCTGCCCATCGGGGGCTCCGCGTCGCAGGAGACATCAGTGTGCCAGCCCTCTCCTGCGACCCGCTTCGAATTCGCATCGCCGTGAATCCGCAGGATCTCTGGGTGTCCTTCGGGCGACGGCGCGGCCGGGTGGATGTGCAACTCGCCGAAGCGGCGACCAAAGTCCTTGTGCTGGTCTATCGTGATGTTCTGGTCGCGGAAGAAGATCACCTGGTTTTCCAGCAATGCGACCCGGATCTCGCGAAAGGTCTCGTTGTCGAGCGGCTGCGCCAAGTCGACGCCGAAGAGTTCGGCGCCGATCCGCGGCGTCAACTTCCGAACCTTCAGTTTCTGGTAGCTCATGTCGTCTCCTAGTGCGGACCGTGGCCCAGGTCCTATCGGGTTGTGCATGTGCGGTTGTGGTCCGCGGTTAATCATGCGTGCCGGGCCGCGATGTTGCAAAGACATTATCATTCGGGTTCCATAACATATCGTTATGCCCATCGATGAACCTGCATCTGCTGCGAACCTTTGCATCTGTCGTCGAGCAGGGCGGTTTCACCCGCGCCGCCAGGGCGATCCATGTCAGCCAGCCGGCGGTCTCTCGCGCGGTCCGCGAGCTCGAAGAACAGCTCGGGATTGCACTGCTCGAACGCGCGGGCGGAACGCTGCGCTGCACTGAGGCGGGCACCGCGTTGTACCGACACGCGAAGGGAATCTTCGCGCTCGAGCATGCGGCCGAGTCGGATCTGCGCGGACTGCGCGGCCTAGAAGCCGGCAACCTGGTCATCGGTGCCGGCCACTCGATCGCGACCTACATCCTGCCGAAACTGATCGCCCGCTTTCTCGAGAGATTTGCGGATATCGACGTTCGCATCGTCAGTGACAACACCATTACGATCGAGGAGAAACTGCTCGCCTGCGAAATCGACGTCGCACTGGTCGAGGCGCCGACTCACGATCCGCGTATCGAGCTGCTCGACTGGCGCGAAGACGAAATGGTGATCCTTGCGAGTGCCAGGCACCTGTTCACCGCGCGCGATCCGATCGACCCTGCACAGCTCGGCACGATGCGCTGGATCATGCGCGAAGCCGGTTCCGGTACGCGCGAGGTTGCACAGAATCTGCTTCACGAGATCGGCATCGAAGTGCACCGGATTCTCGAAGTCAGCAGCAATGGAGCGGTCGTGCAGTTCGTCGCCGCCGGCCTCGGCGTGACGATGATCAGCCTCGAGGTCGCTCGCGACCAGATCGGACTTGGTCGGGTGATGACAGTCGCGATCGAGGGTTTCCGGCCCAGACGCAAGCTGTACCGCGCACGACTACGGGACCGCCCGATGAGCCCGGCCGCGCATGCGTTCGATGCGATTGCCGCCAGCGAGGGCATGTGAACCGGCAATCAAGCGCGTCCTGGCCCCATGGTGGCGCGGATGTTGAAGTCCACAGTTTCTGCTGCGACGCCCAGTATTGCTGCTAGTCTGAAGTTCTCCGAACAGATGCCCAAGTTTCCCTTTCCCATCAAGCACTTGGCTTGATTCATTGGTTCCGGTTTCTGTCTACGGCTTGAAGTCGTTGACCAACGCCATGGCGCGTTGCTGCCAGGCGGTGACGGTGGTGATCACCTCGAAGCTCGGTGCGTCCGCTTCGCCGACGCCGGGCATGCGGCAGGTGTTGCGCACGAGGGTGGCCATGTCGGGCGTCAAAGTGGCAAAGCTGTGCGCCGGCGTGCCATCGGCAGCAGGTTGAGGATGCCTTGTCCTGCGCCAATTCGGAGCGCACAGCGGGCGCCACGGGGTCACGTGTGGCCTTGGCCTGCTGCTAGGTGTCGGCGTACATCAGCGCGCGCCAGGCCTCGCGCAGATGCCACGCCACTTAGTAGGCCAGCATGCACAGCAGGATGTGCGCACGCACCCGGTCGGCCAGCCGGTGGTGGGTCGGGCGCACCTTCAGATTCGATGGTCTTCATCGAGCGACAGGCCCGCTCCACGCTGGCCGGGACTTGTAGCTGCGCACGCACTGCGGCGCACCATCTGCGCCGCAGGCACCGAGGTGCGAATGATGTACAGACCATCGAGCGCAGCCTCGCTGGTGATGCTGTCCGCCGTGCGCGCCCAGGGCACAGCGCTCTGCGTGATCTGCAGATCAAAGTGCTTGACCAACTTGAACCTGTTGATGATCTTGCCTACCCGCACGCCGATCACATCCTGCCCACTGAGCTTGCTTGCCTGCACGCGCAGTTGGATCTGCGCCAGTCGCTCTTTGGTGGCCGCCAGCAGCGCCGCTCGCTTGTGCGCGCGAAGCTTGGCCAGCGCCCCATTGCGGCAGGCTCACTAGTGTCCTGTCCCACTGATACGTGAACAAAGTCGATGCAGCTTCTCCAGGATCGAGTCAGCGGTTGCAGTCATTTGAAGGGCTTGCAATTGGCGTTGTGCGCGGCGACGAAGTGGTCGATGCGCTGCACCATTTGCTTGACGCTGGTGAACGAGCCGCGGCGGATGGCCTTGTCGGTGAACTGAACAACGGGCCCTGCGGCTTACCCACTGGCCCAAAGTCTATTCCCGCCCTCTCCCTAATGCTAAGTCCGCGGTATTCAAAGCGCGCGCCGCTGCCGTCACCGCGTACGCCCGCGGCCAACCTCTTGCGGGCATTGAGGCCGACACCGGCGTGCACCGGGCCACGATGCTGCGCCTGATCTCCCGGGCAATCGCGTGCACATCCCGATGGCCGGCTCTGTGGATTCCGGGCCTTGGTGCCCCAAACACACGTCCGCGCCTACGACAGTCACGCCTCGGGTGCTGGTTGACGTCAAGGCCGGCAACGCCGGAGCGTTCGCACAGTTGCTGATGCGCCACCCTGCCTTGGCCAGACAACTGCGCGCCGAGGTCACCGAAGGCAAAGTCACTCTGCAACCTGGCGGTGAGCGCGGCCGACTCTCCGGGCTCAAGGCGGCCACCGGCCGCTTCCACAAGTCGTGCCGCGATCTCGGCCTGACCGGCGGGGACTACCCGCTCAATCAGCAGGACAAGGCGGTACGCGCCCTGGGCAGGACGCTGCGGGCATGGATCGATGACAACTTCGCGTTGGCCGCGCGTGCGTCCGGCACCCGCATCAAGCCCATCTCGGACTGCGCCAGTCCACCCGGGCAGTGTTGGACGCCTTCGATGCGGTCGAGTTCGACGCGCACAAGCTCGATCTGCGCCTGAAGGTGCTTCTCGAGCGCGATCCGCTCGGCGGCGAGCATAGCGTGGAGATTGAGCGCAGTGGCAGAGCACCACTAGGGTGCTCAGCAGATCCGTGACGCTGCTGGTATGAAACGCGTGATCTCCTCTGCCACCGCGATAAATGCCTGCGCGTGATCCGGCAGATCGCTACGACGGTGCCATACTGCCGAAAACCAAATATCTAACCCCTTCCCTTCGTGCACGACCGGAGTCATCAGGATGCCTGGCCTTGCCAAACCTACGGTCGACAGTACTACCGCAACGCCATATCCCGACTGCGCCATCGCCACGAGTCCTCCATAGGAGCGGCTTTCAATGCGGACGTGTCGCAGATTGAGACTGGCAGCGCGGCACACTTGAGACAACAGAACGCGGCTACCTGTGTCAGGAGGTGTCAGGAGCAGGGGCTCCTCTTGCAGATCCCGAACTTCTACGGTTGCCTGCCCTCCCAGAGGATGTTGCGCGGGGAACACGGCAACCACATGCATTGGAAACAGCCGAGTGGAGGCAATCGAGTCATTCTGCACGTCGCGGGTCAGAGCCACATCCAACTCGCCTGACTCAACCATTGCCACCAGTTCCCGCGTGTCGGCCTCCACCAGCTTTACCTCGACGTTGGGGTGGCGGCTCCGAAATTCGGCAAGCACCGCCGGCATGATGACGTCCAGCGAGATCGTCATGGCGCCTGCTCGCAGGAGACCGACGTGGCCACTTGCCAGCGCCCGCGCCCGGGCGGCAAGATCTTCAGTTGCTGAGACGATGGCCAGGGATCGAGCGTACAGCTCTTCACCAGCAGCTGTAAGCTTCATGCCGCGCCCTTGGCGCGTAAACAGCTTCAAGCAAATGCGGTGCTCCAAGTCGCTCAGCTGCCGAGAGAGTGCGGGCTGTGTTCTATGAAGTCGCTCGGCCGCGTGCGTCAGGTTCAACGATTTAGCGACTTCGCAGAACGTCTCCAGATGGCTGAGATTTAGACCGATCACCTGTCGAAGCATAACATTTCGGATATGACACGGGCCAAGAATTTCATTGGACCGCAGGGTGCTCGCTCCGCATACTTGGACCACCGAACTCTGCGACCACTCTCATGCACACCACCTCCGTCATGCACACCGGGGCAGCCGACCAGCCTCCTCGACTCGTTACGTACACCAACTCGCAGTTTTGGTTCGGTCCCGAGATGGGGCGCCGGAGCGACTGGATCCATGAATTCAAGCCTTCCGAAATCGCCGAAATTGATGCCGCAGTGCAAAGCACCGAACGCTCCGGACTGGAGATCCTTAACGTCAAGCGTGCGGACTTCGTTCTGCCGACCGTCGGCCCCCTGCTGGCGCGGGCACGGCAAGAATCACTACATGGCAAAGGTTTCCACTTATTTCGGGGCATCCCGGTGGACCGGTACTCGATGCGCCAGGCGGCCATTGCCTTTTGGGGCATCGGACTGCACTTCGGCGAACCGGTGTCGCAAAACGGTAAGGGCCACGTGCTGGGGCATGTCGCAAACCTGGGGTTGAACTACACCGACCCGGAAACGCGGGGCTACCAAACCAACGCGCGTCTGCCATATCACACAGACTCGTCGGACATCGTCGCCTTGCTGTGTCTGCGGACCGCGAAGGCGGGGGGACTGTCCTCGATGGTTAGTTCCACCACGATTTGGAACGAACTGCTTCGGCGCCGCCCCGATCTGGCGGAGACTCTCATGGACCCGCTCTACTACACCCGCTGGGGTGAGATTCCGGCAGGCAAGAAGGCGTTCGAGCCGGTGCCCCTCTTCGTGCCGCACAACGGCCGTATGCTCGCAACGTATGTGCGCAGCGCCATCATGAAAGCGCAAGCCATTCCAGGCGTGCCGCCCCTAACGCCCAAACAGGTGGAGGCACTCGACTTTGTGGACACATTGGCAGCGGATCCCGAGCTTCACCTTGATATGGAATTTCGGCCCGGCGACATTCAGCTCGCAGGAAATCACTCGGTCTTCCACTCCCGGACCTCGTACGAGGACTGGCCGGAACAGCACCAACGCAGGCACCTGTTGCGCCTATGGGTAGCTTGCGAAGACGGCCCCGACCTGCCCCTCGTCATCCGGCAAAGGAACGGTGAAACCGCATCCGGCCGTCCCGCTGGCATCCGAGTACCTGGCGTGCCGCTGGTCGCCCCGCTGGAAGCCGTCTGAGAGACTATTTATGAACCTGAAACGTCGCCACGCCATCGCGGCTACGCTCGCGTTCGCCGCATCGAGCAGCTATGCCCAAGGGGGCAGCAGTAAAGCCTTGAAGATCGTAGTCTCCTACGCTCCCGGCGGCCTGATCGATGTGATGAACCGGATCATTGTGCCGCGCCTGTCTACCGAACTGCAGCAGCCGGTGATCATCGAAAATCGCGCAGGTGCCAATGCGAATTTGGGGCCAGTCGCCGTCCTGCAGGCGCCCGCCGACGGACTGACCCTACTAGCCAGTGCCTCGTACCTCACGATCAATCCTGCAGTGGAAAAGGATTTGCAGTGGCGACCTGACCAACTTGTGCCTGTCGCGCGCTTTGCACTGTCGCCGAGTTTGTTGGTCGTACCGAGCTCTTCCTCCGCGCAGACCCTGCGTGATCTGATCACAATGGCGCTTGCGAAGCCTGACTTGAACATACCCGAGTCCGGGCTCGGCGCCTCTCAGACGATGGTGAAGGAGATGCTGCAGCACCAGGCCAAGGTCAAATTCACAGCCGTAGGATACAAAGGCGGGTCCGCGTACCTGCCTGACTTGCTAAATGGCACGCATGTCATGGCCGTTACCCCATTTAACGTCGTGTTCCCCTTGGTGAAGAGCGGGCAGCTGCGAGCACTGGCGATTACCAGTTCGTCGCGTTCCCCTTTGCTTCCAGACGTGCCAACCATGGCTGAGAGCGGATACCGAGATGCTGCCATTGACAGCTGGCTGGGCCTCCATGTCCGCGTAGGAACGCCTTCTCAGGTGATTGATAGGCTCTCTGCTGCCGTGAGAGCCGCGGCATCCGACGACGAGGTCCGCACGAAACTTCAGAATCTCGGGGCCACGAGCGCTTACCTGGATACCCCAGCGTTCACCGAGTTTCTGAAGCAGGACAACGCCAGGGCAGAGCTGTTCGTGAAGTTGCTCAAGGCCAACGGACGCACACAGTAGTCACTTGGACCGCGACAGCGCACTTTAAGTCAGGTTGTGCTGGCGTTCTGCGATGCGGCCGATGCGAACCGCTCCGATTCAAGTTGGCAGCCGCTCGCTCGAGGTAGACCTTGTCTAAGCAGGCAAGACATCAAGCGGGGTGCGCCGAAGGATTACTCAATGAGCGAAGCTGGCATCCTCTCTCCTGCCCGCATCTGGGTGGACCACGCGCTACGCGAGGGCAAGCACCACCAGTTCAAGTACGTGGTGGTCACCATGTGCACCGGTCGTGCTCAGGGCGCCGCTGAACCGCACCGGCTTTCAAGGAGGCCTGTTGGCTTCAGTCAAACCGGCATGGTCTGACTTCTTTTGGCTGTTTGCGTTTTCATTATTCCAGCCCCCCGCAGGGGCCGCCGGAGGCCCCCGGTTGGGCCATGTACTCATGGTTCAACCCTCCTACTGCGCTGCCGCTCGGGCAGGCTTGGTTGTGGATGAGGCCGGCGCTTGGTGCCTCCAGTAGTTGGCCTCGACCTCGGCCGGCGGGATGTAACCGATGGGCTCCAGCAGGCGATGGTGGTTGAACCACGAGACCCACTCCAGCGTGGTCAGTTCGACCGCCTCACGGGTCTTCCAGGGCCCGCGCTGTCGGCGCCGATCCAATCTTGACCCGATGGGGCTGCGGCGGAAAACTTGGACTACCTGAAGGGGTAGTTCATGTTTTCATACGAGGATCGGCTTCGAGCGGTCCAGCTCTACATCAAGCTCGGCAAACGGGTCGGACTGACGATTCGACAGCTTGGTTTTCCAACCAAGAACACGCTCAAGCACTGGTACCAGGAGTACGAGCAAGGCCTTGGTTTGGCGACCGGGTACACGCGCGCGCCGAGGTATTCGCAGGCCCAGAAGGAGTTCGCGGTCGCGCACTATCTGGAGCACGGGCGCTGCTTCGCGGCGACCATCAAGGCACTGGGCTACCCATCGCGGACGTTGCTTCCATTCTGGGTCCAGGAGCTGCATCCGCAGACTCACAAGCGCGTTGTTGGGCGGTCGGCGGCGCTGACGCCCGCAATGAAGCAGGCCGCGGTGATCGAGCTGTGCATGCGGGAGGGCAGCGCGCGATCGGTCGCCAAGGAGTTGGGCGTATCTCGGCCATCGCTGTACACCTGGAAGAATCAGCTGCTCGGCCACGACGCACCTGCATCCATGAAGCGCAAGCAAGATCTTCAGCCAAGTCCTGAGTTGGCCGAGCTGGAACAACAAGCCGCGGCACTGCGGCAAGAAGTCCGACGCCTGCGCCTCGAGCAAGACCTGCTGAAGAAGGCGAACGAACTCCTAAAAAAAGACCTGGGCATCAACCGGCATCTCCTGACGAATCGGGAGAAGACGCAGCTGGTTGATGCCCTGAGACCGACCTACGGACTGGATGAACTGCTGCGCGAGGCGGGCCTGCCCCGCAGCTCCTACTTCTACCATCGTGCGCGGCTCGATGTTGCCGACAAGTACGTCGACGTGCGTCGCGTGATGGCTGACATCTTCGAGCGAAACTACCGCTGCTATGGCTACCGTCGGATGCAGGCCTCATTGAGCAGGCAATGCGTGAACATCTCGGAAAAGGTCGTGCAGCGGCTGATGAAGCAGGAATGCTTGGTTGCCGCCACGCCCAAGCGCCGACGATACGGCTCCTACATGGGCGAGATCAGCCCTGCGCCGGACAACCTCCTGCAGCGCGACTTCAGCGCAGCCGCACCGAACGAGAAGTGGCTCACCGACATCACGGAATTCCAGATCCCAGCGGGCAAGGTGTATCTGTCGCCCATGATCGACTGCTTCGATGGCATGGTCGTCAGCTGGACGATCGGAACGCGCCCGGACGCCGAGCTCGTCAACACGATGCTGGACGCGGCCATCGGGACCGTCTCAGCCAGCAACGAACGGCCGGTTGTGCATTCCGATCGCGGCGCCCACTACCGGTGGCCTGGATGGCTGTCTCGGATCGCTGATGCGAGGCTTGCGCGCTCCATGTCTCGCAAGGCATGCTCACCGGACAACGCTGCGTGTGAAGGCTTCTTCGGCCGCCTGAAGACCGAGCTGTTTTACGCCCGCAGCTGGCTGTCCACGACCATCGAGGACTTCATCGCGGCGCTGCACTCCTACATCCTTTGGTACAACGCGGACCGGATCAAGATCTCGCTGGGAGCCCGTAGCCCCATCGAGTACCGGCGCAACCTTGGGCTCGCCACATAACCCGTCCAAGTTTTCTGCCGCACCCCCCGATGGTCAGTGTTGGGTCGGCACGAACAGCTTACGGCCCGCGCGGATGAACCTTCAGCGGTGGGGGCTGCCCCGCAGATTCCACCCGCCCAAAGTCTCACCTGGTACCCCCGCTAGCCTTAGACACGTAAAGCGCCAGGGCCGCGATTTCTGCGTCGGTGAGCTTGTCCTTGTACGAGGGCATCTGGCCCAGCCCGTCGCGTAGCGCCTTCGCCACGCGCGCAGCGTCGGGCTTCAACTCGTCTAGCACCGGGCCGACGGCGCCTTCGGCACCCGCGGCCTGCAGGGTGTGGCAAACCGCGCACGAAGGGATAACACCATGCAGGAACAACTTCTTCCCCAGGGCGAACTGCGCGCTGTCGTCGGCCGCCAGCGCGGGCAGAACGGGTAACGCCAGGCCGGCGACTAGCACCGACGCGATCCGCAACGCATGCCATACAAGGGGATGCTGGGGGGTGCTGCGCATGCTCAGGCCACCGTCACTTTCACGGCGTGGTCGGCCCAGCTCGTGTTGTTGTAGCCACCGGCGTTTTCCATGCGCTGCTCGGGCTGCACGTTGCCTGCGGAGTCGGTGGCGCGGCTGGCCAGCGTGTGGCTGCCGGCCGGCAGCCTGGCAGGCAGCACGAACTGGCGCCATGCATAGCGGCCGAGGTCCGGCCCGGTGAGCCGTGCGTCGCTCCAGGTCTTGCCGCCGTCCAGCGACACCTCGACGCGCTTGACGCCGTTCAGCCCGCCGAAGGCCACGCCTTGCACCTGCACCAGGCCGGCATTCACGCCGGCTGCATCGGGTGCGGGCGAGTTAATCCACGACTTGACCGTCATCTCCTGCACCGACGGCTGCCTGGGGTCGCCCTTGCCGCCCGGCGGTGAGATGCGGTAGCCGTGCGACATGATCTTCGCTTCGGTCTCCTTGGCCGTGAAGGCCAGGCGCTTGACGTACTTGATGTTGTTCACGCCGGTGTAGCCGGGCACGATCAGGCGCAGCGGGCCGCCGTGGGCCAGCGAGATCGGCACGCCGTTCATTTCCCAGGCCAGCAGAGCATCGGCTATGGCCGCGGCCGGCACCGAGCGCTCGACGATGATGCTCAGCGGGTCCAGGCCCTCGGGCAGCTTCTCGCCACCGGTGCCGGTCAGGAAGCCTGCGCCCGGCACCACGCCGCCCAGTGCCTCAGCCACCACGCGCACCGGCACGCCGGTCCAAATCACGCAACCCGCCGCACCAACCTGCCAAGGCGTGCCGCTGGGCTTGCTGGGGAAGTAGCCGCGGCCGTTGCCCGAGCACTGCAACACCATCGCCGTGGTCTCCACCCCCATCGTCTTCAGCTCGCGCAGCGTCAGCGTCCGCGGGACCTTCACGCCTTCGATGGCCACCTGCCAGGCGTCGCGGTCGGCAACGATGGAGGCGTCGGGCGCCGGCAGGTTGTTGCGGATGTAGAGCTGTTCTGCCGGCGTGATGACGCCGCTGCCGAAGGCCGCACGCCGGGTTTCGATGGTGCTGCTGCTGTGCACGATGACACTGGCCGGGTCTTTCCAGTTCACGTAGGCGGGAAGCGGCTTCGGGGTGGCAGCTGCCGCCGTCGCCACCGGGGTCTCGCCCGCGGCAGCGGCGCCGCGCGTGAAGGTTGCCAGTCCGGCCGCGGCCAGGGCGCTGGCGCTGCCGGCCAGCAGCTGGCGCCGCGGCAGCGAGTTCAAGGTCTTGTTCATCGTGTCTCCTTGGGGGTCGGTGTGGGGGTGTCGATAGGTGGGCCGAACTGACTTTGCGCCACGGCCAGGGCCTGTTTCTTATGCGCCACCAGCACCAGCGGCTTGCCGTCGCGCGAGGTGATGACTTTCCAGTGGACATTGCCCCACCAGCCGCTGCCTTCTTGCAGCGCCACTACCTTGTCGAAGGCGAACACCGTGACCATGCCGCCCTTCTCGAAAAAGGTTGTGAGGTGGTAGACGAGGTGGCCGTCGATGTCGCAAGGCCGCATCAGCTGCGGGAAGCCGGGCACGACCTGTTTGCCGCCCAGCCCCAGATGCTGCAGCAGGGGCGCGCTGGCCATGAAGGTGCCGCGCAGCGTGCGCTCGAAGTATTCGTGCTCGAGGGCACCGCGCACCAGTTCGGGCGGGCGCATGGCCAGCACGGCGCCGGCACCGCTGCCGGCCAGCAACAGCACCAGCACAGACCGCTGGAAGCCGCGGCGCGACAGCAGCGGCGGCGTCTTGCGCAACAGCTGCGGTGGGGCGTCGTCAGCGGGGTAGGCCAACGAGAGCTCGGCGCGTGCGCGCAGGTCGAAGTCGCTATCCGGGAACTCGCGCGGTCGGAGTTCGGGTGTCATCTCTGGTTCTTCCGCAACGGCGTGACCTGGGCGCCGCTGGGCGCACGCACCGGCACGCCCATCACCAGCTTCAGCGCGTCGCGCGCGCGGGCTAGGCGCGACAGCACGGTGCCCGGCGCGATCTCCAGCGCCTCGGCCATCTGGGCGGTGGGCATGTCATCGAAATAAAACAGCACCAGCACTTCGCGGTGGATGGGCGCCAGACGCGCCAATGCCTTGACGACATCGAGCTTGTCGTCCAAGCCGGCATCAGGGGCAGCGTGCTCGGGCTGCTCTTCGTCGTCCAGCGACTGTATTCCCGTCACAGCCTGGCGAAAGGCAGCGCGGCGCATGATCTGGAACAGCCAGGCCCGCGCCAACGCCCCATCGCGCAATTGCTCGCGGTGTTTCCAGGCGTTAGCAAAGCAGTCCTGCACCACGTCTTCGGCAATAGCGCGCGAGCCGGTCAGCGCCCAGGCGCTGCGTAGCAGGAAGCGGTAATGGTCCCGCACCCAGGTGTTGTAGCGGGACTCGGCAGACTGGAAGAGCATGGTGATGAAGAGCGGCAGCCGCCGCGGTTCATTCCATCGCATTACTTGGTGCTTACCCGGAGCTTGCGCTCAGGGCCCGCGCGTGCCGCCGAGCGGCGGGAATTCGGCCGCCGGACCCGCGCCGGACTGCTTGCGCAAGACCGCCAGCCGCCGCGTCATGCTGTCGATCTCGATGGTCTGGCCGGCAATGATCTCCTCGGCCAGCTGCCGCGTGGCCGGGTCGCGGCCGTGCTGCAGCACCAGCTGCGCCATGTCGACGGCGCCGGCGTGATGCGGAATCATCATCGCCAGGAAGTCGATGTCGGCGTGGCCGACATAGCCCGGGCCGTGCATGTTCTGCATCATGCGCGCCATGGATTCGTCCATCTCGCGCTCGAAGGCGCTGGCGCCTCTGGCGTTCATGCGGTCTGCTCCTTCGCGCCCACGCGCACGTAGACGAGGTTGATGCTCTTCTTGTTGCGCAAACCGCCCGAAGGCAGGGCCAGGTTGCCCAGCGGAATCTGCGCGATGAAGGCCGGCTTCAGTGGATCTCTGACGTCGAAAGCGCTGCACACCGTCTGCCCGGCGTTGGGCGTGCCGGGCAGTTCGTCCTGCTCGTGGGCGATGTAGAGCAGCGTGTTCTCGGGGTTGGTCCACAGCCCATGCGACTCGCGGCCGTAGCTGAAGAAAGTGCCCACCACCTTGCGCTGGCCGGCTGGCGCTCTGCGGTCGATGATGGCGATGGGGCTCGACGCCACTCCGCCGGGGCCACCGTCGTCGATGCGCCCCAAGCTGGCGTAGACCACGCTGCCGCGGGCGTTGCTGACGAATTCGACGTGGTTGGGCCGCGCGCCCCTGCCCAGCGGCACGCTGTCGATCAGGTCGAAGCCGCCCCGTGTCGAGCGGCAAGACAGCGCGTCGGCCAGCTTGTGCGAGAACCACAACTCGGCGCCATCGGGCGTGGTCTTCATGAAGGGCGTGAAGCCGTGCTTGTCCTGCGCGCTGATGTCGAGCGTTGTCAGGCGCTGGGGCTGGCTTTGGCCGTCGGCGCCCGGGTTGACGCGGAACACATCGACCTGCGACACCTTCTGGCTGACCACGAAAGCCAGCGTGCCTTCGCGGTTGAACCACACCTGGGCCGGGCCGTTCAGCGTGGGCAGGAACTGGTGGATGGCGGTCGAGCCCGGGCTGTCGGCGCCCTTCAACTGACGCACGGCGCCTTCGACGTTGACGATGGCGATGCGGTCTTCACCGCGCAGCGTCACCCACAGTTCCTTGCCGTTGCGCGTGAAGGTGGGCTCGTGCGGCTCGCGGCCCAGCAGCAGGCCACTGCTCAGGCGTTCTGGGTTGGTCGTCAGGCCGGCGGCCGGGTTAGGCGTGTTGCCGATGACCCGACGCTGCTCGGTTTCGATGAGGTAGATGTTGCTGGAGCCGCGCCCGCTGGTGGCCAGCAGCCGGCCATCGGGCGAAGGCACGGCGCCGTGGGCGTCGATGCAGCCGTGGTACAGCGGCTTGTGTATCATCGCCGCGTGCGTGGGCGCGACGCCGGCAGAGACGTAACGGAAGGGCGGCCGCGGGTCCTCGTCGAAGCTGGTCAGGTTGATCGTGCTTTCGACAGTGTTGGTTTTGGGGTCGATGACGACGATGGTGTTGGAGTCTTCGTTGGTGATGAAGACGCGGTCGCGCGGGTCGATGCCGATGGCGGCTGCGGTGGCCGCTGCGGCGCCGGACGGCGCCTGGCCCTGCGCTGTCGGCAGCGTGCTAGCGGCAGCGGCGGCGGCCAGGGTGTACTTGAGGATGTCGCGGCGTTGGGTGGTCATGGGTGCTTTCAAAGTCGGATGGGGGTGATCGCTCGGGTCGTGTGCCAGCCTTTCCGCATCGACCCACCACGTCTGTTCGCTGGGCTTCCCGTGCCTGCACGCGGGCCGGCAGCGCCGGTGAACCGCCGCCCAGCACGTGGTTCAGATCAAGAGCGCGGCGCGGGCCGTTTCATTCCCTGGCGTGTGCGGCCAGACAACCCGTCCTCGATCACAACACGCGTCCTTGTCCGCTGACGATGGCGATGAAGTTGGCCACGTGGTCCGGGTTGCAGCTCCAGCCCTCGCACACCCCGACCCACAAGCCTCCACCGCGTGCAGCCGCCGCCGCTCGTGCTGGATCGCGGTGATACCTGCGCGCACCTGCCACCTCGGACATGAAGCGCCGGGTCTTCATTGCATATAGGATGTCGGTCAGGGTGCCCCTGGTTGGTCTGACGAGGTATGAGGGCGCGGGCTGGTTAGGGTCGAACGTCCCAGTCAGGCCGCTTGATCAGGGCCCGAGCCTGGTTGGGCACGATCAAGCGGGGCACGCCACCGAAGAACTCCAGGGCCTGGATCTGCGCACCGATCCAGTCGGCGGTGGTCTGGCGCCGGGTGGCGCAGGCGTAGGTGTAGTTCGACGCCCCGAGCGTGGCTACGAAGATCTCCGCGACGGTGATCTCGCCGGTGGCAGCATTTACAAGCGGCAGGGTCTGGCCGGCGTAGACCACGAACGGCTTCTCGCCGGCCAGGTGAGTCTGGCGCATCGAACGCTTCAGGCCCTGCGCCCAAGCTGGTACTTCACGCAGAAGCTGGTGTACTTGTAGGCCAGATCGTTGGCTGCGGCGTACTCCTCCCACAGCAGTTGCAGGGTGACGCCCGGACGCTTGAGCTCCTGGTGGACGGCGGCGAAGTCGGGCGTGAGCTGGTAGCTTGAGCGCGGTAGTGCCGGCCGGTACAGCCGAGCCTCAAGTTCCTCGTCGGTCAGGGTCTGGGCCAACGCCCAGTCCACGTTGTGCACGCGGGCCAGCGACACGTACTTGCCCACCGCGCTCTAGCCCGTCTTTCTCAACTCGATAGGCCGAACACATCCAAGCCGTTGATTTCGTTGAGTCAGCCGCCAAAGGTCTTCACTACATCGCTGGTGCTGCAGCGCGTGCTTTGATCTGCGCGGTGGTGATGCGTGGCGGCGGCTGCGCAGGCAGTTGCAGCCGTAGGCGGTCCAGCAGCATGCGGTGCTGCGGCTCTGGTTGCGTGTAGCGCGTCAGCGTCAACGCGCGCCCATCGGTGGTGGGCAGTTGCACGTCCACCATCTGCATGCTCTTGAAGGTCTCGATCACCTCGCGCGGCGTGGTGCCCCCGGCCACGCGGCGCAGCCTGGCCTTGAGCGTGACCTGCAGGCAGTAGGCCAGGAAGGCCACGAAGATGTGCGCCTCGATGCGCTCTTCGGTCTGGTGGTAGATCGGCCGCACGGCCAGGTCGTGCTTGAGTTCCTTGAACGCCTGCTCCACCTCGGTGAGCTGGATGTAGAAGCGCCACAACTCCGAGGGCTGGCCCGTGCGCAGGTTGGTGCGCAGCAGGTAGCGGCCCTCTCGCCTGCGCACCTGGCGCAGCTTGGCGCGGTCCAGCGCGAACTCCAGCGTGGCCGTGGTCATGGCCTGGGCGGGCAGCGTCACTTTGACCAGATGTGCTGCGCGGCCGGCCTCGTGCTTGGCCGCGCCGAGCTTCATCAGCAATTGGTCGCGCGTGATCACCTGGCCCTGCAAGGCCTTGAGCCGCGCGATGTAGCGGCGCAGCCGCTTGCGCCGCATGCCGCGCTCTTTGTCGATGCGGCTGTCGCTTTGCGCCAGGATGTAGACCTCCTCCTCCACGCCCAGGCGCTTGACGTTGACGCCTTCGCGTACCTGCTCCCAGGGCTGCGCCAGGAGGGCCTGCTCCAGCTTCGTCAGCCGGCCCTTGGGCGTGCCTACGAGGTAGCTGGCGCCCATGGCGCGCATGGTGGCCAGGCTGTCCTCGGTGGGGATGCCCCGGTCCATCACCCAGATGCGATCCGCATGCCCGTAGCGCTGCTCGATGCGCTGGAGGAAGTCCTTGAGCGTGCTGGAGTCAGCCGTGTTGCCCGCCATGACCTCGTAGCTCAGCGGGAAGCCCTCGGGCGTGACGATCAGCGCGATCACCACCTGGCGGCAGTCGCCACGCTTGTCGCGGCTGTAGCCGTACTGGCGCAGGTCATCGGCACCGCGCTCCTGGTCGGTCTCGAAGTAGGTGCTGGTCAGGTCGTACAGCAGCACTTCGAACTTGGCGCCGAACAGCTCGCCCCAGCGCTGCACGAGGAACTTGAACAGCGCGTCCTTGTGCTCGGCCAGCTTGTCCAGGCAGCGGTACAGCGTGTTCTTCTCGGCCAGCGCGAATTCCCCCTCCAGCAGATCGGCCATCGCGCTGGTGTCGAACCACTGGCGGTGCAGCCGCCATTCGGAGCCCGGGTCGATCAGCCGGTAGGCCGTCAGCACCTTGAGCACGTCAAGCCACGGCGTGCCTTCGCGCGAGGCGCGCAGGCGCGGGCCCCAGAATGCGTCCAGATCGAGCTGCTCCCACAGCTGCAGCGCCAGCCAGCACGCGCCCCACTGGCGCGGGCGCAGCAACTGCAGGCCACTCAGGTGCACACCGATGGCATCGACGTCGTCGCAGGGCATGGTGCCGGCTGGGAACAGCGCCACCTGCCGGCGCCGTCCTTCGTCGAGCACTTCGATGCTCTTGCGCCAAGCCTCGCGCTGGCTAGAGTTGATCTCGCCCAGGTACAGCACCTGGCGTTGCACGACGCGTCCGTCGCCCACGCGGCGCGACTCCACGATGCTCCAGTACTCGTGGGTCTTGCCGTCCTTCTTGCGTCGTTGGCAGCGCAGGAACATGGAGGCACTGTACGGAGCCGCCCAGCGCCTCGCAACGACCAAGGTCTTCACTACAGACCTTAGCGTGCATGCCGCCTTTACCGATCAATCACTTGCAGCGGCGAGACCGGGCAATTCCGCTGAAAGCAACGGTGGGTTGAGAAAGACGGGCTAGGAGATCTTCAGCGCGCGGCCCACCTCGTTGTAGGTCAGGCCGGCGTGCAGGTGCAGAGGTGCAGGCGCAATGTCTCTCGGATTCGACGCATGGTGATTCTGTTGGTGGGCATCGGCTGATGCAAAAAGCAGCCAGCCTAATAGGCCTGGTCAAAAAATCACTTGCGTGGCACCCCCATCGTCCACGATCACGCTGAAACAGCTTCCACGATCAGACTGAAATGCCGTCCACGATGGGATGAAATACGCACTTGGAGTGTGGACAGTGCATGGTGGCCTGAAATAGACCGGCGCTCGAGGGCGCCTGTCAGAGTGCTGCCGATTGTTGGGGCTAGTACCTCTTCTATCGTGCGTCCGCGCTCAATTTGACTGCGCGTTGCGCGCGGGTCAGATCGTTCTGCAAGAACGCCTTGAACGCTGAAGTATCCAGATAGGAACTCTCGGCCCCGAGCGCTGCGAGCTTCGCGCGAGTCTCGTCATTGGATGTGGCGTCCTGCACAGCCGCGACGAGCCGCGCCACCACATCGGGGGGAGTTCCTGCGGGGACGTGATAGCCCAGCCAGCTATCGATTGCTGCTTCGGGAAACCCGAGCTCGGCCATCGTGGGAACTTGCGGCAGCAATGCCGAACGTTTTGAGCTCGTGATCGCCAGTCCGTGCAACTGACCGCCCTTCACCAGGGGAAGGGCAACATTGAAGGGCGCGACGCCGCCACTCAAAATGCCGCTGATCAGATCCGGCACGTATGAGACACCGCCTTTGTACTGCACCGAGGTAAATTTCACTCCTGCTGCGTCGGCCAGGATCTGTTGCACCATGGTCTGCGTGGCACCGCGGCCAGCGTCCGCGATGGGCTTCCCCGGACTTACCTTGGCATCAGCGAGATAGTCCTTCAGCGTCCCACTGGTTGACTTGCCGGACACGACAAACACATTCGGAGAGACGGCAAACCGTGCGACCGGCATCAGTTTCTCGGGGGCCCACTGCAGATTGCTTTCGAGTAGCGGATTCGTGCTGAAGTACGAGGCGGTGGCGAGGATGGTTCGCCCGTCCGGAGGTGCTTGCATGACATAAGCAGGGCCGATGTTCGCGTTGGCGCCGGGGCGATTCTCAACTATGACGGATTGGCCGAGCGTCTGCGCCATCCGAAGTGCCATGATGCGGTTCATTACATCCACCAACCCCCCGGCCGCATAAGGAACGATGATGCGCACCGGTTGGGAGGATCCCGGCTGTGCAGAGGCCAGGGAAGCGCCAAGCAGCGACAGCAACCCTGCGACAAGTCTCCGAATCAGCGTCATGGCGCTGCCCTTAGACAATTTCTACGGGAGCGACTAACTCGACCCCCGGTACACGGATGCCATCGGGCCGGCCGCTCGAGGTGGTTCCAAAGCGCTCGTACATGAAATATGGCAGTGGGGGGCCGTCGGCGCACGCCAGCCAGAGCCTCAGTAGGTGACGGCGCTTCTCCACCTCAGCCCAGTCCTCGTACGCGGTGCGGGAATGCAAAATGAAATGGTTGGACAGCAGCTGCACGTCTCCCGGCTTGAAGGCCATGTCGAGATGGAGTTCCGGATCGACGCAAAGGCTGTCCAGAAAATCCATGGCTTCGACTTGCGCAAGCGTGAGAGGCGGCACGCCGAGCAATGATTGCGCCTTCATGATGGCGCTGCGCACATAGTTGACGATCATGCTCCCGTGCCAGGGGGCGAAGACGGGTATGGCCTCGAACGCCAGCTTCCCTTCAGGGATCTCTCCCCAGCGGGTGTAGTAAAACGGTTCGAGCAACGTGCGCGCATGGTCGGGGCGGCGGCGGACCATCACGTTCCACAACGTGGTCGAGCTGACAATCGAAGACAATCCGCCCGCTTTTGAAGCGCGCAAGCACAGCAAGCCAACCATATCTGCCAAGTCCGAGTGGTAGGGCAGGCGCGCGTTGGTCTGGTAGCCGCGCACTTCGGGATCTGCATAGTTCAAGCCAAGGTTCGCCACGTGTCCAAGTACGTGGCCCTTGCCATTCTGCGAAAGCGCCTCCCCGAGGTGCTGGCCCAAGCCCCAGTACGCGATTGCAGACTGCCTTGGCGTATAGCGCTCGACGGGCACGCCGCGGAACAGCTGAAAGCCTCTGCCATGCAAGATGTCGTGCTTCGCACTGCTCAAAACGGCACTCAGACGCGGCAGCGGAAACATTGCGCGATCGATCGTCAGGATGTCGACACCTGTTGCATCCAGATGCGAGACTGCCGCATCGATCTCGCTGATCTCGTCAGCTGAGAACTCATGGATCCAGTCGTTGCGATGGGCCATCTCCGGACCACGCCATGATTGCGCGTTCTCGAATATCGGCAGATCTTCATTGCCAACCACCTCGGATTCCTTCGAAGTATGCATTCCGGTTTCTTTCTATAAAAATATTGGTTGTGCTCGCCGTCGTACTGCAACGAGGCCATGGTCCGGTTGGTGCGCCTTACTCCGGCTGTACGCCTGACAGCTTGAAGGCGGTTCGCCACTTCATAATCTCGCTTGCGATCATCTGGCGCGTGCTCGCAGGAGTTGAATCCGCAACCGCGCTGATTCCGGACCGGGAGAGCCGATCCAGAACTGCGGGCCGCTGCAGCACCTCGTTGAGCGCGGCGTTCAATTGGTCAACGACTGGTTTTGGCGTTTTGGCCGGCGCCATCACGACGTTCCAGGTGCCCACCTCGAGCGACAACGCGGCGGCTTCCGCCAGCGTCGGAATTTCCGGCGCGGCGGTCAGCCTCTTGTTGCTCATAACCGCGATCGCACGGAGCTTGCCAGCATTCACCAAGGCCTGACCCGCCCCCAGCGACCCTCCCATGAACTGAACTTGACCTCCGACCACGCCTTGGACCGCTTCGCCGGTACCTTTGTAGGGTACATTCGCGGCAGATACTCCTGCCACGTTCTTGAATAGTTCGATGCCGAGATAGCTTGTGCTGATCCCGGCGGAGCCATAAAAATACTTGTCCGGACTGCCTTTCAACCGCGCAATGAAGTCACGGGCGTTTGCGGGCATCGATGGATTCGCAAACAAGACGAGCGGGACCGAGCCCACGAATGCGATCGGCTCGAAGTCCTTTTGAGGGTCGTACGGCAGACTCTTGAAGGTCGACAAGTTCAGCGCATGGGTGGCCGCGGTGCCGAAGATGAGGGTGTAGCCGTCCGGGTTGCTGCGTGCAACGAACTCGCTCGCGACCACGCCGGTCGCGCCGGCACGGTTCACAACGATGATCGGCTGTCCGAGCACTTCTCCAAGGTCGTTGGACAACGCGCGAGCAAAGATATCGGTCTCGCCGCCCGGTCCGAACGGAATCACCAGCGTAATGGGTCGATTGGGATAGGCCGTCTGCGCTGAGCCGATTCCTGGCATGACCAGGGCCAAGGCAGCCGCGAAGATTAGGTCGAATACCCGCAGAGACGAGCACCGGTTCGGGAGCAGCATGAAGGCCTTTGGCGAGTAAGGTTGCAGAAGCTCAGTGCGCCAGTTCGGCAGCAATTTCAGAGGCATCGAAGACAGGCGGGCGGGGTCGTTGCTGCCAAGCCGTCATGTCGGAGTTGCGATCCGCGAAGGGCGCTGGCAGGCGACCAAAGCCGGGCGTGCGCAGCCACAATCTCAACAGGTGCCGCTTGCGCTCGGGCTCTGGCCAATCTTCATAGTCGCCGCGAGAATGCAGAACGACATAATTGTTAAGCCACTGCATGTCACCGAGTTCGAAACTCATGTCGAGGTAGTACACCGGATCGTTGCAGAGGGCATCCATGAGGTCCATCGCTTCCAACTGTGCAGCAGTCAATGGCGCAACTTCCGGAAACCTCTGGGCGGATTCAATGAATGTTCGGTTGTACCGAACGAACAGCCGCTCATCGAGGTAATTAAAGCAAGGCGTGACGTAGTACGGCTTCTGCCCTTGGCTTTCCTCCCCGCGGCGGTCCACGCAGAACGGTTGACACATGACCTCCCAGAGATCCGGGCGCTTCGTGACGAACTCGTTGTGCAAGGAAGCGGAACTCACGATGCGTGATGCGCCACCAGACTTAGCCTTCTGCAGGCACAGCAACCCGACGACGTCAGTGGAATCGTTGTGGAAAGGCAAATGCAGTCTCGTCTGGTAGCCGCGTGCCTTCATCTCTGTCTTCCAATCGGCCCCCAGGTCTCGCACGTGGCCCAACATGTCGCCCTGCGCGTTCTGCGCGAAGGCCGTACCCAGGTGCGCACCAAGACCCCAATAGATGCGGGCGGCATCGACCTTTGAATAACGTTCGATGGGCAGGCCACGAATCAATGCGAAACCATGACCCTCCTCGAGTTGGCGGAGGACCTCGCGCATCTTGAGCGCGACGCCAGGCACGACGAAGTCATCTTTCGAAAGTTGAGGAATTTCCAGACTTCTCGATCTGACCGCAGCCAGGGCCTTGTCAATTTCGTTGATATCCTGCGCGTCCAGAGTCACGATCCAATGTTCGTTGCTGGAGACATCTTCACTCTTCCACGCGCTCGGATGCAGGTAGGGCTTGGGATTCATAGTCGGTTCCATTGACAGTTAGGGGGTGATCTGGGGGTTGTTCATTCGTTGACGCAGCACCTTGACCGCTTCGTCGCGGTTTTCGAGCGCGAGCCGCCTGTGGATCGTCTCCGCAAGCTCGCCATCGCTGGCTTGGATCGCCTCGACCAGCGACCGCCAATGGGCGATCGATGTCGTGCGGCGGTCCTGCGTGGCGAGACCTAGGCGCGCATAGCGGCCTATACGATGTGCGAAAGAGACGATCATTTCAGTGAGAGGCGGGCTTCGACCCATGACTGCGATCTCGATCGTGGTTGTGGCGCTCGCCCGTTCATATCGCTCACCGTCATGCAGAGACTCTTCCAACTGCAGAAGCAGCACATCGAGTTGCTGTGCTGCATTGCCATCAACACGATTGGCTGCTCCCTTGGCCGCCAAGCCGACCAACACGGCGCGAATCTCGAACAACTGTTCGACCTCTTCAAGCGAAAGCGCCGTCACCCGCGCGCCGCGCTGTGGCGTGATCACTACCAGCCCACGCTTGTCGAGAATGCGCAACGCTTCCCTAAGAGGGGAGCGGCTTACGCCCCATTTCGCAGCGATTTGGATCTCGTTCAGTCGTTCACCGGGAGCGTAGCGTTCCTCGATGATGGCGTGGGCCAGGGCGTCGGCAATCTGCAACGGCATGGTGCGATGCAGCGATTGGCAAAGTGGCCGTTCGGGAGGATCAGCTAGACGTGATGACATCAACAGAACTTTCCTACGAATGACGAATGTCGACATTAGGCAAAACCCTCGGGTTCTTGCGAATGGGGAGGGCGTGCGATCGAGCGAGCAATGTGGAGTTCCTTCTGCATGATCGGTCGTCCATCGAACACGCGCGTGTGGATCTTGGCCGTGCTGGCCAGTGTCGAAGAACGAAATAACTGCGACTTTGAACGAATAATCTGCGACGCTGAACGAGATAGTCTGCGAACGATGCCTTGTTGCTGGCATCGGAGCCGAGTCGGCTGGCAGAGTCACTGGATCGACGCGAACAGGGCCGCGCGTGCCTTGAAGTACCTGGGCGAGATGCTGAACTCCTGTCGCAACGCATCTTGCTGCTGAACAAGCTCGGCCGCTCGGGGGCAGACCCATGCGAGCGCGCCGACGGGCCAATTGCGCGTCGATGCCAGCCGCTGGACGGAAACAGCTGACCAAGACGCGCAGCGCGCCCGTTCCTCAGACGACCATTGCAACACGTGGGCCACTCTGGCCAAGACCCACTGGCGTTGTCGAAGCTGTGTTGGCAGCGACATGCCAACCCGCTCAGCGTTGCCGAGGTCGAGTGCGAAGCTCTTGCTGGCCCCCTGCCGCCGATCGGCCGGCAGGCCAAGAGTGCCGGTACCCGAGTCCGATGCCGCGATCACCTCGTGAACCACCGCGTCCACGAGCCGAAGCAAGTCTTGCAGCCGGGCCCCATCCCCAGGGCACACGCACGGCTGTTCGCGCAGTGCAGCGGCGCTGTAACCACTGGGCATCACCGGCGCAAGCAAACTCGTTGGCGAGCTGAGCCTGCGCCGCCGCGACCTGCTGAACGATGCCGCCGAAGTCCGCAGCGTGACGGACGCATGCCAGTGTGCGTGTCGCCACTGGCGTCAGCCAAATGGTGTGGTTGCTGCACACGGTGGCCAAGGGGCTCATCCACTTCCGATTCCACATGAGCGGTTCGCCGGCGTCCGTCGCGTCCGTCAGGCACCTCTCGCAGGCTCCGAGTTCCTCAGGCCAACCGGGCCTGCAAGCAGAAGAAGTCATCGTCGCGAAATCGGATCGCAGCAAGTGCGTCGCCGCGGACAGGGCATCCATGCTGACTGTGCTGGCGTCGATGGAGAACCATTGAGGAAGGTGAGCAACGCCAATCTGCAGGGCGCCCAGTCGGCCCAACAACGTCGCCAGGCCCAGGCCGTAGAACTGCGCGAGGCGCAGCAGCCACGAGCCAAGAAGCTCATTCGGTCCCGGCTGCGGAACGAAGGGCAGGCCGGTGTGCCGCGCGGCAGTGGCTTTCATGCGAACGTGCGCGCGCCGATCACAGACTGCAGCAGCTCGTGCGTGATGCATTCCTTCTTCGAGCGTATCGCCGCCTCCGCCGCGCGAGACAGCAGCTTGAACAGGTAAACCACTGTCCGAGCCTGGTTGTCGCGCTGCTCGACGGCACCGGCCGGGACGTAGCGCGCTTCGATGCGTGCTGTGTTGGTATTCTCGATTCGCATGCCTTCTCTCCTTGAGGTTGTCCAAGCTGACCGGATTCCAAGATTCGGAGCCCTGCAACTTGGTGTTGCCGGCGTTGATCGGGCCGATCGCTGCCGCCGTGCTTCCTGAGTTCATCGCCCGCGACAACAGGGGTCGCCGGGGCCAGGTGGTCAAGGGAGAAGAGAGGGGTGGGTGCGGCCCACAGCGCAGCGAGGACACGGCCCCGAACGCCTTGACGACCTGGTGCCGGTCACCACGCTCGCGGTCAAGGTGAAGGACTGAGGAACACTGCATCGGGCACCGGCTCACGCGACGTCAACACGCTGCGCGGCGAGCGCCTACGCGTGCCTCAGGCGCGCCTGGCCAGGACAAGCGCAGCGCGCAGCACCGCCAGGTGTGAAGGCCGATCAGGTGCAGCCTGTTCGGCGGTATCGAGGGGTGCCAACGAAGGCGGCGGGGGAGGACCACAGGTTGTCCCCCCAGTGGCAAGCACAGCGCGCAGCGACGGCCGCCAGGCCGGCGCGTAAGCGTCAGGGATCGTCAGCCGGTCGCGGCCGGGCGAGACCCGCCAGGGGCTCGATGCGCAGCACCAGCGCCCGGCCAGGCCGCAAGATGGGCGACGCACCACCAGCGGATTAGACGCACAGGCCCGTACCCTACTTTGCCGACCTCACAATTTCCTCGGCATATCAGGGAGGGGTGTTGGTCTGGAGACCTCAAGTAGCGCGGCAAATTGCCGAAAACTAAACCTAGCAAGTTTCGACATACGGCACTCGAATTACAACGAAGCTCAGCGTGTACACCCATTATTCAAATCCCAGCCTGGCTCCTCAAGATTCTCAGGCGGTGCTCGGTGACCAGGTGATGCTTGCGGCCATCCTGCTGAGCGCAATGGGTGCCGTGGTGATTGGCTTCACCTTTTACGAGCCGGTTCTCGCGATGGCGGGATCCTTGCTTTTGTCGGGGCTCGGACTGGCCGCGTACCTGTTGGGGCGAGGTTCACTGACTTCGCGTCTGGTGCTTACCCTGGCGCAGGCATCACTGGTGATGTTGCACATTCAGCTGGCGCACGGGGAATCCGAGTTGCACTTTGGCATCTTCGTCACCCTCGCCTTGCTGCTGGTCTATCTCGACTGGCGCCCGATCGTGTTCGGAGCCGGCCTGTTCGCCATCCACCACGTTTTGTTCGATCGTCTGCAGGCCGTGGGCTTGGGCTTTTACTGCACCACCGAGGCGAACTTCTGGCGCGTCATGTTGCATGCGGGCTATGTGATCGTCCAGACCGGCCTGGAGGTTGTGCTGGCCGTCAGCATGGGGCGCACGGCGCGCGAGGGTGCCGAACTCGGCCGCATGGTGAAGGCGATCGACCAGGACAGTGGCATCTCACTCGATGTGAGTGGCATGGCTGTAAGCAGCACCGGAGCACTCGCTTTGCAGGCCGCATTGCACAAAATGCATGTGACCGTGGCTTCGGTCCAGTCGTCGGCAGACTCCATTGAATCCGCCAGCCGTGAAATTGCCAGCGGCAACCAGGACCTGAGCGCACGCACCGAACAAACGGCGAGCAACCTGGAAGAAACCGCCGCCTCGATGGAGCAACTCACCAGTACCGTGCGCCAGAGTGCAGATGCCGCGCGCCAGGCAAGTCAGCTGGCCACTAGCGCGGCCGAGATCGCCGTGCGCGGTGGTCAGGTGGTGGGCCAAGTCGTCACGACCATGGATGAGATCAACCACAGCAGTAAGAAGATCAGCGACATCATCGGAGTCATTGACGGCATCGCTTTCCAGACCAACATCTTGGCGCTGAATGCTGCAGTGGAAGCTGCCCGCGCCGGTGAACAAGGCCGCGGCTTTGCGGTGGTGGCTGGTGAAGTGCGCAACCTCGCGCGGCGCAGCGCCGAGGCCGCCAAGGAAATCAAGAACCTGATCGGTGCCAGCGTGGACCGCGTGGAAACCGGATCCCGGCTGGTGGCCGACGCCGGCCAGACCATGAGCGAGATCGTGGGCTCGGTGCAGCGCGTCTCCGACATCATTGGCGAGATCACGGCGGCCGCCGGTGAGCAAAGCGACGGCATTGGGCAGGTCAACTTGGCGGTGACGCAGCTCGACCAGATGACGCAGCAGAACGCCGCGCTTGTTGAGGAAAGTGCGGCGGCTGCCGAGAGCTTGCGGGACCAAGCAGGTCAGCTAACTGAACTCGTCAAGATATTTGTTTTGAACGTAGCCCAAAAAGCGGTCGTGTGACGCATCCCTGCACGGCTCCGTCTTGCCGTGAATCCCACACCCACCACGCACAGGGCCCGAAAGGTGGCATGTCCGGTGGTAACTTGAGATCATCGGCGGCTTCACCCTTGAAATCCAGCGTTTGGTGATCCCAAGAAAACAGCCGCTGCAGTTCGTGTTGCGGATGACGGCAGCATCGAACAGCCGCACTGCACTGCACTGCACTGCACTGCAGAGTCGAGGATGCGTGCACAACAACAAGGTCAGCCTGAAGTGTGCAAAGCGGATAAACATGCGCATGTTGATTCTGCTTGTCACTGACGGCAATCGCTGCGCATAGCCGCCGTCCAAATTCGTGGGTAACGTCAGCAACTGTTTAGGGTTGCGGGATACCGGCCCGGCAAGCCGCCGGGCGTGGATCGACCGCGACCTGAGGGCCGGTGTCGCCCAAGCCTCGAAGGAGGAAACCGCGGACCAAGGCGCAGCGGTTGTGAGCCGCAGGGGTTTATGGGGATTTGAGAAGCACGGTGCGGTGGTGGACGGGCACGCCGTGGTGATTGACCAGGTCGCTGGGCTCGTCTGGTGCAGGACAGCAGCCGCGACGTCACGACCAGCATCGGCATTGCGTACCATGAGCCCGGGGCCACTGTCACCTCTGATGAGCTGCTGTCAAAGGCAGATGCGGCGTTGGATGATGCGAATGCAGCGGGGCGCAACGTCTTTCGATTTGGGGTTGATGCCGCAACGGCATGAGTAGCGGCGCGGCTGCTGAAGCCCACAAAGTGAGCGCATCTCGATCATGCGTGGTCGGCTAGTAGCGAACATTCCCTCGTGAGGCCGCGGATGCGGTTGATCAGCGCCGTGCGCTCTTCCTTGAAACCCTCGCGCAGCCGGTGCACGGCGAGCTGGCCTTGCTGGTCGGGCGTCTTGACCGTAAGCGGTCAATAAACCACGCCCTTGATCGACCAAGCCTGAGCTGAGAGCCTACGTTCCCACGTACATCGAAGTGGGAACGTATTGACAAGTGATCTGGAAGACCTCAAACGGCGCATCGTAGTAGGTCACAAACGCGGCGGGCGCTGTCCGAGTTGGTCGAGATGTGCCGGCAGCCAGGCGCCTCGGTGTCGCGCTTGGCACGAGAGTGCGGAATCAACGCCAATCAGGTCTCGCGGTGGCTGCGTGAACACCCCAAAAGCACAAGCGCTCGTTGCTCGCGCGGTTGATGTCCCGGGAAGTGGTGTAAGTCTTGATCGCGCGGCAGGCCGCGGAGGGTGGAGCCCGTAGGGCGTAACCCGTAGCGGCCTGCCGCGCGGCGGCCGCTCCTTTGTGGGGGTGGCCATCGTGATTCCGGATAGGGTTGAGGTGCGAATACCAACCTTGATCCTTACGAAGGAAAGCACGATGACCAACGCCACTATCGCACTGTCCGAACTGGCCGAGAAGGGAGCCGACATCGACGTGCTGCGCCAGATGGTGCAGTTCATGGCCCAGCGCCTCATGGAGCTGGATGTGGAGGGCCGCTGCGGCGCGGCTTACGACGAGAAGAGTTGCGTCCGCATAGCCGAAACCGCTTTGTTGGGCGGTCGGGGACCGTGGCTCTGAGTCGCCTTTAGGACCTCAGCGGCCGCAATGCAGCGGTTGGAGCCGTTGCTATGGCGGCATCAAGGATCAGCTGACGAGTGCGCTGGCCGCCCTGAAAAACCCGCTGGTCCGGTACGCGACCAGTAGCAACTCCTTCGACCTGCGGCGCCTGCGGTGCGATCCCATGTCGATCTACCTGACCGTCGCGCGGCCCGACCTGCCGGCACTGCGGCCAATCGTGAACCTGTTCTTCCAGCAGCTGGTGGATCTGAACTCGTTGGTCGAGTACGGCAAGGACCCGGAGCATCAGCACGAAGTGCTGTTGGCGATGGACGAGTTCGCCCAGCTCGGCCGGTTGGATGCAATCTTCGAGGGCGTCACGTTCTTCCGCAGCTTCGGGCTGCGCCTGTTGGTGCTGCTGCAGAGCCCATCGCAAAACCGCACGAACTACTCGATCGAAGGTGCCAAAACCTTCGAACAATCGTTCGACTGCTCGGTGTTCTACACGCCAGCGGCCCGCGATCACGAGACCGCCAAACTGGTGTCGGAGCTGCTCGGCAACCAGACGGTCAAGGGCACATCGGAGTCCAAGCGCAAGAGCGGTTTCGACACGAAGCACGACACGCAGAGCATCAGCGACCAGCGGCGCGCGTTGCTGCTGCCGCAGGAAGTCCTGCGCATGCCGATGACGAAGCAAGTCATCCTCGTCAGCGGCGTGCCACCGATCTACGCGGACAAGGTGCGCACGTGGCGCGAACCTGCGCTTGAAGCCCGCAAGGGCGTCGCACCACAGCTGTTGCGGATCTCGGTTGACGAGAATAGGCTCATAGATCATGCGAATACCGCCTGCTGGCGTTGCTACAGCGGCGCCTTTCAAACCTGCTGACCGCGCGGATGAGCGATGGCATGTTTGCGGCACCGCGCACCTCTCCTGCAGGCAGTCTGATCAGCGGCAAATCATGAATAGGGCAGGGCGCCGCCCGTGGCGCGAGCCAGTCCCGCTTCCAGTACGGAGACTCGACTTCCACCGGGTTCACGAAGACGCATCGGCGGCAGTAGTACGCTGCGTGAGCTCCCAGCACGGCGCAATCCAGATCGACCAGGTGAACGGCGGCCGTGGACGGCAGATGCGTCAATGCGCCAAGCCGGTCTGCCGATTCCTGCGAGACAGGGACCGGGCACAACCAAGTCAACGGCCCGGTCAGGTGCAAGCGAAGTCGATATGTGGCATCAAGTTGATGGACGCTGATGCGGTACAGCCCGGCCAGTCGGCCAATCCAGCTGCCCAAAGCCTCATCCAGGAAGGGGCGAGGCGCCAAAGGAAGCGGCAGCGTGTCCGGCGCCATGGAGTCAGCACCGAGATGGTCTTATGCCGCTGCTTGCGCCACCTTTTCCAGGTGCGCAAGACTGATGCTCTCGCTGCGGTCGCGGATGGCGAACACCGCCGCACGCGTCAGCATGTTGGCGACCGCACCGGTCAGCCCACCCGTGGCAGCGAGCACGAACTGCACCGAGTCACGCTGCGCCAGCGATGATGGACGTTTCAGTGGCAGCAGCTTCTCAAACGCATGCAGGAAGCGCCGGAATTCCTCGGTCTCGCTCCATCGTGGCAACTCCATCGGCGTGAAGCGGCTGCTCATCTGCGCATCGGTTTGCAAGGCCACCACGGCATCGGCGGTGCCGACGAGCACTACGCACATCTTCTGGTCATTCGCCAGATACTTGAGAAGATTCATTGCAGCACGTTGCTCGCGGTAGTTTCCCGCGAGCAAATGATGCACCTCGTCCACTACCAGCAGCCGCGGCTTCATTCCCCGCAGCAGCGTACGTGCGATTCCCTCCAGGTCGGTCACGCTGGCCTTCGGGCTGTGGGGTGCGCCGATCTCAAAGAGCAGGGCGCTGTAGAAGCGCTTCTGATCGGGCAGGGGAGGCATCTGCATGCAGATGACCTGGCGCAGCTCCACGCCGCGCTCTTCATCGAACGTCGATGGATGGTCGCGAATGAACTTGCGCACGATCTGCGTCTTGCCGATATTGGAGTCCCCATGCAACAGCAGACATGGCATCCGGTCGCGTTGCGGTGTTGTCAGCAAATGATCGAGTCGATCGAGGACAGCACTGGCCCGGCCATAGTCGATCCACCGGTCGCGTTGCATTGACTGGACGCGCGCCTCGTCATCCAGAACGAGCAACTCGCGCACGTCGGGAGCGAGATGGGCCGTCGCGGTATCACCAGACTTCGGCATGTGATTCCTCCGGGTCCTTGCTGTAGTCGAGTGCGACCGCAGGCCCGCCGTCGCTTTGCGCAGGGTTGGGCCACGGCGATGCGTCCAAGCGAGACGGGCGTCTGGAGAGAGCGGCAGTGGCCGCGCGTCGGGTGCTCAAGGCCGCTTCGGCCACGATGCGGCGCTGCCGTTCGATGGTCTTGAAGATCAGCGCCTCGCTGACATCGGGCGAACCGGACGCCTTGAGCGCTCTACGCGCCATGCGGTGCTCCCACAGGGAGATGCGTTGGCGCCGCAGGTCCGCGAACCGTGCCTCCACATACGTCTTGCCGTCGGCACTGACGAACACACGGGAGAGATCCTCCGGGTGATAGCGCACGATCACGCTGCGACGGAACTCCCGCCAAGCGGCGAAGATCGGGTGCCAATAGCGAAGATAGAAGATGGTCAGCCCGTCTTGCTGGATGGTGCGGGTGCCCATCGGCAGGAACCGGATCAGAAAGTCGAGCTGCTTGGACGGATCGCTGGGCAGCATGGAGGGCGGATGTGTAGTGACCAGCGCCTGCCACGCGCTGGCTGGCGTGGCTCCCATCAATCCTCTGTGCTCGCTGTGGTGGTAGCGCTGTGCGATCTCAAGCACTAGCCACTGCTCGAACTCGCGCAAGGTCAGCTGAGCGGTCTGCTCGGGCGGCCGCACTTTCTTGGCGCGCCGGGCAGCAATCGAGACGGTAGCACCTGGTAGGCCGCGCAGTCGATCCATCAAGGTTCGGTTCATCCGTTCCACATGGCCTCCGAA
The DNA here is from genome assembly GCF_964253035.1 of Pseudorhodoferax sp. LjRoot39. Classification (NCBI taxonomy): domain Bacteria; kingdom Pseudomonadati; phylum Pseudomonadota; class Betaproteobacteria; order Burkholderiales; family Comamonadaceae; genus Pseudorhodoferax; species Pseudorhodoferax sp. LjRoot39. The sequence continues at coordinate 372,612 of NZ_CAXUQL020000002.1, read as the reverse complement.
CTGCGGGCGGCGCACCGGCCGATAGGTCAGCTCGATGCTGTACTCTCGACAGCCAGAGCGAAGCGCGCGGCTCTTGAACTCGGCGGCGTTGTCGAGATGCAGTGTGCGTGGCACGCCGTGCATGGGCCATTCGACATCCGCCAGACCCAATGAAGCCAGCCATGCGGCTTTGGGAAGCGCCACGCGCGTGAGCAGTAGAGCCACCGCGGCAGCGTTGGGCCGTTCCATGGCCAGGTAGATGCCGAGTATTGTGCGGCTGGCCACGTCAATCGCAACAGACAGCCAGGGGCGACCGATCACGCGCCGGGTCGCTTCGTCGAGTACGAAGACATCGGCCTGCGTATGGTCGATCTGCACCAGTTCCAGCGGCCTGGTTGCGATGAGGTGCCCTGGCGGTATCACGGCACCCGGCTCGCTTGCGAACGCGAGCGCTTGCAGTTCTTTCAATTCCTTCCAGCGCCGCGCAACAGTCGCGCGCGAAATCGCATCGATGCCGGCGCGCGCGCATCGTCGCCGGACCTCCATGGTGACATCGCGCATGGGGTGGGCGAGTCGGCGTTGGCGCGGAAGCCAATGCGTTAGGACGGCATCCACGATGCGCTCCGCGCTGACCGGCAACAGGCGAGCACCCGACGCAGGCCCGGGCGCCTTCGGCCGTATGGACGATGCAACGGGATTCGCGAGATAGCGCCTGCGCAGGCGATAGACCGACGACGTAGAGAGGCCAAGTAGCTTGGCGGCGGTCTTCGCCAGGCTCAAGCTGAGCGGGTCGCGGCCGAGCGTGCGGAACACCTTGGCAATTCGAGCTTCGCGCTCGGTCAAGTCCTCATTTTTTTTGACCACGGATCACCCCTCTTCGCTGGAGAAACCCTGCATTCGCGCGATCTTTGAGCCGGCCGCGGACACTTGCAAGATCGGCGAGCCGAACGGAGTGAATCTGTTGGGTGGTGGCAACGGGCTCGTTGGACCTCTGTTTGCAGTAAATCTCCAGCGAACTCAACGGCCTAGAGGAGCTTTTCCATTCTCATCATCCTTGAGCGCCATTCTCAGGATCCGAGATCCACAACAGTTCGCGTCGCCGCCCGGGTAATACTGCTTCATGAAGGCGACGTAGTCCTGATACTCCTTCGTCGCCTGCGTACCCGGATCGGTCGGGTCGCGCAGGTAGGTCGCGCTGATCACACCGGTGGACGCCTCGAAGCCGGCCGGCTTGAGCACCGAGCCGACGGAGCTGGCCGAGCTCACGACATAGCGCGTCGGCTTCCAGCCGATGTCGGCCGTCTTGCGGATCGCCATGGCCGAGAACTTGGGCGTGGTCAGCAGCAGCAGCGTGTCGGCGCCGGAGGCCTTCATGGTCACGATCTGGCTGTCCGCCGTCGGGTCGGTCGTCTCGTAGGTCTGCTGCGACACGATCATGGACTTGGCCTTGGCGCCCAGGCCGTCCATCACGCCTTCGAGATAGTCCTTCCCGAAGTCGTCGTTCTGCATCAGGATCGCGATCTTGGCGTCCGGCTTGGTCTTCAGGATGTGCTGCGCGTAGGCCACGGCCTCTGCATGGTTGGTGGGCTGCCAGCCCATGGTCCAGGGGTTCTGCTTGATGTTGCCGAAGCGGGTCGCGCCCGAGCCCACGAACAGCTGCGGTACCTTTTTCGCGTTCAGGTACTTCTGGATCGCCTGGTTGTGTGCCGTGCCGATCGGCAGGAAGATCGCGAAGACTTCGTCCTGCTCAACGAGCTTGCGCGTCTGCTCGACGGTCTTGGAAGGCGTGTAGGCGTCGTCCACCGAGATGAAGTCGATCTTGCGGCCGTTGACGCCGCCCTCTGCGTTGACCTTGGCGATGTAGGCGCCGGCGGCCTTGCCGATGGTGCTGTAGGCCGAGACCGGGCCCGAGTAGGGCAGGATGTTGCCGATCTTGATCTGCGTGTCCGAGGCGCCAGTGTCGTAGCGCTTCTGTGCATAGGCGGAGCATCCAAGGGATGCGGCGAGCGCAATGCTCATCAGCCGCAGGGCGGCCGCTCGGCGTGTCGATGGAACCATCATGTTGTCTCCTAGGCCGGGACGACCGGCAAGTCCGTTCAAGGTCTGGTGAATGAGGATCGCTGGACTGCGCTTCGGTCATCCTGGGCGCAGGCTCCTCACGGCGTCACTGTCCTGCATCGGGGCCAGCGCACCAATCGGCAGAAATGACGATTTGGCGTGCCGCATGGACATTCGTCACTTCTGCCGATGGACCCCGGAACGGGCAGGGCCCAAGCTTCGGCCATGCCTATCCAGTTCCGACGCTCTTGGAGCGATCCCGACCTTGAACAATACCGCGACACCGTTGTCCGCTTCATCGACCAGCATGTAGCGCCCGCCGACGAAGAGGCCCGCAAGCGCGGCCACGTGGGCCACGAGCTCTGGCGCCAGGCCGGCCAGCTCGGCTTGCTGTGCTCGGACATCCCGGATGCCTACGATGGCGCGGGCGGCGACTTCCGCCACGAGGCGGTGTTCTACGAGGAGATGTCCCGTCGCAGCCTCACGGGGATGAACAACTCCGTGCACAACATCGTCGCGCACTATCTGCTCAACCACGGCACGGAAGACCAGAAGAGCCGGTTCCTGCCGCGGCTTGTGCGTGGCGAGCTGGTCGGTGCCATCGCCATGACCGAGCCGGGCGCCGGCTCGGACCTGCGCGGGATTGGCACGAAAGCCGTTCGAAGTGAGGGCGGCTGGCGTCTGAACGGTGCCAAGACTTTCATCTCCAATGGTTTTCTTGCGGGCCTGGTGCTGGTCGTCGCGACGACGCCGGACGAAGGCGGCAAGCCCTTGAAGTCGATCTTCCTCGTGGAGACCGCAGGGCGGAGCGGCTACCGGGTGGGCCGGCTGCTGGACAAGGTCGGGCTCAAGGCCCAGGACACCGCCGAGCTATTCTTCGACGACGTGAACGTCGGCGAGGAGGATCTGCTCGGTGGCGTCCCCGGCCAGGGTCTGCGGCAGCTGATGTCCGATCTGCCGTACGAACGCCTGGTCATCGGGGTCATGGCGGTGGCCGCCATGGAGGGTGCCTACGAAGCCACGCGCGAGTACGTGCGTGAGCGGCATGCCTTCGGTGAGCCGATCGAACGCTTCCAGAACACCCGCTTCAAGCTGGCCGAGATCGCCACCGAGATCCAGGTCGGCCGGGCCTTCATCGACCGGTGCGTCGAAGACCTCGTGGCAGGCCGCCTGGACACAACCACGGCGTCCATGGCCAAGCTGTGGGGTTCGGAGACCCAGGGCCGCGTTGTCGATGCCTGCCTGCAGCTGTTCGGCGGCTACGGCTATATGAACGAGTACCTGATCGCCCGCCTGTACGCGGATGCGCGTGTACAGCGCATCTACGGCGGCACCAGCGAGATCATGAAGGAAGTGATTTCGCGTGCGTTGTGATGGCTGCGCGGACGGCCGGTGTGCTGCGCCGCCTTGATCGAAGAAGACTGACCGAGATAACCAGGAGTAGATGATGTTGGCATTGCGTGTTCATGGATTCGATGGTCTGCACCAATGGGCGTTGGAAGATGCCCCGGTGCCGGAACCAGGAGAGGGGCAGGTGCAGGTTCGCATCGTTGCGAACGCCATTTCGTTCGTGGACCTGCTGTTCGCGCGCGGTGGCTACCAGATCAAGCCGCCCGTGCCCACGACACCCGGCACCGAGTTCAGCGGTGTCGTCACCGCGTTGGGCAAGGGTGTGGACCAACTGCGTGTCGGGCAGATGGTGACGGGCATGACCGTCGGCGGTGCGTGGGCCGAACTGGCCTGCGCACCTGCCGCCTCGGTGCAGGCCTTGCCCGACGGCGTCGACCCGATCGGCGCTTCGCCCCTGGCCGTGACCTATTCGACCGCGCTCTACGCCGTGAAGGATCGCGGCGCCGTGCGCGCCGGCGAGACCGTGCTGGTGCTTGGCGCCGCCGGTGGCGTTGGGCTGGCCAGCGTGCAGGTGGCCAAGGCCCTGGGTGCCAGAGTGCTGGCCGGTGCGGCCAGCGAAGCGAAGCGGCAGATTGCGATCGAGGAGGGCGCGGATGTGGCAATCGACCTCAGCCAGCAAGACTGGCGTGCGGCCGTGAAGGCGGCAGCGCCGGCGGGCGTGGACGTCATTGTCGACACGCTGGGCGACGTCTACACCGAGACCGCGTTCCGCACATTGCGCTGGGGTGGGCGTCATCTGGTGATCGGCTTTGCCGGCGGGGACATTCCCGCCATCCGCTCCAACCTCACCCTGCTCAAAGGCTCGTCGCTGGTCGGCGTGGACATTCGCCAGTTCCGTGAGTTCGAGCCCGAGGCCTCGCGTTCGAACCTGGCCGAGACGGTGGCGATGTATGCGTCCGGCGCCCTGCGGCCGCGCCTGGCCAGCACCTACGCCATCCAGGACTGGGCCAAGGCCATCGAGCACGCCAGCAATCCCGAAACGGTGGGCCGGGTTGTGCTGTCCTGGCCACAACGCTGATTCCAAACAAATGCCCGCGCAAGGCGGGCATCGGATCGGCGCAAGCCGTCGATCAGGCGCGCTTGGGCCAGTAGCGCGCGCGCAGCTCGCCCTTGACCATCTTGCCGGTGGGTGTGCGCGGCAGAGCATCCACGAAGTCCACGCTGCGCGGCGCTTTGAAGGAGGCCACTTGCGACTTCACGAAGGCGATCAGCTCTGCCTCCAGCACCGGACCGGCGGCGTAGCCGGGGGCCGTGACGATGACGGCCTTGACCTGCTCCCCCATCTCCTCGTCGGGCACGCCGATCACGGCGACGTCCGATACCGCCGGGTGCAGCGTCAACGCGTTCTCGGTTTCCTGCGGATAGATGTTGACGCCGCCCGAAATGATCATGAACGACTTGCGGTCGGTCAGGTACAGAAATCCATCCGCGTCCACATGGCCGATGTCGCCCACGGCGGTCCATGTCGGGTGGTCGGGGTGCTGCGCGGAGCGCGTCTTCTCGGCGTCCAGGTGGTACTGGAAGGGCAGCACATCGCGCTCGAAGTAGATCAGCCCGTCCTGGCCGCTGGGCAGCTCGGCGCCGCCGTCATCGCAGATGCGCAGGGTGCCGAGGATGGGCCGTCCGACCGAGCCGGGCTTGCGCAACCAGTCCTGCGGGCCGATCACCGTGATGCCGTTCACCTCGGTGCTGGCGTAGTACTCGTGCAGGATCGGCCCCCACCAGTCCATCATCTGGCGCTTGACTTCCGGGGGGCAGGGGGCGGCCGCATGGATCGCGACTTCCATGGAGCCGATGTCGTAGCGCGCGCGCACGGCCGGGTCGAGCTTGAGCATGCGCACGAACATGGTCGGCACCCATTGGCTGGCCGTCACGCGGTACTTCTCGATCAAAGCCAGTGCGTCTTCGGCCTCGAACTTGTCCATGATGACCGCGGTGCCGCCGAGCGCCTGGACCGAGGCGCAGGTTCGCAGAGGTGCCGCGTGGTAGAGCGGCGCCGGTGACAGGTACACGGTCTCGGACGAGAAGCCAAACGAGCCACCGAACATCGCGACCATGGCATCGCCGGGATCGGCGATGTCGCGCTCGGGCAGGGGCGGGCGCACCCCTTTCGGGCGGCCGGTCGTGCCGGAGGAGTACAGCATGTCGCCACCACGCGGCTCGCGCGCGGGCTTGAGCGGTGAGGCGCTTTCGATGATTTCCTCAAGCGCCGCATAGCCCGGCAGACCACCATCGAACGCGACGCGGTGCACCAGGCCGGGCAGGGCCTCCCAGGCCTGCGCTTGCGCTGCCGCGGCGCCGCCGACGAAGATCGCCTTGGCACCGGAGTTCTCGATGATGTAGCCCAGCTCCTCGCCCTTCAAGCGGTAGTTGATGCTGGTCAGGTAGAGGCCGCAGCGCTGGGCCGCCCAGTACACGTCGAAGATCCGGGGATCGTTGTCGGAGACCAGCGCCACGGTGTCGCCGTGCTGCAAGCCCACGGCGCGCAGCCAGTTGGCCAGGCGCAGCGAGCGGCGCTCCAGGTCGGCATAGGTGATCGTTTGGCCCGTCGCCGCCATGATCAGAGCGGGCTTGTCGGGCTGGTGCTGGGCGTGCGTTCCGGGGTACATGCTGCGGCTCTTGAAAAAGAGGAAATTCTTCCCGGGTCCGGCGCGGCATGCATCGTCATATCCGACGTTTTTGCGGAGGGTCATCCCTCGGTGCGCGGGACCCGATGCATGCCCCGCACACCGACCAGCTCAATGGATGATGCCGAGCCGCCGGGCGATCGCCATGGCTTGCGTCCGGCTGTGGCAATTGAGCTTGGTGTTGATGTTGCGCAGATGGGTGCGGACCGTGCTGTCCGACACGAACAGCTTCTCTGCCATGGCGGTGTTCGAGTAGCCCTCGGCGATGAGCTGGAGCACGCGGATCTCCTTGCGCGTGAGCAACTCCGCCGTCGCGTCGCTGCTTGCGCCGGCCGGCGGCACGTCCTCTGTGGGGCCCGGCCCCAGAAGATCGATCAGGCGTTGCAGGTAGTCGCGGAAGATCGGATCCTGGGTTGCCTCGATCGTGGTCGAGCCTTGCAGACGACGCAGCATCAGGCTGGCGATGTTGCCCTCGTCGAGCAGCAAACGCACGTAGCCTTCTCGGCTGGCCTCCTGGAGCACGGGAACAGCCAGATCCAGGGCGGCCCCCGTGGCGCCACTCTGGAACAGCGTCAACGCCAGGAGCAGGCGGAGTTTCAGCGCTCTGTGGCGGTGCTCGGCCTTTTGAGCCAAGCCAATCTGCTCCTCCAGCGGAGCGACCAAATCGGCTGCGTTGCCGACGTGCAGCTCCACGCGCACCCTGGCGATGAAGAGGTCGTCCACATCGTGGGCCGGGCGCGGCTGCAGCGGGCTGGTGCCCCAAGCAGTGGGGTCGTTCGCGCGCTGCAGTTCCTCACGCGCGGCGGCGGCATGGCCTTGCAGTGCGAGCAGTCGCGCGCGCTCGAGCTTGGCACTGGCGGTCACGCGCGGGAGCTTGCGCTGCCGGCCCAGGTAGTCGAGCTCGATCAGCGTCTGGATGGCCGCATCGACATCGCCACGCTCGAAAGCGATCCGCGAACGCATCCGGTGGCTGGAGATCATGTGGTCCGGCAGGCCGACATCGCGCGCCAGCGGCAGGTAGACGTTCAGCAAGCGCTCTGCAGCGGCGAGGTCGTTGGTCTCGTAGAGCACGGCGGCATAGGGCACACCGGCCCATGCGTTTCCGTGCGCGTAGTTGTAGGTGGCCGCTGTCGACGAAGAGGCGATCGCCATCCGGAAGCGGGCAGCCGCCTGCTGCAGTCGACCCTCGCGGATGTCCAGCATGCCTTCGACGGTCTCGGTGTACATCCGGTTGAACGCGCTGCCGCCTTGGGAATTGCGGGCGTCCTCGAGGAAACGCAATGCCTCTTGCCGCTCGCCGGAGACCGAGACGATGTGCGCCATCGCGTTCAGGGACACGCTGTCGATGAAGGCGTTGCCCGAAGGAAGCTGGGCGAGGCTTTGCCTGCCTGCCTCGTGGGCCTCCTCGTAGTGGTCCATCATCGCAAGCAGCACGGGCCGCAGCGCGCGCACGTGCGCCTGCACCAAAGGGTTCTGCGAGCTTGCACACGCGGAGGACTCGAGTGCCTGCATGGCAGTCCAGGGGCCTTGACTCAGGCAACTCGCCCACAGGGCGATCACCTGCATGAGAGGGCGGGCGCCCAGGAGTTCGGCCGGAATCGAAGTGAACCACTTGTCCAGCAAGCGCATGCGTCCCTGCTCCAGCAGAGCGTGCGCATGAAGCTCCAACAGGTGCAGTGCATGCGGGTGATCGCCACCCTCCAGTGCATGGTCGATGGCCGGGACGTGGCGCCCTTGCTCCTCATACCAGCCGGACGCGGCGAGGTGCAGCCGGGCGACCTCGTCGGGCCGCTCGCGTGCAAGCCATTTGCGCAGGAAGTCGGCGAACAGGCTGTGGTACCGGTAGAGATCGGGTGCGGCCTCCACCGGGATCAGGAACACGTTGCCGCGCTCCAGGCGGCGCAGCATCGCCTCGCAGTCCGTGTGGGGCAGCAGCGCCTGGCAGATGGGCGGGCTCAGATGCCGCAGCACGCTGGTGCGCATCAAGAAGTCGCGCACGTCCAGATCCTGTTGTCCGAGCACCTCCTCGGTCAGGTAGTCTGCAACGTCGCGATCGGACGCAGAGAGGCGTGCGACGACCTCGCTCGGTGTGCCATGTCGTTGCAAGGCCAGAGCGAGCAGCCACAGTGCGGCCACCCAGCCTTCTGTCTTGCCGTGCGCGCGGTCGAGCGCGTCCAGTGACAGCTCGGCTCCGCGCAGCTTGAAGAACTCGGCCGTTTCCTCTGGCGTGAAGCGCAACAGCTCGGTGCTGAGTTCCAGCAACTGGCCACGCGCGCGCAGGCGGCCCAGGCCGAGCTCGGGCAGGCTGCGCGAACCGATGACCAGTTGCCCGTTGCGGGGCAGGTGCTCGATGAGGTCGCGCACCACGCCCATCACGACACCTTCGCGCAGCACTTCGAAGTCGTCCAGGAACAAGGCGAACGGCGCCTGCTCGGCGGCAAGCAAGGCCAGCACGTCGCGTGGTTGCTCGCGCGAACGCTCCAGGCCGAGCTGGGCTGCAGCGGCTTCCAGTCCCGACAGAAAGCGGGTCACGTCGTTGTCTGCGCTGTCCAGCGTCAGCCACGCGGTCGACACGCCGCGCTGCTGCAGCGACTCGCGCATCTGTGCCATCGCAGTCGTCTTGCCAAAGCCCGCTGGGGCCCGCACCAAAACGAGTTTGGATGCACCTGCGCGCGCCAGGCTCTCGGCAAAACGCAGGCGTGGAACTTCGGCTGCGTGTTGGACGTGTGGAGCCAGCTTGGCCGGAGAAATGGGGGGCGTGTTTGCGCCCGAACCAGGGGTGGAGGAGGCCATGTGCAACGGTTGTGGAAGCGGGCCCGCGGATGATCGCACAGCACTCCGTCGTCCACGTTCGTCAAATCCGACGATGGTGCGTTGAGAGTGCTCTCCCTAGACTCGTCACACCGGGCAAGAGCCCCTTTGACGTGTTGACCATGCTGCTTGATTCCACCATTTCCGCGGTCGTGACCGGAGGCGCTTCAGGCCTCGGCGCCGCGTCCGCGCGCCGCCTCGCCGCCCATGGCGTGAAGGTTGCGCTCTTCGACCTGAATGCCGAGCTTGGAGAGTCGCTGGCCTCCGAGATCGGTGGGGTGTTCTGCCGCGTCGACGTGACGTCCGAGCAGGACGTCGAGCAGGCTTTCGCACGCGCCCGCGCCGCCCACGGGCAGGAGCGCATCCTCGTCAACTGCGCGGGCACCGGGCATGTCGCCAAGACGGCCGGCCGCGACAAGGCGACGGGTGCCGTGCGGCACTTTCCGCTGCTCCAGTTCGAGAAGATCGTGCAGATCAACCTGATCGGCACCTTCCGCTGCATTGCCAAGTCGGCCGCCGGCATGCTCGAACTGGAACGGACGACAGCCGGCGAGCGGGGCGTGATCGTCAACACGGCATCCGTGGCGGCGCAGGACGGCCAGATGGGCCAGGCTGCGTACACGGCCTCGAAGGCCGGGATCGTCGGCATGACGCTGCCGATCGCGCGCGACCTCATGGACGAGGGCATCCGCGTCAACACCATCCTGCCCGGCATCTTCAACACGCCGCTGCTGCAAGCCGCACCAGACAACGTCAAGGCCGCGCTGGCCGCCTCGGTGCCGTTTCCCAAGCGCCTCGGAGAGCCCGAAGAGTTTGCCCAACTGGTCGAGTTCATGGCGGTGAACGGCTACCTCAACGGCGAGAGCATTCGCCTGGACGGCGCCATCCGCATGGCACCGCGCTGACCCTTCCTTTGCATCTGGAGTATTCAATGGCTGAAGCATTCATCGTCGCGGCGCGACGCACGGCCGGTGGCCGCCGTAATGGGCGCCTGTCGGGCTGGCAACCCGGTGACCTCGCCGCCAGCGTGCTCAACGCTGTGGTGGCCGACACCGGCATCGATCCGAAGGCCGTCGACGACGTCATCCTCGGCTGTGTGAGCCAGGCCGGCGAGCAGGCCATGAACATCGCGCGCAATGCGGTGCTGGCGTCCAAGCTGCCGGAGTCGGTGCCTGCCACGGCGGTGGACCGCCAGTGCGGCTCGTCGCAGCAGGCCTTGCACTTCGCCGCGCAGGCGGTGATGTCGGGGACGATGGACTGCGTGATCGCCGCGGGCGTAGAGAGCATGAGCCGCGTACCCATGTTCTCGCCGACCGACGTGTTCCGCAAGGCCGGCTTAGGCGACTACCTGAACGATGGCATGCGCGCGCGCTATCCGCACGTGCAATTCAGCCAGTTCGCCGGTGCTGAAATGATCGCGCGCAAGTTCGGCATGACCAAACCGCAGCTGGACGCCTTTGCGCTGGAGAGCCACCGCCGCGCGGCGGCTGCGACGCGGGAAGGGCGCTTCGCCAAGGAAATCCTGCCGCTGGCCACGCGCCGCAACGACGGCAGCGTGTCCGACGAGGTCCATGCCCAGGACGAAGGCATCCGCTTCGATGCGACGCTGGAAGGCATCTCATCGGTCAAGCTGATCCAGGAAGGCGGCATGGTCTCGGCGGCCAGCGCAAGCCAGATCTGCGACGGCGCGAGCGCGGTCATGGTCGTGAACGAGCGCGCGCTGAAGACCTTCGGCTTGAAGCCGTTGGCCCGGATCCACCACATCTCGGTGCTGGGCCACGACCCGGTCGTGATGCTGGACGCGCCGATTCCGGCAACGCAGCGTGCCTTGCAGAAGGCTGGCCTCGACATCCGGGACATCGATGCCTACGAAGTCAACGAGGCCTTCGCGCCGGTGCCGCTGGCCTGGCTCCAGGCCTTGGGCGCCGATCCTTCCCGCCTCAACGTCAACGGCGGGGCGATCGCGCTCGGCCATCCGCTGGGGGCCTCGGGTACCAAGCTCATGACGACGCTCATCAACGTGCTGCACCAGCGCGGCGGCCGGTACGGCCTGCAGACGATGTGCGAAGGCGGCGGCATGGCCAACGTGACCATCGTGGAGCGACTGTAGTTCGCTGGCCCGCGCGCGCCAGAAGACTGCCTAGAACGCGATGAACCAGAACAACGGAGACACTCCACTCCTGCAAGTGGACAACGTGACGGTGCGCTTCGGCGGCATCGTCGCCCTGGACGGCGTCAGCTTTGACGTACGCCGCGGCGAGATCCGCGGGCTGATCGGACCCAACGGTGCAGGCAAGAGCACGCTGTTCAACTGCCTGTCGCGGCTGTACCGCTGCAATGCGGGCACGATCCATTTCAATGGCCATGTGCTGTCGTCCGAGCCGCGGCACCGCATCGCCGGGCTCGGCGTGGGACGCACCTTCCAGAACCTGGCCCTGTACCGCACGATGACGGTGGGTGAGAACGTGCTGGTCGGCGCCCACGCGCACCACCACGTCGGTTTCGTCGCCGATGCGCTGCGCCTGCCCAGAGCGGTGAAGGCCGAGCGTGAGGCCCGGGAGCGTGCCGATCAGGCCATCGAGCTGCTGGAGCTCCAGAGCTTCACGGACCGCATCGTGGCCGATCTGCCCTTCGGCACGCAGAAGCGGGTCGAACTGGCGCGCGCGCTGGCGAGCGAGCCTTCGCTGCTGCTGCTGGACGAACCGGCCTGCGGCTTGAACCACGAGGAGTTGCACGGACTCGGCGCTCTCATCCTGGACATTCGCAAGCGGCTGAACCTGACGATTCTGCTCGTCGAGCACCACATGGCGCTCGTGATGGGGGTCTGCGATCGCATCGTGGCACTGAACTTCGGTCGCAAGATCGCAGACGGCAGTCCCGAGCACGTGCGCAATCACCCGGAGGTGATCCGCGCATACCTTGGCGATGAAGAGGGAGCAACCGCATGAAGCACCTGCTGCAGATCAAAGGCTTGCGTGCAGCCTATGGCGCCACCGAGGTGCTGCGCGGCGTCGACCTGGACGTTGCCGAGGGCCAGGTCACCGCGCTTCTCGGTGCGAACGGCGCAGGCAAGACCACCACGCTGCGCGCCATCTGCCAGTACATGGTTCGCACCAGCGGCAGCGTGAGCTTTCGCGACGGGCGCATCGACGGCAAGACAACCGAGCAGATCGCTGCGCTGGGCGTGGGGCATGTGCCGGATGGGCGCGGCACCTTCCTGGGGCTGAGCACCGAAGAGAACCTGATGCTGGGTTGCCACGCGCGCCGTGACCGCAAGGCCGTGGCTGAGGACCTGGAGCGGATGTTCAGCTACTTCCCCCGGCTCAAGGAGCGCCGTGCACAGCAGGCCGGCACGCTGTCGGGCGGCGAGCAGCAGATGCTGGCCATCGCGCGGGCACTGATGGCCCGGCCCACTTTGCTTCTGCTCGATGAGCCTTCCTTTGGACTGGCGCCACTGGTCGTCAAGGACATTTTCGGAATCATGCGGCGCATCCGGGACGAGCAGAAGGTCTCGATCCTGCTGGTGGAGCAGAACGCGCGGATCGCACTGGATCTGGCTGACCACGCCTACCTGCTGGAGACCGGGCGCGTGGTCAAGAGCGGCACCAGCGCGGAGATGCGCAACGACGATGCGGTGCGCCGCGCCTACCTCGGGGAGTGATGATGGAGAGCTTCTTCCAACAGGTCGTGGCGGGACTGTCCACTGGTGGCATCTACGCCATCGTGGCACTCGCGCTGGTGATGATCTACCAGGCCACGCACCACGTGAACTTCGCGCAGGGAGAGATGGCGACGTTCTCGACCTTCCTGGCGTGGGCGCTGATCCAGGCCGGGTTTCCCTACTGGGCCGCCTTTCTGTCGACGATCGTGCTGTCGTTCGTGATCGGCGCAGTCGTGGAGTTCGCGGTGATCCGTCCTCTGCACAAGGCACCTGAACTGAGCGTGGTGGTCGTGTTCATCGGCCTGCTGGTGGTGTTCCACAGCATCACGGGCTGGATCTTCGGGACGCAGATCAAGGAGTTCCCGACGCCGTTCGAGAAGGGCGCCTGGTACAGCGGCTCGATGATGTCCGCCCATCAGGTGGGCACCATCTTCGTGGCGCTGTGCATCGTCGCGCTGCTGTTCTCGTTCTTCCGCTTCAGCACCCTGGGCCTCACCATGCGGGCAGCTGCGCAGAACCCCGGCTCCTCGCGCATGCTGGGCATCCACGTCGGCCGCATGCTGATGCTGGGCTGGGGCCTGGCGGCCGCGATCGGTGCGGTCGCCGGCCTGATGGTGGCACCAGTGGTGTTCCTCGATCCCAGCATGATGACCGGCGTGCTCATCTACGCGTTCGCCGGTGCCTTGATCGGAGGCATCGACAACCCGGTCGGTGCCGTCATCGGTGGCTTCCTGGTGGGTGTGCTCGAGAACGTGATCGGCACCTATGTGGTCGGCACCGAGCTCAAGTTGTCCGTGGCACTGGTGCTCATTGTGGGCGTGCTGGTGGTCCGTCCTGCAGGCCTGATGGGCCGCACCATCGTCCAACGCGTGTGAGCACGCCATGCTGGCCATGACTTCCATTTCCAACCGCTACCCCCTAGCCACGAGCGTGCCGCGCAGCGGCGGCATTCCCTGGGCACTCATCGTCCTGGTCCTGGCAGCAGCGCTGGCCTTCGTCGCCAAGGGCTACATGCTGTTCCAGGCCACGATGGTGCTGTCGTACGCGATCGCACTGATCGGCTTGAACCTGCTGACCGGCTACAACGGCCAGATCTCGCTGGGCCACGGCGCGTTCTTCGCGATCGGCGCCTACACCTCGGCGATCCTGATGGACCGCCTCGGCGTGCCTTACTGGATCAGCATTCCGGTGGGCGGCGTGACCTCGTTCGTGATCGGCTACCTGTTCGGGCGTCCGGCGCTGAAGCTGCAGGGGCTGTACCTGGCCCTCGCCACGTTCTCGCTTGGCGTGGTCACCCCGCAGCTGCTCAAGTACAAGCACCTGGAGGCCTGGACCGGTGGGGTGGGCGGCATCGTGCTGCTCAAGCCGGATGCGCCGTTCGGCCTGCCGCTCGACTCCGATCAGTGGTTCTATCTGTACACGCTGGCGATGGCCGCAGTGCTGTTCGTGCTGGCGCGCCACCTGATCGACAGCGGGACCGGCCGGGCGATCCGGGCCATCCGCGACCACCACTTGGCGGCGGAGTCGATGGGCGTGGACAACAGCCACTACAAGTCGATGACCTTCGGCGTCTCCGCCGCGTTCACCGGCATCGGCGGCGCACTGTCGGCGGTGGCCGTGCAGTTCGTCTCACCCGATTCGTTCACCATGTTCCTGTCCATCTCGCTGCTGGTCGGCGTGGTGGTCGGTGGCGTCGGCACCCTGTGGGGCGCGCTCTTCGGTGCGCTCTTCATCATGTTTGTGCCCAGCGTCGCGGAGAAGATCTCCAAGGACGCTGCTTGGGGTGTCTACGGTGTCGTGTTGATCCTGTTCATGTTCGTCATGCCGGGCGGCGTCATGGGCTGGATCGAACGGTTGCGCGCACGCATGGGCGGAAAGGTCCAGCCGTGACCGCCGTACCGGAATTCGATCCCGAAGCCCTGGGTTCCTACCTGCGGCAGCAGATTTCGGGCCTGCATGGCGAGATGCGGCTGGAGCGCATCGGCGGTGGCCAGTCCAACCCCACCTTCTTCGTCAGCTTCGACCGCGGCCCTGCCTTGGTGCTGCGCAAGCAGCCGCCGGGCGAGCTGCTCAAGTCGGCCCACGCGATCGACCGCGAGGCCAGGATCATGCGTGCGCTGAAAGGCACGGACGTGCCGGTGCCCGAGGTCGTGCTGTTCTGCGATGAGCGGGAGGTGATCGGCACGCCGTTCTACGTGATGGAGCGCCTGCAGGGGCGCGTCATGAGCAACTATGCGTTGGCCGGCGTCGCGCCGGCCGAGCGCCGCCGCTACCTGTTCGCGTTGGCAGAGACGCTGGCTCGCCTGCATGCGGTGGACTGGGCCTCTGTCGGCCTGAGCGACTTCGGCAAGCCCGGCAACTTCTTCGCGCGGCAGATCGCACGTTGGACGCGGCAGTGGGACGCATCCAAGACGGCCGAGAATGCCGACATCGATCGCCTGATCACGTGGTTGCCTGAGCACATTCCGCCAAGCGAGGAATGCTGCATCGCGCACGGTGACTACAGGCTCGGCAACGTGATGTTCCACCCGACCGAGCCGCGCATCGTGGCGGTACTCGATTGGGAGCTGTCCACGCTGGGCCATCCGCTGGCCGATGCCGCCTACAGCAGCCTGCCGTGGCACACCGATCCCGATGTGTTCGAAGGTCTGCGCGGGCTCGACTTGGCGCAACTCGGCCTGCCCACGCAGTCCGAGTTCCTGGCCGCCTACCGCGCGGCAAGCGGCCGTGCCGAAGAAGTGCGCCCGTTTCACCATGCCTTCTCGCTGTTCCGCTTCGCCGTGATCCTGGAAGGCATCACGGCGCGTGCGCGGGCAGGCAACGCTGTCGGCCAGGACGCCGAGGCCGTGGGCGGCCTGTCCGCACGGTTTGCGCGCTACGCCGCCGAACTCATCGCTTCCGACGCATAGGAGTGCCATGCCATGGCTGGACCGCTAGAAGGATTGAAGGTCATCGAGTTTGCCGGCATCGGCCCCGGCCCGTTCTGCGCCATGGTCCTGGGGGATCTCGGTGCCGACGTGCTGCGCATCGCGCGCCCGGGTACCAAGCCCGATGCACGCGATGTGACCACCCGCAACCGCCGCACCCTTGCGATGGATCTTCGTGCGGAGGGTGCGGCCGAGCAGGTCATGCAATTGGTCGCGGCGTCGGACTGCCTGATCGAGGGCTTCCGCCCAGGCGTGATGGAAAAGCTCGGACTGGGCCCGCAACCCTGCCATGCCGTGAATCCGCGCCTGGTGTACGGGCGCATGACTGGCTGGGGCCAGCATGGGCCTCTCGCTCATGCAGCGGGGCACGACATCAACTACATCGCGATCACAGGCGCCTTGCATGCGATCGGCCGTGCAGATGAGACGCCACCGCCGCCGCTGAACTACGTCGGTGACTTCGGTGGTGGCGGCATGCTGCTGACGGTTGGCCTGCTGGCGGGCCTGCACGAAGCTGCCCGCTCCGGTCGCGGCCAGGTGGTCGACGCAGCAATGACCGATGGCACGGCGCTGCTGTCCGCGTTCATGTACGGCATGAAGGCGATGGGATCGTGGAGCAACCAGCGCGGCGAGAACCTGCTGGACGGAGGGGCCCACTTCTACGACACCTATGCTTGCGCCGACGGCAAGTTCATTGCCATTGGCGCGATCGAACCGCAGTTTTATGCTGAACTGCGTGAGCGCTGCGGCATTGGTGATCCGTTGTTCGACGGCCAAATGGATGCGACGCGTTGGCCTCTGCTGAAGCTGCGTTTGGCTGACGTGTTCCGGACCCGCACCCGGGACGAGTGGTGCAAGGTGCTGGAAGGCACGGACGCCTGCTTTGCGCCGGTGCTGGACTGGGATGAGGCGCCGGCGCACCCGCACAATGCCGAGCGCGGCTCGTACGTGCAGGTCGATGGTGTGATGCAGCCTGCACCTGCGCCCCGGTTCTCACGCACCGGTAACGCAGTGCCCAAGCCGGCGAGCGCGCTGTCTCTCGATCAAGCGCTGGAGGCCTGGGGCTGTCCGGCTGCTGCGCAAGCCTGAGTTGCGTCCGCCCACCGGCACTGCAAAGCGTTGAATCGTCAGTTCTGCCGATCTGCATTCCGCGTTCGTTTTCCTAGCATCGGTGCTCCTGCCTTTTTGCAGGGAAACCAAAGTGAGGAGACCTATGAAGAACTGGTGCAGACCACCCATGCAGATGCGATCCATGGCCGTGGCGGCGGCAACGATCGGCGCGACGACCGTGCTCCTGATCGGCTGCGGCGGCGGCGACGACGACAACCAGACGCTGGAGGCACCGCCTGCGCCGCTGACGGTGGCTTCTGCGTCCGCCGCCTGCGCGCGACTTGCAACGGCGACCGTGTCGGCCGGTGACATTGGCCTGCCGACCTCTGGCGCCACCGTGTCCAGCGCCACCTTGCAGGCAGCCACAGCCACCTTGCCTGAGCATTGCAAGCTGCTCGGCAAGGTCACGGCAACCAGCCCCAGCGACCCACCCATCAACTTCCAGATCAACCTTCCCACGCAGTGGAACGTGAAAACGCTGCAGTTCGGCGGCGGCGGCTTCAACGGCACCGTGGTGACGGGCCTGGGCGGCGTGAGCAATGCGCCGGCCGCGACGCCTGTTCCCCTGGCGCTGGGCTACGCCACCTATGGCAGCGACAGCGGCAACCAGAAGCCCAACGGCAGCTTCGGGGACAACGACCAGGCGCTTGCCAACTACGGTGGTCAGTCCGTCAAGCGCATGCACGATGTGGCCGTCGCACTGCAGAAGCAGTATTACGGCCGCGCGCCGTACAAGAGCTACTTCCAGGGCGGCTCCAAAGGTGGCCACGAGGCTCTGGCCGCCGTGCAGCGCTACGGTGCCGACTTCGATGGCGCCATAGCCTATTACCCCGCCAACCAGAACCAAGGCATCGTTTTCTCGTGGTACCGGGCATGGGCCGCGATGTACCGCACCACGGGGGCCTACGTGAACCTGGCCAAGGCGGCAGCTGTCAAGGCCAGCGTCCTGCAGGCCTGCGATGCGCTGGACGGAGTAGCTGACGGGATCGTCTCCAACACGGCGGCCTGCCAGACGACCTACGACGTCGCCGTTCTGCGTTGCCCGGGTGGTGCCGACACCGGCGACACCTGCCTGTCCGATCCGCAGATCGCAGCCCTGCGGGTGGCTGGTTCGGCGACTGAACTCGCGTTCCCGTTCGCCAACAACGTGACCTCGATCGGCGGCTACCCGGTGTTCCAGGGCGGCGACGTGAACGGCATCCTGATCGACACGGTCGGTGCGGCAGGCCAGGCCAACCTGTTTTACTCGCAGATCAAGCCTGTGATCACGCAGTGGGACTTGCAAGACACGAGCGCCACGATCGACAACTTCGACTACACGAAGTACCAGTCGCGCGTGCTGTACCTGTCCAACCTGCTCGACGCCAACGACCCGAACCTCGACACGTTCAAGGCCCGCGGTGGCAAGCTGCTGATGGTGCAGGGCACGACCGACATGCTGATCTCGCCGACGTTGACCAACGCCTACTATGGCCAGCTGGACAAGCGCTACGGCAGCCAGCTGGCTGGCTTCACGCGCTATTACGTCGTGCCTGGCTTTGGCCACGGCTTCGGCGACTTCACGTCGAACTGGGATGCACTGTCGGCGCTGGAAGACTGGGCGGAGCGGGGATACGCGCCCAGCAATCAGGTCACCTTCGACAATGCTGCCGCCACCCGCGGCAGGACGCGCCCACTGTGCGAGTACCCGGCGTATCCCAAGTACAGCGGGACTGGCGATGTCAACAGCGCGTCAAGCTTCACATGCGCGGTGAACTGAGGCGTAAATAGGTCACTGCGAAATGGGCCGCTCCGGGACGGCGGAGCGGCTTGATATGCGTGCATCGGCTAGGCAGATCGTCTGTGCCGATCAGCCGGGTTGCGTGGAGCGCACACGGGTGTCGCGTTTGGTCCCGGCCATGAGCAGCCGTCCACCGAGAAGGATCGAACAGCTGCTCCAGACTGTCTGCTGACGTTGAACTTTCATCGGTGAGCGACCGCCGCGCGCGAAACCCGCCATTCACGATCGACATGTGCGTTGGTCCGCTGTACTGCCGACACCGGTCGGTCAGAGCCGCCTATCGCCCAAACCCTGACGAGCGATCGTTCATAGCAGGGATAGATTGGCGCTGTGCGTCCGTTGCAGCCTCTCGCCCCGCAGCCCTGAATTTCAGGTGATCCGAAGGCATTGCCGCGGGCAATGAAGACGCGGTCAGTGGCGCCTCAGGTGTCGATCGGCATCTGGCTCAAACGGGGTCGGTGACAACAAGCCTGTTCGCCAACAGCTGGACTTCCAACGCCACGACGCGCTCCTGCAACGCTTTGCGCTCCGTCTTCGCGTTGGCCATGCTTTTAGCCGCAATGGACAAGAACCAAAGCGTCGCCCAGATGCCCAAGTTGAAGAAATGGATCCCCAAGTTCACAACGGCCGATCTGCTGATCGGCCCATCTGAAAGCCAGAACACCAAGATCGTGATCAGCGAGATGCCAAGCGCGAGAACGACCGCGCCGACGTTGACCGCTCTCGCCCAGAATGCGCCAACCCGTGCCCGCTTCGCGTCATCGAGCGCCGCGTAGTTGATCGTCATAGCAACCGCCGATACTGCCAAGGCTGCTGCACCCATGAGCTGGTTCCAATCCATCGCTATTTCCTAGACGGCGACCAGTTCGGCCAACTTGGCGGCCACGGCTGCCATCGATTCCTCCGTGGTGCTCAGGCCGCTACGCGAGCCAAGCAATGGACTTACGTCGCGCAGGGCTTCATACGTCGTGTCGTGCACGATGGGCACGAGCAGGTCGCGCGCGAGAAGTGCAGAGAGCTCTTTCTCGGCGATGCCCTCCCCCCGCACGCGGCGCAGCAGTGCCGGCGTCACCAACACGATGCCGACGCGTGACTTGGCCAGCCCCTTGTCGATCTCGCGGAGCAGCGAGGTACCGAGCGCGACATCCTTCTCGCTGAACCAGACCGACACGCCGCGTGACTCCAGCTGGTCGTGCAGCTCCTTGGCGGCACCCTGGCGGTCGTCCCATGCATGGCACAGAAAGACGTCCCGAAGGTCGGGCAGCGCTGCCCGACTCTCGACGGTGCGCCGCACGGGTGTGAGCGCTCGAACATCTGCGACCGTGTACGACACGGACGAGCCGGCGCGCGACCAGCTTGGCCTTGCGCTGCTCCGGTATCCACCGCCGCCGCTACCCGCCGTCGATGAGTAGGACGGCGAGTAGGACCCATAGCTGCTGCTGTAGCCGCTGTAGCGGCCGTAGCGGCCACGGCATGACGGACATGCGGCCGCAGCGCTTGCGGAACGATGGCCTTCGACGGGGGCGGTGCATCTGGACATGGTTCAGCCCTTCGGCGGGAAGCTGTCGTTGCCGTGGCTGTCCTTGGACTGGATCTGGCCGTTGCGGCCGTGGATCAGCAGTTCAGTGCCCTGGTTGCGCGAGATTTCACGCGCACGATCGACAGCGTCCGCCTTGCGGTCGAAGAGTTCGGTAGCGCGCGTGGCGCCTGCGCCCTGGACAGCCCAGCCGTCCTCGCGCGGCACGACATGTTGATTGCGTTTGGTCATTTAGATCACCCTTGTCACAGCGGAATTGCTGCTCACCTGTATGTGCGGCGGCATCCGCAAACGCGGACAAAATGCCGGCGATGTCCGCGGCGGCGCGAACCGCCGCACATACCGATAACGGGAACAAGGGGGCTACGTGACAGCGGGAAGACCACCAGATCGCGTCTACGCAACGGACGAGGAAATCAGCGAGGCGATCGAAAGCCTGACGGAGGCGGATTTCGGGCGTATCCACCGTGCCGCCCAGTACGCCTTGTTCGGTACCGAGTACACGGATCCCGGCGAACTTCTGGGAGAGGCAGTGCAGCGCACCCTGGAAGGTGTCGGCGTCAACGGCGGCAGGCACTGGCCCAAGGATGTGCCCTTCGTGGCCTACATCATCATGACCATGAAATCGATCGCCGATGGATCGAGCAATTCCGTTGTTCAGACGACCACCGCGTCCCTTGAGGCGATGGCGGGCGGCGACGGAAATGCCGAGCTGGCCCTCGCGCAAGAAGGCTTTTCCTCCCCGGATGTTGTCGAACAGGCGTTGGAGGTGGAGGAAACGGCGGAGCGGCAGAGCCGCGCTGCTGCCGACGCCGCCCTGATCGAAGCGCATTTCGCCAACGACGATGAGATCCAGTTCCTCATCATGGGCGACAAGGACGGCATGAAAGCAGCGGACATCCGCGCCATCTCTGGCATGACCCAAACCGAATACGACACAGCCCGACGAAGGTTTCGACGAGGCCTCAACACCTTGATGCCAGGCCGGAGGAAATCATGAAGCAGTCCAAGGAAAGCCTGGAAATCGGTTTGATCCGCGCCAGGGCGCTGGAAGACCTCGCAAACACCAGCGACGACGAGATCAGGAACGAATACCGGGAAGCGGGTCAGGATTTGGCAGCGGTCGCGAAGCAAACGCAAAACAAGCTGCGCGAAGTGGTTGCAGCCAGCATGCGAGCGAAGCTTGCCTCGGCCAAGGCAGCCAGCAAGGCGTCGGCCGCAAGCCAGCCTGTCAACCCGGTTCGGCCGGCCATGGAGCGGCTCAAGCAGCTGGTGGCCGAAGCGTTCCAACGCGAGCCCAAGATCGCCATGGCGTTTCGAGACGGCAAGAAGCAGACCGATGAAGACCTTGCCACGGTCTACGACGACCTGGTGAGGATGGGAGTGGTCAAGCCGGAACACCATGGGCGTTGAGTACGCGCGTCTGAGCCCCGCCGAGAAGCTGCTCTGGCAATACGGCGTCCGCGACCCCTCCCACGTCGATCTAGAAGCCATTGCGAACTACCGAGGGGCAGAGGTCGTCTACCGCCGCTTGTGCGGATGCGCGGCACGCCTCGTCGCAGCTGGCGACAAGGCGGTGATCAGCGTCGGCCTCGGCTCATATCCTGGTCGCCAACGCTTTTCGCTGGCCCACGAGCTGGCCCACTGGATCTGCGACAAGGGCCAGGGTTCGTTTCGGTGCGCGAACGAGGACATTGGTCCGCAGAACGCCGAAGCAAAGAACATCGAGGCATACGCGAATGCCTACGCGAGCCAGCTGATCTTGCCGAGCTACTTGGTCGACCCGTGGCTCGAAGGCAAGCGCATCAACCTAGACACTGCGAAAGCGCTTGGCAACGACTTCGACGCCAGCTTGACCGCGTCGGCCATCAAAGTCGCCAAGCGCGCCCAATCCCAAACCTGCGTCGTTTGCCACAGCCAGACCAAACGGATCTGGCAACAAAAGAATCTCGCGTTCCCCCATGACTTCTACGTCAAGCAGGAGCTGCACCACGACACCGCCGCGTTCTCCATTGCGTTCGGGAAGACAAGTGGGCTCTCCAGGCCTGTGAAAGAAGCGGCCGATCGATGGTTGCAGGGCCCCGAGGCCTACCGCCGCACAGTGGAAACGCAGTCGCTCAAAGTGCAGGACGACACTGTTTTGACCATGATCACTTTGCTGCCAGCGAAATCATGATCGCGTCGACGAAGGGTGCCCCCGCTCCTTGGCCTGATCCGCAGCGTGGATATCGGCCACCTTTGCCCGCCGAGCCGCATTCTGGAACTCCCGCAAGGAGTCAATGGACTGTCGCTAGCAATCTTTCAGCAGAAAGCCTTTGAGCAATGCGCTTCTCTACAGCACGGCACGTAGCCACTTGGGTCGCGAATCACAGCCTGTCCACGCATCCCCAGTCGAGTTCGGCTAGCTCCAGTTTCAGTTCGCTGGCAGCGTGGCGTCGACTTCACAAAGAATTCTCTAAATGCTCTCGCGGTCGTAAAATTTCTTGAAAGACATTTCTGCTGCGCCTGTAGAAAACTTCAGAATTTTGGAGAAACTATGTTGAAAATAAAAGGCCTCGACCGACTGAGCCGCCAGATGTCCGAGGCTTCTGAAGCCCTCAAAGAGCTGGATGGACAACTAGGGACGGTCACTTTTGATGCCCATGACCCTGGCAGCGTTGAAGCAGCCATTCAGAGCATGAACGACATGATTGAAACAAAGCTTTCCCGCCATTCGCATAATCCGGTGATTGGCCCGCTTGTTGAAAAAATGAAAGAAAAATACAGATTCGCCATACTGGAAAAGGCTGCCGAAACGCGACTGGAGAATGGCAGCAATGATTAGTCGAAAAGACTTGTTCAAGAGGCTCACCAATGCTGTATTTGACTTGCAATCTGCCGACGTCAAAAACTACGAGCGCCCTCTCGGAACGATCTCCCACTTACTTCAGGATGAAAGCCTAAGAGAAATATCCGACGCTCTCAAAAGTAATGTCAACCTAGAAGAATTTCTAGAGAGTAGCAAGAATAAAACCGGCATGGGCGGTCCAATCTTGCAGTGGCCGACCGACCCGAATCAGGCCCTGGGCTTGTCACTGGCCATAGTCGAGAAACTTGGCAAGGACCCTCGATTTGCCTTGAATTTTAGTCACGAATATTTCGGCAATGGACCTAAAGTTATAACAGGACTGAGGAGCATGACAAGCAACCTTATTATTCCGTTTGTTCGGGATTTCCAAGAGCACGTGAAAATAATGGATGCAGATCAATCTCTAGGTGCGGAGGAGCGGCCGATGTTGCGACGTGTTTTTGTTTCACATGGCCGTTCTAA
This sequence comes from Pseudorhodoferax sp. LjRoot39, assembly GCF_964253035.1. NCBI lineage: Bacteria > Pseudomonadati > Pseudomonadota > Betaproteobacteria > Burkholderiales > Comamonadaceae > Pseudorhodoferax > Pseudorhodoferax sp. LjRoot39. Next base: position 349,402 of record NZ_CAXUQL020000002.1, on the reverse strand, counting down.
AGACTGGTTGGAGGTTCAGGCTCACATCGAAAAGGACATGAACCTCCACAGTATGGAGCTGGCTCAAGAAGCCAATCAAGGGCGCACGGTGATTGAAAAACTCGAGGCCGGAGCAAATTCATGCGATAGCGCAGTCATCATCATGAGTGGCGATGACTTAGATTCCTTAGGCAACCCGAGAGTCAGAGAGAATGTTATGCACGAAATCGGATTCTTCCACGGTCGCTATGGAAGAGACCGCATCGTCCTGCTTCACGAGGAGGGCGTGTCCGTGCCCACCAATCTGGCTGGAATTGTCTACATCCCTTATCCGAAAGGAATGATTCATGCAACTTTTGGTGTGCTAGACCGAGAACTGCGACATATGTACCAGTAGCTATTCTCAGTTTTCCGAATTCCCTACCTCTGTAGGCGCCAGAAAGTTGGTGCCGCATCGCTGGAAGTCTGAAGCATCCGAATAGCAGCGCTCGAAATCAACGGATTGCAAATCCGTCTAGGTGATTTGGCCGGACGGATATTTAGAAGCGGCCGGCGTGGGCAACCATTTCAGTCCAGCCCCTCGCAAGAGCGGCAAAAGGGCACAGGGCTACCGATGAACCCCTGGACGTACTCCCGAAGAACAGTTACCGCCCTTGCGGACCTTCGCGCTTCAGAACATCCAGGTACACGCCAACTTCGACAGCGAGCGCCCCATATCGCCAACCCATCTCCTCGCTCTTCCGGAAAGCTGTGAGCTTCTCAACAAGGAGAGCACGGTGCCGATTGGCCACGTCAACCACTGCCGCGGGAGCCGCTATCGCCTGGACCTGTAGGGCTCCCCGGTCAGCGATACCGGTGCCCGAGTATCCGAACATGTTGACGATGCGCATGCCTCCAAGCAAGGCGATTTCACGCGCGCAAGTAGCGGCGTCGCGCACCCCGAGCTGCCCCTGCAGGAGGCCGACAACGCGATGTTCTACGTACCTCGCGTTGGCGTAAGCCTCATCACAACGCTCCCCAATCCAAGTCCCATCTTCGTCTGGCTCTCCCCGCGAATCCTCGTAAATCGACTGCAGCAAATCGAGTGCCATCGTCGAATCGACGCTCAAGAAAAGTTGGTGAACAGCACATAGCCGCTTCAGCTCCTCATACAACAGCGGAGGAACGGGCATGACCAAGCTTCTGCTATCGACATCCCACCCCTCTCGCATCCAGCTCACCTGAATTCGGTCGATCTGCGTAAGGATGTCAGTGAAGGCCGCACGCTGGTGCTCGAAGAACATCGATGTCCGAAGCCTCTCGACTTCGTTTTGGTGCTCTATGCGAGGATCTGAGTCTTGAAGTCATTCCTGAGCTCATCCAACTTGACGGCGTACTCATGCTCGATGGAGCCTTTCAGTCGAAGCGAAAGCCAGTTCCGCAGCAACGCACTCACAGCCGCACCGCCAACGCCGCCACCGACGATCTGCCATAAAAGATCCAGGGTCATGGAGCGATGTATACCAGCATGGCGCGATGCCAACGCCTCTGCCCCCAGTCCGGTCGTTCGAGCTACGCACTCGACAAAGTTCTCAGCGACCGCCTACTGGCTGAGACCAATCACTCGCTTTGCACCTTGTAACGGCGGCAATTGTTTAGGGTTGTGAGATACCTGCCCGGCACGCAGCCGAGCGTTGATCGGCCACAACTTGAGGGCAGGTGTCGCACAAGCCTCGAGGGAGGAAACCGCGGATTGCGACGCTGCGGCGGTTTGCCGCAACAGGCTATGGGGATTTGAGGGAGGCAGCGTGGGTTGTGGTGGCCACCCAGCGGCTGGGCGCGAGTCCGGTAGAGCTGGTCACGACTCCCCCGCCTGGTCGGATGCCAGAGCGGCAGCACGTGAACGGCGGCCTACGATGGCGATACATCCACCACGCGCGCAAGTGCCCAGCCGATGCAGGCCACAGGCCGATCAGCGCGTTGCGGGATCCGCGCATACTGCTGCTGATCATGGCGGCGGTGCGCGGATGGCAATGCCGCGCATGAAGACCTGCACGATGCCCATCGGTTGGCCGCAGTGCCGGCAGATGAAGGTAGCCGCTGGCTGGGCCGATGCGGTAGCGTCGCTGTTCGGCGCGACCAGCTCTGGCACGACCTGCAGCAGCGCGCGCGCCAACGCCAGGCTGGCTTTGCGGCAGCCGTTGGCCAGCAGGCCGTAGTGCCGGATGCGATGCAAGCCGGTGGGCAGCACGTGCAGCAAGAAGCGGCGCATGAACTCCGCTGGCTCCAGCGTCATGGCCTTGTGACGCGTGCGGCCCTTGGCGCGGTAGTCCTTCCAGCGGAACGTCACGCCGCGCTCGTCCATCGTGAGCAACCGGCTGTTGGAGATCGCCACCCGGTGGGTGTAGCGCGACAGATAGGCCAGCACAGCCTGCGGCCCGGCGAAGGGACGCTTGGCATAGACCACCCATTCGACTCGGCGCAGCGGTGCCAGCCAACGCTTGAATGCCCGTGCGTCGGCCAAGGCGGCCTGCTCGCCGAAGAACTGCAGCTTGCCGCCCGCGTGCAGCCGCCACAGCTCTTCAAGGAAGCGCCTTCGGAACAGGCGCGACAGCACCCGCACCGGCAGGAAGAAGCCCGGGCGACATGCCACCCAGGTCTTGCCGTCCGAAGCCAGCCCGCCGCCGGGCACGATGCCGTGCACGTGCGGATGGTGGGTCAGCGCCGAACCCCAGGTGTGCAGCACCAGCGTCGCGCCGATCCTGGCGCCCAGGTGCTTCGGGTCGGCCGCGATGGTCAGCAGTGCCTCGGCGGCCAGGTCGAACAGCAGGCCATAGAGGACCGCCTTGTTCTGGTACGCGATGTCCGCCACGGGTGCCGGCAGCGTGAACACCACGTGGTAATACTCCACCGGCAGCAGATCGGCCTGGCGCGCGTCCAGCCAGCGCTGAGCCGCCGCGCTCTGGCACTTGGGGCAGTGCCTGTTCCTGCAGGAGTTGTAGGAGACCTGGTCGGTACCGCAGCCTTCGCAGCGCAGCACGTGTCCTCCCAGCGCCGCGCTGCGGCACTGCGCGATGGCCGACATGACCTTGAGCTGGCCCAGGCTCAGGTGGCCGCGCTGGGCGGCACGCCAGGCCGGACCGTGCTGGAGGAAGACGTCGGCCACTTCCAGGGTGGGCCGTCCCACGGCGGCACCTCAGGACGGCGGCAGCGGCTCCAGCGGGCCGATCACCTCGCGCAGCAGATCGGTGGCCACGTGGGTGTAGATCGCCGTCGTCTCCAAGCGCTTGTGGCCCAGCAGCACCTGGATCACGCGGATGTCCACCTTGCGCTCCAGCAAGTGGGTTGCGAATCCGTGGCGCAGCGTGTGCGTGGAAACGCGCTTGTCGATACCGGCAGCATCGGCAGCCGCGTGTATGGCGCGGTTGAGCTGGCGCGGCGTCAGCGGGTCAGCAGGGTCCAAGCCCGGGAACAACCAGCCACCGGGCCGCATGCGGCCCTGGGCGTTGGCAATGCGCCACCAGGTGCGCAGGCGCTGCAGCAACACCGGGCTGAGCATGGCGTAGCGGTCCTTGCGGCCCTTGCCTTGCTCCACCCGCAGCGTCATGCGCTGGCTGTCCACGTCGGTCACCTTCAGGCCGATGACCTCGCTGGCGCGCAAGCCGGCGCCGTAGGCCACTGACAGCGCGGCCTGGTGTTTGACGTTGGTGGCAGCGGCGATCAGGCGCGTGGTCTCCTGCACGCTGAGCACCACGGGCACCTTGTGCGGCAGCTTGACCGGATGCATGCGGGCCATCAGGTCCACCCGCTGCAGCGTGACGTCGAAGAAGAAGCGCAGGCCGGTCTGCGTGGCGTTCAGCGTCATGGGCGAGGTGCCCGTATCCACCAGGTGGAGCTGGAAGTTCCGCAGGTCCTCCACGCTGGCTGTGTCGGGCGAGCGGTGCAGGTAGGCGGCCAGCTTGCGCACGGCCCGGATGTAGGCCACCTGCGTGCGTGGATCCAGTTTGCGTAAGCGCATGTCTTCGAGCATGCGTTGACGCAGTGGCGTGACCGCCGGGTTGATCGTGTCCATGGTTGCTGCTCCGTCGATGAACGAGGCGGGATTGCCTCGCCGTCAACGGTGGCAGCAACACGGGAATCACGCGGCCACGCGTCGCGCGGAGCGCCTACCGCGCGAGCGGTTTAGTCCTGCGCTGCACAGCCGCCATCCAGGGCAGCCAAGCGACGTACTGCACAGTGACCGTTTTGGCGCCACCTGCACCGTCAGGCGGCCAGTCCGCCTGCGCGTCCCAATGCGGCTCTGCAATCAGCCACCATGCGATCCAGCAGTTCTGCGCAAGTAGGGATGTCGTCCACCAGCCCGACCGCCTGGCCAGCCCAGACCAGGCCGCCATCGACCTCGCCGCTGTGCAGCGTGGCGCGGCCGCGCTGGCCTGCCACGAGCGGCTGGATGTCCTTGAACTCGCAGCCGCCGGGGCGCCGTTCGGTGGCCATCACCTCGTCGGAGATGGCATTCTTGAGCACCCGGCCGGTGTTGTGCAGCGTGCGGAAGATCAGGTTGGTGTCGCGCTCGCCGGCACGCACCAGGGCCTGCTTGATTTCGTGGTGGATCGGGGCTTCCACCGTGGCGCAGAAGCGCGTGCCCATGTTCACGCCCTCGGCGCCCAGCACCATGGCAGCGGCCATGCCACGGCCGTCGGCCACGCCGCCGGAGGCGATCACCGGAATGCGCAGGGCCTTGGCCGCCAGCGGGATCAACACCAGGCCACCGACATCGTCCTCGCCCGGGTGGCCGGCGCACTCGAAGCCGTCGATGCTGATCACGTCCACGCCATTGCGCTCGGCGGACAGGGCATGCCGCACGCTGGTGCACTTGTGGACGATGCGCACGCCGGCATCCTTCATGCGGCCGATCAGCTCCTTGGGGCTGTTGCCGGCGGTCTCCACGATGCGCACGCCGCGGCCGATCAGCGCGTCGATGTATTCGGCGTACGGCGGCGGCTTGACGGTGGGCAGGATCGTGAGGTTCACGCCGAAGGGCTTGTCGGTCATGCTGCGGCAGCGGTCGATCTCGGCCGCCAGCGCGTCCGGGGTCGGCTGCGTCAGCGCCGTGAGGATGCCCAGTCCGCCGGCATTGGAGACGGCCGAGGCCATCTCGGCCGTGCCGACCCATTGCATGCCACCCTGCACGATGGGGTAGCGGATGCCGAACATCTCGGTGATGCGCGTTTTCATGATCACTTTCCCTGGAATTGGGGTTTGCGTTTGGCCAGGAAGGCGGCCACGCCTTCGCTGAAGTCCTGGGTGCCAGAGGTATGCCGGAAGCCTTCGGCCTCGGCGTCCAGCTGCGTGGCGAAGTCGGTATCCACCGACTGGCGGATCAACCGGCGCAGGCGGCCGTAGGCTTTGGTCGGTCCGACCGCCAGACGCTCCACGATCCTGCGCGATTCGGCTTCCAGTTCAGCGGCCGGGACCACCTTGTTGCACAGGCCCAAATGCAGGGCCTCGATGGCGTCCACGTTGTCGGCGAGCAGCGCAAGCTCGAGTGCGCGGTGCAGTCCCACGACGCGCGCCAGAGACCAGGAAGTGGAGCAGTCGCAACTGGCGCCGATCAGCGGGTAGGCCACGCCGAAGCGCGTGCCCTCGGCCGCCACAACCAGGTCGGCACCGCCCAGCAGCAGGCCCAGCCCGCCGCCGGCCACCGCCCCCTGCACGCTGGCCACGACGGGCGCATCCAGGCCGGCCAGCACGCGCAGGCCGCCGTGCATGCCGGGGATCAGCTCGTCGGCCACGGCCGCAGGGTTCTGGGCCATGGACGCGATGTCGCCGCCGGCCATGAAGGCGCGGCCTTCGGCCGACATCCAGACCACGCGCACCGCGGGATCGGCGGCGATGTCCTGGCAGGCGCGCAGGAAGGCGCTGGCAAGCGGTGCGTCGATGGCGTTGAGCGCCTGCGGTCGGTTGAAGCGCAGGTGTGCGATGGCGCCTTCGCGCCAGTGCAGCAGCGGGCCCTCGGCGGGCTTGTCGGGGTAGGGCATGGTGCCTCCTTAAGCGGTGCGGTAGTAGGCCGCGGTCGAGCCGAGCTTCTCCTTGGCGGCGGCGAGCTCGGTGCGCGCGATGGTGCGCAGGTGCACCTCGTCCGGGCCGTCGAAGAAGCGCATGGCACGGCCCCAGGACCACAGGAAGGACAGCGGCGTGTCCGGCGTCACGCCCATGGCGCCGAAGACCTGCATGGCGCGGTCGAGCACGCGCGTCTGCAGCTGCGCGGCGACCAGCTTGATGGCCGACACATCGATGTGCGAGGACTTGTTGCCGTAGGTGTCCATCTTCCAGGCCGCCTGCAGCACGTAGAGGCGGGCCTGGTCGATCTCCACGCGCGAGTAGGCGATCCAGTCCTGCACGTTGGCGAAGTCCGACAGGTTCTTGCCGAAGGCGCGGCGCGTCAGCGCGCGGTCGCACATCAGCTCCATGGCCAGCTCGCACTGGCCGATGGTGCGCATGCAGTGGTGCACCCGGCCCGGGCCCAGGCGGGCCTGGGCCAGGGCGAAGCCGGCGTTCTCCTCGCCCAGCAGGTTCTCGACCGGCACGCGCACATCGGTGAACGTGACCTCGCAATGGCCCTCTGGTGCATGGTGGTGCATGATGGGCACGTTGCGCACGATCTTCAGGCCCGGCGCGTCCATGGGCACCAGCACCATTGAATGGCGGCGGTGCTTGGCGGCCGAAGGATCGTCGTCGGTCACGCCCATCACGATGCAGAGCTTGCAGTTGGGATGCAGAGCGCCGGTGGTGAACCACTTGCGCCCGTTGATGACGTAGTCGCCGCCGTCGCGCCGGATGGTGGTGGCGATGTTCGTGGCGTCGGACGAGGCCACGTCCGGTTCGGTCATCGCGAAGCACGAGCGGATCGTGCCGTCCAGCAGCGGCACCAGCCAGCGCTGCTTCTGCTCGGGCGAGGCCCATAGGTGCAGCAGCTCCATGTTGCCGGTGTCGGGCGCGTTGCTGTTGAACACCTCGGACGCCCAATGCAGCCGTCCGATGATCTCGGCCAGTGGGGCGTACTGCATGTTGCTCATGCGGGTGCCGGGTTCATCCTCGCGCAGGCCCGGCAGGAACATGTTCCACAGGCCGGCCGCGCGGGCCTCGGCCTTCAGCGGCTCGACGATTTCCAGCGGGAACCGGCCGGTGGCCGCGATGCGCTCGAAGTCGTTGTTGCGCGGAAGGATGCGCTCGTCCATGAAGCGGCGCAGCGTGCGCTGCATCTGCTGGACATCGTCGGGAAGTTGGAAGTGCATGGGGGATTTCCGTGTCGGTCAGTAAAAGCGCCGGCCTTCGGCGGCCATGGCGCGCAGGGCGTCGGTCGGTGCGTAGGCCGGTCCCAGGGCACGCAGCCGCTCGCAGCGGGCCAGCAGTTCGGGCAGGCCGAGCCAGTCGGCGTACTTGAGCGGGCCGCCCGCGTAGGCCGGGAAGCCCAGGCCCAAATGCATGGCAAGGTCGACCTCGGCCGCGCTGGCGACCACGCCCTCGTGCAGGGCACGCGCGGCCTCCAGCACCATGGGCAGCATCATGCGGTCGACGATCTGCTCGGCCGTGAAATCGCGCGGCCCCTGGGGTTGCACGCGTTCGAGCAGGGCGTGGGTGTCGCCCGATGCGCTGCGCACCGGCTTGCCGCGGCTGTTGGGTTCGTAGCGGTAGAAGCCCAGGCCGCTCTTCTGGCCATAGCGGTGCTCCTGCGCCATCAAGCGCAGCGCGTCGTGTTCGATGCGCGGCATGCGCTCGGGGTAGCCGGCCGAGATCACGTCGTTGACGTGGCTGCCGGTGTCCATGCCCACCACGTCCTCGAGATAGGCCGGTCCCATGGGCCAGCCGAAGGCTTCCATGGCCTGGTCCACGCGCGTGTAGGCGGCGCCGTCGGCCACCAACTGCAGGAAGGCCCGCATGTAGGCCGTCAGCACGCGGTTGACGAGGAAGCCAGGGCAGTCGCGCACCACCACGGCGGTCTTGCCGATGGTGTTCACGTAGGCGACCGCGCCGGCGACGGCCGCATCGCTGGACTGCGCGCCGCGCACCACCTCGACCAGCGGCATCACCGGCACCGGATTGAAGAAGTGCAGGCCGACCAGGCGCTCGGGCCGGGCCAGCGCGCTGGCAATGTCGTCGATGCGCAGGCTGGAGGTGTTCGATGCCAGGATGGCCGTGGGTGCCAGCAGCGGCTCCAGCGCGGCCAGCACCTGGCGCTTGACCTCCAGCTTCTCGACGATGGCCTCGATGACCAGATCCGCCTCGCCCAATCCCTCGTCGCCGAGCTGCGGGGTGATGGAGGTCAGTACCTCGGCGGCACGCGCGACCGTGAGCCGGCCGGACTGTACCTGCCGTTCGAGTTGCTTGGCGACTTCGGCCATGCCGGCATCCAGCGCCTTCTGCTGTACATCCTTCATGCGCACCGGGATGCCGCGCAGCGCGGTGGCGAAGGCGATGCCGCCGCCCATGATGCCGGCGCCCAGCACCACGGCGCGGCGCGTGTGCGCGCCCGGCTTGCCGGCCACGCGGGCCGCCTTCTTGACGGCCTGCTCGTTGAGGAAGGTCTGCACCATCGAGGCCGCGGCCTGCGTGCGCGCGATCCTGCCGAAGGCCTGGCCTTCCAGCCGGATCGCCGCATCGCGATCGAGCGCCGCGCCTTCGCGCATCATGTCGAGCGCGGCCAGCGCGGCCGGCTGGTGCGGTGGCGTTGCCTTGGCGGCGGCGCTGCGGGCCTGCTCAAAGGCCTGTTCCAGTGTTGCGCCGCCCTGGCTTTGCGGGCGGCGTTTACGTTCCTGTCGTGCGACCCAGTCGGTCTCGCCAGCCATGGCCCGCTCCAGCCAGGCGAGGGCTTCGGCGCGCAGGCGATCGGCTGGCACGACCGCGTCGACGACACCGGCCTCCAGGGCCTGCGCTGCGCCCGCGGGCTTGCCGCTGGCGACCCAGCCGCAGGCCACTGCGGGGCCCGCCACGCGCATCATGCGCACGGTGCCGCCGAAGCCCGGGAACAGGCCAAGCTTGACCTCGGGTACGCCGATCTGGGCCTGCTCGGACATCACGCGGATGGAGGTCGCCAGCGCGAACTCCAGGCCACCGCCGAGCGCGAAGCCATTGATGGCCACGACGGAGGGCGCGGGCAGGTCCTCGAACGCGAGGAAGGCCAGGTTGCTCTGCCACACATCGGCGGCGATGGCCTCGGCCGGCTGGGCGAACATGGCGCCGAACTCGGTGATGTCGGCACCGACGATGAAGACGTCCTTGGCGCTGGTCACCAGGATGCCGCGCAGCGGCGACTGCGCGCGCAGCAGCTGCGCGACCTGGCGCAGTTCATCGACCGTGCGCGCGTCGAACTTGTTGATGGACTCGCCCTGGCGATCGAAGCAGACCTCGAACACCCCAACACACTCCATGCGGCTCACGCGCACGCTCTGTCCCTGGAACACTGGCACTCCCTTCGTCTTCCACCGCAAAGCGGGGAAGTCTAGGAATGCCACGGTCCCGCGGCTATCGTCAAAAGGGACGAATCGGGGGCGGGTGTCAGGAAGGGCGTGCCGTGTTGCGGTAGGCACCCGGACTCACGCCGGTCCACTTCTTGAAAGCACGGTGGAACGCGCTGGTCTCCAGGAAGCCGACCTCGGCCGCCACGTCGCCGACCGAGCGGGACGAGCTGCTCAGCAGGTCGATGGCAATGTCGCGCCGCAGCGCATCCTTGACCTCCTGAAAGCTTGTGCCTTCGGCTTGCAGGCGGCGCTGCAGCGTGGTCGGTGCGAGGTGCAGGTCCTGCGCCAGCGCGTTGAGCTCCAGCCATTCGGCGGGCAGCTGGCGCCGCAGCCGGCGCCGAATCTGGGCGGCCAGACTGGCATCGTCGCGGTACTTCACGAGCAGATTGGCGGGCGCCCCGCGCAGGAAGGATTGCAGGCCCAGTTCGCTCGCTGTCGGCTTGTGGGACAGGAAGGCGGCGTCGAAGCTGATCTCGGTGACGGGTGCGTTGAAGGCTGCGGTTGGGCTGAAGCGCGTGCGGTAGTCCTCGGCCTCCGGCGGCATCGGGCAGCGAAAGCGCACGTCCGTCAGCGGGATGCGGCGGCGCACTAGCCAGCACGACAGGCCGTGCACAAGCAGCAGCAAGGTGGCGTAGGTGAACATGCGCCGGGGCGGGCCGCTCTCACGCACGCGCAGGATGGCCCGGTCACCTTCGGTGCGCAGCTCCAGTCCGATCTCGTCCAGCACGCAATGCAGCCAGGCGCACATGCGGTGCAGGGCGCGTTCGAGCGTGCGGGCCTGCAGCGCGGCCTGGCACATGAGCTGGAAGCTGCCGCGGCGCATGGGGTGGCGGTCCATGCCGAAGAACTCGTCGTCCATGGCGTCTGCCAGGGCCGCCCACAGCTGCGCGTACGCGGCCGCCGAGACGCGGGCCTTCGGCGCGTCCAGCAGTTCGGCGGCGATGCCGGCATGGGCCAGCACGCCAGCGACATCGATCGCCTGTTCCTGTGCAACCTGCAAGGCCTCGCGCACGAGCCCGATGGAGATCGTGCCGCGTGGGCTGGAAGCGGCGAGGGCGGTGCGGTCGGAGGGAGCGGGTGTGGGTGGCATACGGCGCTGGCGTCGGAGTGTCCATTCGCACCAGGCATTCCGGGGTCCCTGGGCATCGCCTCGGAGGAGGCTGCTTCCTAGACTCGGCCTGCTGCAGAGGTGTGCACGTCCGCACATTGTGCCGGCCGCTGGCTGACACCACCGAATGAGGAGCATCCAATGAAGATCGAAGGCAATGTATTCATCGTCACGGGCGGCGCGTCCGGGCTGGGTGAGGGCACGGCGCGCATGCTGGCCGCCCAGGGCGGCAAGGTCGTGATCGCCGACATGCAGGCCGAGCGCGGCGAGGCTGTCGCCAAAGACATCGGTGGCGTGTTCGTGCGCTGCGATGTGAGCCAGGAGGCCGACGGTGCTGCCGCAGTGGCGGCGGCTCTGCAGCTCGGCCGCCTGGCCGGCCTGGTCAACTGCGCCGGCATCGCGCCGGCCGAGAAGACCGTGGGCAAGAGCGGACCGCACGGGCTGGCTGCGTTCGCGAAGACGGTGACTGTGAACCTCATCGGCAGCTTCAACATGATCCGGCTGGTGGCCGATGCGATGGCGAAGAACGAGCCCGAGTCCACGGGCGAGCGCGGCGTGCTGATCTCCACGGCCTCGGTGGCCGCTTACGACGGCCAGATCGGCCAGGCCGCTTACAGCGCCTCCAAGGGCGGCGTGGTCGGCATGACGCTGCCGATCGCACGCGACCTCGCGCGCAGCGGCATCCGCAACATGACCATCGCCCCGGGCATCTTCGGCACGCCGATGCTGTTCGGCATGCCCAAGGAGGTGCAGGACGCGCTGGCCGCCAACGTGCCGTTCCCGTCGCGCCTTGGAACGCCGCAGGACTACGCCAAGCTGGCCCGACACATCATCGAGAACGACATGCTCAACGGCGAAGTCATCCGCCTGGACGGCGCCATTCGCCTGGCGCCGAAGTGAGCGCATTTCATCAAGGAGCCAACATGTCTGAATCCATCGTCATCCTCGGCGCCGCGCGCACGCCCATGGGGGGCTTCCAGGGCGACTTCGCCGGCCTGGCGGCACATGACCTCGGCGGCGTGGCCATCAAGGCCGCCGTCGAGCGTGCCGGCATCTCGCCCGACGCGGTCGGCGAGGTGCTGTTCGGCAACTGCCTGATGGCCGGCCAGGGCCAGGCGCCCGCGCGCCAGGCCGCGTTCAAGGGCGGCCTGCCCAAGGGCGCCGGTGCTGTCACGCTGTCCAAGATGTGCGGCTCGGGCATGAAGGCGGCCATGCTGGCGCACGACATGCTGCTGGCCGGCACGCACGAGGTCATGGTGGCCGGCGGCATGGAGAGCATGACCAACGCGCCGCACCTGCTGCCCAAGGGCCGCAGCGGCATCCGCATCGGCCACGACCGCGTGATGGACCACATGATGCTGGACGGCCTGGAAGACGCCTACGAGGCCGGCCGCTCCATGGGAACCTTCGGCGAGGACTGCGCGGCCAAGTACGGCTTCACGCGTGAGGAGCAGGACAAGTTCGCCGTGGCCAGCGTGCGGCGCGCCCAGGAAGCCACGACTTCCGGCGCTTTCCAGGCAGAGATCGCGCCGGTGACGGTCAAGACCCGCGCCGGTGATGTACTGGTCGCCGTGGACGAAGGCCCGGGCAAGATCAAGCTCGACAAGATCCCCACGCTCAAGCCCGCGTTCAAGAAGGACGGCACCATCACCGCCGCCTCCAGTTCGTCGATCAACGACGGCGCCGCCGCGCTCGTGCTGGCGCGCGCCTCCACCGCACAGCGCCTGGGCGCCAAGCCCATCGCGCGCATCGTGGCCCACACCACGCACGCGCAGGAGCCCAACTGGTTCGCCACCGCGCCCGTGGGCGCCACGCAGAAGCTGCTGGCCAAGGCCGGCTGGAGCGTGGCCGATGTGGACCTGTGGGAGATCAACGAGGCCTTCGCCGTCGTGCCCATGGCGCTGATGACCGAACTCGGCCTGTCGCACGACATCGTCAACGTCAATGGCGGCGCCTGTGCGCTGGGCCACCCGATCGGCGCCAGCGGCGCGCGCATTATGGTCACGCTGATCCATGCGCTGCAGGCGCGCGGCAAGAAGCGCGGCATCGCCACGCTGTGCATTGGCGGCGGCGAGGCGACCGCCCTGGCCATCGAGCTGGCGGAGGGCGGCGATGCTGCTTGATGCCGACCAGCTCGCCGTGCGCGACGCGGTGCGGGCATTCGCGCAGGCCGAGCTCTGGCCCCACGCCGCGCAATGGGACCGCGAACACCTGTTTCCCAAGGCCGCCCACCAGGGCTTGGCCGCGCTCGGTGCCTACGGCATCTGCGTACCCGAGGAGCATGGTGGCGCGGGCCTGGACTACCTCACGCTGGCCCTCGTGCTGGAAGAGATCGCCGCTGGCGACGGCGGCACCAGCACCGCCATCAGCGTGACCAACTGCCCGGTCAACGCGATCCTGATGCGCTACGGCAACGCTGCGCAGAAGAAGCGCTGGCTCCAACCCCTGGCACAAGGCCAGATGCTGGGCGCCTTCTGCCTGACCGAGCCGCATGTGGGCAGCGATGCCTCGGCCCTGCGCACCACGGCGCGCCGTGATGGCGACGGCTACGTGATCGATGGCGTCAAGCAGTTCATCACGAGCGGCAAGAACGGCCACGTGGCCATCGTCATCGCCGTGACCGACAAGGGCGCAGGCAAGAAGGGCATGAGCGCTTTCCTCGTGCCCACCGACACGCCCGGCTACCAGGTCGCGCGGCTGGAGGACAAGCTGGGCCAGCACAGCAGCGACACGGCGCAGATCAACTTCGAGGGCTGCCGCATTCCGGCGGACCATCTGATCGGCGCCGAGGGCGAGGGCTACAAGATCGCGCTGGGCGCGCTCGAGGGCGGGCGCATCGGCATCGCCGCGCAGAGCGTGGGCATGGCACGCAGCGCCTTCGAGGCTGCGCTGGCCTATGCCAAGGAACGCGAGAGCTTCGGCGTGCCGATCTTCCAGCACCAGGCCGTGGGCTTTAGGCTGGCCGATTGCGCGACGCAGATCGAGGCCGCGCGCCAGCTGATCTGGCATGCCGCGAGCCTGCGCGACGCCGGCCGGCCCTGCCTCAAGGAAGCCGCCATGGCAAAGCTGTTCGCCAGCGAGATGGCCGAGCGCGTCTGCAGCGCGGCGATCCAGACCCTGGGCGGCTACGGCGTGGTCAACGACTTCCCGGTGGAGCGCATCTACCGCGACGTGCGCGTGTGCCAGATTTACGAAGGAACCTCCGACATCCAGCGGCTCTTGATCACCAGGACGCTGACCTAAGAGCTATTCAGCAGCGCAGCGTAGGCCGCCACAGAGGGGCACCGAACTTCTTCCTGGTAGCGTTCCACGATGAGGCGGGGTTGGGCGGCCGAATGCATAGGCCCCCGATGCCCTGCTGCCACTACATGCGCTCGCAAGCGCGGCTGGGGCCGGAGGCGCTGTGTCTTGGCCGATACGGCCGCCTGGAAGCAAAGTTGTGCCGCCGGCGGCGATTTGGGAGGAAAGTTGACCCAATGTCGGTGGAAACGAGGGGCCTCCTCAGAGTGGAATGGGGTTGCTTCCGCTTTGCGGGGCAAGTTCGCTGCCGTCGTTCAATTGATGGTGTTCGAGTCGCTGATCGCGCGGTGCTGCACTCTCCAATTGAAGCGATAAAGGTTATGTAAATAAAATTGCTGCGCAGCCTTGTCTAGATGACAACTTTCGATCAACTTCTAAAATTTGTTCGCGGTTTTTTCACGAATTTGTTCTTCGCACCGCTCGGCCCCACCGTAGCTCCGTTGGCTGAGTTCAGGTGGCGTCTTGCCAGATCCGTCATTGTGGCCAGCTCGTGAATGTCGAACAAGTTGATCCGGCCGCGTCGCAGTTCATCGACTCTGTCCTGCGTCGTCCCAAGAAGCTGGGCAACCTTCTGCCTTGTCAGGTTCGCGCTGGACAGAAGATCGTTCAGTTCCCTCATGCCTGCTGAGCGCAGCTTCATGCGGCCAGCTTCCTCGGGCGAGCCTTCAATGGCATCCCACACACTGGAAAAGCTCTGGTTTCGCATCTATCGACCTTTCATGTGTTCGTACACTTCTGCATCACTGGGGGTTCCATGGACGCCGTGCTGAGAATGATAGGCAGCGAGACAGTGTTGGTGATCCCGCCATCGATCCTCAAAACCTTGCGGATCGGCGCTGGCCAGAGGCTGACGCTTGAGGCGACGGCGGACGGCAAGATCGTACTGACCCCAACGCGCAAATTCGTGCTGACCGAAATGATCGCCCAGTGCGACCCGAATGCAGCGCCGCCAGCAGATCTCGCGGCCTGGGATGCGCTACGTCCGGTCGGACAAGAGATACAGTTTTGATTTTGCTCAACGGCCGGTGTGCTACGCAACCTAGTCGTTGGCTTCACCAGGAGATTGCTCTTCACGATCGACAAACCATTGCCGCCTCCCACCGGGTACTCCAGCTGGCTCGACTACGCTGTCGAGCGGTTCGATACGCGAGATCCGTGGCTGGACAGCCTCTTCGCCAACATGTTTGACCCGTCGGTCGCCGAGTTGGATCGCGCAGAGATCCGAGAATCGGCACGCATCGAACTTCGCGCACTGCGCAATGCCGCAACGGGATGTTGACCCCCATGCGGAGCTAGGATCGACGCAACGAAGCCCTGCCCTGCTCTGACAACGCCAGCCTTTGCCCGACCAGGTGCCATACGCTTACGCGTCCCGGACCGTCGCCGAAAACGCCGCGTCCATCTGACGAGCCCTCTTTACTTCATCAGTGTGCAGGTAGATCGAAGTGGTCTGCAAGGACGCGTGCCGCAGGTTGTCCCGCACCGTGGTCAGCTCGGCCCCCTTTGCCAAGGCATGGGTCGCGTGCGTATGGCGCATCCAGTGCGGACTGGCCCGGCGCAGCTTCTCGGCGGTCGACGGGCTGTCGGCTTCGATGGTATTGGCCACCTGCATAAAGAACCGGCGTAGGACGCTCCACAGCCGGGCGGCAGAGATGCTCGTTGAGCTGTCGAGCGCAACAGTGCCGATCAGTGCTGTGTGCGGATTCCACTTGGCACGGGTCACGGGCAGGCCGCGCTGCAGCAGATAGTGGTCGAGCGCCGCGCGCGCCATTGACGGCAACGCAACCTTGGCGGCCTTGCTGCCCTTGCCAACCAGATGCAGCCAGTGGTCGCCATGGCCATCCACTTCGATTTGGCCGAGCGTGGCACCGACCAATTCACTGATGCGCAAGCCCGTGGAATACGCAAAATCCAGCACGAAGCGCAGACGCTGGGCCGCGGCCGCCTGCCATCCGTGTCCCCACTCCAGGCCTTGCGCCACAGCCTGGATCAGAGCCCATTCCCCTTCGCTGAACACGCGGGTCGGTGCCGTGGCTTCCGATCGCGCAGCACCTCGTACCTTGACACCGGCGAATGGGTTGGCCAACACGTATCGCTGCTGGATCAGCCAGCGAAACAGCGCGCCGATCACCGACAGCGCGTAGGCGGCCGAGCGCGGAGCCAAAGCGCCCGTGAACGGCTTCCAATCGCTGGCCGAGCGCGGCCGTGCCGGGCCCACCCACTTGGCGAGCGGCGTTGGGCTTCGCACGAAGGTGCGGTAGGCGATCGCGTCATCCGTGGTGAGCGATGAAAGCGCCCTGCCACGCTCCAGGACCGCCCACAGGATCAGCCGCTCGGCCTCTTTGCGGTAGGCCCTTTGCGTCGCGGCCGCCTCGTGCAGCGACAACCAGGATTGCACAGCTTCGTAGTCGTTGCCGGCGCTGAGCGTGCAGGTTTCAGCCGGCGCACGAAACGTGCCGCGGGAGCCATCTACATCCTGCGGCACATAAAGGCGCTCCCAGGGCGCCACCTCGCGGTGCGCTCCCACCGGCAGCAACGCTCGGGCGCGCTCGGTCAGATCGGGATGCGCCGCGAAGAAGGCTTCTACCTGCCGTGCGCCGGTGGCGCCCAGTCCCTGAACGCTCACCCACCAGCGCCGCCGGCGCGGTACCCGCACCGTCAGATCGGCCAAAGTGCGAATTCCTTGTGAGGCCAGCGCACGGGCCGTGCGGGCCGGTAGCCAGCAGTGCACGCCATCGGTCACGAGCGGTGCCGGTATAGGGAGATGGCGCAAGGTGTCGATGGCGGCCAGCACCTGGCCAGCACGCTGCAGGCGCTCTGACGGCACGTGCCCTATTAGCTCCGAGAGATCTGTGCGCTGCCGCGCTCGTGCGAAGGCCATCAGTTGGCGGCGTATCGCACCGAGCATGGCCCTTGAGGACTCCCCGTCTGCTTTGGCGTGGCCCAGGTACTGCATGACCGCGGCGCGAGCGTTCAAGCCCGAGTACCAGGCGCGCAATGCAGCGAGTTGCGATGGGCTCGGAAAGCCATTTGGCGCCAAAACCTCCTGCAGTTGCTCGCCTCGCGCACTTTTCATCACTGCAGTTTAGCCAGAAGAAAATGCTATTGTGATAAGAAAGATTATCTCGATAGCATGAACGCAAAGACGGGTGTGTGCGGCACGAGTGCACGTCGCCGGCGGTCAAAGCTATAGGCGCGCTATGGCCGAGCGCACTTCACCCACACCGAGTATCTCTGAAAGCACGATCGGTGTCGCTCCGGCCTTGTAAAGCACATACACGGGCACCCCATTGCGGCCGAGCTGAGCGAGCGCTGCAGTCACCGCCGGATTCCGGCGCGTCCAGTCGGCACGCAGCAGCACCACGTTCCTCGCAGACAGGTCGGCCAACACCTCAGGATGGGACAACACCGTCTTCTTGTTGTACTGGCAGGTTACGCACCACGAAGCCGTGAAGTCCACGAAGACTGGCTGACCCGTTGCAAGCAGTTGCTCCACGCGACCTGGCTCCCAGTCCTGCCACGGACCGCTTGCGGCCGACACCACATCCTGGCCGGCAGTTCTTGCGATGTTCTGACCGCCAACCCATGCGATCAACGCGAATGAAGCTGCCGACATCGCGACGACGACAGTCCGTGCACGGCCTCGCAGCGTGAACGCCCAGATCACCATGGTCATCACCACCAAAACGAGCAGCAGTGCGCCGGCGCCATCGATGCCCGCCTGCTGCCCCAACACCCACACGAGCCAAGCGACCGTGGCGAACATCGGGAAGGCCATTGCTTTGCGAAAGATCGCCATCCACGGTCCTGGCCGTGGCAGCAAGCGGGCCACGGCGGGAATCCAACTCGCCGCCAGATAAGGCAAGGCCATGCCGATGCCCAGCACGGCGAAAATCAGCAGCGCCTGCGCCGCTGGAAGTCCGATGGCAAGCCCCAGCGATGCGCCCATGAAGGGCGCAGTGCACGGCGACGCGATCGCCACAGCCAAGACGCCCGAGAGGAATGAATTGCCCACTGGATGCTTTGCCTCGAGCGAGGCGACGCTGGAGGGAAGGATGGCACCGAACTCGAAGAGGCCGGCCAGGTTCAATCCGATCACCGTGAACAATGCCGCCAGGGCCGCGACGAACGCAGGCGACTGCAGCTGGAACCCCCAGCCAAGCTGTGCCCCGGCTGCGCGCAACGATAAGACCCCTGCGCCCAAGGCGATGAATGAGACCACCACGCCGGCTGTGTAAGCCAGCCCACTCAGCCGGTGCGCCCGCCGATCATCGGCATGGCGTGTGAAACCCACCACCTTGATCGCCAGCACTGGAAACACGCAGGGCATCAGGTTGAGGATCAAGCCTCCCAGCAAGGCGCCCAGGAGCGCGGCCGCGAACGTGATCGAACCGGTCGGAGCCGCTGCGCTGAGTTCGTTGGCGCGAAGCGCAGCCTCCAGAGCAGGTGACATCCCCGCCTGCGCGGCGACCTTAGGCCACGCACCGAGGACTTTGGCTTCGGTTCGCCAACCCTGTTCCCCCAAGGCCAGGACGATGGGCATCACGGCCGGGCTTTGGCTGCGTTGCGGCGAGACCGGCACACGCGCAGTCCAGATACCGCCGGTCCAGGCCTGCGTCCACTGGGCGGCCGTCTCGATGACTTCATTGGTTTCGGGGAAGAACTGCAGTTCCTTGCCTCTCAACGCTGCCGGCAGGCCCGCCACGCTCACCTTGAGGGAGTTCCCCTCGAGGGTGACGCTGCTTTCACCCTGAATCGGTTTGGGCTGGGCAGCGAACGCCGTCTCAAAGGCTGCACTATGCAAAGCAACGGCGCTGCGAACAGGTACCTTCAGCAGAAACTCGCCTTCTTCGGGGACGCATTCCTGTCGGCAGATCAGCCACTGGGCCTTCAGCTTGATAGGCAAATCGCCGGTCAGCGAGGGTTTGAAGTCCGGGGTGATGGTGAGCGGGACCGGCAGCAAGACCGTGTTGTGGTAGCCGTAGTTGGCCAGCGAGCCGATGGGGAATTTTTTCGGCACCGGCCAGGCGATCTCGCCGGCCACCACGCCTGCGGGCAGGCTCCATTGCAGCTGCGTTGGCAAGCCCGAATCACCCGAGTTCTTCCAATACGTGTGCCATTCGGGCTTGTGCGCCAGCTGCAGCCCTAGCCAGACCGGCTTGCCCGGCTCGACGCCTTCAGGGGCGTGCGCCATCAGCTCCGCTCTCGCCCGTTCCGTGACGACCACGCTTTTGCCGCCGGTCTGGGCCAGCGCAGAGCAAGCGGCCACGCCCAGGAGCGCAAAAGTAAGGAGAAGGGATTTTCTGCTCATCGGGTATTCGGGCATGGGCGCTATAGACGTCCCCCACCCCGGTCAAAAATTGCTGCCATCGGGTCTGGCCCGGCGAAATATAGTCCTTGCCGGGCGACCAGGAGGCCAATCCCCGCAGGGCAACGGGATACCGAGCCCGCAGTTGACTCTGAAGCGGCTATAAGGTTCCCAATTGGGCTGCCGTTCACTACGGGTCCCAGACATGACCGCGACAAGCCCTTCATTTTCCCAGCTCGCCATCCGCTATGCCAGCTACCCCGCCATCCTCGGTGCGACGGCATTTGTTCTGTTGGTTCTGGTGGGCGACAGCCTGCCGTACTTCCCCACGGTCCCTCTCATTGTCGCGGCTGCGCTGCTGGCGGTGGCGCTGCTGGAGCGTCGACTTCCGTTTCACCGCGAGTGGCTGCGCGACCATCGCGACGCCGCCTGCGATGCTGCCCATGCGGTGGTGAACCTGGCGATCCTCCTGAGCGTGCACGGGCTCATCGCTCTGCTGCCCTCGCAGTGGCTCCCCGACAGCATCTGGCCCACCGGCTGGCCGCTGCTTGCGCAAGCGCTGCTGGTGGGCCTGGTGCTGGACCTGAGCCTGTACTCCGTGCATTGGCTTAGCCATCGCTACGCCTGGATGTGGAAGTTCCATGCGATCCATCACAGCTCGGAGCGCCTGTACTGGCTCAATGGCGAGCGCCGGCACCCGCTCCACGCCATGATGATGGCCGGGCCGGGCCTGCTGATCGTTGTGCTGTTGGGCGCGCCGTCGCTGGCGGTGGGCGCATGGCTGGGCGTTCTGGCGGTGCACCTGGCCTTTCAGCATTCGAACCTGGACTACCGCGTGGGTCCGCTTCGCTACCTGGTGGGCGCGGCGGAAGTCCACCGCTGGCACCACAAGCGCGAGTACGAGGACGCGCAGGTCAACTTCGGGGAGTTCTGGATGGTCTGGGACCATGCGTTCGGCACCTTCAAGCTTCCGCGCCAGACCCTGGGGCCCGCCGACGTCGGCTTGTCCGATCGAGCCTTCCCGGTGCGCTACGCAGCGCAACTGCGCTATCCGCTGACGCAGCAGGACTCCGGGGCTGTGCGGGTCCGCGAAGAACAATTCGAGGCGGCCAGAATCGCTTTCAGGAGGGAGAGCGCGATCGCGCGAACCCAGGGACACGCCTGGGACTTGCCGGCCGCGTGGCGCGCGCACGAACTGGCTCACATCATCGGCCAGCCGTACCTGCGGCTGCACCTGCTCAGCCATTGGCAAATGCTCGGCCTGGCTTGGCGCACCGTCAATAGGGCTGAGTGCGGCGCGCAGGCCTTGCGGCTGATACTCACCCCCTTGGCCCACTTCACCGGCCGCATGCCGCCCTACAACGTGGGCACGCGGCGGGTCGGCCTGCTCGATACTGGGGGCTGGCCAACCGAGTTGGATCCGATGACATTGCAACGTCGCGAGGCCAGCAGATGACGATTTCCGAGGAACAGGCGCGCATCGCCGCCGAGTTGGGCGTGGCATCGGTTTTCAACCCCGATGCGGAGATCGCCCGCCGGGTCGGCTTCCTGGCAAGCTACGCGAAGTCGGCGCAGGCGCACACGCTGGTGCTGGGGATCAGCGGCGGAGTCGACTCCACGGTGACTGGCCGCCTGTGCCAGCTCGCCGTCGAAGCGCTCAGGACCGAGGGCTCCCAGATTCGTTTCATCGCCATGCGCCTGCCCTATGGCGCCCAGGCAGACGAGGTCGACGCGCAGCGCGCGCTCGCCTTCATCGATGCCGACGAAGCCTTGACGGTGGACATCCGGCCGGCTTCCGACGCGATGCTCGAGCGGACGAAGGCGGCGGGCATGCAGCTCAAGGACGAGTGGCACGAGGACTTCGTGCTGGGCAACATCAAGGCACGCCAGCGCATGATCGCCCAGTACGCCGTTGCGGGGGCCACCTCGGGACTGGTGGTCGGAACAGACCATGCAGCCGAAGCCCTGATGGGCTTCTTCACCAAGTTCGGCGATGGCGGCTGCGACCTGGCGCCGTTGTCGGGATTGACCAAGCGCCGGGTCAGGGCGCTGGCCCACACCTTGGGCGCGGATGCCATGCTGGTCTCGAAGACGCCGACCGCCGACCTCGAGACCCTGCGACCGCAGCGCGCGGATGAAGCTGCGCTCGGTGTGACCTATCAAGCCATCGACGATTTCCTGGAGGGTCATCAGGTCGATGGCGCGTCGGAAAGAATCATCCTGGACACGTACAGGCGCACAGCGCACAAGCGGGCTCTTCCTGCCGTCCCATCGGCCGGGTGATAGACACGATGGACTCCAGGCCTGCAGAGCTTCGACGCGAAGTCGCAGGCGTGCGCGTTGCCGCCGCCAAGGGCACGGCGTTTTGCATCGGCGTGCTTGTGGCGAGCTACTTCCTTTTGCCATCGTTGATTGACTTTCCGCGTGATGCAATCGGAGCGCTAATTTTCACGTTGCGAGTGGATCTGTTTGTCCTGTTCTGGGTACTGGTGGGCGTGGGTTTGGTGTCGCACGCCCGCAGGCAGTCGATGCAGGACATCGCGGGCTCCGCCTTCGGCACTCCTTCGGAAACCATCCGGATCAAAATCGCCTTTCTTCAGAACACGCTCGAGCAGGCGGTGATCGCGATTGGTTCCCACATCGTCTTCAGTACGCTGGCGAGTGGCGATGCCTTGGCGCTGGTCGTCGCGGCGACCTTCCTGTTCGGCGCTGGCCGGGTCTCTTTCTACCGGGGCTATCCACGCGGCGCCGCGGCGCGCGCGTTCGGCGTGGTGACGACCGTCATTCCCGGCCTGTTGGCCTTTCTTGCCTCGCTCGTTCTCATGTCGCTACGCGTCGTCTTCGGCTGACGCGAAGGCGGCGGACCAAGTCCTCACGCCTGGCTCAGCAGTGCGGGGCGTTGCAGATAGGGCTTGACCCTGTAGCGACTTGAAGGTGTATCTTCAAGGCATTGAGAAAAACGGAGTAAAGCCATGACCTCGAACAACGCCTCGTGCGGCACGGCCGCATGCGAATCCCTCGCGAAGGAACCCCTGGTCGGCCGCGCCCAGCCCGTCACGAACACGGTCTTCTACATCGAGAAGATGGACTGTCCGAGTGAGGAGCGCCAGATTCGCGCGCGCCTGGGGCAAATCGCCGGTGTGGAGTCGCTCGGATTCGACTTGGCGCAGCACAACCTCACCGTGACCCACCGGCTGCAGGACCTGGAACCGGTGACGACGGCCTTGGCCGAATTGGGCTTGCCTCCCGTGCCCCAAGGACGCGCCACGCGCACCGATCGGTTTCAGGTGCCCAAGATGGACTGCCGCAACGAAGTGGCGCAGATTCGCGAACGATTCGCCCAGCTCGAAGGCATTGGCGAGCTGGAATTCGACCTCAAACAGCGCGTGCTGACTGTCCATCACCGGTTGCCGGACGTCGTACCGATCACGGACGCGCTCGCATCGATCGGCATGCCGGCGGCGGTGCCTCCCGCCGAGCACCCTGCGACTCGCTCAACATTCCGCGTCCCCAACATGGACTGCGTGAACGAGGAGCGGCAGGTGCGCGAACGCTTCGCCACCATGGCAGGTGTCGAGAGCCTGGAGTTTGACCTACCTAAGCGCAGCTTGACCGTCTCCCACCGCTTGGAAAACACCAGCGCGATCGTTCAAGCGCTCACGGAACTGGGGATGCCGCCACGCGACGAGTCAGCCGCACCCACGCTGCGCGCGGAACCGGCAGCACAGGGAGTCGCGGCTCCCGCCGCAGCCGCGCGAACCGACACGTTCCGCATCGAAAAGATGGATTGCCCAACCGAAGAGGGCCTGATCCGCAAGCGTCTGGGCAATTTGCCCGGGGTGGCAGGCCTGGACTTCAACCTGATGCAGCGCAAGCTGACCGTGAATCACACCTTGCCGTCCACCGAACCCATTGTTCGCGCGCTCAAGGACATCGGCCTTCCTCCATCTGAGCCCGCGGCTGCCGCAGCCGGCGGCGCTTGGCAAAGCGTGTACCGCATTGAGAACATGGACTGCCCGACCGAAGAAGCGCTGATCCGCGACAAGCTGCAGCACATGCCCGGCGTGCAGGAACTTGATTTCAACCTGATCCAGCGCAAGCTGATCGTGGCCCACACGGTGGCCGCCGCGGACGTCGAGGCTGCGCTGCACTCGATCGGCATGAAGGCCGTGCCCGACACCGCTCCTTCGAGCGAGCTGGAGGAAGCGCCCAAACCATCAGTGAGCCGGCGGCAGTGGGCCCTGATGGCCGTGGCCGGCGTGAGTGCCGGGGTGGCCGAAGCGATCGCCTTCAGCACCGGCAACGACAAGGCCTGGCCGGTCATTGCGCTGGCGCTAGTGTCGATCGCCACGGGCGGCTGGCCCACCTACAAGAAAGGCTGGCTCGCTCTCAAGAGCGGCATCCTGAACATGAATGCCCTCATGTCCATTGCCGTGACGGGTGCGATCCTGATCGGCCAGTGGCCCGAGGCCGCCATGGTGATGTTCCTGTTCGCGCTGGCCGAAGTCATCGAAGTGCTGTCCCTGGACCGCGCGCGCAACGCGATTCGCGGGCTGCTCGCGATGGCGCCCGAGAAGGCAACCGTCCAGCAGCCCGATGGCAACTGGCAGGAAGTGCCGGCCGAGACCGTAACGGTCGGTCAGCTAGTGCGCATCCGCCCCGGCGAGCGCATCCCCCTGGACGGGGTGCTGGAAAGCGGCCAGTCCGCGGTCAATCAGGCGCCGATCACCGGTGAGAGCATCCCCGTGGCCAAGGCCGTGGGCGACACGGTTTTCGCGGGGACCATCAACGAGACCGGCTCGTTCGTCTACAAGGTTACGGCCAAGGCCACGCATTCGACGCTGGCCCGCATCATCAAGGCCGTGGAGGAGGCGCAGGGCAGCCGCGCGCCGACCCAGCGCTTCGTCGACCAGTTCGCCCGCATCTACACACCCGCAGTTTTTGCCGTGGCGCTGGCCGTCATGCTGGTGCCGCCGCTGTTTTTCGGCGCAGCCTGGATGGATTGGATCTACAAGGCCTTGGTCCTCCTGGTGATCGCCTGCCCCTGTGCCCTGGTCATCTCCACGCCGGTGACGGTGGTGAGCGGCCTGGCCGCCGCCGCGCGTCGCGGCATCCTGATCAAGGGGGGCGCCTACCTCGAGCAAGGCCGACTGCTCAAGGCATTGGCCCTGGACAAGACCGGCACGATCACCCAGGGCAAGCCTGTGGTGACCGATGTTGTGTCCCTCGGATCCGAGGCCGGCGATGCCTTGCAGCTGGCCGCGAGCCTGGCGACGCGCTCCGACCACCCAGTCTCGGGCGCGGTTGCCACCCATTGGAAAGAAAAGCGCGGCGAGGGCCTGGGCGAAGTCGACGATTTCGAGGCGATCACCGGGCGCGGCGTCAAGGGCCGCATCGCCGGCCAGTGGTACTACCTGGGCAACCACCGGCTGCTGCAGGAACTGGGGATCAGCAATGAGGCGACCGAGGCCGCCCTGAAGAAGCTCGAGGCCGAAGGCAAGACCGCGATCGCGATCGCCACCCCATCGGCGGCCTTGGCGGTAATCGGCGTTGCGGACACGGTGCGAGAGACCAGCCGGCAGGCGATCGGCGAGCTGCATGAGTTGGGTGTGCGCACCGTGATGCTGACCGGCGACAACCAGCAAACCGCGAACGTGATCGCGAAGCGCGTGGGAATCGACGACGCGCGCGGAAGTCTCTTGCCCGAGGACAAGCTGAAAGCCGTGGAGGCCGAACTGGCGGCCCACGGCACCGTTGGCATGGTCGGCGACGGCATCAATGACGCGCCCGCGTTGGCGAAGTCCAGCATCGGATTTGCCATGGGCGCCGCCGGCACCGACACCGCGATCGAAACGGCTGACGTTGCCCTGATGGACGACGACCTGCGCAAGGTTCCGGAGTTCATCCGGCTCAGCCGCAAAACGGGCGCGATCCTGAAGCAGAACATCGTGGTGGCGCTGGGCATCAAAGCGGTCTTTATGGTGCTTGCGCTCGTGGGAATGGCCACCTTGTGGATGGCCGTGTTCGCCGACATGGGGGCGAGCCTGCTGGTGGTGTTCAACGGCCTGCGGCTGCTCAAGGCCAGGACTGCTTGAGCCGCATGCAAGCTGCGCCATCCGTGGGAGACTGGCTGCGACATTGGCTGTACGACTGGGGCGGCGCCAACGCGGACATCTTCCTGTCTATCAACAGCGCCTTGCCCGATGGCCTGATCTGGCTACCCGAGGCGCTGACCTGGCTGGGCAGCTATTGGGGCGCACCCGCCGCCGCCGCGACGCTCTGGCTCACGTGCCGCAGCTTGTCCGGCAAAGAGCTTGCGGCGGCCAGGCTGACCCTCGGCAGATTCTTGGTCGGCCTCGCGCTGGCGATGACGTCCGGTGCCGTGGCCAAGATGGCGTTCGCCTTTCCCCGGCCTTGGAACGCGCTGGGCGACCGCGTGTTCCGCGTCGTGGGTACCCCCGACAGCCACTACACGCTGCCTAGCGGGCATTCCACCTATGTCGCGGTGCTGGCCGCAGCGCTTTGGCCGCTTCTGAACTGGCCTGCAAGATTCGCTCTGCTCGTGTTCGCGGTGGGTGTGGGCTGGTCGCGCATTGCGCTGGGGGCGCATTTCCCAGCCGACGTGCTGGCTGGCTTCGTTCTGGGTTGGGTGTGCGTGGCGGCGGCTGGGCCTCTCGCCCGGCGGGTCGCGCCGCGTATTCCGCTGGCCGGTGGAGCAGCGCGATGAATGCCGGCTTTGCCTTCGCCCTGCGCGGCGCTGATCACATCGACCGCGTCAACCGGCAAGTCGCACTGGTCGTACGCTGGGGCTTGCTGGCCAACGCATTGCTGATCGCGGGCAATGCAATCAGCCGCAAGTTCTTCGGTGTGGCGTCGTCCTCGATGTACGACGTGCAGCCGCACTTCTTCGCAGCGGCCGTGCTGCTGATGGCCGCGTACACCCTTAAACGCGACGAGCACGTGCGCATCGACGTGTTCTCCGGGCATCTCGGGCCCCGTGGGATGGCGTGGCTGGACCTGGTGGGGATCGCAGTAGTGCTGCTGCCGCTGTGCCTAGCTGCCGTCTGGGTCACGTGGCCGGAATTCGTGACGTCCTACGTCACCGGCGAGACCCGCGCCAGCCGCGAAAGCCTGAGCCAGTTTCCCGCCTGGATCATGAAAGGGATGATCCCGCTCGGCTTCCTGACGCTTGCGGCGCAGGGCCTGGCGGAGGCTGTGCGCTGCATCGCGTTCCTGGCCGGAGCGGCGCCACGGCCGCGCGCGGCCGAGCACGCCGACAGGCGCGGCTTCGCATGACGCCCGACCTGCTGGCACCGTTGATGTTCACCACGCTGGTGGTGATCCTCCTAGCCGGGTTTCCCGTGGCCTTTTCGCTCGCGGCGGTGGCCGCAGCATTCGGGGTGCTGGGTGTCGTTGTCGGGCAATTCCACGCGGCGTTCCTGCTGGCGATGCCGCTGCGGGAGCAGGGCGTATTCAACAGCGACAACTTTCTGGCCGTGCCCCTGTTCGTACTCATGGGACTGATCCTGGAGCGCACCGGTGTAGCCGAAGACATGCTGGTGGCACTGGGACGCCTGTTCGGCCGGCTGCCTGGAGGCCTGCTGTACGCCACAATCATCGTCGGTGCCGTGCTCTCCGCCATCACGGGTTTCGTGTCCGCTTCGGTCATCGCCATGGGCCTGATCGCGTTGCCGGCCATGCTCAAGGCCGGCTACGACGCGCGGCTCGCGACGGGCTCCATCGCGGCCGCGGGCACGCTGGCGCAGATGCTGCCGCCTAGCCTGGTGTTGATCGTCCTGGCCGAACAGGTCGAGGTTCCGCTGATCGACATCTTTCACGCCGCCTTGCTGCCCAGCGCCATTCTGGTGGGCCTGTACCTGCTGTTTGTGTTCGCCGCGGCGATGGCCTACCCGCGGCTGGCCCCGGCCATCTTGCCGCCGGCGGACCATTCGCGCGGCCGGGTCTGGATGCAGGCAGCCGCCGCCGCGGGCGTGCCCCTTGGGCTCATCCTCACCATCCTGGCGTCGATCTACTTCGGGGTGGCCACTCCCACCGAAGGAGGGGCCATCGGTGTGTGCGGCGCGCTGCTGATCGGCGCCGCCAAACGCAAGCTGGCAGATGGCCGGCTGTCTCAGGCACTCACCAGCACCGGAGTGCTCTGCTCGAGCGTGATCTTCCTGCTACTGGGCGCCTCGTTCTTCACACTGGTTTTTCGCGGCTTCGACGGCCAGGTCTGGATCGAAAGCCTGTTCAGCCACCTGCCGGAGGGGCAGCTCCCCTTCCTGATCTTCATCAGCGTGGGCATCTTCGTGCTGGGCTTCTTCCTGGACTTCTTCGAGATCGCCTTCATCGTCGTGCCGTTGATCGCGCCCGTGGCGCGCAAGCTGGGCGTGGACATGGTGTGGCTCACCGTGATGATCGCCGTCATCCTGCAGACCTCGTTCATGCACCCGCCGTTCGGCATCGCGCTGTACAACCTGCGCAGCGTGGCGCCGGCTAGCGTCCGGACTTCGCAAATCTACATGGGGGCGATTCCGTTCCTGATCATCCAGATGCTGATGGTCGCGATCCTGGTGGCCTTTCCTGGACTGGCGAGCACCGAGCAGACGCAGCAACGTATTTCCGATGAGGAAGTGGAGAAGGCGTTGCGGACCCATGAGGACGCGCCGAGCGCCGCGCCCAGCATCGAAGTACCCGAACCTGAAATGAAGTAATGAACTATCCCAACCGCAGAGCCCACTGGTATTCCTTCGCGTTCGTCGTACTGGCGGCCGACCAGGCCGCCAAGAGCTCCATCGCCACGACCACACCGCTGGGCTGGTCGCATGAAGTGACGCCGTTCTTCAACCTGGTCCATGCACTGAATCCGGGTGCGGCCTTCAGTTTCCTGGCCGGCGCCGGGGGCTGGCAGCGCTGGTTCTTCCTGGCCATCGCGCTCGCTGCATCGATCTGGCTGGCATGGATGCTGTCCAAGCCGGTGAGGCGCCTCGAAGCCTTGGCCTACAGCCTGATCCTGGGAGGCGCCCTCGGCAACGCCTTCGACCGGGCGGTGCGCGGGCAGGTGGTCGACTACCTCGACTTCCACCTGGGCGGAAGGCACTGGCCGGCGTTCAACATCGCCGACATGGCGATCACGGCAGGGGCCGCCGCTCTGATCGCGGCGTCGTTTCTCGGACAGGGCAGCGCGAAACCTTCCTCTTCAAACGACGTCTGATGCGAAAGGGTTCTACCTGATTCGGACGATCAATACCGTCTGGCGCAAGGGAATTAATGAAGCTTAAAGCTGCTACAAGGCTGTCGGGGCACAATGGCGTTTCATCGACGGGGTTGTGCATGAAGATCGGCGAACTCGCAAAAATCACCGAGACCCAGGCGGAAACCATCCGCTTCTACGAGCGTGAAGGCCTGCTGCGCGAGCCGCCTCGAACCGAGGGGAATTACAGGCTCTATGAGGCGGAACACCTGGAGCGCCTGGCTTTCATCCGGCATTGCCGCTCACTCGACATGACGCTCGATGAGATCCGCGCCCTGCTGCGCTTCCAGGACGCACCGCGCGACAACTGCCACGCCATCAACGACGTGCTGGACGAACACATCGAGCATGTGGCCCGGCGCATCCGCGAACTCAGGCACCTGCAGCAGGAGCTGAAGGCGCTGCGCGAGCAATGCGACGGCGTGGCGGCCGAGTGTGGAATTTTAGACGGCCTGAAGAAGGTGAAGCATCAGAAACCGGGAGCGGTTCATGGAGGTGGCGTGCATGCCGCGACCGGACGGCGGCCGCCGCGCTCGATTCGCGCCTAGAGCTGATCGTCATGGCTATCGGTAGCAAGGAGCATGCGTAGAAGCAGCCAGATCGCATTGGTGGCCGCGCTGGTGATCGGATCGGCAGCGCTGGGGCTCCTTCTTCGACAAGCGCAAAAGCCGCAGGAGCCGGCACC
This sequence comes from Pseudorhodoferax sp. LjRoot39, assembly GCF_964253035.1. NCBI lineage: Bacteria > Pseudomonadati > Pseudomonadota > Betaproteobacteria > Burkholderiales > Comamonadaceae > Pseudorhodoferax > Pseudorhodoferax sp. LjRoot39. Next base: position 320,272 of record NZ_CAXUQL020000002.1, on the reverse strand, counting down.
GGCCGTCAGCGAGGCGCCAAGCGCCTCCGGCGCAAACACCACCGCCGACCTGGACGGCGCGAAGTTCGTCCGCTGGGCTCAACCCCGAGAGCTCCCTCATCTGGCCTTCAACGATGAGAAGGGTCGGTTGGTCAGCCTGAAGGACTTTCACGGTCGCATGGTGCTGCTCAATCTCTGGGCGACGTGGTGTCCGCCGTGCCGCGAGGAAATGCCCTCCCTGGACCGCCTCAATGCCAAACGCCGCAGCGCCACGTTCGAGGTCGTTGCCCTCTCGCTGGACTCGCCGGAAAAGAGCCAGGCGTTTCTGCGCGCTATCCAGGCGCAAACGCTGCGCGGCTACACCGACCATCAAGGTGGCGCGCTTCGTACATTGGGTCTGGTCTCGGTCCCGACGACATTGCTGATTGACGCAAAGGGTCGCGAGATCGGCCGCACGGTGGGACCTGCGGCCTGGGACGGTCCTGCGGCCCTGAATCTCATTGACAGTATCACCAAGGAGCCAACCTGATCGCCGCTTACCCCGATGCCATGCGCCACGACCACGCCATGCCGCGCCGGCAATGGACGCTCCTGCTCGTCTGCTGGCTCGCCAGCCTCGCCTCGAGCGTGGGCAGCCTGTTTTTCAGTGAAGTCATGGGGCTGGAACCCTGCGTGCTGTGCTGGTACCAGCGGATCGCCATGTTTCCACTCGTTCCCATCCTGGCCATTGGGCTGTATAAGCAGGACCTCTACAGCGTCAGGTACGCCTTGCCCCTTGCCGGCGCCGGAACGCTCATCGCGCTTTACCACTTCCTGCTCTACACGGGCTTTGTCCCGAAAGGCATGCAGCCATGCGGCAGGGGCCTGTCCTGCGCGGACGTGAAGCTGGAACTGGCGGGCTTCCTGACCATTCCCCTCATGTCGCTGCTCGCCTTTAGCCTGATCCTTGTGCTGCTCGTCGCGGCAACGAGGAAGTCGCCCCAATGAACAGACAACGTCTCATGGCCGTGCCGGCCATCCTGCTGCTTCTGGTCTTCGCCGTCGCGGCTGTCGCGTACAACCGCATGGAAGCCCGGAAGCTCGCCGAACTCGCGCGCCAGCCCAACTCGGTGTTCAATCGGCCGCACTCGCCCACCTACGGCCCTGCTGATGCCAAGGTACGCATCGTCGAGTTCTTTGACCCGGCGTGCGAAACCTGTCGTGCGTTCTATCCCCTGGTGAAGAATCTCGTCGACTCGCAACAAGGAAGGGTCCAGCTGGTCATGCGGTATGCGCCGTTTCACGCCGGCGCGGACAAAGCCGTGCAGGCGATGGAAGCCGCCCGGCTGCAAGGCATGTTCTGGCCAGTGACACAGGCATTGCTGAGACACCAATCGACCTGGGGCGCTGACCACAACCCCCGGCCCGACCTGATCTGGTCCATCGTCGACGGCACAGGCCTGAACATGATCAAGGCTCGCGACGATGCCGCCTCCCCTCAGGTCATCGCCAACATTGAGCAGGACCTTGCGGATGCTGCGGCACTGAACGTCACCCGCACGCCGGGCTTCTTCGTGAATGGCCGGCCGTTGAAGGACTTCGGCCATCAGCAACTGAAGGCGTTGGTCGAAGACGAAGTCGCTCTCGCTTACGGCGCTGGCGCCAATTAGGCCGGCTCTGCGCTTGTGCACGGCCCCAAGTCCTTTCAGCTTTCGGCCAGGAGTTTTTCGATCAGCTTGTGAAGCTCGGCGAAATCGGGCTGGCCGACGTAGCGCTTCACGATCTCTCCGCGCTTGTTCACAAGGTAGGTCGTAGGCGTCACGTTCACGTCGCCCCACGCCTTTGCCACAGTGCCGGTGTTGTCGATGGCGACCAGGAAGGGCAGCTTTCGTGTCTGGGCGAAGTTCACCACGTAGGCCGGAGGGTCGTAGCTCATGGCGATCGCGACCGTCTCGTAGCCGCGCGGCGCGTACTTCTCGTGGGTTCGGACAATCATCGGCATCTCAGCCACGCAAGTGGTGCAGCTGGTCGCCCAGAAATTGACCAGCGCGACCTTGCCCACGAAATCCGACGTCTTTTTCGAGCTTCCGTCGAGCAGTACAAACGTCGACTGTGGCGCCGTCGAGGAACCGAGGCTCAAGTAGACGGCGAGCGACAGCCCCAAAGCCATCGCGCCGATCAGAATGTGCACCTTCTTCATGGGCCCTTGGCTGCCGCTTTGGAGGCTTCCTCAAGAATCTCCCGGCCGCCGTTGGCCGCGATGCCGGCCACGATGACGCCCAGGATCAGGTCGGGAAGGTTGGAGCCGAACCACATGACCAGGATGCCCGCCATGAGGATCGCCAGGTTCACGATCGAGTCGTTGGTCGTGAAGATCGATGAGGCCTTGAAGTTCACGTCCTGGCCCCGATGGCGGCGCAGCAGGCGCAGGCAGAAGACGTTGATGCCAGCGTTCACGCCGGCCATGACCATCATCGCCGGCCCGACTGGCTCTTCGGCCCCCAGAAAGCGCCGGATGACTTCCACCAGCAGCATCACCGACAGACCGATCAGCAGCCAGCCGGACAAGCGCGCCGCAGCGACCTTGGCGCGAACCGAACGGCCGACCGCGTAGATGCCCACGGCATAGACGGACGCGTCGGCGAGGTTGTCCAGCGCGGCGCCGATGAGCGCAGTGGACGATGCCCATGTCCCGACGCCGAAGCCCAAAGCACTCTGGGCCAGGTTGATCGCGAGGACCGCACGCAGGATGCCCCGGTCTCTCGCGTTGCTCTGATCAAGGCCCTCCAGGCCGTCGTCATCGTCCATGCCAGTCGTCAACCGAACTTCTTCGCCAGCCCGACAAGGTAGTCGGCGACCGCAAGCGAGCTTGCGTTGGACCCGGCCAGCGAGCCGGACGTCAGCCAACGGCCGTCAACTCCAAGAGAGGGTGTGCCTTCGATGTTGTAGCCGGCGGTCAATTGCGTTGCTTGCTTGGCCTTCCCCGCGACACTGAACGAGTTCATTGTTTCGACAAAGCGGGCAGACTCCACGCCATTCTTGGCGACGAAAGCGCCGATCTCTTCGGCGGTACCGAGGCGATGACGGTCCGAATGAATCGCCAGGAAGACCTTGGCATGCAGGCGCTCGACCAGACCCAGCGCTTCAATGGCGAAGTACAGCTTCTGGTGGATCACCAGGTCGTCGCGGAACGCCACGGGAATGCGACGGAACAGGACGTCGGGAGGCAGCCGTTTCTGCCAGGCATCAAGTGCAGGTTCGAAGGCGTGGCAGTGCGAACAACTGTAAGCAAAGAATTCCAGGACTTCGACCTTCTTGACATCGCGGGTGGGTTGGCGCGTCGAAAGGGTCACATAGTGTTTGCCTTCCAGCGGCTTTTCCTGAGCAAAGGCGGCAAGAGGCCCGCCGGCAAGTGAAGTCAAGGCGATAGCGGAAAAGTGGCGGCGAGTGGTCATGGCGATACTGGATATTGTCTTGCACGGCGGCCTACAGCCGGAGGCTGCAGATTTGAAACCCTGAAGCCGGTAGAGAGTCAAGCCAGCGCCATGCGTCTGGCAGTCAATAGATCGATGCTAGGGGCTTCCCGACATTCGAACCGGGAAATCCTGCAGCGAAACTGAGATCACCCCTTCCTGGCTGGCACCACGGTCGAGGAACAGGCCATTGCCGAGCTGGTCCGCCGGCACCGGGAGGCCGAGGCCACCCGGCTGCAACAAGCCATGTTCGAGCAACGCAAACGCCTTGCGGAAGCGGAACGCAAGCTGGCCGTGAAGCCGACGAAGACAGCGGCCGAAAGTCAGCGGATCGCGCTCAAGAAGATCGACAGCTACCGCAAGGCCATGGCCGGCGAGGTCGAGGGAAGCGGTGCGCGCATCTACCCGGGCACCTACGCACCTGTCGTGATCGTGCAGGACGGTCAGCCGGTCACCGTGCCCATGCGCTACCACTGCCGGCCCGCAGGCGTGCCGGCCTCCTTCGATGAGGAACGGCCGGGCTGCGATAACGCTTTTAGAGCGTAGCTAACAGTTAGCAGCGGAATTTCCACGCGAAATCAACGCTGTCGCCGTACTAACGCTTTTTCGCTTTTCCGGTCGAGTTTCCGACCACAGCAGAGGTGTCGAGCCCGGCAAGACGGCGTTGATGGGTCGAGAATCAGGTTGTACCAGGCGGATGTCAGAGCCTGCTGCTCGTCCTGCCCAGGTAGAACCACTCCGTCCCGAGGGCTGCATCGGAATTGGGAAACACAATGCACCCGTCGAACGGTGAAACGACCTTCTCACCGTTGGCACGCTCGGCGATCACCTGGCCCTGCATCACGGGCTCGAAGCTTGTCCACGGTTGAACGAAGCGGTCGCCGGCATCCTGTCGGTCGATGACCTCGCACAGTTGCAGGCACTCCATGTTCGCGACGGGCTGGGGCTGGTCCTCGTCGGTCAGCCGAAGGTGCGCCAAGGCGTTGCGGATGGCCCGGTAGGCGACGTGCTCGGCGCTCGGGTCGTCATGGAAGCCGCACTCCAGCGTCATCCCCCAGCCGCCAACAGAGCGCATGTACTCGGTGGTCCCGATGCCATAGAGCGCGTCGTCGATGCCAGGTGCGCCGGTTGTTGCTTGGCCGCGCCGCCGCGCGACGCCGCCCGCGTAGGTGGACAGCCATCCGTCTACGACGCGATGCTCGCCCAGGCGCGCGGCCAGGCCTTCTTCTTCGGCCGCGAAGCGGAACGGCTCAATCGCCCCGTCGTTGTTGGGCGGGCCGATGAACACGAACGGCTTGCCATTACCTCGAAACGAGTGCAGATCGAGCAGCACATCGTGCCGGGCCAGCAGCGGGCACAGCCAGTTTGCAATGTGGTCCTCGTTGTCTGCCGGCGCCGTGGTGGGCCGTAGGCCACGGTTCAGGTTCCTGTCGCCGGACCGGGTGCCGCGCGCGTGCGCGAGGGAGTTCGTGATGGGGACTAGCGTCAAACAGCCGGCCGACAGCGCCACAGCGCCCCGGTCCAGCTCGCCCATCAGCTTGTGGATGGCCGCAGTGCCGCAGACTTCGTTGCCATGCACCGCGCCGAGAACGAGCAGGCGAACGCCGTCCTTGCGGGATGCGTATTCGACAGACTTGAAATTCACCATGGGGCACGGGCTTGTTGTCATTGGTCTGAAGCCACTGTAGCGCTCAGTGTCCGCCGGACGTGGACTATGAAGCCTGCCGAACGGCCTTTGCGCCCAAGTTGGGGGCCACCTTCACGTAGACCAGTTCACTGACCAGTTCCACCAGCGTCTGCGTCACGATCACGGCGGGCACCCACGGCACCGCACCGGGGATGGCGAGGCCCAGCGGCAGGACCACCAACGAATTGCGCGTGGCTGAGCTGAACGCCACGGCGCGGCCTTGGTCTGCAGGCAGCCGGCACATGCGAGCCACACACCAGCCGAGCACCGGGGCCGCGATGGCGAACACCACGTAGACCGCGGCGACCTGGCGAACGGCATCGAGCGCCAGGCCGAGCTGCGGTGCGACGGACGCCACCACCACGAATAGCACGGCCGCCGTGGCCGGCACCGGCAGCAGCCCGAGCCATCCAACGACGCGCTCACCCGTCGCCAAACGCGCGGCCCAGGCCTGGCACACGGCCGCCAGCGACAGCGGTACCGCGATCAGCCAGATGAAGGCGTGAACGAACGGCTCCCACTGCACGAGGCCTGCGGCTGCATCGCCCATGAACAGGCTCAGATAGACCGGCAGCAGCACCATCTGTGCAGCCAGCAGCAGCGGTGTGGAGGCCAGCAGCGGCTTCGCGTCGGCCTTGCCCAGATGAGCGAAGGTCACCACGTAGTCGATGCACGGCGTCAGCAACACCAGCAGCACCCCGACCCGCAGCAGCGGGTCTTGCGGCACCCAGGGCAGCAGCACGGCCACCAGCACTGGCACCGCGACGAAATTGGCCAGCAGCAGCACGCCGAGGAACCGCACGTTCGACAGCGCACGCCGCAGCTCGGTCAGCGGCACCTGCAGGAACGTGACGAACAGCATGAACGCCAACAGCGGATTGACGGCAGGCGCCATCGCTGTCGATGCCGGCCACTGCCAGGCCACAAGTCCGGCGAGCGCCACGGCGGCGAAGTAGATCGCGACCTGGCGGGCTTCGAGAAGGGAGCGCAGGGATACAAGGGTCATGCGTGCGAGCGGTGTAGCCTCAGTGTGCGTCCAGGTTCCTCGCCTGCAAAGCCAGGTCCAGCAGCTTGCATTTTTGCCGTAGTAGCGCGCCAGTCGCCACTCGCTGATGAGTTCAGTGGCCAGCTCGAAGTCGGCCAGCCTCAGGGGCTCGCGGCGTTCCAGCAGGAAGGGCGTTTCCGACTCCCCCGAGATGACCAGGTAGGCCAGGACGCCTGCACGAAACGGTCACCCGGTGCTGCTCAGAGTTTCGCATGGGCGAAACCACCTCGTCCGCCCCGATCCGCACAAGCCCATGAGCACTGGCCACCTCCGGGGCGTGCTCAGGCTGACTGGCGAACGCCTCGCAGCAAGCGCAGCCCGTTGAACACCACGAGCAGACTGGCGCCCATGTCGGCAAAAACTGCCATCCACATCGTCGCGTTCCCGAACACCGCCAACGCAAGGAAGACCGCCTTGAGGCCGAGCGCAAGCACGATGTTTTGCCACAGCACGGCATAGGTCTTTTTGGACAGCCGAATGGTTTCGGGAACCTTGCGCAGGTCATCGTTCATGATGAGCACATCTGCAGCTTCCTTGGCGGTATCCGTACCTGCTGCACCCATCGAAAAGCCGACCTCTGCCGCAGCCAGTGAGGGACTGTCGTTCACGCCGTCGCCAACCATCCCGACCTGATCGTTTGAACCGCGAAGCTCCGCCACGATCTTTTGCTTGTCCTCAGGCAACAGGTTCGCGCGCACGTCGTCGATGCCGACCAGCTTGGCAATGGCCTGCGCCGTGGTTGCGTTGTCTCCTGTGAGCATGACCGGCCGCACCCCCAGTGCCTTCAGCTCGGCCACGGCCTGCTTGCTCGATTCCTTGGTGGTGTCGGCAACGGCAAAGAGCGCTAGGGAAGCTCTGCTTTAACCGCTTGCCGATGTGCTGATGCCACCCGCTCGCGTCGATTCGAAATATCGGACCGCGTTGCGACCAATCTTCGGGCGCTTTCGAACTGCTGGCAGACCGTTTGGCCCACTACAGGCGCACTCATGCCTGCACGCCGATCAAAGTTCGCCGCACCATCCACAGGTTGGACAGTGCGAACAGGGTGTGCAACTGCGCGGTGTTCTTGAGCAGCCCCCGGTAGCGCACCTTGACGTGGCCGAACTGGCGCTTGATCACGCGGAACGGGTGCTCGACCTTGGCCCGGATGCTGGCCTTGAGGCGCTCAAGCTGATCGGTCAGGTCATCGATCAGATGGGTCTTGTCCAACAGCTTGCGCTTGCCCGGGCGCATGGCGATATTCCAGCGCACGCCGTCCCGAGCGTCAGCTCGCTTGCTGGCCCCCTGGTAGCCAGCATCACCCCAAGCGTCGCTCTCCTGGCCGTGCAGCAGCGTGTTGGCCTCGGTCACGTCGTTGACACTGCCCGCTGTGCCGCGCACCGTGTGCACCAGGCCCGAGTTCGCATCCACGCCGATGTGGGCCTTCATGCCGAAGTACCACTGGTTGCCCTTCTTGCTCTGCTTCATCTGTGGGTCGCGTCCGCCCGAGGCGTTCTTGGTCGAGCTGGGCGCAGCGATCAGCGTGGCGTCCACCACGGTGCCGGCACGCAGCATCAAGCCCTTGGCACCCAGCAATTCGTTGACCAGTGCCAGGATCTGCGGGGCAAGCTTGTGCTCTTCCAACAGCCGGCGGAACCGCAGGATCGTGGTCTCGTCGGGCAGCGCGGTGTCCCAGTTCAGGCCTGCGAACTCGCGGAACAGCGGTACGTCGTGCAGCGACTCTTCCATGGCCGGATCGCTCAGCGTGAACCATTGCTGCATGAAGTGGATGCGCAGCATCGTCTCCACGGCAAACGGCGGGCGACCGCGTTTGCCCTCCGGCGCGTACGGCGTGATCAAGGCCACCAAGGCTGCCCACGGCACCACACGCTCCATCTCTGCCAGGAACTCGCGTTTGCGTGTGCGTTTGGTCGTCAGATTCAGGCCCAGGTCGGCTTGCTTCATGGTGTCGATTGTCTTCGCGCACTCGTACCAATCAGCACATCGAGGCGCCATTTACGCAGACCTTCCCTAGGGCGCGGTCATCGTCTGCAAGCACGGACAGCGTGCGTCCTTGGGCCTCGTGTTCTTTCATCAGCGCTTCGATCTCAGGCGAGCACAGACCACGTTCATGCAACCACCGATGGTTGCCCAAGATGTACTTGCGTCCATCGAGGGAGCCGTGAACGCCACGGCCCAGTTCCGCACCGAAGTCCTGGACCTCGACTGCCGAGCCTTTCAGGCCAGCGGCGACCGCCCGAGACACCGGATGGTCCGAGCGCTCTGCCAAGCTCAATGCAATGAGACGTGCCCGGTCGTCTGCAACGTCGCTCGCCAGGACACGATGCGCGACCAGTTTGGGCTTGCCCTCCGTGAGCGTGCCCGTCTTGTCCAGACCGAGCACGGTCAGCTTGCGTGCTTGTTCCAGGTAGACGCCGCCCTTGATCAGAATGCCACGCCGAGCCGCTGCGGCCAAGCCACTGACCACAGTCACCGGCGTGGAAATCACGAGGGCGCACGGGCACGCGATCACCAACAACACCAGCGCCTTGTAGACCGCCTCAAGCCACGGCCAGCCGGCAACAAGAGGCATGCCGACAGCTACTGCGACCGCCAGCACGAACACGGCCGGCGTGTAGATCGCCGCGAACTTGTCCACGATGCGCTGCGTGGGCGCGCGCTGGCTCTGGGCCTCTTCGACAGCGTGGATGATGCGTGCCAACACGGTGTCGCTGGCGGGTTTCGTGACTTCAAACTCCAGCGCACCGCTCTGGTTGATGGTGCCGGCAAAGACGTCATCGCCTGGCACTTTGTCCACTGGAATGCTCTCACCGGTGACGGGTGATTGATCAACCGCCCCATGGCCGGAGGTGACACGGCCATCCAAGGCAATTCGTTCACCGGGCTTGACGCGGGCGACCGCGCCAACCGCGATCTCACTGGCCTGAGTCGATACCCATGTTCCATCTGGCTGGCGGATCTCCGCCCGCGATGGCGACAGCGCGAGCAGGCCGGCGATGGCATTGCGGGCGCGCTCGACAGAGCGCGCTTCGATGAGTTCAGCCAAGGAGTACAGCGCCATCACCATCGCCGCCTCTGGCCATTGGCCAATGAGAAAGGCGCCGACGACGGCCGCGCTCATCAACGCGTTGATGTTCAACTGCCCGCGAAGCAACGAAGACAAGCCCTTCTTGAACACCGTCAACCCTGACAACGCGATGGCACCGCCAGCCACAGCCATCCCAGCGACACGCCAGGGCAAGGTGTCAGGAAAAACCAAGTGCAATACTTCGGCCAAGACCGCGACGCCCAGCGCAGCAAGAAGCCGAGCCAACTCGACGCGCTGAGCCTTCGCGGTGTCCTCCGCCGCAGGCGGTGCAGAAAGCTGCTCGGGCGTGAACCCGAGCTTCGCGATAGCTGCGACAACAGCGCCCCAGGTCTGCGCTGGAACATCGACCGACAGCAGACGTGCGGGAAGATCGAACCGCAGTCGTTTGACTTGTGGAAAACCTTCGAGCGCGCGCCGAATCTGGCCTTCTTCCGATGCGCAGTCCATCTCTGGAATGCGCAACATCAGTGCTCCGTCGGATGACGGCGCAGCTTTGGACAACGGCTCTTCCTTGCGCATGGGCGGCGCAAGCGCTATCGGTGCGGCACAGGCTGACCCGCAGCAGTCACCGGCCGCCGCAGGCAACGCGGGTTCGGTGGCGAACCCCAGCTTGTTCACGGCCGCCACGGCCTCGGCCCACGCCGCGTCCGAAGCTTGAAACGTGATCGTGTGCTCCGGCAGATCGACGTTCAATGCCTTGACGCCGGCCAGATTCTCAAGCGCAAGTCGGATCGGCTTCTCTTCGTTCTTGCAACACATATCGGGCACGCGCAGCGTGCGTGCAGGCTGTAGCGCGGCGCAGGTACTGGCGCAGCCGCAGGCCCCATGGGCGGGATCAGTGGGTCGCTGAAGCGTTTCTGACGTAGACATTGGATCTTCCTTTGCCTCCGATTTGAATCCCTGTACCCACTACAGGGTCAAGCCCCTTCTGTCGTCCAAGGTACATGCCTGTCTGGCCTGTCAAATTCTGTAGCAGCTACAGAATTGGTCGCAACGAGGAGTGCAGCATGAAAATCGGCGAACTGGCACGTGCCACGGCCACCCAGATCGAGACGATTCGCTACTACGAGCGCGAAGGCCTGTTGCCGGCCCCGTCACGTACGGCGGGAAATTTCCGGGCGTACGAAGAGGCGCACTTGGAAAGGCTTCAGTTCATCCGCTACTGCCGGACACTGGACATGTCCCTGGGGGAAGTGCGCGCGCTTCTCAACATCAAGGACGACCCTGCGGCCGATTGTGGGGACGTCAATGCACTTTTGGACGAGCACATCGGCCATGTCAGCACCCGCATCGCCGAGCTGCGCTCGCTAGAGCGGCACCTCAAGGAGTTGCGTCGTCGTTGTCAGGACCAGCAAACCTCAAAGCAGTGCGGCATCCTCGCCGGGCTCAGCGAGGCTGCTGGTGAAGCCGGCATCGCAACCGCCGAGGCGCGGCATCTGCGTTCGGTGCATGGCCACTGATCGGCAGCCCACGCACCTGGCCCGGAAGCCTGTCGCCTCGACGGTCAACGCGGGGCAATGCGCGTGATGCGGTCGCCCTGCGGATCGTCGGCGCCCCTGGACTTGTTGATGGCGTAGAAAGTGCCTTTGCCATCGCCGGCCACGTGGTTCGGGAAGGTTCCACCAGGCAGGTTGGCGATGATCTTGCCGTCCACGCTCACGACGGTGACAGTTCCCGCGCCCCTGTTCGACACGTACACCTGACCACGGGCGGAATCCACGGCGACGTTGTGCGTTCCCGCGCCCACGAGCACGTTGTGCAGGGTCTTGCCGGTAGCTGGGTCCACGATCAGAAGGTTGTCGCTGCCTTGTGCAGCCACGAAGAGGCGCCGGGTTTTCGGGTCGTAGGCCACACCGATGGTCGATTGCGCACTGTCCACGACGAAGACTTTTTCGACCCGCCCGCTGGTCGTGTCGATCACGGCCACCTCCGCACTGTTCAGGCTGACGGTGTAGAGCTTGCCGGTCGGTGCATCGAAGGCCAGGCTGAACGGCGAGAACGGCTTGGCGTCCGGCCCTTTCACCGTGGTTTCCAGTTTGATGTCGGGCAGCGGTTGCAGCGTCTTGGTGTCGAACACCTTGATCAACGGGGCGCCGGCGGCAGACGCAAAGGCCTTGCCGCGTGCGGCATCGACCACGACGTCGCGGGAGTGCGCAACACTGCCGACCTCGAACTGCTTGACCAGCGAAAGGTCCGCCTGACGGTACACCGCTACGGTGTCCTGGCGCGTGTTCGTCACCCACAAGGTGTCGTTCGCATCGTCCACTGCAACGCCGTAGACGGCGAACACGCCCGGTGCGCGCTGCTGGCCGGCTTGCTGAGGCACCTCCTTCGGGGTGGCTCGTGCTTCGATGGCAAGAGTCTGAGGATGGACCTTGAGCAGAGCCGACTGCGTGACCGGCGGGCGGCCCACGGCAGAGGTGACATACAACCGGTCGTTGCGTGCGCTGTAGGCGACCTGGTACAGGCCTTGGACAAGCGGCTGGGACGTCACGTTGAACTGCTCTTGGCCGGACAGCGGGACGTTGGGCGATACCTTCAAGGGATGGACGACCGCAGCCACGGGCCGCGTTGCGTTGACGACCACGGGGTGTTGCCCAGGCGGTGCGTCGCCGGGTATTGCGAACTCCGTGCGGAAGTTGCCCTCAGCATCTGCCGTCGCCGGCGCGCCCAATGCGGTCCCCGCATAGGTCAACTGCACCTGCTGGCCAGGCACGAAGCCGCGGCCAGCGATCTTGACCGGGGCGCCAGGGATGACCTGGGGGGTATCGACCACACTGATGCGGCCCTGGAATTTCGCCGCCGGTTCCTGGAACTGAGGGCTGGCAGCACAGGCGCCCAACATTAAAGTCAGCGCGATGAGCGCGCTTGCGGACCATGGGGGGCGGGTGAGGTAGGGTCGATTTGCAGTGTTCATGCGACGTTGAGGGATAGGTACGAAGTCAATAGCGCCGGAGGCTTGCTGGCAAAACCACTAATCCTATGTCAACGCACTGAAGAAGAATCGTTCTCACGACTTGCTGTGAGGCCATGTCGACGAAAGTAGGAAGCAGGCGGCCTGCGCGCCATACACATCATTTTGGGTGCGCAAGCGAATTTCTGTTGTCGTCGTGTTCTGGAGCAGCCTGATCTTCCTTGGCCAGTCGATGGCGAGATGTCGGCGGGCTACAACGACCGTTGCGTGCTGGTTGACGGGATGATGCAATGGCGAATGTGCTTGCAACACATGTTGCCGCGTTGCCGAAGCAAGCTGTTCTGCACGATATGTAAATTGACTTGGGGTAGCGTGCGCTGGATGTTTCATCCCGTAAGGGACGTGTGCTTGCCGCGTGGTGTGAGCAACGTGCTCAGAATCCACGGGAACATCGATACACGACGTGTCTGTGTGTGCTGTCGGAGGCCCATGAAGATGACAAAAATGCAATCTTCAAGCACATGAACGGTTGGATTCGCCGAATAGACTGCCCGTACCCAGACGGCCGACTTGCCCCGATCAATGAACGAACCAACCCTAGAAGCGCGGCGATGACCGAAGCTAGTCATGTCTGCGTACACATGGCAACTCCTGTCACTCTGACCCGATAAGATCGCGCACCGTGACGCGTTGGTTGCTGCTTTTCATCGGTTTCATGCTGCCAGTCCAGCTCGCCTGGTCAGCTGCGGCCGTCTATTGCCAGCACGAGGCGGCGCCTGCTTCCTTTCATGTTGGGCACCATGCCCATCAACATGCGGCGACCGATTCGGCCGATCAGCAGGCAGGGGCTCCAGAGGAGGCCTCAGACAATGCTCCGGCCCAGCTTCACGCCGACTGCAGCTACTGCCACGCCAACATTGCCCAACTGCCGTTTGCCTCGGTGAGCGTTGGCACGCCTGCTCAGGCTGCAGCATTGGGAGCCCCTCCGCGGGACCTCTACAGCTACCGCAACGAGCCCGACATCGAACGCCCCAAATGGACGCGCGCCAACTGACCCGGCGCGTGTTCGACTCTTTTTCAGGCCACATCTTGCTCTGACGACGCGCGCCGGATTCCCTTGTCCTTCCCTTTGACTGGAGAATTCGATGTGCAGGTTTTCTGTGCCGCTGGCGTTTGCGCTGACGGCTTTCGCGAGCGCGAGCGTGCTCGCCCAATCCGTAGGCACCAGCGCCGCGCCTGTTTCAGTCGCGCAAGCTAGCTCCGCGCCGCCGCTGACGCTGGCTGCTGCAGTGCAGACGGCCTTGCAAAACCATCCCGATCTCTCCGCGGCACGGCGTGAGATCGAGGCGACCGAAGGTGCACGCACTCAGGCGGCGGCCTACCAGAATCCGTCGCTGAGCGTCGAGGTGGAAGACCTGCGGCGAGACACCCGAACCACCACTGTGATGTGGAGCCAGCCATTCGAACTGGGTGGCAAGCGCGGCGCCCGCATCGCCGCGGCCGACCGCGCAACCGAACTGGCACGTGCACAGCTGGACGCCAAGCAGGCCGAGTTGCGCGCCAACGTCACGGCAGCTTTCTTCACCTCTCTGATCGCGCAAGAGCGTGTTCGACTGGCGCAAGCTTCCCTGGACTTGGCCCGGACAGGTACCCAGACCGGCAGCAAACGCGTGATATCCGGCAAGGTCTCTCCCGTCGAGGAGACCCGGGCAAAAGTCGCGGAGGCGAACGTGCGGCTCGAACTGATCCAGGCGCAAGGCGAGTTGCAGAACAGCTTGCAGGAACTGCGGTCGCTGATGGCGCAGGCTTCGGCGGTTTCCGCTTTGGACGGCAATGCCTTGACGCTGCCGGCTCTCTTGCCGCAGGAGGCACTGGAGCAGCGCATCGCTGATGCGCCCGCGTTGCGACAGGCGAGGCTGGAAGTGCGGCGCCTTGCTGCACTGGCGGACCTGGAGAGCGCCAAACGCGTACCGGACATCACCGTCAATGCCGGCATCAAGCGCGCGCAGGACCAAGGGCGCAACCAGGCCGTGATCGGTATCTCCATCCCGCTGCCGGTCTTCGACACCAACCGCGGTGCCATCTTTGAGGCTCTGCGACGCCAGGACAAGGCAGAAGACGAGGCGCGGGCCATCGAGTTGCGTCTGCGAGCTGATGTCGCCGTGGCGCGCGAGCGCCAGGCCACGGCATCGGCCGAAGTAGCGGCCGTGCAAGCGGAGATCCTGCCTGGCGCCCAGAGCGCCTTCGATGCCGCCAGCAAAGGCTTCGAACTGGGCAAGTTCGACTACCTCGAAGCCCTGGACGCGCAGCGCAGTCTTCTCCAAGCGCGCGCGCAATACCTGCGCTCGGTCGCCGAAGCGCACCGCGCCGCCACCGACCTTGACCGCCTGCTGGGCGTCTCCGTTTCCATTCCCTGAGGCCAGACCATGTCCAACGCATCGCCATCGGCGTCCGGCAAGCCCGGCCGCAAACAACTGATCATCATCGTTCTGCTCCTGATTTTCGGCGCCATCCTCGGCGCGTTGATCCTGCGCAGCGGAGGCACGAAGCCGGCTGGCGACAGCCACGGCCATGAAGAAGGTGCCAAATCCGGCAAGGACGACGGGCACGGCCACGCGGAAGAAGCCGGCGGACATGCGGAAGACGCCATGCCCAAAGGGCCGAACGGCGGACAGTTGTTCACCGAAGGAGACTTCGGCCTGGAGCTGCTGCTGGTTGAGGAAGGCGGTGAGCCCCGATTCAAGTCCTGGCTGTACGACAAGAAGCAACCGATGCCGCTCACCGGCACCGAGGTGGCGGTGACGCTCACCCGGCCGAACGGCGACGAGCAGGAGGTCACGCTGCGGCCCGCAGGCCAGGTGTTGACCAGTGCGCAGACCGTCCCCGAACCGCACATCTTCGACGCCTCCGTCGCCGTGCAGACGCCCAAGGAACCCTACCTGTTCTCGTTTTCCCAGCAAGAGGGCAAGGTCAACATGACGGACGCCCAGATCCAGGCGGCCAGCATCTCCTTGGACACCAGCGTGCCGGCCACCATCCGCAGTGCGCTGCAGTTTCCGGGCGAGATCAAATTCAACGAAGACCGCACGGCGCACATCGTGCCGCGGGTGGCCGGCGTGGTCGAGAGCGTACAGGCCAACCTGGGCCAGCAGGTCAAGAAGGGACAGGTTCTGGCCGTGATCTCCAGCGCAGCCGTGTCGGAGACACGCTCCGAACTGCAAGCCGCACAGCGGCGGCGCGAACTGGCGCAAACGACCTACGAGCGCGAGCAAAGCCTGTGGCAGCAGAAGATCTCGCCCGAGCAGGACGTGCTGCAGGCGCGGCAAGCCCTGCGTGAAGCGGAAATCACGGTCGCCAACGCCACGCAGAAGCTCCAGACCCTGGGTGCGTCCACGAGCGGCGGAGCGCTGGGGCGTCTGGAACTGCGCGCGCCTTTTGATGGCATGGTGGTCGAGAAGCACATCGCGCTTGGCGAAGCCGTCAAGGAGGACGCCAGCGTGTTCACTCTGTCCGACCTGTCGAGCGTCTGGGCCGAGCTCAGCGTCGCCGCGCGTGATCTGGCACAGGTCCGCGTCGGCGAGCGCGTCGTCGTGCGCGCCGGCGCCTCCGATGCGGTGGCCAACGGCACGGTGGCCTACGTCGGCTCGCTGATCGGCGAGCAGACTCGCACCGCACCGGCGCGCGTGGTCCTGCCCAATCCGCAGGGCGCCTGGCGCCCGGGATTGTTCGTCACGGTGGAAGTGCTGGCGGCCGAAAAGCCGTCCGCGGTCACGGTGGCATCGTCCGCGCTGCAGACGTTGGACGACAAACCCGTCGTGTTCCTGAAGGTGCCTGGCGGCTTCGTGCCGCAACCGGTGCAGACCGGCCGCACCGACGGCAAGCGCGTGGAGATCCTGAGCGGACTCAAGCCCGGCGCTTCCGTCGCCGCGGCCGGCAGCTTCGTCGTCAAGTCGGAGCAGGGCAAGAGCTCGGCGACGCACACCCATTGAGGTCGCCCACCCATGTTTGAACGCATCATCCGCTTCGCCATCGAACAGCGATGGCTGGTTCTGCTGGCCGTGCTGGCCATGGCAGGGCTCGGGGTCTACAACTACCAGAAGCTGCCCATCGACGCTGTCCCGGACATCACCAACGTCCAGGTTCAGATTAACACGGGCGCGCCGGGCTACTCGCCGCTGGAGGCCGAGCAGCGCGTGACGTTCCCGATCGAGACGGTCATGTCGGGACTGCCCGGGCTGCTGCAGACCCGTTCGCTGTCGCGCTACGGGCTGTCGCAGGTCACCGTGATCTTCAAGGACGGTACCGATGTCTACTTCGCACGGCAACTCGTCAACGAACGGCTTCAGTCCGCCGTCGGCGAAATGCCGGAGGGCGTCCACCCTATGGTCGGGCCGATCTCGACCGGCCTGGGCGAGATCTACCTGTGGACGGTCGAAGCCAAGGACGGCGCGAAGAAGCCCGACGGCACGCCGTACACCTCGACCGACCTGCGCGAGATCCAAGACTGGATCATCAAGCCGCAGCTCCGCAATGTTCCTGGTGTCACCGAGATCAACTCGATCGGCGGTTACGAGAAGCAGTACCAGATCGCGCCGAACCCGGAGCGGCTGTCGGCCTACGGCCTGTCCATGGGCGATCTCGTCACAGCACTGGAGCGCAACAACACCAACGTCGGCGCCGGATACATCGAGCGACGGGGCGAGCAGTACCTGATCCGCGCGCCGGGCCAGGCCCGCGGCGTGGAGGATCTGCGCAACGTCATCCTTTCCCACGCCGGTGCCACACCGGTGCGGGTGCGTGACGTAGCCACGGTTGACATCGGCCAGGAACTGCGAACGGGTGCGGCTACCGACAACGGGCGCGAGGTGGTACTAGGAACCGTCTTCATGCTGATCGGCGAGAACAGCCGCGTCGTTTCCCAGGCCGTGGCCAAGAAGATGGAGGAGATCAACCGCAACCTGCCTGAGGGCGTGGAGGCCATCACCGTCTACGACCGCACCGTGCTAGTGGACAAGGCCATCGAGACGGTCAAGAAGAACCTGCTCGAAGGAGCGGTGCTGGTGATCGTGGTGCTGTTCCTGTTCCTGGGCAACCTGCGCGCCGCGCTGATCACCGCCATGGTGATCCCGCTGTCCATGCTGTTCACCTTCACCGGCATGGTGAACCAGAAGGTCAGTGCCAACCTGATGAGTCTGGGTGCGCTGGACTTCGGCATCATCGTCGATGGCGCCGTGGTGATCGTGGAGAACTGCGTGCGCCGGCTGGCCCATGCGCAGGCCAAGTTTGGGCGACCACTGACGCGCAAGGAGCGCTTCCACGAAGTGTTCGCCGCGTCCCAGGAAGCGCGTCGAGCGCTGCTGTTCGGGCAGCTCATCATCATGATCGTGTACCTGCCGATCTTTGCGCTCACGGGCGTCGAGGGCAAGATGTTCCACCCGATGGCTCTTACCGTGGTGATCGCGCTGCTGGGCGCCATGATCCTGTCGGTGACCTTCATTCCCGCCGCCGTCGCGCTGTTCATCGGCAACAAGGTCGCGGAGAAGGAGAACATCCTGATGCTGTGGGCCAAGAAGGTGTACAAGCCCTTACTGGAGCGTGTCCTCGAGGCCAAGGCCGTGGTACTGACCGTCGCGGGCATCGCCATCGTGCTGTCCGGGCTGCTGGCCTCCAAGTTGGGCAGCGAGTTCATTCCGAACCTGAACGAAGGCGACTTCGCGATCCAGGCGCTGCGGATCCCGGGCACCAGCCTGACGCAGTCGGTCCAGATGCAGCAGCAACTGGAACGCACGCTGAAAGCCAAGTTTCCGGAGATCGAGCGGATCTTTGCGCGGACCGGAACAGCCGAGATCGCGTCGGACCCGATGCCGCCCAACATCTCGGACGCCTACGTCATGCTCAAGCCCGAGAGCGAGTGGCCCGAGCCCAAGCGCACGCGCCAGCAGATCGTCGAGCAGGTGCAGGAGGTGGTGGCCAAGATACCCGGCAACAACTACGAGTTCTCCCAGCCCATCCAGCTGCGCTTCAACGAACTCGTGTCGGGCGTGCGGGCCGACGTGGCGGTCAAGGTGTTCGGTGACGACATGGACGTGCTGAACAAGAACGCGCGCGAGATCGAGACGGTGCTCAACGCCATTCCGGGCGCCGCCGAGGTCAACGTGGAGCAGACCACCGGGCTGCCCATGCTGACGGTGAACATCGATCGCGAAAAGGCCACGCGCTACGGCATCAACATCGCGGATGTGCAGGACACCATCGCCACCGCCATCGGCGGACGCGGCGCGGGCACGCTGTTCGAAGGTGACCGTCGCTTCGACATCGTCGTGCGCCTGCCCGAGAACGTGCGCGGCAACCTGGACGCGATCCGGCGCCTGCCCATCGCGTTGCCCGCCACCGGCGCGACGGGCGCCAGCCGTGTCAGCTTCATTCCCTTGTCCGAGTTGGCCACGCTGGAGCTGGCGCCGGGTCCGAACCAGGTCAGCCGCGAAGACGGCAAGCGCCGCATCGTGGTCAGCGCCAACGTGCGCGGCCGCGACCTGGGCTCGTTCGTGACCGAAGCCAGCGCCGCGCTGCAGCAGCAGGTGAAGATCCCCAGCGGATACTGGACCACCTGGGGCGGGCAGTTCGAGAACTTGCAATCGGCCACGCGCCGGCTGCAGATCGTCGTGCCCGTGGCCCTGCTGCTGGTGTTCACCCTGCTGTTCGCCATGTTCGGCAACCTCAAGGATGGCCTGATCGTGTTCACGGGCATCCCGTTCGCGCTGACCGGGGGCATCCTGGCGCTCTGGCTGCGCGACATCCCGCTGTCGATCACGGCGGCGGTGGGTTTCATCGCGCTGTCCGGCGTGGCGGTACTCAACGGGCTGGTGATGATTTCCTTCATCCGCAACCTGCGCGAGGAAGGCGCGACACTGGACCACGCGATCCGGGAAGGCGCATTGACCCGCCTACGGCCAGTGCTGATGACGGCGTTGGTGGCGTCCCTGGGTTTCGTACCGATGGCGATCGCCACCGGCACAGGTGCTGAGGTGCAACGACCCCTGGCCACCGTGGTGATCGGCGGCATCCTGTCGTCCACCGCCTTGACGCTTTTGGTACTGCCGGTGCTGTATCGGCTGGCCTACCGGCGAGACGAGGAAGAAGAGGAAGCGGCGCGGCAGGACGTCGCGCACCACGCTCCTCTGGTGCCGGCCCAACCATCTCACTAGAAGCACGCCGTGATCGCCCTCGCACGGCCCTTCTGACGAGGGCGCATCCTGAAAGTAACCAACTTGAAAACTCTCATCACCGCCGCGGTTGCGGCACTTGCTCTCACAGGCGTCGCCCATGCCGCCGATGACCACAAGGGGCACGCACATGACGCCAAGGGCGCCGAAGCCCATCCACACGAGGCCAAGGCCTTGCATGGAGGCGTGGTCGCGGTGGTCAAGGATGTCAACTACGAACTCGTCGCGAAGGACGGCGAGGCGGCGCTGTATGTCAGCGACCACGGTAAGCCTGTGGACCTGGCAGGCGCGACTGCCAAGCTGACGATGCTGTCAGGCACCAAGAAGCAGGAGGTCGCGCTGGCACCTGGGGACAACGCGCTGCGGGCCAAGGGTGCGTTCACCGTGCCGGCCGGCACCAAGGCGGTCGTGGTAGTCCATCTGAAGGCCAAGCCAGCCTTGACGGCACGGTTTACCCTGCCCTGATCGTTCTCGCATGCATCGCCACTGGACGCTGCTGCTGCTGGCCTGGATGCTCGCGCTGGGTAGTACGGCAGCGGCGCTGTTCATCGGCGAGATCATGGGGATGACACCCTGCGTGTTGTGCTGGTACCAGCGCATTGCCATGTTCCCGTTGGCCGTCGTGTTGGGCATCGCCTGCTATGGCGCAGACCGCAGGGGTGCCGTGTACTCCATGCCGTTCGCGCTGGCAGGTACTGGCATGGCGAGCTACCACACGATGCTGGTCGCCGGATGGATTCCCCGGGGTTGGGTGCCCTGCGATGCCGCTGCGTCTTGCAGCGACCAGAAGCTGGAGATCCTGAATGGCATCCAGATCCCGTGGCTGTCACTTGCGGCGTTTGTCGCAATCGCTGGCCTGTTGCTCATCTACCTGCGCAAAACGCGACCATGAACACCAAAAAACTGACCGTCGCTGGGCTGCTGTTGCTCGTGTGCGCAGCCTTCTTCTTCGGCATGAGGGCCTACCAAGGCAGTGCGCGAACCTCACAGGAGAACGCGGCCAATCAACATGCCGAGCGTCTGGTGCGCACGCATTCGCCAGTCCTGGGTCCACCGGACGCAGCGGTCACGCTTGTCGAGTTCTTCGATCCCGCCTGCGAGACATGCCGCGCCTTCTACCCCATCGTCAAAGGACTGATGACGCAGTATCCCAAGGACCTCAAGCTGGTGATTCGTTATGCACCATTCCACCAAGGCTCCGATCAGGTCGTCAAGCTGCTGGAAGCAGCCAAGCAGCAAGGAAAGTATTGGCCTGTCCTTGAGGGTGTGCTGGCCGCGCAGCCACAGTGGGCGGACCACGGAAATCCGAACCTCGAGTTGGCGTACAAGGCAGCAGAGCTGGCTGGCCTGGATGTGCAGAAGGCACTGCAGGACGCCGCGTCCGCCTCGATCGATGCCGTGCTGCAGCAAGACGTGCAAGATCTGAAGGCATTGGGTGTCAACAAGACACCTACGTTTTTCGTCAACGGTCGCCCCTTGCCTAGCTTCGGTGCCGAACAACTGGCTGCGCTGGTTGCGCAAGAGGTCGCCGCTGCCAAAAAGTAGGCCATGCGGGCATGGGGTAGCGCGCTGGCGAGAAATGTATGAACTAGGGGGAGATCAAGCATGAACAACCACGCTGGTCATGATGGACATGACCACGCCGACGGGACACACACCCATGCTGCACCGGTCTCCTCGGACAACGAGAAGCGCATCAGGCTCGTCTTTCTGCTGACCGCTGGGTACGCCGGCGTCCAGGCGGTCGGAGGATGGTTCTCAGGGTCGCTCGCCTTAATCGCCGATGCGGGACACATGGTGTCCGACGCTGCTGCGCTGCTGCTGGCATTGATCGCCTACCGCGTCGCTCGCAGGGCACCTGACATGGTTCGAACCTATGGATTCCACCGTGTGCGGGTCCTGGCTGCCATGGCCAACGGCGCATCGCTGCTGCTCCTGGTGGTGTGGATCACGTGGGAAGCGATCTCACGCTTGCGAACGCCATCGGAAGTGCTGGCGGGCCCCATGCTAGCCGTCGCGGGCATCGGCCTGCTGGTGAATCTGGTGGGGGCGTGGATACTGTGGCGCGGCAACCGTGGCGACGGAAACTTGAAAGGTGCCTTGTTGCACGTCATGGGCGATCTCCTTGGATCGGTCGGAGCCATCGGCGCGGCCATCGGGATCATGCTGACCGGCTGGACATTGCTGGACCCCATCCTCTCGGTGCTCGTGGCTGTCCTAGTGGTTCGGTCAGCCTGGAGTCTTTTGTCCGACTCGATCTTAGTCTTGCTTCAGGCAACACCGCGAGGACTGGATGCAAAGGCCGCAGAAGCAGACGTTGCAGCCTTGCCGGAGGTGGGCGAGGCGGGTCATTTCCATGCCTGGACACTGACGGACGATCGCGTGGTGGCCACCATCCATGTCACACCGTCACCTGGTATCGATTCATTGACGCTGCCGGCGTTGGTAGCTGCACGTCTTCTCGATCGGTATGCTATCTCGCACGTCACTGTGCAGGTGGATCCTCCCGGCAGCATTGCGGGCGTCGAGCATTGAGCCACCCATAGGCAAGATGGGCGCCGGCGGCGCACCTCGCTGTGGTCTTTCCAGCCACTGCAAGTGGCCCCATCGAACCAAATGCCTTGGTAGCGCCCGCGGCAGCCGCCCCTGTTTGCGGAGATATCGCTCGCTCGCCTCGGTGCCATGCGGTCCAGCTTCGCATGGAAAGCGCGCATTGGTCGCAGGGTTCCAGTGCCAACGCAGATGACGCAAATGTCATCGACAGGTACGTCAAGCAGAGGTTTGGGTTTTCACACTTGCGTCATGCGCAGTTCGCGCTACCCGCAACAAAGGAAACACCATGAAGTTCACATCCGCTGCCGTCCTTGTCGCTCTCGCGCTGGTCGGCGCCAGCGCCCAGGCGCAATCACGTGATTGGAG
Organism: Pseudorhodoferax sp. LjRoot39; assembly: GCF_964253035.1. Lineage (NCBI taxonomy): Bacteria > Pseudomonadati > Pseudomonadota > Betaproteobacteria > Burkholderiales > Comamonadaceae > Pseudorhodoferax > Pseudorhodoferax sp. LjRoot39. The sequence goes on along the minus strand of NZ_CAXUQL020000002.1, from coordinate 297,965 downwards.
CTTGGCGACAGGTGAGGTCGGTTACGTGCCTCCCGTCACCAGCGCGCCGAGCACGGTCAGCCGTGCGGAGGTACTGCAGGCCCTCGCAGCCGATGGCCCTGTCTCAACCGCGGAGGGGACGGATATGGGTGCTCAACAAGCCAGAAGTCTGCGCAGCCGCGCTGAGGTCCATGCCGAAGCGGTCAACACCGTGCGCACGGGCACTCTGGTTGGTGGCAAGGTCTAAGGGAGAACCATCATGCTGTTGAATAAGTCCATCATGGTCGCGGCCCTGGCGCTGATCGGCGTCGCTGCCCAGGCACAGTCTGCGTCACCGACGCGCGAGCAGGTACGCGCCGAGTTCTTCAAAGCCCAGGCCCAAGGACAGCTTCCTGGTTTCGGTGAGGCCGGAAGCTGGCCCGAACCTGCAACGACGGGCCGTGCCTTGACGCGGGCAGAGGTGCTTCAGGACCTGCGCGTGAACGGTCCCTTCCCCTCTGGTGAAGGATCGTCGTTCGAACTGAAGCAGAAATCGGGCACGACGACCACCCGCGCGGAAGTGCGGGCGCAAGCCGTGGCCGCCATGCGCGCCGGCACATTGCCCGGTGGTGAGTTGTAGGCCGCCGGCGTCGACTGACACGGTGCCGCCCGAGGCCTGACCACTGGTGACAAGTTGAGCCTTTTCGTTGAAGGAGGCTGACATGAATCGGCAGAGATTGGCATTCGCAGCGGTGGTCGTTGGCATGGCATGGGTCCTGGCTGGGTGCGCGACACCGCCTGCACCCGATCCATCCATCGCGGCACCCCATTGCTACCAAAGCAAGGTCGACCGCTACCGCAAGGGTCCCTGCACCACAGCTCCGGCGCCATCGCTGGCCGCGGACGCGGAGGCCAAGCTGTTCGAAGCAGACCCCACGCTCCTGACGGTCTACGTGGTGCGGCAGAATTGGGGGGACGGGGCCAACGTGCTGAAGCTCGATGTGGATGGCGGCCCTGCGATCGAAACTTTGCCAGACACGATGGTTCGCATGCGGCTCAAGCCAGGTCGTCACGACCTGACCTTCGCGTACGAAGGGCTACGTCGCGAAACGCGCGTCGAGGGCGCTGCCGGGGAACTGCGCTTCGTTCGACTGCGTGGTACGTCCTGGGCTTGGGGCAGCACCTACGAATGGGCGAACGAACCACAGGCAGAGATCCGCGAGCGGGCTAGGAAGACGAGACTGGTTGCGGACCTAAAGCAACGTTGAAGCTGCGCGCTTGAACTGTTGTTGCTGTGGTTGCCGTCACATGTCCGAGTTGTCCTCGCCTCGTGTGTCGACAGCTACCGCCTCGGCCCCCTCGTTGCAAGCTGAGGCCTATTCCCCAGGACGGTGCGGACTGGGTCAACTTGAATTCGCCGAGCATGTGGTGGGGTGTCACCACAGCCGGCATTCCTGTGCGGGCGTCGGGGTGCCGACCGCAGCCGCACATGTGCATTCTGAGCTTGTGACAATGGGGCCTACCCTCGCACTAGCCAACTCCACCATGCAGATCCTGATCATCGAAGACGAAGTCAAACTGGCCCAGTACCTGCAGAAGGGCTTGCGCGAAGAAGGCTTCGCAGTCGACATGGCACATGACGGCGTGACAGGTCTGGAAGCGGCGTCACTGCACCGCTACGACCTGATCCTCCTGGATGGCATGCTGCCGGGTCTGGATGGTCTCGCCGTGCTGGCCGCACTGCGCCAAAGCCAGCAGACACCGGTGTTGATGCTGACCGCCCGCAGCGAGATCGAGGACCGCGTGCGCGGACTGCGCGGCGGTGCTGACGACTACCTGGTCAAACCATTCGCCTTCTCGGAGCTCGTGGCGCGTATCCAGGTGCTGCTGCGGCGCGCGTCGCCGCAGTCCACTGAGACTGCGCTGTTGCGGTTGGCCGACCTGGAGGTCGACCTCATTCGCCGACGCGTCACGCGGGCCGGGCAGCGGATCGAGCTCACCAACAAGGAGTTCAGCCTGCTGACATTGTTGCTGCGGCGTCAGGGTGCCGTCTTGTCACGTACCGAAATCGCGGCCCAGATCTGGGGCATGAATTTCGACAGCGAGACCAACGTCGTTGAGGTCGCCGTGCGTCGCCTGCGCGGCAAGCTCGACCAGCCGTTCGAGCAGGCTCTGCTGCACACCGTGCGTGGCATGGGCTATGTGCTCGAGGCGCGCTCGTGATACGCACCGGGACAGACTCAAGGCGGCGCAGCCTCGGCGCCCGGTTGTCACTGTGGCTCGCCTTGCAATCGATGGCTGGACTGGGCCTGGTCTGCGGAGCGCTCTATCTGGCGATGGACTGGACGCTTCGCGAGCGCCAACACGCCACCCTGGTACAGAAAGAGCAGGCGGTACGCGATCAGGTCGCGCTGGAGAATACAGGCCGACGCCCCCAAGACCTGTCACACCTCCTCGAAGCCATGCTGGCCGGGCATGCCGATGTCGGCCTGACACTGTCCGATGCTCAAGGCAAGACCGTATTCGACCGGCCTCTCCAGGGAGCCATCAGCAGCACCGGCGCGCATGCACACGTCGTCGACCTGTCGATCCCGGGCTTTGCAGGACCGGTACGCATGTCCTTGGAGTTGGACACCAGTGCCGATACGGCCCTGCTTCGACGCATCGGCTGGATACTCGTGCTGGCCGCTTTCGGCGGGGCGGCGATGGTCTCCGCCGGCGGATTCGCCCTGGTGCGTTGGAACTTGAAGCCGCTGCACCATCTTGTTGCCCAGACTCGCCGGCTCGAAGCCGATACCCTGCAACGACGGCTCGACGGCTCGGCACAGCCGGCCGAAATGCAACCCTTGATTACGCAATTCAACGAGCTGCTGGGTCGCCTGTCTGCCGCCTATGCGCAAATGGAGGCTTTCAACGCAGACGTGGCACACGAACTCAACACGCCACTGACCATCTTGATCAGCAGCAGCGAGTTGGCGCTGCGCAAGGCACGCAGCCTGCCTGAGATCCAAGAGGTACTGGGTTCCAATCTCGAGGAGTTGGGCCGGCTGGCACGCATCGTCGCTGACATGCTCTTCCTGTCGCGCGCGCACCGTGGCGTCGGCGCGCGTCGCGAGCCCGTTGCCAGTTTGGCCGCACTGGCGGCCGATGTCGCCGAGTTCCATGAGGCCACATTGGAGGAAGCTGGTCTCTCGCTGAGGATCGACGGTGATGCGGCAGTGCAGGCCGATACACGGCTGCTGCAGCGGGCGCTCTCCAACCTGCTGAGCAACGCTGTGCGCCACGCCACGCCGGGCTCAATGGTGGTCTTGCAGATCGTCGAGGATGGTTCAGGCCGCGTCGAGGTCGCGGTCGAAAACGAGGGCCAAACTGTCGCGCCTGAACATCTACCGCGCCTTTTCGATCGGTTCTTCCGTGCCGATCCAGCGCGGAGCCACGCTGACCGCAACCACGGGCTGGGTTTGTCCATCGTTGCAGCCATCGCGCACATGCACCAGGGGGGCACGCTGGCCCACTCCGCTGCGGGACGCACGCGCATCGGCCTGTGGATCGCGGACGGCGTGACCATGACAAAACCGTCACCGGAGCGTCCCCAATCCTGAGGCCTGGGTTCCGAAACTGCAGGGCATGCGCACATCCCGCGCAGGCCATCGCAAGAAAGGAACCTCATGTCCCGCACCCGCTTCGTCCTCGTCGCCACCCTCGGCCTGTTGGCCGCCGTCGGCCAGGCCCAGGCCATGGACCACCAACCCCTCACGCGCGAGCAGGTGCGCGCCGAGTATCTGCAAGCCCGTGCCGAAGGCCGACTTCCGCCCACGGGCGAAGTGGGTTACGTGCCTCCGGTCACGTCAGGCACCAGCTCTCTGACGCGCGCCGAAGTCCGCGCTGAGTTTCTGAAGGCGCGCGCGATGGGGACACTGCCGGCGACAGGAGAGGTCGGCGATGTGTTCCAGGTGGGCCCGAGCACGAGTACGCTCACGCGCGCAGAGGTTCTACGCGACTTGGCCATCCACGGGCCTATGCCGACCGGCGAGGGCGCGGATCTGGGCGCTAGCCGCGCGACGCACCGCTGAAGCCCTGCTCCGTCGCATCAGAACGCCCGCGCGGCGGAGCCGCTGACCTGGTCAGCGCGGCGTTCCTGGCGACGAGCGGCGCATGCGTCTCACCGCTGCTCAAGTACGTAGCCCAGCCCGCGCACCGTATGCAGCAGCTTGACCGGATACGGGTCGTCCAGCTTGCGCCGCAGCCGGCGTATCGCCACATCGATTACGTTGGCAGTAGGGTCGAAAGGCATGTCCCAGATCTGCTCGGCCAACGTGGCACGGGAGACAATCTCGCCAGAGCGTGAGACCAGCAGCATCAGCAAGGCGTACTCCTTGCGTGTGAGGTCCAACCTAAGTCCAGATCGCTCGGCACGCTTGCGCGGAAGATCGAGTGCAAGATCTGCCAGTACCAGCGGGCCTCCGCGCGGTGCATCGCGGGTGCGATGAGCTTGCAGTTGGATGCGTGCAAGGAACTCCTCGATGGCCACTGGGTGCGTGAGCACGTCGTCGGCACCGTTGTCCAAGCATCGCACACGGTCTTCCACGCTGTCTTGCGCGATGACCGCGATGACCGGCGCGTTGGTTGACACCCGTAGGGCTTTCAGCGTGGAGAGGTCGGCTTCCCCGAGCTGACGCGATGCGAACACCACAATCCCGTAATTGCGCTGCAGCAGAAGGTCGCGCGCCTCCATGCCGGAGTCGACTACATCCACCGCCATGCCGCTTTGCCGCAAGCCCTCGCACAGCGCAGGTGCCAGCGCGGGCCGATCGTCAACGACCAGCACTCTCATGCACATGCACCATCCGCTCGTGGGCGCGGCGGAAGCATCCGCCCTTTCATCAATCCGCCAACGCAAGTTGCAATGTCTCGCGCTGACGCTGCGCCCATTTGGTTCCCACTCGGATCACATCGCGCTGCTGCGACGTTGCCGACGAGAAAAAGAGATCGTCGCGCAGGCCTAGGCGCTCGAAAAGCCGGCGCTGTTGCAGCGAGCGAGCGCGCGGTGACCCTTCGACAACCGCGGTATCTCCTGCGCCGAACATGACGGCGGCCTGCTCCAGGCACTGCAGGGCTTGCGCTGAAACGGCAGGAATGGCGCGCGGCTCAGAGAGCCGCATCTTCACCACAAAGGGATTCTTGCCGACAACCAAACCCCACGGTCGGCGACCGCTGGCAGGATTGACGGACAGCGCCTCCAACTTGGTCAAGCCGAAGCAACGCGCCAGACGCAGACGCATGGCCAACATCGGCGCGGTGCGGTGCACATCCCGGATCGCGGCCTGTGCGACGTCCTCCGATCCACCGACCGGTAGCACCAGGGACTGCACCATTGTGCGCGCCAGAGCGTCGTCCTTGCGGGCCGCGCTGAACAGCAGCGCGACGGCGCGCTCCATCTCTTCAATCTGCGTCGCCTCGCGCAGCTCCAGCGCCCCAAGCCGACGCTCGGCCTCCGGCATCCCCATCTGTGCGGCCTTTTCAAGGCAGAACCGAGCCATCAAGAGGTTGGACACGGAGTTGCGGTAGTCGGAACAGATCCGGTACAAATCCAGCCAGGCGGGCGCCAGTCCCCCATCGGCAGCGCGTAGCAACAAGGCTGCCGCCTTGCGCATCTGCGTACCCGCGACCAGGCGCTCGAATGGCAGAGCGCCGCAACGCAGTCCGGCCAACGCACGGCCGAGTGTGAATGAGGCGTACAGATGCCCCGCGCTGGCGCAACTGTCCAGTGATGTCTCGACAAGACTGACAGACAAACCGCCTAACGAAACACCGCCTTCTTCAGCACGTCGAACCGCACCGACGACAAGCTCATGTGCGGCTGCGGATACCGGTTCCGATGTATCCGCAAGGGACTCCAGCATGGCCAGTGCTTGTACGAGCCGCCCGGACTGCAGCGCTGTACCGGCCTCGTGCACCACGACGTCGCCCAGGTTCATTGGCTGAATCGGGCGAAGAGCCTGCAGCATCTCGCTGGCACGCGGCATTGTGGGCTGCGTGCCCCATGACTGCAGGAGGCGCGCCGCTAGGCCGCCACAGCGTCGCAGAAGCTCCAACGCGTCCTCGCGCTCGGCGCGCACCAAACGCCAGCACGCAAGCTTGATGCGCGCGACGTCGTCGTGCTCCGCGGCTAGCTCCAGGACGCGCAGCTGTTGGAACTGCAGGATCTCCTGCAGCTGGAGATACCGGGCGATGCAACCAGCCGCCTGGCGTGGCGCCTGAGTTAGCGCCGGGCGCAAATAGCCCAGGCCTGAGGAAATGTTGCGCGCAATTCCCGCCGAACCAGACAAGTAAGCCTCGCCCAGCTTCAGGCGTGCGTCGAGATCGCCTGCTTTTGCCAGAACTCTGGTTTGAATATCTTCGCGCCGCATATGGTTCGATTTTCCAAGCGGCCAGCGCCGCATTCCTTCTCGAAAACGGCAGTCCACCGGAACGCCGCGCCTGGCGGCCGATTCTCCGAACGCAACACTCGAATTTCCAATCGAACCAATGACTTTTCGGATATCTGGAAGAGATATTATGGTTATTTTCACGCAAGAGTTTCGGGGAATGCCGCGCGACGTTGGCGGCGGGAAACATCAGGCCCTGCATATTGGTCATTTTGACTCGTGAAGCCCCATCCATTCGTGATCACGGGCGAATATGGTGAATCGCAAAACCTAGGATTGGCTTCGATGCCTTCAATGGCATCTCGATCTATATCCGATTCACCTTTCAAGGCTAGGACCTCCCATGAAAATCAATCGCGCACTGGCCCTCACGCTGGCCGCAGCCTCGGTCGGCGCCAGCGCCCAGTCTTCCGTGACGCTGTTCGGCGTCGTCGACGCCAACATGCGGTACGTGAAGAACAGCGGCCTCCCAAGCAACATCAGCATGAACAACAGCGGCCTGTCGTCAGGTCGCCTCGGCTTTCGCGGCGTGGAAGACCTGGGAGGGGGCCTGAAAGCGGGCTTCTGGCTGGAATCGGATGTCAACGCGGACACCGGAACGATGAACGCCAACGGCAAGTTGTTCGCGCGCCGTTCGACCGTCAGCCTGATGGGCAATTTCGGTGAGGTACGCCTGGGGCGTGACCTGACGCCGGCTTCTGCTCACACCTACAAATACGATCCCTTTGGCGTGATCGGCGTGGCCGGTGCCAATGTGACCAGCCGCATCGTCAGCGTAGCCCCTACGTCGGCAACCTACTACCGCGTCGACAACATGGTGCAGTATTTCACCCCTAACTTCGGAGGCCTGCAGGCTGAATTGGCATTCGCACCGGACGAGAACGCCGCGAACAACACCGGCCGCCATGCCGCCGCCCGCATCGCGTACGAGAACGGCCCCGTAAGCGTGTCGGTGTCCTACGGCACGACCAACGTCAACGCCGCGAGCGACAAGTTCAAGCAGTTGGGATTGGGCGTTGCCTACAACTTTGGTGTGGCTCGCCTGCTGGCGTTCTACCAGCGTGACGACCTGCCGTTCGGTACCTACGGTGGCGTGGTGGCGGGTGCGGAAGACAAACTCCTGATTGGTGTCACGGTTCCGGTGGGTGCGCACCAAATCCGCGCTTCCTACGTTCGCACCGATTCTCGCAAAGGATCGTCGGCATTCAACGGAAGTGATGCGAATAAATATGCCATCGGTTATGTCCACAACCTGTCGGTGCGAACGGCACTCTATGGAACCGCGACGCGCGTGAGCAACAAGGGCGGCGCCAACTTCTCCCTGTCGGGCGGTGCACCGGGCCTCGCGGCCGGCGGAAGTTCTACGGGCATGGAGGTCGGCATCAAGCACAGCTTCTAATCGTCTATCCAGGCTGGCTGTTCTGGCCAGCTTGCCCCCTTTTCTTCAAGGTTTTGCCGCAGAGGTTATCTGCGGCTTTTTTTATTTGCAGTCGAGAATATCCAGTTAAAGCGCTTTTGTCGAGATATTCAACTGACCAAGAAATAACACGTTCTTCTTCCTTTGATGACAAACATGTCATCTACGCGTTGGCACTTTGGTGGGTGGGTTTTTCAGAATTCCGCCTCGTCGCGCAGCACAGCGCGAATCGCGGCAAAGGGACCATGGCTCCAGCATCTCGACAGATTTCAAAGCGCATACCCGGTGCGCCGGGCCTGCCCTCGCTGCGAGCGCCGGTGCAGAACCTAGCGGCGGCACTATGGATGTTGATGGTGCTCAACCAGCCCTTCTGGATGGCGTTGTGGCAAGCCACCGGCGGTTGGGAGTCTTCGCGCGCAGCCTGGTTGCTGACGTTGCCGGTCTTTGCTCTGGTCTGGGTCTGGCTGAGCCTGGAACTGCTGACCTGGGGTCGCGCTGCCAAGCCGGTACTGGCCATTCTGCTGGTCGTATCAGCGGCAGTTTCCTACTTCATGCAGCGCTACGGGATCGCGTTTGACCGCGGGATGTTGGCCAACGTCATGGAAACTGACCCAGCAGAGGTGCGCGAGTTGTTGAGCGCACCACTGGGTGTGTGGGTCCTAGGCCTAGGGGTCCTACCTGCCGCGCTGTTGTGCTGGTGGCCGCGTACGGCGCGTGGCGTGCGCGGCGCGTTGCTGGACAAGGGCGCGACGGTCGCCATGCTGCTCGTGGTCGGTGTGACCATTCAGATCTTTCACGTGGCCGCCTATGCCTCCCTGTTTCGCAACCATCGCGAACTGCGGCTGCAGTTCGTGCCGACCAACGTCCTGTCAGCTGCGCACAGCTATGCAAAGGCGCGGTTGAAGCCGCAGCGCGAGATCGAGCGCATCTCGGCGGATGCCAGTCGCCTGGCTGGTGCACAGCAGCCCACGCGTCCGATGGTCCTGGTGCTCGTTGTCGGGGAAACGATGCGCGCGTCCAATCTGCCGCTCAATGGCTACGCGAGGCCCACCACGCCACTGCTGGAGGGACGTGCTGACCTCATCAACTTCGGCAGGACGCGCGCGTGTGGCACCGCCACCGCCGTGTCGCTTCCCTGCATGTTCCTTGACGTCGGACGAGATGGCTACGACGACGGCATGGCGTATCGGCGAGAGAGCCTGCTGGACGTGCTCCAGCGCGCGGGCCTTGACGTATGGTGGCTGAGCAACAACTCCGGCTGCAAGGGCGTGTGCGATCGCGTACAGGTCGTCGATGTGCCGCAGACCACAGCGCCGGGTCGCTGCGACAGCGATGGCTGCCATGACGAGGTGTTGCTGGACCAATTACAGAAGCGGTTGGCAGCGGTTGACCGTGACACTGTGGTCGTGCTGCATATGAAGGGGCAACACGGACCGGCCTACTTCCGGCGCTATCCGGCAAACTTCGAGCGCTTTAGCCCGGTCTGCAGGGACAACGCGTTGGACCGTTGCCAGACCGCTCATGTCGTCAACGCCTACGACAACGCTGTTGGCTACTCCGACCACGTGTTGAACCAAGCCATCATGTTGATGGAGCAGCAGAACAGCCGTTTGGACCCGGTCATGCTGTTCGTCTCCGATCACGGCGAGTCGCTGGGCGAGAAAGGGCTATTCCTGCATGGCATGCCCTACGACTTCGCGCCCTCGGAACAGACGGAGGTGCCTTTCCTGGCCTGGATGCCGCCCACCACGCAGGAACGCTCGGGAGTCGACAGCAGTTGCTTAGCCCGGCTCAAGGACAAGCTGTCCCACGACAACCTCTACCACTCGGTTTTGGGCCTGACCGGCACACGTGCCGCAACCTATCGACCGGGCCTGGACGTGTTCACGCGCTGCCAGCTGGCCAAGGCTCCGAGAAAACCCGTGTAACCGCATCTGTGCCTACGTGGGGCCAGCGTCCCACATCTACAAACGAGCTGGAGACTCTTGAAAAAGATACTGATCATCGAAGACGAAATGAAGCTCGCCAGATCCCTTCAGGTCGGACTGCGGGATGAAGGCTATGTGGTCGAGCTTGCACATGACGGCATGAGCGGCCTGCATGCGGCGACGCACCAGGACCATGACTTGGTCGTGCTGGACTGGATGCTGCCCGGCCTGGACGGACTGTCCGTGCTTGCTGCACTTCGTCAGAACCGCCAGATGCCGGTGCTGATGCTGACCGCGCGCGCAGAGGTCGAGGACCGTGTCCAAGGCCTGCGCGGTGGGGCCGATGACTACCTCGTCAAACCGTTCGCTTTTTCCGAGTTGCTGGCACGCATCCAAGCGCTGCTGCGCCGGTCGACGTCGACCTCGATGGAAGGAAGCGTCCTGCGGTTGGCTGACTTGGAGGTGGATCTTCTGCGCCGACGGGTGACGCGCGCCGGCAAGCGGCTGGAACTTACGAACAAGGAGCTCAACCTGCTGACGCTGCTGCTGCGACGTCAGGGCGCCGTCTTGTCACGAACGGAACTGGCCGAGCAGATCTGGGGCATGAACTTCAACGGTGAAACCAACGTGGTCGAGGTTGCGGTTCTCCGCCTGCGCGGCAAGCTGGACAACCCCTTCGAGCACCAGCTGTTGCACACGGTACGCGGCATGGGCTACGTGCTGGAATTGAGAACCTGAACCGCGCCATGCGTCTCGCAAACGGCTTTCGCAATCCGCACAAGCAACGCCGCGGACTGGTGAGGCTGTGGTTCGCGCTACAGCATTCGCTACACGGCCTGCGCGCTGGGTGGAACGAGAAGGCGTTTCGTCTGGAAGCCCTGCTAGCCGTGCCGATGCTGCCGCTGGCGATCTGGCTAGGCCGTAGCTGGCTGGAAGTGGCGGTTCTGGCGGGCAGCGTCGTGGCCGTCCTGGTCGTGGAACTGCTCAACACCGCAGTCGAGTCGACGATTGACCGTGTTGGGCCGCAATGGCACGCACTGTCCAAGCGCGCCAAGGATCTGGGCAGCGCGGCCGTGTTGTTGACGCTGTTGCTCTGCGGTGGCATCTGGGCCACTGCGCTGGCAGCCAGGATTTCCTAGGGCTTCGCGTCGGTTGACGCGTCAAATTTCAGCCCTTTGACGCTCCGCGATAGGCCAGGAGGCGCAACGCGTTGAACACCACCAACAGCGTCGAACCCTCGTGCACCGCTACCGCGGCACCAATCCCCAGACCCATGATGGTGGCCGGCACCAGCACCGCCACGATGCCCAGGCTCACGAACACATTCTGCCGGATCACCGCACGGGTGTGGCGGCTCAGCCCAACTGCGAAGGGCAACTGACGCAAGTCGTCGGCCATCAACGCGACGTCGGCCGTCTCCAATGCCACATCCGAGCCGGCTGCCCCCATGGCCACCCCGACCGTGGCATTGGCCATCGCTGGGGCGTCGTTGACGCCATCCCCGACCATGGCCACCTTGGTTTGCTCGCGCAACTTGCGAATCGCATCGACTTTGTCCTCGGGCATGAGGTCGCCCCAGGCCTCGTCCAGACCGACCTGGCTCGCAACGGCCTGGGCAACCTTCTGGTGGTCGCCCGAGATCATGATCATGCGGGTGATGCCGATCGCGCGCAACTCATCCAGTGCCTCTCGTGCGCCCGCACGTGGCGTGTCCAGCAGACCGATTGCGCCCAGGTCGCGCGTGCCCTGACGCACGACCATGGTCGTTCGCCCATTCTCGCGCAGCTGTACGATCGCCTCCTTGGCGAAAGCACCAAGCTCAGGGACACCGTCAGTCCCGAACATTTCGGCCTTGCCTATCCACACCTGTTCGCCGCCTAGTTCCGCCTTGACCCCGCGGCCGATCAGATTTTCCAAGCCGCTGGCTTGCGCCACTGCAGCATTGCCCAAGCGTTCGCGGCCGTCACGCGCGATGGCAACAGCCAGCGGGTGGTCACTGAGCGACTCGACGGCCACGGCCACCCGGAGCAATTCCTGCTCGCTGACACCATCGGCCGGCACGATGTCGGTGATGCGAGGTCTACCTTCGGTCAATGTGCCGGTCTTGTCGAAAGCCATGGCGTTCAGCGAGCCCAGGTCTTCCAGAGGCGCACCGCCTTTGATCAGCACGCCGCTACGTGCCGCGCGCGCGATACCCGACAACACAGCGCTGGGCGTGGCGATGGCCAGAGCGCAGGGACTTGCCGCCACCAGCACCGCCATCGCTCTGTAGAAGCTGTCGCGAAACGGTTCGTCGACCACGACCCAGGCAAACAGCAGTACAAAGGCCAGCGCAAGCACGGCAGGAACGAAGATCCGTTCGAACTTGTCGGTGAAGCGCTGTGTCGGCGACTTGCGGGTCTCGGCCTCGCTGACCATCTTGACGACGCGGGCCAGCGTGGAGTCGGTCGAGCGGCGCGTGACCTCGATCTCGATTGCGCTGGCGCCGTTCAATGTGCCCGCGAACGTCCTGGAGGTTGCATCGATGGCCTCTGGCCGGGCGCGCGCGGTGGCGGCATCGTCTACCGGCTTCTTGTCCACCGGCATGCTCTCGCCGGTCACCGAAGCCTGGTTGATGCTTGTCGTGCCGACCACCACGAAGCCGTCGGCCGGCAAGCGCTCATTCGGCCGCACCAGAACCACATCGCCGACCTGCAGTTGTTCGACCGGCACGTCTAACGTCTGGCCGTCGCGTCGTACGGTGGCAGTGTCTGGTGCCAGTTCGGCCAGAGCCTCGATGGCCCGTTTCGCACGGCCCATGGCATAGTGTTCCAGCGCGTGGCCTAAGCTGAACAGGAACAGCAACAAAGCGCCCTCGGCCCAGGAGCCGAGCGCCGCGGCACCCGCCGCGGCCACCAACATCAGCGTGTCGATCTCGAAGCGGCGAAGCTTCAGGTTCTCGATGGCCTCCCGCAGCGTGTAGAACCCGCCGAAAAAGTAGGCGGCTACGAAGCAGGCCAGCGGCAGCCAGCCGGGTGCGCCGTCCCACCACTTGTCGAAAGCCACGCCGATGCCTAGCAGCGCGCCGCAGACCAGCGCGAACACCATTTCGGTGTTGCCCCCGAACAGGCCGCCTTCGTGGTCATGGCCGTGCTCGCCCTTGGCATGCGCCTCACCCGGACCATGCCGATGGCCAGGTGTTCCGTGGGCGGGTTCAGCCGGAGCGACCTTGGCCGCCGCCGGCCTGGCTCCCAGTGATGACAGCGCCTCGAGGATGGCCTGTTCCGAACTGCGCTCACGATCGAACTCGACATGGACTGTTGTCGCGTTCGCCGACGCCTCAAGCACACCCGGTAGCTGACGCAGCCGCTCCGCAACCGTGTCGGCGCGCCGCTGATGCCCGATACCCTCGAGTGTCCATTGCGCGTGGCCGAATCGCTGGGTGATCTGCGCGCCCGCCGCCTGCGCCAGCTCGCGAATGCGCGCCAGCGGCAGTTGCCCGGGATCGTAGTGGATGCACAGCTGCGCAGGGCCGCCGTCCTCGGCAGCACGCACATGCGCGGCTTCGATGCCGGGACGTGCCTGCAAGTCCCTGGCGAGCCGCTCGATGCAGGCATCTGCATCGGGTACGCCCGGCAACAGGACGGGAATGTCGAGGCGTACTTTGTCGGTCATGGTGTGTCGACTTCTATCCGATTGGTGAACGCGTGTCAGCCGGACGAGCGCCCGCATTGGGCGCAAAACTTGGCGCCGGGTTGCATCGGTGCGCTGCATCCGGCACAGCCGACAGGCGCCAAGGACGCGCCACACTGTTGACAGAATCGCGCCGAGGCGGCGTTGGCTGCACGGCAACTTGGGCAGGCGATACCTGCCGCTTGCGGTGATGGTGCGTGGCCGCGGCCATGCTTGTTGTCATAGCCATGGTGGCCTTCGCCACTGCGGTGACCGCCGAGGAGCCGTTCCAGAAATCCCATGATGCACACCCTTCTTTTGACACTGCGCAGCCGCCTGCCGGCTACGTCGATCATGTCGCTGCTATGCAACGATCCACGGTCATGACTTTAGAAATCGAGATCGCTGAAGCGCTGGCAAGTAGATGACAAAAGCGTTATCCAGGGGCCGGCGTCGGCCGGAGAACCACGGCCTATCAACGCTTTTGATTTCCTTCTTTTCTGTCATCTAGAAGACATGTCGATGCCAGATACTCGGTGGACCTTGATGCCCTGATGCGTCTGGGTGTTCTCGACCCCGTTCTGTCATGGACGCTGGGTCCAATCGTTCGTGGCCCCCTCAAGCCGAGGGGCCGGCAGGAAAGCATCACCTCGTCGTGCAGGTGGGCTGGAGTGCCTGACCTGATCCAACGAACGAACCAGCATGAAACACCTTCTTTTCGCCGCAGCCGTGATGACCGGCGCCGCAAGCGCCGTTGCACAGAGTAACGTGGCCCTGTTCGGCGTCCTCGATGTCTCCATGACTCGGCTGTCCAGCGCAACATCCAGCAACACCGGTATGTCCAACGGCGAACTGTCCAGTAGTCGGCTCGGCTTCCGTGGAGTTGAAGACCTCGGCGGCGGCCTGAAGGCCGGATTCTGGTTGGAAGGTAGCGTCGGTGTGGACAACGGCGGAGCCAATTACCGGTTCGACCGCCGTTCTACTGTCAGTTTGTCAGGCCCTTTTGGCGAGCTGCGATTAGGCCGCGACAAGCAGGCGTCATACCTGAACATCGAAGCCTTCGATCCATTTGGCGACATCGGCGTCGGCGGCAACGGCCTGAACAACATGCTGGGCAACGCCTCAGGCGCCGAAGGCACGGCCGAGGGAAGCCATCCGAAGCGCGCGAACAACATCGTCTCCTACATCAGCCCTGACTTCGGAGGGGTCCACGGACAGTTGCAATATTCGTTTGGCGAACGCCCAACCAACCAGGGAAACAGCGACCGTGGTAAGGCCATCACGGGTCGGCTGGGCTACAAGGCGGGGCCATTGGATGTCGCGCTGGGCTACGGTGAGATCTCGGGTGGCACCGAGACGCAGAAGGAAACGTACAAGGCCATCAATCTCGGTGCTGCGTACGACCTCGGCATGTTCAAGCCCATGGTGCTGCTGGCCACCGAACGAGGTGCCGGCCGGCGAGTCGATGCCTACACGCTCGGCGTGCTCGCGCCCGTAGCCGCAGTGGGTGAACTTCGCATCGCATTCACGCAATTTCGGACCAAGCACATGACGGAAGCTGATACCACCAAGCTCGCTATCGGCTACGTGCACAGGTTGTCCAAGCGTACTGCCCTATACGGCATGGCAGCACGCGTGAGCAACCAAGACAACGCGGCGCGGGGATTTGCGACCTCGTCCTCTGCATTGGCCAGCCCAACGATCTCCGCAGGCGATAGCGCGACTGGCTACTCAATCGGCATCCGGCACCAGTTCTAATGTCGTCGTCTGCTGCGCGGTATCCGCATCCGCCGTGCAGCAGACTGCGCATCCATGCGCTCACGATCGTGGGCCTTGACCCTGGCTCGCAAGATCCAGGGAATTTTCAGTGCGAAGCCTGGTACGTGCATCCCTGTGTCAGATCGCGTGGTTCCTCGACACTCGTTGCCGCAACGCGAGCAGTTAACGTGCGCCTGCTCTATTGGGAATGGGCAGACTGCGCTGCATCAGATCCAGCGTGCCATCCTTGCGGGCTGCAACCACCTCTGCCTCAACTTGCGCTCGGGTCTTCGCTTGACCCAGGTCTTTCACAGGCAACGGCAGCGAGCGCTGCATCAACGCGAGCGTGCCGTCCCTGCGGGCAGCCTCCAACTCTGCGACGACGTCGGCCCGAGACCTCTGGCTTTGTGCATGGTCGGGATGGCGTGTGAACCCGATTTCGCCGCCAACGAAGTGGTACTCCGATGCCGCGAAGGACGAGAAAGGTGCCAAGAGGCACGCGGCGATGATGGCAGCTGGCTTGACGTATCGCATGGGATCTCCTGTGGGTTGAACATAGGGGTCAACCCAATGGGTCGACATGTCAACTTTATGAATCGAGATCGACAAAAGGACCTCGAATCGATGACAAGTTGGTTATCCGCGGTGGCCTGTCAAATGGTTCCGGCCGAGCCGATCGCGTATGTCCTCCTCATCGCTGTGCAGGCGTTGACAGTTAGGTCGCGATCGTCGCAACGCTCACCTCGTCCTAGATCACGGCGCCAAAGAGAGGCGCAGCGCTGGTCCCTAGCATGAGATGGGGCACATCCGTGCGCGACCAATGCACGAGCAAGCGGCTCGATGCCCGGCGCACCTGTCTGTTCCGCGGGAGATGGCCAGCCTCATGGCCATGAGCGCCTAGTCGGGGCTTGCTCACCAACGCTTCAAGCGCTGCCGGCGCAGAGAGACTCCGCGCTACTTGACCGGCTTCAACTCGGTCACGGTCGCCTTGCCTTTGAGCATCTCGGCCTGGAACCGAACCTTGTCCCCCACCTTTAGGCCGTTCAGCATCTTCTTGTCCGCCAGGTCGAAGCCCATCGTCATGCCGGGCATGCCCAGATTCGGAATGTCACCGTGCTTCAGCACGACGAGGCCTGCCGCGGGATCGAGCTTGAGGACCTCGCCGTCGACCAGCGGCATCGCTGAAGACGAAGAGGCCGTTGTGGGTTTCGTAGGCATCGACATGCCTTGCGCCGAAGCTTGGGCGGCGGCCGCGGTTAGGATGGCAATGGTCAGGATATGGCGTGCTTTCATCATGGGCCTTCGTCAGTTGGTTGATGGGTGTTCAGTTCGCCGTCGGCGCGTAGGGCGGGTTGGCCGCGGAGGAGAGCTGGTGCGCATCACGGCGCTTGCGGTGCACCAGGTACCAGACGGCCGGGATCACCAGCATGCTCAGCAGTGGTGCTGTCAGCATGCCTCCGACCATCGGCGCGGCGATGCGGGTCATGACCTCCGATCCGGTGCCGGTTCCCAGCAGGATTGGAACCAAGCCCGCCATCACGACGGCAACCGTCATCGCCTTGGGCCGCACCCGCTGCACCGCGCCCTCGCGGATCGCCGCCAGCAGCGTCTCGTCCGAGTCGCGCTGCCCTTGGGCAACGCGGCTTGCATGGGCGTTCTTCAGATAGATGAGCATCACGACACCGAATTCCGCCGCGAGACCGGCCAGCGCGATGAAGCCGACCGCCGTCGCCACCGAAATCGAATGCCCCATTGCCCAGACCAGCCAGAAGCCGCCTACGAGGGAGAACGGCACTGCGGCCATCACGATCGCTGCATCGCTGAACGAGCGGAACAGCACGAACAGCAGCACGAAGATGACCGCCAGGGTCACGGGAACGACCACCTTCAGCCGCTCGGTAGCGCGCTCCAGGTACTCGAACTGACCGGACCAGGAGATGGCGTAGCCGGCTGGCAGCGCCACTTGCGCGGCCACCGCTGCCTGCATGTCGGTCACGACCGAGCGCAGGTCTCGTCCGCGAACGTCAACGTAGACCCAGCCCGACAGGCGCGCGTTCTCGCTGCGCAGCATGGGCGGCCCGTCTCCAATGGAGATGCGCGCCACGTCCTGCAGCAGCACGGTTGCGCCCCTGCCGGTGACGAACGGTAGCTCGCGCAGGCGCTGCAATGAGTCGCGAACCTCGCGCGGGTAGCGCACATTGATGGGATAGCGCTCGCGGCCCTGGATCACCTCCCCAACGTTGTCGCCGCCGATGGCCGTGGAGACAATGCTCTGCACATCTGCCACGGACAAGCCATGGCGCGCGGCGGCAGCCCGGTCCACGTCCACGTCGATGTAGCGGCCACCTGTCAGCCGCTCGGCGAGCGCAGACGACACACCGGGCACGTTTTTCACAGCTGCCTCGATCTGTGCGGCCAGCCGGTCGATCGTCGCTAGGTCCGCGCCGGCGAGCTTGATGCCCACCGGACTCTTGATGCCGGTGGCCAGCATGTCGATGCGGTTGCGGATCGGCGGCACCCACACGTTGGACAGGCCGGGCACCTTGACGACGCGATCCAGTTCCTCGACCAGCTTGTCGGGCGTCATCCCCGATCGCCACTGGTCACGTGGCTTGAACTGGATGGTCGTCTCGAACATCTCCAGCGGTGCGGGGTCCGTTGCCGTGTCCGCACGTCCGGCCTTGCCAAACACACGTTCGACCTCGGGCACGGTCTTGATGAGCCTGTCGGTCTGCTGCAGCAACTCCGAGGCCTTGGAGATCGACAGGCCCGGGAGCGCCGAGGGCATGTACAGCAGATCGCCCTCGTCGAGCGCCGGCATGAACTCGCCGCCCAGGCGGATGACCGGCACCGCGGTGACTGCAAGCACCAGGGCCGCGACCGCCACGGTGAGCTTGGGGAACCGAAGCACCAGTTCCAGGGCGGGACGGTACACGGCGATGAGAAGACGGTTCAGCGGGTTCGCCGCCTCCTTGGGAATGCGGCCGCGAACGAGGTAGCCCATCAGCACCGGGACCAGCGTCACCGACAGGCCAGCCGCAGCGGCCATGGCATAGGTCTTGGTGAAGGCCAGGGGGGCGAACAGCCGGCCTTCCTGCGCTTCGAGCGTGAACACTGGCAGGAACGACAGCGTGATGACCAACAGCGAGAAGAACAACGCCGGCCCCACCTCGACCGAGGCCTGTGCGATGAGTGCCCAGCGCTCGGGCGCCGTCGGCCGCCTTCCATGCTGCTCCTCGAAGTGCTCCAGGTGCTTGTGCGCCGCCTCGACCAGCACTACCGATGCGTCCACCATCGCCCCCAGCGCGATGGCCACGCCAGACAGGCTCAGAATGTTCGCGCTGACACCTTGCCAGTACATCACGATGAACGCCGTCAGAACACCGACCGGCAGCGTGACGACCGCAACCAGTGCCGAACGCAGGTGAAACAGGAACACCGCGCAGACGAGCGCCACCACAATGAATTCTTCGACAAGCTTGTCGCGCAGGTTCAGGACAGCACGGTCGATGAGTTTGGAACGGTCGTAGGTCTCGACCACCTCGACGCCTTGCGGCAGGCTTGGCTTCAAGGCTTGCAGTCTGGCCTTGACCGCCTCGATGGTCGTCCTGGCGTTCTTCCCCGAGCGCATGACTACGACACCGCCCACCACCTCGCCTTCGCCATCCAGTTCGGCGATGCCGCGGCGCATCTCCGGGCCGATCTGCACGGTCGCCACGTCGCGCAGCAGCACCGGGGTCGTGCCCGGCACCGGCAGCGGGATAGCGCGGAAGTCGTCCAGCGACTTCAGAAAGCCGCGCGAGCGGACCATGTACTCGGCTTCGGCCAGTTCGACGACGGAGCCTCCGGCGGCCTGGTTGGCCTTGCCCAGGGCCTCGATCACCGTGCTTTGCGTGACGCCAAGTGCCCGCATGCGGTCGGGGTCCAACACCACCTGATACTGCCGAACCATGCCGCCGATGCTGGCGACTTCGGCCACGTCGGGCGCCGTCTTCAATTCGAACTTCAAGAACCAGTCGTTGAGCGCGCGCAGTTGTCCCAAGTCGTTGCGGCCTGTGCGGTCGACCAGCGCGTACTCGTAGACCCAGCCCACGCCGGTGGCGTCCGGGCCCAGCGCGGCCGTGGCCCCTGCTGGCAACCTGCTCTGCACCTGGTTCAGGTACTCAACGACGCGCGACCTGGCCCAGTACGGGTCGGTCTTGTCGTCGAACAACACGTAGACAAAGGAGTCGCCGAAGAACGAGTAGCCCCGGACCGTCTTCGCCCCGGGCACGCTGAGCATCGTGGTGGTAAGCGGGTAGGTGACCAGGTCTTCGACCACCTGGGGTGGCTTGCCGGGGTACGTCGTGCGCACGATGACCTGGGTGTCCGACAGGTCCGGCAAGGCATCAACAGGCGTGTGCTTGACCGACCAGATCCCCGCCGCCACAAGGAATGCCGTGGCGATGAGCACGAGAAACCGGTTGCCGATCGACCAGCGGATGATGGCCGCGATCACTTGGCGCCCCCGACGCGCTGCATGGACACCAGTTCGTAGCCCATGGAGCCGCCCTGCCTGAACTCGAAGCGAACCGTGTCACCCGGCTTGATGTCGGCAAAGGCCTTGGTGGTGGGTTTGCTGAAGCCCATGGTCATCGCAGGCCACTTCAACGAGGCGATCGGGCCATGTGAGATGGTGATTCCGTCCGCTTCGACGCTCTCCACCTTGCCGTCGCCAACATGCACGTCTGCCGGCGCCGTTGCCGGTGCAGACGCCGACGCTGCAGGCGCAGCGGCATTCGTGGTGATCGAGCCCAGCACGGAGCGCAGCCGCGCTTCGGAATCGATGAGGAATTGGCCGCTGACAACAACTTGATCGCCCTCGGCGAGCCCAGAGACCACCTCGACGGTGTCGCCGAGGTCGGCACCCAAATGGATGTCTCGTGGCTCGAACGCGCCGTTGTCCCTGCGAACTATGGCGACGGCGCGGGTGCCGGTACGGATCACCGCTTCGGCAGGCACGATCAGGCGTGAGGCCGAAGGTCCGGTGACCTGCAGGCGCAGCAGCATCCCCGGGATCAGCCGGCCTCTCGCGTTGTCGACTTCAAAGCGCGCCTGCAGGGTGCGCGTGCTCGCGCTGACCTGCGGCAGGATCTCCTTGAGTTCGCCACCGAAGGTTTGGCTGGCATCGGCCTGGAGCACCGCCTGGACCTTCTGGCCACGCGCGAGGCGTATCGCCTGTGCCTCGGGCACCTCCGCCACCGCCCACACCTTTTCCAGGCCGGCGATGCGGAACAGGGTCGTGCCGGGAGAGACCGCGACGCCCTCGCGCACACCGAGCTCCGCGATCACGCCGCTGACCGGAGCGGTGAGCGTGAAACGCGCCTGCGCCATGCCAGTGGCCTCGCTTTGGCGGATGAGAGTCTCGGGGATGGACAAGGCACGCATGCGTTCGCGCGCGGCTGCCACCAGGTCTTCCGATGCACCGGAGCGTTTGAGCGCAAGCAGTTCGTTCTGCGGTCCCAGCCAATCGGGCGCGAAGAGCGTGGCGAGCGGCTGGCCCTTGCGGACCCGCTCCATGGGCGCGCGCACGGCCAAATGCTCGACGTAGCCAGCCACACGGGTCTGGACCGCGACACTGAGGCGCTCATCAAACTGCACGGCGCCGACCGCATCGAAGGACGACGACACGTCCGCCCGCTGGACCAGCGCGGTGCGCATGCCCAGGTTCTGCCGCACCGTCGGGCTGATTTTCACGCCGGAGTCACCCGCCTCGTCGGCATAGACCGGCACTAGCTGCATGTCCATGAACGGTGACTTGCCTGGCTTGTCGAAGCGCTGGCCCGGCACCATTGGATCGTGCCAGTACAGCACCTTGCGTTCGGCGGCACCTGACGCTGACGCCCCTGGCGTGGCTGCCGTGGTTGCTTCGGCACGGGTATCCGTCTGCCGACCGAGGTAGAAGCCCGCAGCGGCCAGCACGGCGGCACCTAGAAGCGAGAGTGCAATCGACTGAGCGCGCTTCACAGGGCACCTCCCGGCAGGAGCGGTTTGAAGGTCAGCTGTGCCTGGACCTTTGCCAGGTCACGCCGCAGCGAAAGCAGCTTCCTCTGCGCTTCGACCTCGGTATGGCGTGCCTCGAACAGGGCCATCAGGCTCACCTGATTGGAGCGGTAGCCAGCCAAGGCAACACTGGTTCGTTGTCGGGCTGGAGCCACGACGGACGCCTGGTACCGCTCGGCGCGATCGGCGAGTCGCTGGGCGTCGCTGGCCAGCCCGCGGAACTCGGCCGTTGCCACGCGCGAGGCCTCCACCAGATTGGCTTCGGCCTTGTCGACGAGTGCCACCTTGGCAGCAGTGTCGCGGTCCTGTCGCTGGGCAGGCGCGACCGGCAAGGGAATGCTCACACCGACGGACACCATGTCCGAGTAGCCGCTGCGCTGGCCATAGGACACCTCCCATGACCAGTTCGGCTTGCGGTTGGCGGCGGCAACCGTGGCCTCCTGCCTGGCAAGCTGGATGTCCCGTTGTGCGGCGAGAACGGCTGGATGGTTGGCAACGTAGGACTCCTCGCCGATGTTCGACAAGCCAACTGGCGCCGCGAGTTCATCCGGGGAAATACCGACCCAACGCTCCAGCGCCACGCGCGCGCCGCGCTCCTGTTGCAGCACTTCCGCGGTGTCGTCCTCGGCGACCCCGCGGGCGCTGGTCAGAGCCAGAACCTCCTGACTGTTGGCGGCGGCCGACAACAGCCGGCCCTTGGCCGCTTCCAGCTCCTCTTGCACATGGTGCTGGGTCTGGGTTGTCAGCTTGAGAGCTTCGCTTGCGAAATACACGTCCAGGTAGGCCAGCACAGTTTGCATGCGCACTTCGGCGGCCGCTACCTGAACAGACACGCTCTCCCTGCTGGCCATCGCGTCAGCCGCAGCCTGGCGGGCCGCACGCTTGTCGGCCGATACCCATTCCTGGCTGAAGCCGATGCGTTTCATGGTCATCGACTCGCGGGTCGTGCTGAAGCGGTCCCCGCCGGTCACGGGCAGGTTGTCGACGCCCACGCGCAGCGTCGGGTCAGGCAACTGTCCCGCTGCGCGTGCGGTCTCGTTCGCGCTGATGACGCCGGCGCGCGCGGCACGGGCAGCTTCCGATCGCTGCACGGCGAGGACAAGTGCTTGGTCGAGTGTGAGCGGTGAAGCAGCCGCCAGGAACGGAATGATGGCGGCGGCCAGAACGACCGCACGCGGATGGAGAGTGAACATGGAAACTCCGAGGACAAACGAGATCTAGCCGGCGGGCGGATCTGCCGCGCCAGCGCCTGTCGGTCAATCGGAGGCGTCAGACCCGAAGTCGGAGCGTGGAGAGGAAGAGCGGACCTGGAGGTGGGCGTGCCTGTGGTCTGGCTGTCAATGGGACAGACTGTGTTTCACCGGCGAGGAGCTTGAAAGGAAGAACGAGCACCTGCACGGCTATTGACGCGGCCAGGGTAGGCGTCTTCGCCGTATCCGGCGACTGCGGGGCGCTGGCCGAGAACTGAGCACAGAGGGTCGGCTGCTCAGCATCCATGCCCTCGCAGGGCATGCCCGACGCCATCATCTCGGCCATCGCCGCCGCTTCTGCCTGTTGCGGACAGACGTAGTTGGCCAACGCCAGCTGAGAGAACAGCAGCGACAACACCACGAAAAGCGTGGTGGTCAGGCGGGTGGACAAGCGACGGCTCATGAACGGGGGAAGTCTAACGTCAGCGCACATCGGCGCGAACCCGCCACAGCGGGCTGCGCGCCGTGCCGACTCAGTTGGCGACCTGGATCGATGTCACCGTGAAAACGCCATTGACCTTGTCGGCCGTGAATTTGACCTTGTCACCGTCCTTCAGGGAGTCAAGCATCTTGGGCTCTTTCACCCGAAAAACCATGCTCATTCCATCCATACCCAGGTTGGGAATAGGACCATGGCGCAAGGTCACTTTGCCTTGCTCCTTGTCCACCCGGCGTACTTCGCCTTCCACCACCGGGGCGCTGGCGGATGATGGAGTCGACGACTGGGCATGGGCGCCGAGGGTTGTTGCAATGATTGCTGCGGCGAGGATGCGAGAGAACTTCATGATGATTTCCTTCAATGTTTCGTGTAGCGGGCGAAGACGGTTGCACGCCCGCGCTTGTCGATAAGGAGAACGTCGTAGGGGTCTTTGTCGTCGCCCATCTCCATGCCCGGCGACCCAAGAGGCATGC
Source organism: Pseudorhodoferax sp. LjRoot39 (assembly GCF_964253035.1). NCBI lineage: Bacteria > Pseudomonadati > Pseudomonadota > Betaproteobacteria > Burkholderiales > Comamonadaceae > Pseudorhodoferax > Pseudorhodoferax sp. LjRoot39. Next base: position 274,621 of record NZ_CAXUQL020000002.1, on the reverse strand, counting down.
CTGGAACCGCGATTCCAATGGCGCTTGGCTTGAGTGCGAGCAGCTTCTTCACCTCAATTGCAGGCACGTGGCCCTCGACCACATACCTGGTGACGATGCCGGTGTGACAACTGGCGTACTTGTCCGGCAGGCCATGCTTGCGCCGTGCGGTGGAGGTGTCCTCCACTTCGACGACCTTCACCGGAAAGCCTGCCGCCTTCAGGTGATCGACCCAAGCGCCGCAGCACCCGCAGGTCGGGCTCTTGAAGACCTCGACCAGCGGCAGACCGACGGCGGCAAGCGACGGCAAGCACGTTGCCGCAACGCCGACCCCTGCGGCCAGGACGACGTTGCGGCGTTTCACTTGACCGTCACCTTGCCGACCATGCCGGCTTCAAAATGGCCTGGCAGCAGGCAGGCAAACTGGAACTCGCCGGCCTTGGTGAACTGCCACACGATTTCTCCACTTTGACCGGGCTTGACGTGTGCCATGTACGCCTCGTCGTGCTCCATGCCCGGGTTTTTCTTCATCTGCTCGGCGTGCTTTTTCAACTCCTCCGGGGTGCCCAGCACCATCTCGTGCAGAACCTGGCCCTTGTTCGTGGGGACGATCTTGACGGTCTCGCCGCGTTTGACCGTGATGTCCGCCGGTGTGAAACGCATGTTGTCGGACATGTCTACCGTGATGGTGCGGTTCGCCTTCTTCGGGTCGCCCTCCTGGCCAAAGGGCGTGGTCTCGACCTTTGCGGCATTGAATTTTCGAGCCGAGTGGGTCTCGTCGCCATGGGCAAACGACACATTGGTAGTGGCAAGCACGCCGATGGCTGCGATGGCAACGAAGAGGTTCTTGAGTGCGAATTTCATGATGTATGCCTAATGGATGTGAGAAGGGTTCAGTGGCCGGAGTGCGCACCGGATGGCTTGCGCACGTTCATCGTGTTGGCGTCGGCTGCGGGCGCGGGCACGCGTGTTGGTTGCTGTATCTCGCCCTGGAACTCATAGGACACGGTGCCAGACGGGTGCTTGTAGGGTGCAGGCTCCCTGTAGTCCCCGGCTTTGACGTCGTCCCGTACCTTCACGACGCTGAACATGCCGCCCATTTCAATGGGGCCGAACGGCCCGATTCCGGTCATCATGGGAAGCGTGTTGTCAGGGATAGGCATCTCCATGGAGCCCATGTCGGCCATGCCCTTGTCGCCCATCACCATATAGTCCGGCACCAGCTTGGTGATGCGCTCGGCCACGCCCTTATGGTCCACGCCGATCATGTTGGGCACATCGTGGCCCATTGCATTCATCGTGTGGTGGGACTTGTGGCAGTGGATCGCCCAGTCCCCCGCGACAGCGTCGAACTCGAACGCGCGCATCTGGCCGACCGCGATGTCCGTGGTCACTTCCGGCCAACGGGCTGAGGGCGGGACCCAGCCACCATCGGTGCCCGTCACGTAGAAGTGCGGTCCGTGCATGTGGATCGGGTGGTTGGTCATCGTCAGGTTGCCGACGCGCACGCGGACCCGGTCGCCTGTGCGGCACACCAGGCTGTCGATGCCTGGGAATACACGGCTATTCCAGGTCCACATGTTGAAGTCCGTCATCTCGGCGGTCTTCGGAGTGGCGGCGCCGGGCTCGATGTCGTAGGACGCAAGCAGGAACACGAAGTCCCGATCCACCCGCATCTGGCGTTGGTCCTTGGGGTGAATGACGAACATGCCCATCATGCCCATGGCCATCTGCGTCATCTCGTCCGCGTGCGGGTGGTACATGTGCGTGCCGGCGCGCAACAGCGTGAACTCGTAGACGAAGGTCTTGCCCACGGGAATGTGCGGCTGTGTGAGCCCGCCGACACCGTCCATGCCTGAGGGAAGCATGATTCCGTGCCAGTGCACCGTGGTGTGCTCGGGGAGCTTGTTGGTGACGAAAATGCGCACCCGGTCTCCCTCGACCGCTTCAATGGTCGGCCCCGGGCTGGAGCCGTTGTAGCCCCACAGGTTGGCTTTCATGCCAGGCGCGAACTCACGCACCACCGGCTCGGCCACCAGGTGGAACTCCTTGACGCCGTTGTTCATGCGCCAGGGCAAGCTCCACCCGTTGAGCGTGGCCACGGGGTTGTAGGGCCGGCCCGTGCTGGGCATGAGCAACGGTTGCATTGCAGGAGAGGTCTGGTAGACCGCTTCGGGCAACGAAGCGGCACCGACACGGCTGACGGCGGTGACACCCAGCGCGACGGCACCTGCCGTCCTGAAGAAATTTCTACGATTCGACATGTTGGTTCTTTCAGTGGCCAGCGGGCGCGTCCGATGCGGCCTCGGGTGCAGCGCCCACGCTGCTGGCACCGGGTGAGCGCCCAGTCAGAGCGGTTTGAAGATTGGTTTCGGCGACCCAGAAGTCCCGCAGCGCCTGCACGTAGTCCGCCACGCCGCGCACCTGCTCGCGCGAGTCGGCCAGCAGCTCGAAGACACTGATGAGCATGCCGTTGTAGCGCAGCAGGTTTTCTTCCGAGATGCGCTTGCGCAAGGGCACAACCTCGTCCCGGTAGTGCTTTGCTAGGTCAAATGCCGTGCGGTACGCGCCATAGGACTCGCGGACCTCGGATTGCGCATTGACCGCGATTTCCGCGGTACGGTGCACTGCCTGCATGTAGCTCGCTTCGGCGCGGCTCGTGCGCACCGAGCCGAAGTCGAACAGCGGTAGCTCCAACTCGATTTCGAAGCCGTTTGCCCTGGGACTGCCGCTTTCGCTCTTGTTGGTGTAGCCCACCTCGAGCACGTTGATGAAGCGGGTCGCTTTGGTGAGGCCATAGGCACTGGCCGTCGAGGCCGTTGCACGCTTGGCCATCATCACGTCCAGCCGCTTTTCCAACGCGGTGCGCTCAGCGTCCAGCGGTTGCGTCGGCGCCTTCGGCAGATCAGGCAGACGGTCCGGCAGTTTGAAGTTGAGCTGCTCGCCCGACAAGCCCAGCAGTCTGGTCAATCGCTCGCGCTCGGCCAACGACTGCTGCTGCGCCCTGGCCAAGCTGGCCGTCGCATCCGCATAAAAGGCTTGCTCACGCATCTGCGCGAGCTTGTTGAAGTTGCCTGCAAGCACCATGCGCCTGGCCAGCTCGTTCGATGCATCGGCCGCTTCCTTGACCTGGCTGTAGTAGCGCACGAGTTCCTGCGCGGCAACCGCGCCAAAGTACGCTCGACGCGCCTCCGAGGCGACGCCCACGGCCTCGTAGGCGGCCTGGAATTGCGCTTGCTCGAAGTTGCGCTGTTGCACCTCGGTCGCTTTGGGCATCGTCAGCAGGCTCAGGATGTTGAACATCACCGCCCGCTCGATTTCGACCACACCTGAGCCAGACATCCGTCCGAAGCTGAGCAGCGGATTGGCCAAGCGCCCCGCCTGCACCAGATTCGACTCTGCGATGCCGAGCTGGTTGAGGTTGGCCTGCAGTCCGCGGTTGTTCAGCAGTGCCAACTCGACGGCCGTGTCGGCGCTCAGAGGCTGCTTCAGGATGTCGGAGATGCGCGATTTCGCCGCGTTCGCATCCTTCTCGGTGCGCTGCAAGGCGACCGACTGCCCGGTTCGTTCCTTGGTGAGGTCTGCCACCTGCCCCATGCCACCATCCGGCGAGAAGGAAGCACATCCCGCCAGGATGAGTACGGCGCCCGCTGCAACTGTGAGGCGCATCATGGTTTGGCTCCCGGCATCGTGTGGCCTTGATGCCCTTTGGGCATCGGCATCGTGTGCGCAGGCGTCTGGCCCTGCGCGCTCGGAGCCGCAGGGCTGCCGCTGCCGTGCCGCGATCCGCTCGCAGGTACGGCGAGCGCGTCGTTCAGCTCACGCCAGTTTCCTTGCTGGATGTCCGTCCACGGCTTGTAGTCGGAAAACGCGGACTGGTAGGGCAGTGGTGCAGCCGGGGCCCCCGTTGGAGCGGCGGAAGTCTGTTGGGCGAAAACGCCCAGCGGCAGGCTCAGCGCCATGGAAGGCGCGAGCCACGAAAGAATGATTTTCATGAGACGAAGACATCTGAGATACCAACGCGGAGGTCGGCACATGCCCACGCGTTGAATGCGCGAGCGCCATCAGGCCTCTATCGGAGGCCGTGCTGGGTCAGATGCTTCGTGGTGGCCGTTCAAGACCGCCTGGCACAAAGCTCAGAGGCTCGACGGCAAAGAGTGACGATGGCGCAGTCGCTACGCCTGCTGAAGGCAAAAAGACGGCTTGCCCGATGGGCATGGGCGTCAGCGAACAGAACGCGGCGCACATGTTGCACTTGCCCTGGGCAGAGGCAGCGTCGGAGTGGTCGTGCGGTTGCTGGTTGCTTTCCGCATGCGCATGCGCATGGTCGTGCCCGTGCGACGACGAAGATTCATCATGCACCGCATGAGTCTCAGCCACAGGCCCCGACATCAGCATCGCGCCCATGGCCGCCCCGCTGCCGGACGGCGGGCACAGCATGGCAGCTGCCATCGCGCCCCTCATAGGAAGGACGACGCACAGCAGAATGAGCAGCCAGTAGCGAAGTCGATTCACAGCGGCAAGTCAGAATGTCTCAGGTCACGTCTGAGTTTAGTCAATGGGCTGGATCGTAAACCTTGCCATTGTGGCAATGTCAAGCATGAACGATTGCAAATTTTGATCTTCCTGGCAAGCAAAACTACCTTGCTAACTGACGTTGCCCAGGCTTGGCTTGACAACCATCCAAACGGCCATCGCCACCATCAACAAGTTTTCTGTCAGTGAAACGAAGCCGAGTGGGACTTGGCTGTCACCTCCTACACAGGCGCACTTCAGCTCCCGCTTTTCCACATACACCGCCTTGAAGACCGAAATCGCTCCAACCCCGCCGATGAACAAAGCCACAGGCACAGACAACCACATCGCCGCCCCCGCCAGCATAAGGATGCCAGTCAGCCCTTCGGCGAATGGGTACAGATAGGCGTAGCGCACCCAGCGTCGAGCCAAAAGGTCATAGTTGGCGGCCTCAAATCGGAAGTGCAACACCCCTTGAAGTAAGGTGTTCACATGCAACCCGCGATCCGATATGACCAGCTCCAGCCCGAAGACCGCATGACGATTGCGAGCTTGCTCCAACGCAACTGCGGCGTACGGGCGATAGCCCGCATGCTGGGGCGCGCGCCATCGACCATCAGCCGCGAGTTGGGGCGCAACACGCCTGCCGACACCGCATACGGTTCGCACCACGCCCAGCTGGCTTGCCGGGCGCGCCGACTCCAGGCGCGCCCTGCTGCCAAACTGTCTGCGGACAGCTTGTCCTGGAGCCTGGTGATGACGTTGCTGGACTGGAAGTGGTCGCCCCAGCAGATCGCCGCTACGCTCAAGCGCACGTTCCCCAACGAGCCCGCCCGCCACGTGTCCCACGAAACCATCTACACGGCCATCTACGCGCTGCCCCGGGGCGAGCTGCGCCGCCAGCTCATCGCCTGCCTGCGTCATGGCCGCAGCACGCGGCTGCCGCGCAGCCGTGGTACCGACCGGCGTGGGCAGATCCCCGAGATGGTCAGCATCCACGTGCGTCCGCCCGAGATCGAGGACCGCGTGATGCCCGGCCACTGGGAGGGCGACTTCATCAAAGGCGCAGGCAACAAGTCCTCCGTGGGCGTTCTGGTGGAGCGCTCCAGCCGCCTGGTGCTGCTGGCCAAGATGGACGACGCCACGGCCAGCTCGGCGCTGGCCGGCTTCACGGCCAAGCTCAACGCGATTGCCGACCCGATGCGCAAGAGCTTCACGTACGACCAAGGCAAGGAGATGAGCTACCACCGGCAGCTGGCCGCCGCCACGGGCGTGCGGGTGTACTTCTGCGACCCGCACAGCCCCTGGCAGCGCGGCACCTGCGAGAACACCAACGGACTGCTGCGCCAGTACCTGCCCAAGGGCACCGATCTGAGCGTGCACAGCCAGGACGATCTGGATGCCATCGCCGACAGCTTGAACGGCAGGCCTCGCGCCACCCATGGCTTCAACACGCCGCTGGCGGTGTTCGCGCACTTGCTGGCCATGGCCCAGCAGGCCCCTGTTCTCGCTCAATAACCACGTGTTGCGCTTCGGTCTTGAAACCGCCGTTCAAAAACATTGTCGAGAAGCTTTCGACGTCGCGCAGTTTTTGGAGGGCCAGCAGGCACACCGCAATCGCCACGAATTGCTCTGCCAACTTGACCACTTGCATCGAGCCTGTACTGTCAATGTTAAGGCTGACTGCCATCGCAGCAGCCATACCGAAGATGGCAATCACCGGCCAATACGCGAAAGCGTTCTTCGACGTGGACGGGCTACCGAAGAACGCCCTCAGGTCATCATGTCCGCCAACACGCCGGCCTTCGATAAAAGTTTGTGGCGTCGTCTGCACGCCTTGTTGCTTCTTGAAGTTGTCCGTTTCCTCTTTGGTCGTCAGGTGACGGTCTTCCACGTCATACCCGTGGCGCCTCAGCAAGTCCAGCGATTTCAGCCCATAGGGACAAATGTGCTCAGGCATGACCATTCGGTAGAGCACGGCGCGTTTGGCTTCACCTGTGGTAGTCAAGGTCGGCATGGCGGAATCAGGCAATTAAGAACGCTTCCACCATCGTACGGTTCGCCAGTTCAAGTTGTAAGTAACGAGGCATCTGAGAGGTAGGCAGCATTGGCGTCTTGGCTGGTGCGCGGCCACTGTGGCACCGGTGGCACACCATGCGAGGACTCGATCGACGGCGGGAATGTGTTGAAGCGGCAAGGTCCAGGACCTAACGCTGTTGCGGGTCAGGTTTCGCGGACGACTGGCTTGGTTTCGTTGGTTTGGGGCCACCGTAGCGCCGGTGCTCGCGTGCCTTCACTGGCGAAGATCTGCAGCCAGTCGCGTCAGCGCAAGGCATGCAGCCAGCCCGAGCCCCGCCGACACCCACAGCGCGCCCACGCCCAGGCGCTCCACGGCCAGGCCGAACAGGAACGGCGCGCCGGCCTGCACGATGCGGGCCGGCACCATCAAGAAGCCCTGCCGCTGGCCGTAGCCCTTCGCGCCGAAGAACAGCAGCGGCAGCGTCCCGATGGCGATGGTCAGGATGCCATTGCCCAGCCCGTGCAGTACCGCGAAGGCCATTGCGGCCGAGCTGCCGAACAGGCCGATGCACAGCGCGCCGAGGGGATGGCCCAGCGTGGCCAGGCGCGCCGACAGCAGCGGGTGCGCTTTGCTCAAGAACGCGAACTCGATCAACCGGCCCGCGACCTGGGCCGGCCCGACCAGCGCCGCGATGCCCACGGCCGCCGCCAGGCTGGCCCCAACGCCCAGCAACAGCTTGGGCAGGTGCGCAGCCATGGCCGTGCTGGTGAACCAGGCCACGGCGAAGACGAAGGCCAGCAGGACGGCGGCGCCGCGCTGCTTGGCCGGCGGCAAGGCCGCCTGCTGCTCGGGCTTGCCGCCGGCATCGCCCGATGCCGGCGCGGCGCGCTCGGCCGCCGGCAACATGGCGTTGAGCGGCAACGCGATGACCAGGTGCAGCCCGGCCCACACGAGGCAGGCCCCACGCCACCCCATAGTGCTCTCCAGCCAGGCCGTGAGCGGCCAGCCCACGGTGCTGGCGAAGCCGGCGAACAACGTGATGCCGGTGATGGTGCGCCGCGCCTGCTGGCCGTGCAGGCGCACGGCCGTGGCGAACGCGGCTTCGTAGAGGCCGCTGCCCATCGCCAGGCCCATGACGGCCCAGGCCGCGAAGACGTGCAGCGGCTGCTGTGCCTGGCTCAGTGCGGCCAGGCCAGCCGCGAACACCACGTTGCTGGCGATCAGCACCGGCCGCCCGCCTCGCCGGTCGATCAGCCGTCCGGCGAAAGGCCCGATGGCCGCCGACATGAGCAAGGCCACCGAAAAGGCGCCGAACACGGCCGAGCTGGAGCTGCCCACGTCCCGCGCGATGGCATCGGCCAGGATGGCCGGCAGGTAGTACGACGAGGCCCATGCGAGCGTCTGTGCCACGCCCAGCAGTACGGTGGTCGTGGTCCGGCTTTGCACCTGGGCCGCGCCGGTCAGATGCTGCGCAGGTTGACCCGCTTGGACAGCGCCTCGGCGCTCTCGCGCCGCTCGCTGTAGCGGTCCACCAGGTAGCCCGCGCAATCGCGCGTCAGCAGCGTGAACTTCACCAATTCCTCCATCACGTCCACCACGCGCTCGTAGTAGGGCGAGGGCTTCATGCGGCCGTCTTCCTCGAACTCGGCGAATGCCTTGGCCACCGACGACTGGTTGGGGATGGTCAGCATGCGCATCCAGCGGCCCAGCACGCGCAGTTGGTTGACCGCGTTGAAGGACTGCGAGCCGCCCGACACCTCCATGACGGCCAGCGTCTTGCCCTGCGTGGGCCGCACCGATCCGACCGACAGGGGTATCCAGTCGATCTGCGACTTCATGATGCCGGTCATGGCCCCGTGCCGCTCGGGCGAGCACCACACCATGCCCTCGGACCACTGCGCCAGGTCGCGCAGCTCCTGCACCTTGGGATGGTCCTCGGGCGCGCCATCGGGCTGCGGCAGGCCGCGCGGATCGAAGATGCGCGGCTCAGCGCCCATGGCCTGCAGCAGCCGCGCCGCTTCCTCGGTCACGAGCCGGCTGTAGGAGCGCTCACGCACGGACCCGTAGAGCAGCAGGATTCGCGGCGGATGGGTCGCGCGCTCGGCTGGCAGCAGCCGCGCCAAGTCGGGCCGGCGGAAGTGGTCGGCGTCGATGTTGGGCAGCTCAGGGCTTTGCAATGCGCGCTCCCTTGTCGTCAATGACGGCCTCGCCGTCTTCCTTGGTGAAGGCACCTTGCTGCGGCTGCGGCAGCAGATCCAGCACTTCTTCCGAAGGCCGGCACAGCCGCGTGCCGAGCGGGGTCACGACGATGGGCCGGTTGATGAGGATGGGTTCCTGCAGCATGAAGTCGATCAACTGCGCGTCGGTCCACGTGGCGCTGTCCAGGCCCAGCGCTTCGTAGGGCGTGCCCTTCTTGCGCAGCAGTTCGCGCGGCGTGATGCCCATGTCGGCGATCAGCCGTTCCAGCGTGGCCCGGTCGGGCGGCGTCTTCAGGTACTCGATGACCTGGGGTTCCTCGCCGCTGTTGCGGATCATCGCCAGCGTGTTGCGCGAGGTACCGCAGGCGGGGTTGTGATAGATCGTGATTTCGCTCATGGTGGTTCCTTGTGGACGGTCGGCGCGGTCAAGCCAAGCTCAAGCGCAGGGCCAGAGCCGCCAGCGTCACCAGCAGCACAGGCAGCGTGAGCACGATGCCCACGCGGAAGTAGTAGCCCCAGGCAATGGTGGTCCCCTTCTTCTGCAGCACGTGCAGCCACAGCAGCGTGGCCAGACTGCCAATGGGCGTGATCTTGGGGCCAAGGTCGCAGCCGATCACGTTGGCGTAAATCATGGCTTCCTTCACCACGCCGCTGGCCTGCGATGCGTCGATGGACAGTGCGCCGATGAGCACCGTGGGCATGTTGTTCATGACCGAGGACAGCAAGGCCGTGAGCACGCCCGTGCCCAGCGCCGCGCCCCAGATGCCGCCCTGCGCGAACACATCGAGCAGCGCGGCGATGCGGTCGGTCAGACCAGCATTGCGCAGGCCGTAGACCACCAGGTACATGCCCAGCGAGAACACCACGATCTGCCAAGGCGCGCCGTGCAGCACCTTGCGCGTGCTGATGACGTGGCCGCGGGCCGCGACGGCCAGCAGCACCACGGCGGCCACGGCCGCGACCGCGCTGACCGGCACGCCCAGCGGCTCCAGGCCAAAGAAGCCGACCAGCAGCAGGACCAGCACCACCCAGCCGGCCCGGAACGTGGCCGGATCGCGGATGGCCTGGGCCGGCGTCTTGAGCTGGCCCAGGTTGTAGTGCTGCGGCACGCCTCGGCCGAAGTACAGCAGCAGCACCAGCAGACTGGCCAGCACGGCGGCGATGTTCACCGGCACCATCACGGCGGCGTACTGGTTGAAGCCGATGCCAAAGAAGTCGGCCGACACGATGTTGACCAGGTTGGACACGATCAGCGGCAGGCTGGCTGTGTCGGCGATGAAGCCGGCCGCCATGACGAACGCCAAGGTCGCCGCCGGCGTGAAGCCCAGCGCGACCAGCATGGCCATGACGATGGGCGTCAGGATCAGCGCCGCACCGTCGTTGGCGAACAGGGCCGCCACCGCCGCGCCCAGCAGCACGATGAAGGCGAACAGCCGGCGGCCGTTGCCGCCACCCCAGCGCGCCACATGCAGCGCGGCCCACTCGAAGAAGCCGGCTTCGTCCAGCAGCAGGCTGATGATGATGACGGCCACGAACGTGGCCGTTGCGTTCCAGACGATGCCCCACACCACGGCGATGTCGGCCAGGTGCACCACGCCGAAGACCAGGGCCAGCACGGCGCCGAGCGATGCGCTCCAGCCGATGCCCAGGCCTCGGGGTTGCCAGATGACCAGCACCAGCGTGAAGATGAAGATAAGGACGGCAGTCAGCATGGACGCTTCTTGGTATGGGGGAGCGAAAGACGTCCTCCGTGGCTTGGCCACGGAGAATTAAGCGAAGGTCGGTGGCGTCAGAGACGCTGCAGCGCTGCGCGCAGCTGCGCGTCATCCAGCGTGTCGAATGGCACCTGGGCCAACTGCCGCATGCGTTCACCGATGGCTTGTCGCGTTGACTCGAATGCGGCGCGCTTCTCAGCCTCGTTGCTACCGGCGTTCGATGGGTCTGGATAGCCCCAATGGATCTGCACCGGAGATCCTGGCCAGTAGGGACATGGCTCGTTGGCGGCGCTGTCGCATACCGTGATGACCACGCGCATGCGCGGTGCAGAATCGCCTGTGAACTCGTCCCAGCTCTTGCTGCGGTAGCCGGCCGTGTCGATGCCAGCGGCTTGCAGCACTTCGATGGCGAATGGGTTGATGCGCCCACTGGGCATGCTGCCGGCGCTGTACGCGCGCACGTCGCTGCCCTGTTGCTCAGCCCAGTGGTTCAGCATCCCCTCGGACAGCACGCTGCGTGCCGAGTTGTGGGTGCAAAGGATCAGGATGTTGGTGGTCATCTCAACGGGTCCCGATGTCACGAACTTCGCGCTGGATGGCCAGCGTTTCCAGCTTAGCGAGCGGCAGCGCGAGCAAGAATTCGATCCGACGCTTGAGCGTCACGGCTGTGTCCAGGAACGCACGATGCTGCGCCTCTTCGGAACCCTCGACCGCGGCGGGATCTGCCACGCCCCAATGGGCCGTGATGGGCTGGCCGGGCCACACAGGGCAAACTTCTCCTGCAGCCTGGTCGCACACGGTGATCACGAAGTCCATTTGCGGGGCATCGGGCTCCGCGAAGACGCCCCAGCTCTTGCTCGTGAAGCCCGTGTCATCGAAATGCAGTTGACGCAGCGTCTGCAGGGCAACTGGGTGCACGCGGCCCTTGGGCTGGCTACCAGCGGAGAAGGCGCGGAAGCGCTCGCGGCCCAGCTTGCTCAGCATGGACTCAGCCAGGATGGAGCGCGCGGAGTTGCCCGTGCAGATGAACAGTACGTTCAGCGGTTGTTGTGTCGGATTCATATAAGGCTGGAACAGTAGAGAGAATGGAAAGTCGGTCTGGGCTCAGCAGCAGGACTTCTGAACCGGGCTGCAGCAAGCTGCTGCCGACTTCACGGCGGCAGGCGCGCGCGGCGCGCAGCACGCGCCGCCAGCAGGCGTTTGGGGCGCGACTTGCGCGGCCTTGCCGAACACAGGCACGTTGCCCAGCGTCTGGAAGTGCTCCCAGGCCACGCCCTGCGGGTCCGTGATCCAGTGCTTGTCGCTGCGGGCGTAGCAGCACGTCGTCTGCCCCTCATCGAGCAGCGCCAGATCGGCCGCTTCGGCGCGGTCCTTGAGGTCGGCCAGGTCGGCCGCTTCGTCCACCTGGAAGCCCAGGTGGTCTACGCCAGGCGCCGCGCCGCGCGTGGAGATGGCGAAGTTCAGGCGCGGGTCTTCCAGCATCCACTTTGCGTAGTCGCTCTCGATGCGCGCAGGCTCGGCGGCGAACAGCGTGGAATAGAAGGCGATGCTTTGGTGCAGGTCGGTGACGTGCAGGTGAACGTGAAAGCGCTTCATCATGTTCCTTTCAGCAACGGCGGCATGCGTCCGTTTCGGTGGTCTCGCAGGCAGACCCTTCGCAGCAGTTCTGCGTCAGGTATGCCAACAGCTCGTTCATCGTCTCGAAGGACGCGCGGTAGATCAGGTTGCGCCCTTGCCGCTCCTGCGTGACCAAGCCCGCATGGCTCAGCTCCTTCAGGTGGAATGAAAGGGTGTTGGATGCAACTTCAAGTTGCTCGGCCAGCGCTCCCGGAATCAACCCGGCCGGTCCTGCAACGACCAGGGCGCGAAATAGCCGTAGCCGCATGCCATGGGCCAATGCGGCGAGAGATTGAACAGCGTCGATGTCTTCCATAAATCTATATTACAACAACTGTAGAAATATTGTGTGACCCACCGCTTTGACATCGGTCTTCTCCAGGGAAAAAAGGAGGGGCACTGGCCCCTCCAATGACGACTGTTTGCCGTCTTCCACGATTTGGATGCTCAGGTTCCGATGCGCCCCCCGTCGTTCTTCGTGATCATCACGGTCGCCGAACGGGGACGCGCGGTGGCCCCACCTGCGCCATAGCCGCTGTTGCCCGGCCAGTGGCTGGTGAACTTGGCCGGATCGCCCACGTCGGTCACGGCCGTGTCGTCGCCCGGATGCTGGACGTTGATGAACATTACCTTGCCGTCCGGCGTCTCGCACAAGCCCGTGATTTCGTTGTTGGCCGGGCCGACGAAGAAGCGCTTGAGGGTGTTGGGCGTCGGCTTCTTGCCCATGGGGGTGGTCACCGTCGTCGTCCCGTAGTTCAATGTGACTTTCTCGCCATCGCCGAGCGCGCCAGGCACGGCGGCAAGCATCATGCAGTTGGTGACGTCGGTGAAGGCACCGTCGTCGGTTTGAATCCAACAGATACCGGTGCTGGGGCTGAACACCAGGCCGTCAGGGCTGGAGAAGTCCTGGTCGGCCGTCAGGCCGGAGAGGTTGACGAAGCTCGGCGAGGCCGTGGATTCGGCGCCGAACAGGTAGACGTCCCACGTGAAGCTGGACGCGCCAGGCTCGCCGCCGTTTTCCCGGACCCGCACGATGTGCCCGTTCACGTTGCCTTGCTGAGTGGTGCTCACCCCCTTGATGTCCGTGTAAGCGCGCGGGTTGGCCGCGTTGACCTGCGTCTGGGTGCCGGTCGGTGCAACACGGCGGTTGCTGTTGTTGGTCATGGTGAAGTAGATCTCCCCGTTGGTGGGATGCACACCACACCATTCGGGCCGATCCATCTTCGTAGCGCCAACGGCGTCGCCTGCAATGCGGGAGTGGATCGCCACATCGCCGTTGTCCGTGAACGCATAGGTTGCATAGCCCGAGATGGCGGGGTTCGACATGCTCAGCTCGATCCAATTGCCGGTGCCGTCGTCATTGAAGCGCGCGACGTAGAGCTTGCCCTGGTCCAGGTACTTGTCGCCCACCGCGACGCGGTCTGTCGCCGTGGCATCGGCCTGTGACCAGGTGGCCGATGTGACGAACTTGTAGACGTATTCGTTCTGCGCGTCGTCGCCCATGTAGATGGCCAGCGGCTTGCCTGCGACCGGCTTGGAGAAGGCAGCGCTTTCGTGCGCGTAGCGACCCAGGGCCGTGCGCTTCTTCAGAACCGACGTGGCCAGGTACGGGTCGATCTCAACGATGTAGCCCTGCCCATTGATCTCGTTGCGATAGTCATCGCTGCCGTCTGCGGACACACCCTTGACGCTCATGTCCCAGCGCGCGTACTTGTCTTGCGTGCCCGAGGTTTCCCAGCCGTACCGGCTGGAAGCCGCGGCGGCATCGGTCACGGACCGGCCATAGCGGGCCAGTGCGACGTTGGCGTTGGCCGTGCGCTTCTGGTTGTCACCGGCAGCGCGATAGAAGTAGCCCGCCCAGTTCTCTTCGCCCGTCAGCAGCGTGCCCCAAGGGGTCTTGCCCGTGCCGCAGTTGTTGACCGTGCCGCGCGTGCGGGTGCCAGTGGGGGAGAACTTGGTGACCAAGGCAGCATGTGCACGCGCCGGCCCCGTGATTTCGATCTCCGTTGCACCGGTGATGCGCCGATTGAACGTCGAGGCCTGGACGGTGGCGAACTTTCCGGCGGTCTTACTGATTTCAACGATGCCCACGCCATGGCAATCGACCTCGATGTCGGTCTCGCCGGCAGGCCGCGGCCGTGCGCTTGGGCCGTTCACATGCAGGAATTGCGGCGTGATGTACTCGAAATTGATGCCCAGCAGCGCGCGGTCGTTGCTGATCGGATCTGGTGCGCCGGAGGCCGACAGGCCGAAATACTCCATTCCGTCATGGCAGTCGCCGCTGCGCCGGTCGTAGCCCGTGTCGGTGCCATCGTTCTTGAACGCGGAAACGCCGGCAAACATCGCGTCGCCGGTGGCGTAGACCACGGTTGCGGTGTAACCCGTGGGCACTGTGGCGGTGTCGGCCAGCGTCTTGGCGACCGCTGTGAAGCCCAGCAGGGTTTCCGAGGGCTGGGTCGGCGGCACTGGGTTGGAGTCGTCATCGCTGCCGCCACACGCCGTCAACGCGACGCTCCCGAAGGCTGCGGTCATCGCGCTGCCCAGGGTGCTGCGGAGCATGCCGCGCCGGCTCAGGCGGGCCTTCAAAACCGATCCGAAATTCGGATTGGTCGAAGTGTTGGAATCCTCCTCGTCGAAGTGGGCTGACAGAGGCAGGTCGAAAGGCTTGTTCATCGTTGCGGGCTCCGGTTATGAGACCGCCAGCGTAGGAACAGGCCATGAAATGACGTTTACCGGGTTGTGCGCTGTCCGTGACCGCTTGTGACACGGCAGCGAAAGCCCGTCATGAACTCCGGGGCTCTGTAAAAAAACTGACTTATTTCAATCCCATACTTCCACGGAAATAGAAACGTCGAATTGATGCCATTCGTGGAGGACACGCAGATGCACGTTGCCAGTAGCGATCACATGATCCAGAAGTCGGTGCTGATCGTCATGGAAGAGCCGATGGTGCGCGCCTTGGTGGCGAACCATTTCCAAAGCGCAGGCTTTTTTCCCATGGCTGTCGCGACCGTGAACGACGGCCGGCGCCTGGTGTCCCAGGTACGCCCCGACGTGATCGTGGTGGACCTGGACGGTGCCGATGAAATGCGCTCCGATGGCTTCGACAGCCTGTACCCGCTTTCTCAACAGGGCCACACCAGCATGGTGGTGCTCGGCTCCCACGTGCAGGACGGCTGCGGCGAGGACGAACGAAATCTTGGCGCCAGCCTGTGCTTTGCCAAGCCGTTCACGCCCAGCGATCTGCTCGCCCACATCAGCGCACAGCTTGTGGCGAATGCGCCTTCAGCCAACACCTTGCGTCACGGCGTTCTTGAACTTGATCTGGATCGCCACGTTGCAACCATACGCACCAGCGGCATGGCGCACAGCTTCGAACTTTCCACGCAGGAGCTGAAGCTACTGGAGTTCCTCGTTCGCAATGCGCACCGTGTCGTGTCGCGCGACGACATTCTGCAAAGCGTGTGGGGCGAAGCTGCCGTGGATGCGCGGACCGTGGACCAATGCATCCGCCGCTTGCGACGCAGCTTCGAGCAGATCGACGCGGCGGCGCTGATTCGGACCGTGCATGGGTACGGCTACCGCATCGCAGAGACGCTGACTCCGCCGCTGAGTTCACGAAAAGGTCACGACCCGCAGCTCCTGCAGGCCATTGGCCCCTCTGCGGTCATGGGCCGGTCACACCCTGTCAAGAAGTGGACCCGGCACGGTCAACCCCGCTTCCTAGACTCGACAAGTCACGTTTCCCCCGCCCCTTCAACTGGAGATCACCCATGAAAGCGCTTCACCTTTTCGCCCCCCTTGCCATCGCAATTTGCACCATCGGCGCACATGCCCAGTCCGTCGTGAAGATCGACGGCTCGTCTACGGTGTTCCCGGTCACCGAGGGAGTCGCCGAGGACTTTCAGAAGGCCAAGAAGGGTTCCGTGCGCGTCACTGTCGGTATCTCGGGAACTGGCGGCGGCTTCAAGAAATTCTGCCGCGGCGAGTCCGACGTGCAGAACGCCTCGCGGCCGATCCTGCAAAAGGAAATGGAAGACTGCAAGGCAGCTGGCGTCGAGTACATCGAACTGCCGGTCGCCTTCGATGCCTTGACCGTGGTCGTCAACCCACGCAACACGTTCCTGAAAACCATGAGCGTCGAGGAATTGAAGAAGCTGTGGGAGCCGGCTGCCCAGGGCAAAGTCACGCGCTGGAACCAGGTCAATCCGGCCTGGCCCGATGCGCCGGTCAAGCTGTACGGCGCGGGCTCCGATTCGGGCACGTTCGACTACTTCACGGAGGCGATCAACGGCAAGGCCAAGGCCAGCCGCGGCGACTACTCGGCCACCGAAGACGACCATGTGACGGTCCAAGGCGTGGCCAGCGACGTCAACGCGATCGGCTACCTGGGCTATGCCTACTACGCGGAGAACCTGAAGAAGCTCACCGCAGTCGCGGTGGCCGACGCAGGCGGCAAGAAGCCTGTCGAGCCGTCCGAAGCTTCGGTGCTGAGCGGCGCCTACCAGCCGCTGTCTCGGCCGATCTTCATCTACGTCAGTGTCAAGGCGCTGCAGCGCCCCGAGGTCAAGGAGTTCGCCGAATACTACATGAAGGAGGGCGCGCGCCTGGCCAAGGAAGTGAAGTACGTGCCGCTGCCCCCCAAGGCCTACACCGTCGGCTTGGAGCATCTGAACAAGGTCAAGAAGGGCACGGTCTTCGGTGGAGTCGCTGAAGTCGGCGTGCGCATCGAGGACCTGTTGGCACGCGAAGCCAAGCTGTAAGGCGCGCGGACCTGGCCGCGCGCTACGCGGGCCAGGTCCCGCGGACGGCTCGGCCGCAAAAGCCGGGCACGTGCTGTTCCCCATCCACCGACAACAACAGATCCACGGAACATGACCACCCCACTGTCTCCAACTCTTGCGGCCGATGCGCAGCCGATGGCGCGCGGGGCTGACAAGCTGGCCGAATACGCGAAGGCCAAGGCCTCTCGCAAACGCCGAGAGCGAGCCATCGAACTGGTCTTGTTGCTTGCGGCCTGTGTGTCGGTGTTCACGACCCTGGGCATCGTTTACGTGCTCCTGTCGGAATCCATCGCCTTCTTTCAGCATGTTCCCATCTGGCAGTTCCTGACGGACAGGCAGTGGACGCCGCTGTTCGATGACGCGCATTTCGGCATCATGGTGCTGCTTTCCGGCACCCTCACCAGCTCGGCCGTCGCGCTGCTGGTCGCCATCCCCCTGGGCACCATCATCGCCATCTATTTGTCGGAATTCGCCGGCCACAAGACGCGCGAGATCATGAAGCCGCTGCTGGAAATGCTCAGCGGGATTCCCACCATCATCTACGGCTACTTCGCGCTGCTGTTCGTCACGCCGCTGATCCAGCGCATCTACCCCGAGCTGCCGGGCTTCAACGTGCTGTCGGCCGGGATCGTCATGGGCATCATGATCATCCCCTACGTGTCCTCGCTCTCGGAAGACGCGATGCGATCGGTACCCATGAGCCTTCGCGAAGGCAGCTATGCCATGGGCGGCACGCGGCTGCAGACAGCGGTCAAGGTCGTGGTGCCCGCAGCGTTGTCCGGCATCGCATCCGCCTACATCCTGGGCATCTCGCGCGCAGTGGGCGAGACCATGATCCTCGCCGTGGCTGCAGGCATGCAACCCAACCTCAGCTTCAATCCGCTGGAGCCGGCGGCCACGATCACGGCCTTCATCGTGCAGGTAGCTCTCGGCGACCTGCCGCACGGCAGCATCGGCTACCAAACCATCTTTGCCGCGGGCTTGACGCTGATGGTCATCACGCTGTGCTTCAACCTGGCCGGCTACTGGCTGCGCCGCAAGTACCGCGAGGTCTACTGATGAAAACCATTGCTGATTCCGAATCGTCGCTGCGCGGCAAGTCCCTGCACAGCATCATCCGCAGCCACAAGCGCTGGGACGTCGTATTCGCCGTCCTGGGTGTCCTCGCCATGATGGTGGGCGTCATGACGCTGGTCGCACTCTTCGCCAACATGGTGATCGACGGCGGCCCGCGGCTCAGCGCCGAGTTCTTTACAAGCTTCCCTTCCCGGCGCGCCGGGCAAGCTGGCATTCTTTCCGCCTGGGTTGGGTCGATTCTGGTCATGTTCATGACGGCGCTGGTGGCCGTTCCCATCGGCATCGCGGGGGCCATCTACCTGGAGGAGTATGCCCGCCGGAGCTGGTTCACCGATGTGATTGAGATCAACATCACGAACCTGGCCGGTGTCCCTTCCATCGTGTACGGGCTGCTGGCTCTGGGCCTGTTCGTCTACACCTTCGGCCTGGGCCAGAGCATCCTGTCGGCCGGTCTGACGCTGGGTCTGTTGATCTTGCCGATCGTGATCGTCGCGACGCGCGAGGCTCTGCGTGCGATTCCCCAGCACATCCGCGAAGGCGCCTACGCCTGCGGCGCCACGCAGTGGCAAGTGGTCCGCCATCATCTGCTGCCCTATGGCACACCAGGCATCCTGACGGGCGTGATCATCGGTTTGTCGCGAGCCATCGGCGAGACGGCGCCCATCGTGACCATCGGCGCGCTCACCTTCATCGCCTTCCTGCCGCCGTTGCCATTCACCGGCGATCCGGCGGCCGGGCTGTTCGACTGGCTGTTTTCGCCCTTCACGGTGATGCCGATCCAGATCTTCAACTGGACCTCGCGCCCCGACACCGCCTTCCAGCAAAACGCCGCGGCCGCAAGCCTGGTGCTGGTGCTGCTCACGCTCGGCATGAACGGCCTGGCCATCTGGCTGCGCTACCGCCTGCGCAAGAACATCAAGTGGTAAGTCCTCAACAGCGCTTCGCCTTCGCAACCATGAACTCCACCATCACCCTCCCAGCCCAGCCCCCGGCCCTGAAAGCCCAGGCCAAGGATCTCGACTTCTATTACGGCGACTTCAAAGCGCTCAAGGGCATCAACATGCCCGTCTACGAGAACCGGGTGACCGCGCTCATCGGTCCCAGCGGGTGCGGCAAGTCCACCTTCTTGCGTTGCTTCAACCGGATGCACGACCTGTACCCTGGACATCGGTACGGGGGCAGCATCCAGCTCCACCCCGACCAGATCGACGTGCTGCACCGCAACGTCGACCCCATCGAAGTGCGCATGCGCATTTCCATGGTATTCCAAAAGCCCAACCCTTTCCCCAAAACCATCTACGAGAACGTTGCCTATGGCCTGCGCGTGCGTGGTGAGAAATCGCGCTCCTATCTGGATGACAAGGTGGAAGCTGCGTTGCGCGGCGGTGCCTTGTGGAACGAGGTAAAGGACAGGCTCGGCGAAGTGGCGGTGAACCTGTCCGGCGGACAGCAACAGCGCCTGTGCATCGCACGCGCGTTGGCCACCGACCCGGAAATCATCTTGTTCGATGAGCCGACGTCTGCGCTCGATCCGATCGCGACCGCCAGCATCGAGGAACTGATCAGCGAGATCAAGAACAAGGTCTCGGTTCTGATCGTCACGCACAGCATGCAGCAAGCCGCAAGAGTTTCCGACTTCACGGCCTTCATGTACCTGGGCGATCTGGTCGAGTTCGGCGAGACCGACGAGATCTTCATGAAGCCCAGGCGCAAGGAGACAGAGGACTACATCACCGGCCGGTTCGGCTGATCGACCCACCAACAGCGCTGTCAACCTATGACCGACAAACACCTCTCTTCTCAGTTCGACTCAGAGCTGACCGCCGTGTCCTCCCGCGTCATGGAGATGGGCGGCCTTGTCGAGTTCCAAGTTCGCCAGGCCGTCTATGCCATGACCCAGCACAGCGCGGAAGTGGCCGCGCAGGTCGTAGCGGACGAGGAGCGCGTGAACGGGCTGGAAATCGAGATCGACCGGGATCTCTCCTCCATCATCGCGCGCCGACAGCCCACCGCGCGCGACCTGCGGCTGTTGATCGCCATCTCCAAGTCGACCGGAAACCTGGAGCGAATTGGCGATGAAGCTGCACGCATCGCACGCACAGTTATCCGCCTCCTGGAATCGGACACTGCCAGGGTTCGTGTCCCGGCCAACTTCATTTCCTACGAAGGAAGCCTCGCATCGGAACTGCTGCGCAAGGCCCTCGATGCCTTTGCACGCTTGGACGTGACGGCCTGCCTGGATGTCCTCAAGCAAGACCAAGCCATTGATATCGAATTCGAGGGGCTGATGCGCAAGCTGGCCACCTACATGATGGAGGATGCTCGCACCATCTCATCGTGCATAGATCTCGTGTTCGTGGTGAAGGCTCTTGAACGGATCGGGGACCACGCGAAGAACCTGGCCGAGCAGGTCATCTACATCGTCAAGGGTGAAGATGTCCGACATTCCCCGATCCCGAGCGTTGAATCGGTGATCGCACAGCAGTAGTAACGGCAGCGCTGTGGCCAGAATCCTGATCGTCGACGACGAGCCTGCGATCGTTGAGTTGATTTCCGTGACCTTGCGGCGTGAGGGCTTCGACATCAGCATTGCACGCGATGCCGAAGAGGCCTCAAGCAGCGTGGATGCCGCGCTTCCTGACTTGGTTTTGCTAGATTGGATGCTCCCGAATGGCACCGGCATTGGCTTGACGCGCGCCTGGAGAAATGAGCGCCGAACGCGCGAGATGCCCATCATCATCATCAGTGCGCGTGCTGAAGAAGCCGATCGAGTCAAAGGCTTGGATGTGGGCGCCGACGATTACTTGACCAAGCCATTCTCCCTAGCAGAACTGCGCGCGCGCATCCGCTCGGTGCTTCGAGGACGGTCGCCCGATTTACTGGATTCGGAGGTGACTGTTGGAAAGTTAACCCTCAATGCGTCAACGCGTCGCGTGCACTGCGGTGACACTGAGGTCACGATGGGGCCTACGGAGTTCAGACTATTGCAGTTCTTTATGCGCAACCCGGAACGGGTGCACAGCCGTCAGGCCTTGCTAGATCGCTGCTGGGGCGATCATGTCTACATCGAAGAGCGCACCGTCGACGTGCACGTCAAGAGGCTACGCACGTCATTGGAGCTGGTTGATTGCCACACCCTGATCCAGACTGTACGTGGAGCCGGCTACCGATTCAGCGCGCAGAGCCCGTGACGACCAAGCGTCTTCGTTACTCACATCGCAACTGCGCGGAGTCCAACGAACAAGACTCGCCAGCGCAGCAGTTGGCGGATAAATAGGCAAGCAATTCGTTCATCGTCGAGTACTCAGCTCGGTAGATCAAATTCCGATGCTCTCGCACATGCGAGACCAAGCCAGAATTCAGGAGTTCTTTCAGATGAAAGGACAGGCTCGATGCAGGCATGGACAGTCTGTCTGCCAGCATGGATGGCGTCATACCGGCTTGGCCGGATTCGACCAATGCGCGGAACACCTGAAGACGGATACCCTGCGCGAGGGCGGTCAATGAGCGGACCACCTCTTTTTCTTTCATCATGCGATCACATTGAGCATTGTTTGCAGGTGAATTGGGCAGGGTTGATGTGTCAATTTCATGACAGATGGTCTGCGAAGACTCCATATCAGGTCACAAGGAAGAACGAATGGTCAAAACTCGTTCGCAATCATTGCTCCGTCGTATTAAATCGTCTGCAAAACCGGCATGATACGTTGCGTCTTCGCGCTTCAACTGCTAAGGCTTTGGCAAAGAGGTGCCTAGCCTACTCACACGTCCAAATCCTAAGTGAGGTTGGTCTATCGAGATACTAAGCTTACCTTCATTGGATTTTCCGACGCTCCAACTCGGCGCAATGTGATTTCCCATTGCCCCTCGCCCCCATACAGCTCGCTTTTCAATTGCGGCGATCTTTGCCGCCTCCAGCGCGTTTGCAAGGACAAACTGGAGCCTTGCGACTTGAATCCAGCCAGCCACCCATACTTGTGCTTCTGTAATCGCCTCCGGCGGCGGGCGAGGAGTTGAGAGAAATGGATAGGTCCGTTGATCTCTGCTGTCTTCATAGTGACGGGAAATAAACCATTCACGCATACTGGAAGTGCCGGTGCATGCCTGCCACCACAGCAAGAATCCCCAGGCAAGGCGAGCCTTTTCCGACCTCGAAATGTTATGAACAACATATTCAGCATCGCTGTACATCGCAAATCGAGTAATCCACTGTCGCATCAGTTTGAACTCGTTCCGCAAAAGGTGGCGTTTGATGCTTTTGAAAATGGCTGAGGCGTCACGATGGCGCAACGGCCCTGGTTCGCTCAAAGGCACAAGTTCTTTTGCGACACCGCATTCGTGATACCAGCTCTTCCATTCGTTCAATATTTGGGGTTTGCGGAACCACTCGGGTGTCAAGCCTAGGTTGAGGGTCCGTTGCCAATCAGTCAACTGCCTCGTGAAACGCGCAGGCACAGCCGATAGCGGATCTGGAATACGAAACCAGACTTTTTGGCCTGCGCAACAAAGCCAGTCTGCGATGTCCTTCATGACGCCGTCTCTTATCTCGCTAGGCAAAACTTCCGATGCGCCCGCTTCATCCAGAAAGCTCGCGCCGCATACACATCGGCCAGGGCTTTTAAACGATATTCCAAACTCCCCATGCGCTACATAATGAGAGCACGGCAGTCGGTCCTCAAGTTCAATTCCATGAATTGGGCAATGATCCAGCTCGGAAACGGAAAATAGGACCGAGTGATAGCGGTCCAGCCAACAGGCTGGGCACCAACGCAGGCGGTCGCCGAAGAGTTCCCATACGCCACGAGGGAACTGGCCTACGCGGGAGAACGCGAAATGCGGCAGCGGCTCGCGAAGCACGCGGGAAAACCTCAGCGGCCAGAAGCCGCGACGTTTGAACGAGACCATCTCTGGTTCTAGCGTCAGCCTGGCAAATGATGGCTTTGCGAGCAGAACCCCGAAATCGTCGGTAAACCGGCCCGACGTGGGCTTGTTCAGAACGATGAACCTTTGCACAGTCGACCAGAGCGAGGCATATGGCTGAACGGTGCCTGGAACCCATGTCACGTGGCGCGCGCGCAGCTTTGCCGGCAGCGGCGTCGTCTCACCATTGCGAATCATGTCCCCTCCTGCTTTCGTTTGCGGCGAACGCCGGCCGACACAAGCCGCATGTGATCGGAGAACTGCGTCCGCCCGAGCGCTTGCAGCCACGCCTCCGTAGATGTGGCAGTTTCCCAGTCCTCTCCCGCGGCAAGTCGAAGCAACTGGGTTTCGACAGACCACGCCACATGCTGCATCGGAATCGCAATGTCGCCGGCATAGTCGGCGGGCAACAGGGCCTCCAGGACCCGCCAGAAGGTCTCGGCGGTATGGTGCAGGCGTTCGCCGCGCTCGTACCAAGCGGGCGCGTAGTGCGCCAGATAGGATGTGCCGCTGCCGGCCGGCCACTCGGATGCCGAGTCATAGCCCAGCAGCACGAACTCAAGTTCGTCCTTGTCGGACAGCCCAGGGAACGGCCAATGCGCCACCATGAACCGCGCGGCGACGTGCGCGTAGGAGGCCCGTCCGAGCAAGTCGTACTGGTAGTCCATCTGGTGCGACCCGACCGAGAAGACGCTCATTCGGTAGCCACGCCAGTCCAGCATGTTCTGCAGGCTCATCAGCCATTTCCACTCCCGCAACGTCATCTCATGTGCCTCGTCGATCACGAGAATCACGAAGTTGGTCTTGCTCTCCAGCGCCGCGGCGATGAGGTAGTCACGAAAGAGCGAGAGGCGGTCGGCTGCGTTGCGCCGCTCGTCCACATAGCGGTGTCCAGTGGCTTCCAGCCAGCTTTTCCAGAAGCGGCTTTCGCTCACGTGACTTTCCGATGGTCGGACCCAGATGCGCAGCGGCACGTCGATGCCGAAGCGCTCGTTCAAGATCGACCGCAGATGCCACTTCACTCCGCGCGATTTGCCGAAACGCGAGGGACCGTAGATGTAGCCACCCGGCTGTTGCTGGTCGATCCAGTCGCCCAGAACATTCGCCATCTCGGCAACAGGAGGGGTGTAGACGGCGTAGTCCTGCCGGTTCACCGGATGCCGAGGATCGACGTGGGGCGGCAGATTCGTCCGCATCTCGGTGGCCTCAACCGTTCTTTGCCATGCGAAGCGGCGGCAGCCGCTTGGCCGTCACAGTCACAGGAACCTGGGGCTTCAGCGTCTTTGCACGGTCCATGACCTCAACCACGAGAGGCGGTTCCACGTCCTGTCCAGAAGCGCAAGCAGCCGCGGCCTCCGTGCTCGCGGCTTGCTCTACACAGGTCAGTTTGTTTCGGGCGAGTTGTAGATCTTCATCGTGATGTTCCGCTCCACGCGCCTGTTCCGCCAGGACGCGCTGCACGGCGAGATAGGTCGGATGGACTGGCAGTTTTCGCTTCGGCAGGGCCTCGACATAGTCCATGAAGGAGACGATGGCATCCCCACCATTGGCAATGACGAACCGTCGCTCTTGGACAAGGCGTGCAATCGCCGTGCGGATCTGCAGGCTGTGGGGCAAACGATGCCATGGTGGAGACGCACGCAGAATCCCGATGGGGTCGCCCTCGCTTGTCGAAGCCATGACCACACGCGCATCGTCCTCGATTTGGTTCACGATTTGGATTGACTTGCCCACCAGGTCATGCCGCCGATTGAGCTCGTCACCGGTATACCGCGCGTGATGAAAGTTGACGAAAGGCTGGCGGCCCTCTTTGAATCCACCCTGGACACGGCAAAGCTTGCGAAAGCTGAGCAGCGCTGCCACAGAAGCAGTGTCCTGTGGGCGCCGACGCAAAAGTGAGCCACTGGCTCAAATTTCGGTCGGCGCCAACAGCAGTGTCCGCCCTGCGCTGCGGCACCAGGCCCCTGGCATGCAGAAAGTCCAGCATCTGGAGCGGGGAGCGGTATCCCAAGCTTGAATGCGGCGTGGCGTTGTAGTTCGCGATGAGCGATGCGAGCAGCTCTTCCAGATACGGTAGCTGGAACTCAGAAGCCACTGCGATAGCGTCCGGATCGCGGCCGCCCTTGTCATCCGGCTTGCTGCCCGTGCTGTTGGACAAGCGGTTCAGCGCGCGAGTGGTCAGCGTTCGAAAGAATGTTTCGACAAACGGTCTGTCGTCCAAGCTGCGACGCACGCTGAATCCGTTCTTCGGGTGGACCAGTCTGCCGCCCACAGCGGCCTGGTGTTTGGTCTCTACTGTCATACAGGTTTCGGCCAACGCGCCGTCGACGCTCAGTTCCTCCCAACACAGCCCGGCGTAGGCTTCATGGTGCCCTGATGGAAGGTTGGCCGCATCAAGGTAGGCGTGATCGCCGAACGACAGTTCCGGCCGGTGCCAGGTGGTCAGAGCGCATTTCAAGGTCCGCAGCACATCGACGGCGCTGACCTCTTTGCCCAGGCTGAGCAGGAAGCCAAGCACAGCACGGGTGGCAACTTCAATCACAACGATGACCCAGAGGCGATGGATGATCCTGGGCACCCATCCGCCATCGACGTCCGGAATGAGCACGCAGAATCGGCCGTTGAGCTTGTGCGCGTCCATCTCCACACGCTGGAACGGTCGCTCGATCGGACGTTCCACGCCATCGCCTGCGCGCAGCTTGCGCAGCGCGTCAGGGCCGCCTGCCAGCCGGGCTGAGGTCCTGGGGTTGCTGGCGAAAATCCCGTCTGCCCACTTGGTCAGCGCGTGGTAACCCTGACTGAAGACGCTGAACGGCCACTCGTTACGGGCTTCTTTGAGGAACCATGCATGCAGAGCGCGCCGCGGCCGCTTTGATTCCCCCAACTGGCCCTCCGGGTACGCGTGGAGCACCTGGCGTTCGAGACGAACAGCAAAATCAGGATAAGTGAGCAGCATCGCCGCCATGGCCCCGGCTGCCCCTCTTCCGGACTCATTGGGCTTCACTGGTGACTGCCGGGTGTAGGCGGACAGTCGAGCGGCTTTTTTCAGACCTCGCCAGCCTTGAATGCGTCCATCCGAATGGATCGCCATGCATCGCTCGCGGACAAGTCGATTGACTTGACGTAGGCCGAGGTCACAGGTGGCGCGGATCACGGCAGCCGACTCGCCAGCGAAGTACAACTCGACGCTTTTGCGGCGCCGCGTGTACTCCGCCAAGTCCCGCTGACTCAGCGCGCCGATGTCGAGGTCAGGCCACGCGGCCAGATCGAAACCTGGACGATCGGTGATCCCGCGAAGGTGTCTGCCCGGGATGTTGGGCTTGTTCGCCACTGCACATCTCCTCGAAAGCCGCCAGCCACATGCAGCGTCGAGTCGGGAACAACTTGTTGATCCGCGTCAGGAGCGGACCGAATTTCTGAAACGCCGCAGTTCATAAATACTGAACCGGTCGTCTCGGGATGTCAATCAAATCAAGGGGTTGAGAGAAGTTGCCTGGGAACAGTTTCTTGGACTTACACGACTTTCTTGGTTGTTCAAGAAACCGGCTCCATTTTTCGACTTCCTCGGTCGTCGGTAGTTGACGCTCCCTTGCATTCGTAGACGGTTGGTTTGGTGAATTGATATTGAAGGCCTGGGCTTGCCTTGAAGAAGAAGTTGTAGTCTATCTCGGACTGGAATGGCTGCGGAGCTACCAATACGGTGCTTTGGCCGCTGCCAACAAATAGGAACTTCGAATTTCCTACAAGTTCTACTGGAATTAGACCTTCCAAGCACAATGCGCGATCATTGAAATCGTATTTGTTAGCCAGCAAATAAGCCTTAAACGGTAGGACGTCCTCACGGAAGCCCTTGAACAGGACTGCCGCATACACCGAGCCTACAATAGTTGTGGAAATAACAAAAGCAATCGAGGCGAACTGTATTTCTCCGACGGACTTTTCCCGCCTCAGGACGCGCCGGACGTAGCTTGCAAGTCCAATCGCATGGACAGCAGCGACCAGTCCAAGTGCAAATAGCGCGGGCCAAGCGGATTTCAAGACGAGGGCGCTAACAAGAAATGCACGCGCGATTGGCATGTTGCTCGCATCAATACCGGTGATCGAATTGAGAGCGGTGTTTGCATTTGACGTCGCGACGGCGACCATAAAAGCAAAGAAAAATCCAATCACTATTCGACACGAGGTAGAGCTTAGGACCGCTTTTGTGAGAGGTAGCTCTTCAGTTGACAGCAAAACTGCCAAAATTCCCGCTAGCAGCCCTATGGAAAATAATTCGATCTGATTTCTGTGCAGCCAATCCCAGTCAGGTCGGTTGTACCCTAGGGACCAAAGAAGAATAAGGCAAATTGCTGTTAATGCAACAATTGCCGTTCGACGTACAGTATTCGTCTCCTCCGGAGACGAGGCAACATGATACTTGAGGGAGCTCAAGTCATGCTTGACCGCACGCAACAAGTCCTTCATCGTCATCGGCACAGAAGTTCTATCTGCGCTTGAGCTGAACTCTCGCAAGGCCGCCTTCAGGAGTTCATTATGGTCACTGTTTTTCATTCTTAGGGCTCGATCGAGAAATCTGAGTATTAAAGTCTAATGGTTTAATGCTGATCAAAATCCGATGCACCAGATTACTCTTCCGCCTTGTAACCAGCCGCACGATCTACAGCCAGCCGTCGCGTGTCGCCAGGTGTGAGCGAGGTGCTAGGAGACCAAGGCCGTACGTCGTAACAGTCCATCGTAATTTCACTTGTAGCGCGGCGGGCAACTCTATTTGTTGCATGCATCTGCTTGGTAGTTCATGGCACTCGAGCAGACC
Source organism: Pseudorhodoferax sp. LjRoot39 (assembly GCF_964253035.1). Classification (NCBI taxonomy): domain Bacteria; kingdom Pseudomonadati; phylum Pseudomonadota; class Betaproteobacteria; order Burkholderiales; family Comamonadaceae; genus Pseudorhodoferax; species Pseudorhodoferax sp. LjRoot39. The sequence continues at coordinate 246,983 of NZ_CAXUQL020000002.1, read as the reverse complement.
TCCCCGCTCTCGGTAAGCACAATCAGGTCGCGCCGTAGCAGCACAGCAGGCAATGCATCGCCGACCGTCTCCGCCAGGCGGCGCCGCGGAAACACTGATCTCCTGGAGGCCCGCCCCCCACGCGCGAGCGGAACATCCATACGCCCGTAGTGAGGCACACCAAGGACGCAGGCTGTCGGCGTAGCTTACAGTTACAGGTTGTACAGCCATGCATGTCGTTGTTTTGTCACGATTGATCTTGGCGGCGCAATTCTTGCTTGATAGTCCAAGGATTCACTTTTTCGCATCGCTAGACACCTCCGATGCGGCGGAGTGTTGCGCCAAACTGGACGATCTGCCTCGTGGCTCATGGGGCGCATACGTACCTTGCTATAGGGTCCATCGTTTAGGTTTGGCGGAAATGATGTTTTGACTGGAAGGTTTATCCGGTCGAAGAATAATATTGGGGTGTCTGTGTCCGTTCCCTCTGCTGTTTTAGCTCAAGCCGCTGCCAACGAGACAGTTCGCCCTCAAGCGCGTGGCACGTTTAATAGTCTTTCTGCAACTGAGTGGGTGTTTGCAGTCGTGGGCCCAGTGGGCTCGGGAACTACGTTTGTAGCGAATGCATTGGCCAGCCTCGCAGGTCAGTATGCGAAATTCAAAGACGCTGAGATATTCAAGATCAAGGCAAGCGAGCAGATTAAAGCAGCGCTATCAACAGATCAGATCGCGCGACTCGGCTCTATGAAGCGGCTGGAGATGTCTCGGACATTTCAAGATGCTGGTGACGAACTGAGGAAAGCGGACCGCTCCTCCGTTGCGATGAGGCTTATGCTTGAGATCAAGCGGCTTAGAGAACAAGCGATTGCCAAGAAGCAAACAGAGACTGCTGGTGTGGTTTCGCTGCCGCAAGTTGAAGTAAAACCCCCCATTCGGATTTACATCGTCGACTCTCTGAAGAATCCCGCCGAAGTGGAGTTGTTGCGCGGCGTATATCGGGAGTCGTTCTGCTTGATCGGCGTCGTTTGTGAAGCGCAGAAGCGCCAGGAGCGGCTCCAGCATGGGAAATGCAGTGATTCCTCGGAGAAGGAAATCCTTGCATTCATGAAGCGAGACGAGGATGACGGCGAGAAGTACGGGCAGAAGGTTGCCGACACGTTTCAGATGGCCGATTTCTTTGTTGACAATACCCCAGATAGATTTCTTGATAAGAATAAGACGCAGGCGAATAAGGATTGGGTCGTCAACGACAAAATCAGTAGACTCTTTGAAATCCTGACGGGTGAACGGTTGATCCGGCCGGAGCCCAGTGAAACGGGAATGTTTTTCGCAAAGGGGGCGCAGCTGAGAAGCGCATGCCTTTCAAGACAGGTTGGGGCTGCACTAACAGATTCGCATGGAAATATTATCGCTACTGGCACTAATGAAGTTCCGATGCCAAGCGGAGGGGTTTACGGGAACTCACCTCACGACGAGCACTCTCACGCCAACGAAGACCATAGATGCTTTGTTCATCGCGGATTTTGTAGCAATACCAGAGTTCAGACGGAAATAATAAACGAGGTTATTGATGCCATTCCGCAGCTTGAGGGTATTGGTGAGGATGTCAGGCAAGCGATTGCAAAGAGTATCAAGAAAACACCAGTTGGAAGACTAATCGAGTTCAGCCGTGCGGTGCACGCTGAGATGGATGCATTGCTCTCAGCGGCACGTGTAGGAGCGTCAACGGTTGGCTCGCGGTTGTATGTGACGACGTTTCCCTGCCACTATTGCGCCAGACACATTGTCACAGCTGGTGTGGACGAAGTCCAGTATATTGAGCCTTATCCCAAAAGTAGGGCTTTTGAGCTGCACGACGATGCATTGCAGCCATCGGCGATTGATTGGCGTTCTCCGAGTAAGTTTAAGAAGTTGATTGAGATTGGCGTTAGTGATGGTGAACAGAAGGGGCGTAAATCACCCCCCAAGGTATTGTTGCGCGCATTTACTGGTGTCGCGCCTCGCATGTATCGCAGAGCATTCATGAAGGATGTTGATCTGAAGGATAGCTCTGGGAATATGGCTATCGGCGAGCCGGAATGGGCTCGTGGTTTGTTGCATTTGAGTTATTTGGATGTGGAGCGGCATCTGGAGAAAGCTCATGTCTGACAATATCATCCCCTTTCCTCGCGGAAGAAGTGCCGACGCGCATTCGTTGATAGATTCTGCTGTGAGTGACTTCCGGAAATCAAGTTCTGAAGTTTCTGCTCGGCAGCTATCATTTAATTTCGGCGAAATTCATGAGCTTCTTCTTCTGAATCCTACGGCGTTTTCTCGCGAACTTTCCCTTGGCGATGCTCTCGACGCGCTCGGCTCTAGTAACTTGGTCGATATGCGCGTATCTCCGCGCTTTGATTTTTTCGCGTCAAATAGGACGGCTGCATTTAGCTATCTCTCAGCGAGGGAAATTGGCTATGTGGACGTGTTTGGGCGTGCCGGCCTAGATTCGTACGCCGAGGATAGCGAGAGCTTGCAGCTGCTTTGGCTTGCATTTATGCGCGTTCTTGATTCAATTCCGGTGGCGGCATCACCTATTTTTGTTCTCTTCGATGACTTAAATATAATTCGGCATTTTCAATCGGTTTTCTTGAATATTGCCGACCTGAAGATTATTGACGAGGACTTTTTGCGTCAAGCAGTCGATTCCAACAAAAAGTTGAGAATGTAGTTGCGCACGGCGGAGAATATCTAAGATAACGGACAGGAATCGAAGGTATTCGCGAACAGTCTTGCGGACATTGGGAGCGGGTGCTAGTTCGGGAGCCTTAGAAGCGATGTAGCCTGGCTGTCCAGTGGCACACTATAGGGTTGCCGGAAAGTTGGACGCCTGGGTGGCCTGCTTACTCAACACAGCACTCGCTATGTCGGTCGGCCGAAGGGCCTGCGGCTGATTCCAGGATGAGCGCCGCGCAATGGAGGAGGACAGAACTTGACCGACCTGTGTCAAAGCGAGCCATGAAGGTGCGCCGGCTGTTGGGCGACTCTGTCCTGATGGTTTGCAGTTATGCAAGGCCCCTTTTGAGGCAAGGCGTCTCCGGCCTCGACACCGCTGCAGCTCGATTTCTCGGGCCTAGTCCAAGCAACGGTAACCGGTGGATCCTCAGAGCTGCGCGGCATCAGCGCGACGTTTGCGCGCTTCCTTATGCATAGTCACGGGCGTCGTACCGAGCACGCGGTCGACCATCGCTGCGAGAAAGCGACCTGGATTCAGCTCGTCGGGCGTGGCGTCCAACCGGATATTCACTTTGGGCAGCCTGGCGATCGTCTTCTCCTGGTCGCCATCGGTGTCAGGTACGACGTCATTCTGCGGTTCAACGCCGGGCTCCTCCGGGATCTTCTCTTCCCGCTCTTCGCCATCTTCGACGACGCCGCCACCGGAATACTCCATCAAGATGAGCCCAGTGGCATGGTAGGCGTCGTCTTCCTGGCCAAGCTTGGTCAGCAGGTCGAACAGCCACTCAGCTGTGCTTGGCTCCTCGGTAAGAGCGTTCGCGCTGAGCCCGAAAACGAAGCCGAGGGCGGCTTGCGGGTGCCGGAGGCGCAGATTCTTCGCGTCACCATAGGACTCCTCGACGCGGTTCGGCGCATTCTTGCCGAACGACGAGTCCATGCGCTTGGTCGAGATCAGAAGCTCAGGGCCAGTCGACCAGTCGGTGATGATGACGTCGACCTGCTTGAGGTAGTTCTTCCCCAGGATCTTGGCGCTTGCCGATGTGACGCCCGTGATGGCGCCTTCTTTGCTGATCAGATCTCTGATCGACGCGGCCTCTTTCCTGGGCAGTGCATCGAGCAGCTTGGCCACTGCCGCAGGAAGAATTCTTGGGTGCTGCGGCCGCGGCCAAGTTTGGTCTGTACCGAAGCCGGCACGCCGCAATTCGTAGCTGAGCCATACATCGAGCGCAAGGGCCGGAACGCCAGATTGCGTGTTCGCCTTCAGCCAAAGGGGCACGCCGAGAAGCAAACACAGCGTCTCGTAGTCTGGCTTGTACTGGCGCTTGCCGTCGATGCCTTTCGCCCAGGGTGTGGTGTGCTCCCCGCCTGGAGCTGCGCGCTCAACGATGCGATCAAAAAGGGCCCACGCCTTCGCCTTGGCGGTTCTCTCAGTTGCCACCGTTCGACCTGGCCTCTCTTCTGTTCGCCAGCAGCGCGCGAGCTGCCCGCATTCGTTTGATCTGCTCTAGGGTCAGGGTACGCCCCTCCATGAGCAAAGCACGATCCACAATTTCCACCGCACCCATCAGATCGCCGTCATGCAGCGACTGCGCAACTCGTGGGCTCGCGGAACGAAGTGCACTGGCGCGGGCTCGCACAAGTGCGGCCGAAGGGACGGCCCAAAGATCCGCCTCCTTCGGCTCAAGTTTCAAAATGCCGCCACCATAGGCTCGCCCTACCATTTCCGCGTGCATGAGCGTCACGGAGTTCAGGCTCGCAAGCGAGAGCAACTCTCGGCCGATGTCACGGACGTCGTATTTGAAGTAGACGCCGTGCACTGAATTGAGATGGTAAGCATCGGCCTCGTTAGCGACCAGCCGCGGCGTGTCCGCATTCATACACGTCAGCAGCATGTCCGCAGGACGCACGAGCGGGACGCGATACCAGGTCTTGCGCACTCGGCACTTGTAGGCCGTGTCCACGCCGGTTCGATGACCGTCCTGGATGTAGGCCTCGGCTTCCTTCGATGGCTTGGTCCTCGGATAGAAAAGCAGGCTTGATCGCCCATCCTTGCCTAGATCGGCAAGGAGCTGCGATGTGAGCGCGAGGCCGCGCAGGTGCGAGCTGCCTGGTGGCGAAAGCGGCAGCAGCTCCGAGGCCTTGAGGCCGAGCTCCTTGGCGCGCGCTGGCGAGACCGCGAAGTACTTGTTGTTGCCAGTGACGATTCCGAGCGTCGTGTCACCCCAGGATTCCAACGGCACAAACTCGCCGCGCTGCTTGAGCGCGGCCAGCGTGTCGAGAGCTCCTCCGTCCACGAGGCTGCCCGTCCACTTGCCAGCGGGATCTGCGGGCGTCCACGCCAAGCCTTCCTCCAAAGTAGGAAGACTGTCGGCATTCCTCGTTTGCCGGATGACGGCGTGCCCGGCCGGGCCTTCGTCGAAGCCGTCCGCAAGCAACAGGACGACATCCGCCTCGGCCTCCGGGAAGACCTGCTGTGCGAAGAGAACCAACTGCACCTGGCGGAAGCGCTTGAAGAGGAACTGGCGCACCGGTGCCGCGTAGTTGACGGACAGCAGTTCCGCCGGCAATACGAGGCCCAAGCGTCCGCCGCGCTTCAAGAACAGCGCAGAGTGCACCGTAAACGCAGCCCAGCTCGACGCGAGCCCCGTCAGGGCTACGCCGCCTCGCAGGGCTGCCTGGCGCGACTTGGCTCGGGCATCGCCTGAGAAGCTTTGATAGCGGATGTACGGTGGGTTGCCAATGACCGCGTCGTACACGGGCTCGGGGGCCAAGTCGAAGAAGTCCCTCTGACGCACCCGCGCCTTACCACCGGCTTCACGAACACGCTGGCGGGCGACAGTCGCGCTGTGCGCGTGAATTTCAACTCCGTCGACTTCTGGTTCGGCCCCTTGGGCGCGTAGCAACTTCGCCAGGCGTGCGACCGCCGCAACCAGGAATGCAGCGTCGCCGGCAGAGGGCTCCAACACGCGGTCGGAACCAGATCTGATCGCCCACTTGGCAACGAACTCCGTGATCCCGTCCGGCGTGAAGAATGCCCCGCGCTCCTTGCGCAGTTTTGGCGTGTCTTCGGGATGAATCAAGCTTGGTAAAACCACGGCCGCATTCTAGTTGCGGTAGCCTCCGCGCCGCGTAGCACAGGACGGCCTGCAGGCCAAGCAGCTGGGGGGGTTTGCGGGTCTTGGACTTCTCGCGCGCCTTGCCCTTCGGAGAAAAAGATGCGAGGCGCTGGAGCGGTAGGTGGGCCCTACTTCGATTCCCGAACGCCCGCGGCCGCCTTGGCCGCAACCAGCCTTGCGTGGCTGACCACGCCTAAGCTGCGCATCGTCGCGAATGCCGTACGGCACACGACCAACGCTGCACACGAGTGACCACTGGATGGGCTGAAGATTTATCGCGCGGCGGCTATGCACATCTCTGCGTCATCCGCGGGTAGGCTTCGCTGACCATCGTGCTAGCGGATGCGAAGACGACGTGGGTGGTCCCTGCACCTGGCTGAGCGCCAGGGATCAGCGATCACCAATCAATCCGCAACCTGGGCCAGCCCGGTCTCAATGCGATGTTGCCACCGCCCTCCCTTTGCGCACGCGCCGGCGCCCTCTCCGACGACTCCTGCCACACGGTGCGGGCCGATCCGGAGATACGCGCAGACCTTAGGCCAGGCGGTAGAGGCCTCTCTCGCCTTGTTCGATAAGGCCCTTGTTCTTGAGCGACGAGATGGCGAAGCCCACAGATCCTTCTGGGATGGAGGCGCCGTGCGCAATCTCGAGCCGCGCCACATATGTGACGCCATCGTTGGAAACTCTGGACTTGATGAAATCGTATGCCCTCGCTGCGCTGCCTTTCAAGTCGCCCGGCGAGCGCTCGGCCGCTGGTGCAGCCTCCGCTTGACGTGGGCGAGGGCTGCGCTTCACCTTCCGCGCGGCGACATCGACGATCTCGGCCGACGGCGCGGGAGAAGAAGCCAGCAATGGCGCCTGTCCAAAAGGCTTGTCGCTACCGACACCCATGGCAGCGAGGTAGACCTGCCTCAGCTGGCCCTCCATGGCCGTCACGGTCTGCGCCAGTCGCGCGAGAGCCTTCCAGTCGTCGAAGTGTGCATCGGTGGCCGCGTTGAACGGGTCAGAGGCGAGCACTTCGCTCACACGTGCTTGCCGAATCGAAACTTCCTCCGTCAGCGATTGGGCCGCGTCGCGCAGCCATGCGCCTGCTTGCTGGATATTTGCGATCGTGTCGGGTTTCATGTTGGATGGCTTTCAATGTGCTCGACGAGAGAACAAGATGCTAATGCACGATTGTTGGCGGTGTCCGATGGCGTGAGCTGGCACGCAACGACTACCTGCTCGGCCACAATGAACGCATGTGCGATGTCCATCTTGTCGAAACTTCAAGGCTCATTTGCCGTGCCAGAGTCGGGACCGCATGCTGCTATTGCGGCGTGAAGATTTCTGGCGAGAGCATCGTGATCGAAGGTCACCTCGACGATGGGACCTCTGGTTTTCACCGGTTCGTGTATCACGAGGACTGTGCGTGGGATATGGAGCACGACCTCCATGAGATCGCTGCGCACGACGGCTGTTTCAGCTACGGGACTGCCGTCGAGATCATCTACTCAATAACGGGGAGTGCACTGCAATGAGGCCGTGGAAACTCAAGCGCACCGCTCAGTGTGAGAAGTGCCCTTGGCGAGTTGACGTCGATCCTCACGACATTCCGGATGGCTACTGCGAGACCAAGCATCGGGCACTTGCCAACACAATCGCTGTGCCGGGTGCGTTGCCTGTACCCGGCGTACCGCTGCGCGCAATGGCCTGTCACGAGACGGACGATGCACATTGCGTGGGTTGGGTGAATCACCAGCTCGGAATCGGCAACAACATCGCGCTGCGTTTGCGTATGGACTCCTGCTTGAACATCGACAAGCTGCGACTGCGCGGGAAGCAACATCCGTCCTTCGAGGCGACGCTGCCCGGCAAGCCGACCGAGGCGGCGTAGCGAGGCATCGTGCATGCGCGGGCATGCGCAAGGCTTGCCCTCCAGATGCAACCTGTCTACGCCCAGCTCAGCAGAGCCATCGGGATTGGCACTCCGTGGTGTTTCCGCATTGCGTCCACCAAAGCCAGCCAGGATGCATGGTCCGCTAGTTTGTGCGTGCAGACGACGCATTCGCCCTCACCTGGCGGCTGCGAAGACGCGGTGCAGGGGACGTCGATGCCAAACCGCTTGCTTGAAGTATCGACGGTGGAGGCGCTGGCTCCCGGGCTCGATTCCCAGAACAGCATTGATTCTGCGGAAGGCACAGATCGTTCATGCCGCGGGCGTGCCCGGTGGCGTTCGGGCCAGATGGCTTGACCGTACACCTTGACCCGCAGAGTGCCACCGCGCGATGTGACTTCCCGCACACTCCAACAGGCGCTCGCCTTGTTACTCTTGGATGCACCATGCAGCAGATCCGTATCGCGCGAAATCCCGAGGCACCCCTTCTCGATGGCCGCAACTTCGCCTGCGAATGGATGGAAGACTGCCAGATGAACCGCTGGCTCCTGAAGGCGCGACTCGCCGACGCTGCCCTTGCCTACGGCGTCGCGAGCCATCGTCTCGAGACACGGCCCATGGAGCGATCTGAGCAGCCCGTCGCGGCCTAAGCATGTTCTGGCTTCCCTGGCAGGTTGTCGCGTTCCTGGCTTTGCTGTCCGTCATGGGCGTGTGGGTCTGGAGCCCCGTGCGCTGGCACGCCGCAGTTCGGACGCATCCAGTGGGCCGCAGGGCTCTGCCCTTCGGCTTCATCGTGCTGACGATGCTGGTGTACTGCAGCATGATGGTTTGACCTTGCCGTGCTTCAAGCTGCTGGCCCGGTGTCAGCAGCGCAGCCTGAATTGCTCGTCGCGTGTCTTTTTCCGCTCGTTGGCGATCCAGTCCATGTAACCGGCATGCCCGCCGGCGCGCGCCATGGCATCGAGTTGGCGCACGCGGTCATCCAAGTAGCTGCAACGGCCTGCGCGGGCCGCGGCCAGTGTTGGCTGACCCCGCGAGGTAGGCGACGGCGCCTCGGTCTCAGGACGGCTCTGCGCGAGGCGCTGGCGTCCAAGCTCGACCTGTTGCTCGAACGGCATGCCGCTTGGCACCGACTCCATGCGCTCGACCAAGGCGTCCCGCTGACGGCAGTGCTGGCGGGTCCAGAACTGGCCGCCGCCGTAGGCCTGGCACAGGTACAAGGTCTCAGTGCCGCCCTTGGCCTGGCCCCAGCTCAATGTCGGGCTGGTGTCCACCTCCTTGGCTCCGGTGCATGGCACGTTGCTGTAGGTGTTGCCGCAGCGGTAGACCTGTGCCTCGGCACTGAATGCGAGCGCCGCAACTCCAAGTGCGCAACACACCGCGCGCAGCCACGGCATCGCGGACGGGCGCAATGCACGCATGTACTGCGGCCGACGCAGGGCCCCTACCAAATTCGCCACCAGGGCCGATGTGCGCTCGACCGCTCGCGTTGGTCGAGCGGTCGCAGATCGAGGTTTGCGTGCGTGGCCAGGCCGACGCCTTGTCCCAACCGACGACGCAGCTCTGCCTCATGCTCGTGCGCCTGGCCACGCGCTTCCTTCACGCCCCGCAAAGCCTTCTCGCGCCAAGCCTGGGCCAGCTGCTGGAGTTCGGCGGTGGAGAGCTTCTCGAAGGTCGACATCAGGCGGCATTTTGCCAACGCGATCGCTGCCACATGCGCTCACCGAAGGGAAGGCTCATCAACTCCGCGCACACCATGCGGGCAGATGCCGGTTGGCGCTGAAGATTGATGCGACGGCAGGGCTGCCGATCCAGTGGCTCGACGCTCTGCAGAAATTGGCGCCCGGGTTTCGCTCCGGGCGAGCGGGAGAGACCTGATCTCCTACAGCCCACACTTCCTAGTGGACAGGGGGCGATGAGCCCAGCGCTGCGCAGGATAGACGATGGACGTGAACCGTCCGTGTCAATCATCCCAACGCGGCAAGGTCATCAAGCAGGTTGCGTGCCCGGCTGATCCCGCCAACATGCACGGCGTTGGGGCGCGCATCGTGCGCACGGCCCAGCGCGGCAACTTCGGAGGCAAGATCACCTCGTCGTTCATCGAACCGCGCACGAGGCCGATGTTGCGAGGCAGACTGCCGGTGGCCATCAACTGGGCCTTGTCGCTTGCAACTGGCACCTGGCGCCAATCAGTGGTGTGGCTCGGCGTCCTTCTTCCCTGGTGGGCGCTCCGTCCGCGGCGCTCATCGTCGTGGCCGGTGCTGGCGACATGCTCCCCGTCAGTGGCCGCATCAATCGAGCGACCGACGTGGGTCAGGTGCTCAACTGCGGGTCACCGCTTGCCCGTCCAACGCAGACGACCATAGGATCTCGGCATGGGCTTCCACCACAAAGTCGAATTTGGCGGAAGCGCCAGCACCAGCGCGGCGTCGCCGACAAAGGCCTGCCAACGTTTCCTGGCCATCGCCGTGCTGGCATGCGCAGCCCTCCAGGCGTGGGCCCAGGACCGTGTATGCCTTGTCGTAGGGGTCAGCGACGGTGACACGCTCACGGCCCGTTGTGGCGAGCCTGGGAACTACCAGCAGGTCAAGGTGCGGCTGTCGGGCATCGACGCGCCCGAGAAGCGGCAGGCCCACGGTGAGCGTGCGCGCCAAGCGCTGGCCACGCTGACGTTCCAGCGTTGGGCCCGGCTGGATTGCCAGAAGACCGACCGGTACAGCCGCAGCGTGTGCAACGTCTGGGTGGCGCCCGATGCCGCGACCAACGGACCGAAGACGCTCGATGCGGGCCTCGCAATGATCACGCAGGGCATGGCGTGGTGGTACAGGGCCTATGCACGGGAACAAGCGCCCGAGGCGCGCGGGCAGTACGAATTCGCCGAGCAGGAGGCACGGGCGAGGCGCGCAGGGCTATGGCGCGACGCCGATCCAACGCCGCCGTGGGACTGGCGGCGCGCCAGGCCCTGAAACCAAGCATCGGCGGAACTGGCGGAAGCTGGGTTTGGCTCGGTTCGCCGATGGCGCCCTGCCCCGCTGGGGGTCAGTCGAGTGAGCGGCAAACAAAAAAGCCCTGTGCTTGAGGCACAGGGCTTTCCCGAGATCAACGATCTCAACGCTGCTCAGGAGCGAACATCACCCCAAAGCTGCTTCGACACTTCGTCCATTTCCCTGTCGGCCCGTCTGAGGGCCAACACGGCTTGGACAACCAATCCGACTGGGACCGACATCACCGCCAATCCGAGCACCACGCGCAGAGCGAGACTCATTTCTTCCATGGTGATTCCCTTCTGCCCGCGATTTTAGTCAACTTTGCCCAAGTCGAGCAGCATGCTGCGCGCCCGGTTGATGCGCCGCCAGGCGGCCAACCGCATGAGCACCCACAAACCGACCGCGGCCATGAACATCAGAATGTCCAGGGCTGTTCGCCATGTGCCGTCCAGTCCGATGGAATGGACCAGCCAGGTGTAGGCGGAGAAGCCCGTGACGGCCATCGGCAGTCCCGACTTCTCGTAGACGTCGCCGATGCGCTCCTGGCGTTCCAGCTTGGCCTTGGCCGCGCGTTTGCCGAGCACGAGGTAACTGCGGATCTCGTCTCGCTGCTGCGAGGACAGCGCCGATGTCGGATCGTCGACCAGTTGCTCCAGTCCCTCGATGGGCATCCCGCGGTACTTGGCCAGAAGGCCCTGTTCGCGGTCCTTGCGTGCCCTGGCTGCTTCGGCGGCCAGAGCTTGCAAGTCGGACTCTTGTTGTTGTGACATGCATCGATGCTCCTAGTTGTGCGCGAGCATGCCACCGGTCCCAGTGGGCGATGGAACGCCCACACGGGTTTGACAAATGGCTTGGCCATCCCTTGCTGGGACGACGTCCGGATTTCAAAGCCTGATCCGGCGCGGTTGGGCACGGGGCCACAAACGCGCGTTGATCGTACACGCTCGGAAGACAAATCAGGCGACCGCAGGCGTCACCGAGGATGGCGCGGGGTAGACATGCCCCACGGCTGCCCCTCGCTCTGGCCCTCTAGGACAGGCAGATGAACGGCCCGGTCGGGACCCCAGCCGCAAATCGCGCATGGCTGGGGCTCACGTTTGGGCGGTCCGCTCCTGTTGGTGGACATGATGGTGCGGCTGAAGCGGTGGGTTCCGGATTCGAGCAGATCCGTCAGCCGGCGTGGCTGGGAGTGGCCTGAGCCTGAACGTCGAGGTACGGCGTGGGATCAGGCAGTGCGCGAATGGCCACGGCATACCCGCGGAGAGTTGCGGCCAGCCCGGGGTGGTTGCGGTCCAGATAGACGTTTCCTGCTTCGGCCTCCACCATCACGGCGGCCTGCTCCAAAACGTTGATCGCGGGCCATCGGCTATGTGCGGCTCGGATCCTGTCGCAGCAGGCCCAGCACACCAGGCCATGGCCATCGATGTGCCGCCAGGCGTATCCAGCCGGCGAGTTGTCTCGGCGCGGCTTGTGGCAACTCGGGCAATCTCGGATCGATCCTTCTGTCATCACACGTTGCTATCGATTGGGGTGGAAGGAGAAGCCAGAGCGCGGATCGCCTCGGCGATCCGCTCGGCGCTGTCGACCGAGCCGAACGCCATATCGGACTGACGGCCGTCATTGCGGCCGGCCTGCTCCATGTGTTCGGCGCGCTCGGCCTCGCAGAGCCTCCCCGCCTGTTCCAGTGCGACCCGCACCAGCCCTTCGGCCATGGCGCGGGCGTCTTCCAACCGGACAAGCGGCTGGGAGTATGCGCGGACGGCTGCTGCCGGAAAGTTGCGCCGGGCTGAGTCCAGCACCACGCGGACCTCGCCGACGTGGCTTCCATCGTCACACCATGCCACGACCGGTATGGTCGGGATGGCGAGGGGCGGCTGATCAGGCATCGTCTTCGCCTTGCGCCTGTTCGTGAGTTGCCAACTCGGCTTCGTCGGCCAGGAGCTTGACCGGTTTCGCTGCGGGTTCGCAGTACTTCGTGGCCTCTTCCAAGTCGTCGAGGCCGAAGAACATGGGGCCGGTGCGGGCGATGACGAGGTAGCCCTCGTGCTTCAGGGCGGGGGTGATGGCCTTCTTGGTCATGGCGATTTTCTAGAGATGATGGTCTGGCCGCGTGGCTTGCCGGCCCAGGACGAATAGCGAGTATCAGTGGGGGAGCACCATCTGCCTCCGAGCTCGGCGACGATCTGGCGCGCGCGCTCCTTTGCATTCTTGCGCGGCACCTCCCATTGCAGCCCGATCCAGCGCTCGGGGCGCCGCCCTTCCCTGGCCGCATCGGAATCGATGAGCCAATGCGGCACCAACGGGTCCACGACGAAGAGCGCGCCCGGTCGCACTGCCGGCTGGGAGATTCCCTGCGTGATCAGCTTTGCGTCGCCGACCTCGTGCTGATCACTGCCGCGCAGCGTCAGCGTGATGAAGAGCTGATGGCCCCAGTCGGGATCGAAGTGCGGAAGGCCTTGCGTGCAGGTGACCCAGGCGGTCGCGCCGTGCGGCAGATCACCGAAAAAAGTGTCGATGCTGTCGTGCGTGCAGGACGCCGCATCCTCGGAAACCTGGATGGTGTCGGTCGGACAGTGGGCGATCAGCATACGCCCTACCCTGCATGGGGCGCACGGGCTGTGGCCAGCAGTTCGGCCACGCCAAGCGCCCACTTGGATCCGTAGTCGGTGTGACCGAGAGCCAGTTGCTCCTTGGCCTTGATCTGCTCCAGCGTCGGGACTGGCCGGCCGTGCTGTTGAGCGTAGTCGCGCGCGGCCGTCCAGACGGCGAGCCGTTCTTTCTCGATCCAGATCCCGACCTCGCGCTCCTTGCGCAGCAGAGACTCAGCTTGGAAGGCGTCGTACAGCAGCCTGGCCGGCTCCTGGGTTGGCCGAAAAATGCCGTCGCTCATGCTGGGGCTTTCTCATGGGACTGCTCCGGCGCCGCGGATCCGACGGCGCGGTCGCCCTCGCACATGCGGTAGCCGGCCTCGAAAGCGTCAACGACATTCGATGCGCCACCGGACTGCAGCCAGACCTCGCACTTGTCGGCCAAGTCGTCGGGCGAAAGCGGCATCCGCATTGCCTGCCGGTCGAACTCGTGCTCAGCGCAAAGAGGCGTCCACTCGGGGCCGTCGTGGTAGTCGGCCAGGTTGAACTCGACGACCTCGGTGCCTTGCAGCCACCATGCCACCGGCTCCAGCGCCGGCCCAGATGTGAATGCTGCAACCTGTCGCGCGAACCAGCGCGCGCGGTCCCGCGTTGTGAGACCGTGGATGTCCGTGGCCTCGCGCCACAGGGCGTCAATCTTCTCGTCCGTCAGCACTTCACGCGTCATGTTTGTGGCTCCCTTCTTCAGGCCCATCCCCGCACGCAGCGCAGATGCCCGTTGGCTCGATTGGATCGGCTCCGCCATTCTGGCGGATGGCAAGCGCCAAGTGCCGCGCATAGACCGCGTTGCCTTTCCAGTAGGCCGCCATCGGAGGCTTGTGCTTCTGCCACGCCTCGTTTCCACGCGCACGGAAGTTGACGCTCATGGCCTTCAAGGCGATGCGCAGCGCGGTCTGGCTGTCGGCGGGCAGCGAGGCGAACGCTTCCCGAATCTCGGGCAAGGCCAGGAGGGGGTTGCGCACCTCGGCTCGGCTGCTGCGAGCGCTCGTGTCGGCCTTCTCACGCATCGGTGTCTCCGTGGTTCAGAGACGCGCACGAGTCCATGACCAGCCAGTCACGCCGGCCGAGAAGCCTTGCGTCCAGAATCCTCATCGCCGCGTCGACGGCTGCGACCGGATTGCCGGCCTCCACGGGGATCTTGATGCGCTGCTCGGTCTCCGCGTCCTGGAAGGCGACGAGCCAGTCCTGCAGATCGATGACCATAGCGGCTACCTCAGCTGCGGACCACCGCGAACAGATCCCCGGGCTCGACGAACCGCCACTCGGCGGCGCTGGCATCGCCCAGACGGCCACGGCCGTACACGGCCAATGCCTGCTGTCGCGCCTCGACCTCATCCGTGGCTACGATGCGGCCCACCAGCAGCGGCATGCCGGACGGAAGTGCTTCGCGCAGTTGGGCACGGCCTTGCAGCCGCACGTCCCAGAGCGCGCGCCGCGGCCGCACGCGCAGTGCCTGCACGAAGAAATGGCCAGTGGGCTCGTGCAGGGTGGCACTGTGGTGGGCCAGGGTCTCGGCCTCGTCAGGCGATGCAGCCCGGTAGCTGTGCTCATGCTCTTCGCGGGTTCCCTGGTTGCGGACAACCACAACCCAGACCTGCGACGAAGGCTCACCGCCGAGAACGGCGTCGATGAAGGCGTGAAGGGATTCGGTGACGTTCTGGTGCCGAGGACCAGTAGACGGCTGCGCTTGTGGGCTCATGGATTTCTCTCCTGAGGAGCATGGATGGTGAAAGACCTCTCGGCATCACCATCCAAAGTAATCCAAAGCGCGATACCGATTGCGGGTCAGTATGCCAGCACCGCACCCGCAAGGTCAACGGCATTGGGCGGCGGCGCACGTCCCGTCGCCGGTGGCCAGTGCCTACCTTGTCACCACTTCGGCATCTCGCCGACGGTCGAGCTCTTGCGCTCTTCACGGAGGACCAAAATGCAAGGTGTCTGCCCCGCGCGCTCCTGGCTCATGCAGTACTTTTCCAGGAACTCTTGCCGCTTCATCGCCACGCCGTTGACGACCGGATTGCTCGGGTCCTCGACGGCTGGCACCTTGTCGCCGCAGCACCGCTATGCGCAGCCCCGTCTTCATCGTGGGCACGCGAACACGGTGCCGACCATCGTGGTGCTGACCGCTCCCGAGCTGTAGGGGTGGGTCGCGTTGAGCGTGTTCTGCACGTGCACCACGTTGCCGCGCATGGCGGCGGCCTTGTTGCGCAGGTCGTTGCGTGCGCCGACCATCAGGTTCTCGTTGGACGTGAAGTCCCCGCTGAACACGTTGCCCTGCTTGCCGACGACCTCGCCCAGGGCCTTGCAGCCCGTGGGCCGAGCAGTCACCAGTTCGACCGAGGCCCCCTCCGGTGTGGCAGACGTGGCTGCGCAGCCGGCCAGGGCGAGGGCGGCAGCGATGGGCAGGAGCAAGGTTGGGATGCGCATAGGTTCTCTCTTTCGGTTATTCCTGTGTTCACGGCAACGCTCGCTGCATGGCGGCAAGCGCTGTTGTGAAGGCAGTCAGCAGGTGGTGGCTTGGAGGGAGGACGCAGGGCTGGACTTGCGTCCAACCCTGCCCTTCCCTGGTGCCTAAGCGGCCTCGCGAACGCGAGGCTCGACGTCGGTGACCGAATCGCCGCGCACAGCGGAAAGACGGATGACCTTCGACTGGTCGCGGAGCGACTTCTTGTACGCGGCGCGCCGCTGCAGACCGCGCACGGACGAAGCCAAGCCGCGACCCATGCGCTGGGCGACATCGACGACGGTCAAGACCAGGTCGATCGCAATGCCACCGCACGTCCTGGCCAGCACGCCATAGCGGCGCGCCTTGGCATAGCGGATGTGGGAGCGCTTGACCGTTTCCTGGGCGCGCAGAAGCACGCCAGGAAAGGCCTTGGCCAAGTCAGCGTTGTCGTTGAAGCCCGCCAGAAGAAGGCGAGCGACCACGACGTCATCGACACGTTCGAACATCTGGTGCAGATGCCGCGCATCGACGGAGCGAGGACTGAAGCCGGTGGTCGACTTCGGGGACGAGGACTGTTGCATGGTGATCTCCGGGAAGAAGGAAACCACCTGCCCGACCGGGAAGAGGTTTCCCGGTGGGTTGACGACATGTGCCCCTGGCAAGCCCTTGGGAGGCTGGCCGTGTCGCTTTCAAGGGCTGAGCGACGTAGTGGCTCACGAGGAGCAGAACACGCTTGGAATTTAGCAGAAACGGCACGGCAAAAAATGCTGACTGGCGCATGCACCCGGTCAATCGACATCCGGATCGACGACGTAGCTGCCCTTGCGGCCAGCTAGCGCGACAGGCCGCTGCCGAAGCCCATGCAGCGCTGTCCGCCAGCAGATATGCCCTGCCACCCACAACCTTGCCACGTTCCACGCATACCGCATGAACCACCACATGGTCACGCCCCCTGCAGCGATTCTTTTACCGCCTCGACGACTTCCATCTCGGTCTCCCGTTTGCTACCCAGCAGTTCCCAAACCCGCTCGTCGATCGTCTTGGGCACGAGCGGCACCTTCACGATCACGTTGCGCTTCTGGCCCATGCGGTAGGCGCGGTCCTCGGCCTGGCGCATCAAGGCGGGTGTCCACGGCAGACTGGCGAAGGCCACGTAGTTCGCGGCCGTCAGCGTGATGCCCACGCCGGCCGCCGACGTGGTGCCGATGAACACCTTGACCCCATCATCCTGCTGGAACGCGTCGATCGCGCGCTGGCGGGTCTTGAGCCCGTCCTGGCCCACCAATGTCACGCAGCGCACACCAACGGCCTCCAGGGCTTCCTGCAAGGCCGTGACCGTGGGGATGTACTCGCAGAAGATGATGAGCTTGTCGCCTGCCGAGAGCCCCTCGGCCATCTCGACCAGGTAGCCGATCTTGATCGCCTCCAGGGCCTGGCGCAGCTTCACGATCTTGGGCATGGCGCCCAGGCTCATGTCGTCCCAGATCTCCTGGTAGGCGCCCAGCCCTTCCGCCGGCGAGAGGTAGACGACCTGGCGCGACTTCTCGCCCAGGTCGGTCAGCACGTCCTTGCTGCGTCGAAGCATCCAGCCCTTGAGCGCCGCGGCCAGCCGTGCCCGCTTCTCGCTGGACCCCGCGTACTCCTTGGTGAACTCCTTGAGTGGCAGGTTGCCCAGCTGGTGGCCGGTCATGCGCAGCAGCGTGTGCATTTCCACCTCGCGGCTGAGCAACGGCGTTCCAGTCACCGCATACCGGCGCGGGATGCGCGCCGCCAGCAGGAACATGTTGCGGGTGCGCCCCGAGTCGTATTCCTTGAGGTAGTGCGCCTCATCCACCGCCATGACGGCGAAGTCCAGCGACTGGTCGCGCACGAGGCCGCCCAGGCGCTCGTAGTTGGCGACCACCCAGTCGCAGCCACGCAGCGCCTCGTGGCGGTCCTCGCCCACGATGCCGACGATGGCCCGCGGGAAGATCATCTGGATCTCGCGCTGCCAGTTCAGGCGCAAGGTGGCGGGGCAGACGATCAGAACGCGGGCGGTGCCCGCGATCATGCGTGTGGACACCACGACCTGCCGGCTCTTGCCCAGGCCCATGTCATCGCCCAGGCATGCTCCGGACTGGCTCAGGAGGTGGCGCACGCCGACCGCCTGGTAGTCGCGCAAGGTGCCGGCGGACACCAGGCCGGCCAGCGCCTGGCTGTCGTAGGCCAGCTGGGTGGTGCGGTCCAGCTCGGCCGAGAAGAATCCATCGCCGGTCTCAGGAGCGGCCTGCCCAGACAGGCCCTTGGGCGGTGCCTTCGCCGGAACGGTGATCGACACATGCCCGCCAGACGATGACGAGAGCGCCTCCAGCAGCACCGGCTGCTCGTGCACGAACACGAATTGCGGGTCGATGCCAGCGACCTCGTGCAGCCTGGCCAGCACCTGGGTCGGGTCCGCCTGCACCTGCCAGGCCGCAGCATGGCCATGGAAGAGGCCGCCCAGCGACCGCATGGCGGCCACGCACGGCGCATCGTAGGTGAAGCTGACTGCGTAGCGCCCGCGGGTGAGCTCGGCGCCGCGCAACGGGAAGATCTGCACGTCCAGCAGCTGCGTGAAGTAATCGGCCTGGGGATCGCGCAGCGCTGCTGCGAGCATGCGTGGGACCTCGGACAGCGTCACGTGCTGGCCGTGGAAGACGGCCTGCAGAGCCGCATGGATGGCTTGCGGGCTGGCCTGGCGCAGCATGGTCATCCGCCGCGGCGCGCACCACCACCCGCCCGCGGTCGCCAACGGCTTCTTGAGTCCAGGAACATGCAGCAGCTGCAGACCGATGCGCTTGCCATCGGCAACGGCCTTGACCAGCAGCTCCGGCGGCAGCAGCTGGACCGGCTCCGTGGCGAGCAAGGCCGGCGCCGGGTCGGATCTCACGGGTTTGCTTCGCACGGGCAGCGATGGTGCGGAGCTCTCCAACAACGGCATTCGGCGCGCGACGCGGCCAGCGCGTCAGGCCCGGACATGCATGGGCTCCCTGCCGGCGTACATCCGGCGTCCGTCGCGGATCCTGCAATCCGCGCGCCCCGCCGCAATCAGCGACAGCAGCGTCTTCTGCGTGTCGGCTTCTTCCCAGCCAGTGGTCTGGGACAAGCTCTCCAATGTTCTCATTCCGTGCTGTAACAGCTTGGCCAGCACGTCTTCTCTTGCTCCGGGTTCCGTGCGCGCTATGGTTGCTGCGTCTGCGGTGCCCGTCTTGGCGTTCTGCATTTCATCCTCCTTGTGTCGGCACTGGCGGTGCTTCGACGTCACAAGGCAGGTCGGCTCGGAAGGCTGAGCCAGGTTGCCGGTCAGGCTTCGACTTCTTCCTCTCGCTGCCGTGCTGCGGCAAACTTGATCGACTCGATCCGGGTCAGCTGCAAGGCGACGTCCTCGGCCACGATCTTGATGACCTGGACCTCGTTGCCGGCATCGTCGTGGGCCGTGAAGTCGCGCTCCTCGCCGATCACCAGGACGCGTGCGCCCTTGCGCAGGTGCGCGACGCAGTCCTCGGCCTTCTTGCCGTAGATCTCGACTTCGCGCCAGAAACCGCCGATCTGCTCGACGCCACCCTGGCCGTCACTGCCATAGCGGGCGAACATGATCCGCATCGTGGCGACGTAGAACTTGTCGCTGCTGTTGGCCCGATCGATCCACTTGCCCTCGGGGGAGGCGGCCAGGTTGCCCTTGCCGATGAAAAGGTTCTGCATGGATTGCTCCTTGGTGCTGTTGAAGGACAGCGCGAGTGCGGCACCACGCCTTCGCGCTGGAAGAAAACTCGTCCCTGAGACTCCGGATCGTCCGTTGGC
This sequence comes from Pseudorhodoferax sp. LjRoot39, assembly GCF_964253035.1. Classification (NCBI taxonomy): domain Bacteria; kingdom Pseudomonadati; phylum Pseudomonadota; class Betaproteobacteria; order Burkholderiales; family Comamonadaceae; genus Pseudorhodoferax; species Pseudorhodoferax sp. LjRoot39. The sequence goes on along the minus strand of NZ_CAXUQL020000002.1, from coordinate 227,400 downwards.
CGCTGCGACCGCTCATGAAACCGACCGCGCAAACACCGGCTGTGGACGGGACATCACCCGCCTACGGATGCGGCCAAGCTCGTCGCGCACCTGCAGGTGTTCGTCGTTGAGCTGCTGCGCCTGCGCCGTCATCTGCGTGAGCCAGAGCCGCGTGCGGGCCTCCCAGCCCGCGGCCCGGTCCTGGAGCGCATCCCAGGACAGGTGGCGCTTGGCGCCGCCGACCTCGCGCCACCGCAGAAACGCATAGCCGGTCTTGGCCCGCCGATGCAGCATCAGGTACACGTCGACCAGGCCGCCCGTCTTGGACGCAGTGCTCAACTCCGACATGCGGGTCTCGATCCGGTCCAGCAGGTCAACCTGGTGCCGCAGCTCGCTCAGCCCGCCCCTACCCGTAAAGGCCTTTGCGTCAACTCCGCTTTGACACGGCTCGGCCCCCATCGCCTCGACCGCCCAGGTCCGCACGTTGACACTGGAATGGTCGAGTGCAACTGCCGCAGCCGTTTCCACCACATCGCCTTTCACATCAGCCTTTCGATCCAAACTGCCGCAGCTTCGAACTGGACACGCACTGGCTCAGTCGCACGCGCGCTGCTAGTGCTGCGGACTTGCGCGGTCTGCCGCATCCGCCCCGGCTGTCCCAGCAGCTCCAGCTGCCGAGTGCGCCTCAGCGTCGCCATCAGCCGCAGCTGCCTCAGCCTTCGCCAGCTGCCTGCCCATGTGCGCCAGGAACTTGCGCTCTTCCGGCGAGACTCGCAGGTGTCGGCGCGAATGCGTGGGCTTGATGGCACAGGTGAACACGTCGGCCGGCACGGGGCCAAAGACCTCGACCGCGAACTGCGCGCGCTTGGAGGCATCCTCCGGCACGCCTTCGGCGAAGTCGCTGCGGCACAGGTCCTTGATCTCCTCCTGGCCCAGCCAACGGTCGAAGCGGCTCGTCTCGTTCCAGATGCGACGGATCAGGCGGTTCATCTCGGAAACGACCTTGCGAACCTCGTCGTCCGTGCGCAGCGACTTGCGCTCCATCGTCTTCATCAGGCGGATGAACCAGTCGTACTCGCTGACCATGTGGACCACGCCATAGCCGTAGGGCGAGCGAAAGCCCAGGTTCAGCACCATGGGGTTCTCCGACCGCACGATGGACAGCGACAGGCCGCGGCGCTGCTGCTTGTCCAGGATGGCCTGGGCCGCATCGATCTCCCGCTTCAGCCTGCCCTGCACTTCCCGCATGGCATGCTCGTGCCGCACCAGCGCCCAATCGGCGTAAGGGTTGTCGCGGCCGGTCATGAGCCACAGCGAGCGCAGGACGGAGCCCATCTTCTTGCCGCCGATGATGGGTGCGGCCTCGGTGCCAGGCTCGCGCCGGCGGCCAAGGAACAGGCGGTAGGCCTCCAGGGTGTGGACCTGCAGCTGGTCGACCTCCTCGTCGACGAGCCGGCCGATCTGCCGCATTCCGGTGACTTCCTCGGCCGTCGTCTCGTGGTCGGCGCCCATCTTGTCTTCATAGCGGCGGCGCATGGACTCCAGCCGGTCCTCGCGGTCCAGGAGCTCGATGTAGCGGTCGTAGAGCCGGCCGGACTCCTTCTCGGCCAGGCCGGCCTCGATGTCCTTGGCCAGGAAGGCGCGTTCCTTGGCAATCGAGTAGCCGTCCGGGAACGGCGAGTTGGGCTCGGTCAGGAACTCCGCCGCGAGGGGCTCACCGATGAGTGGGCCGGGCACCGCAGGCGCGACAGACGCGTCAGGCACAGCGACCTGAGGCCGTTGGATCTTGGGTTTCGTGGCAGTCGCCATGGGGTCTCCTAGGGAAAAGGGGAGGGAAGCGATGGGCGTGGATACCGGGATCAGGCACCGACGAGATGCCGGGCCTCGCGGTCTTCTGCCCAGGCATGGAGAAAGGGGAAGTCACCATTGGTGTCAAGGCCGGGGAGGTCCGACCGCAGGTGTGTGCGCAGGAGCTCAAGCACTGCCTGACGGTGCACGCTGATGCGCGTCGCGGTCTTGCTCTGGATCCGAACGCTGACCAGGCCGAGGTCCTCGAGGCGCTTGAACGACCGCTGCACGGTCTTGCGGTCGATGGTCTCGCCGAGCACAGAGCTCGCCATGGCCGTCGACGTGGTCCGGTATTCCTGAACGTCGGCATGCTCGTTCAGCACCGCCCACAGGACCGCGGCGTCTGCGTAGTGCCGCAGGTGCAGGACGAGATGGATGAAGAGCGTGCTGTTTTGCATGGGAGGGGCTGCAGAGGTGAAATACGGTGGGACGTTCTGACCCACGCGGCATTCAGTGCTGCGTGGGCCAGGTTGTCCCAGCGCGGGTACGGAGGTGCTGTTCATTGGCGACCGGCCTTTCGCGCGAACTGGCCGCGAAGCGCCATCAGCTTCTGCAGCTCTTCCTGACGAACTTCCGGGGTCTCACCCGTTTCGGCACGCGGCTTGGGTTGAACCGCGGCAAGCCGATGCTGCACAGCGTTGCGCTGCTGGCGTTCCGCGGCCACCTGCTTCGCAAGCGCAAGGCCCTCGCCGTCACCGCAGCGGCGCACGAGACCCAGCAGCCACCCAGCGGGGTTGTGGATGGTTTTCGCAGGAATCTGCAGCTGGCCCTGCAGCTCGTCCAGCAGGAGCTGCCGAAGGTGTGCAGGAGCCTGCGCAAGCACGTCGCGAAGGCCCGGCAAGACTGCGGCCGAGAGCGACGGCGGGAAGATGAGCTCGGCCCCGCTGGCGGTCCGAGTCTCCTCCGACGAAGTCGAGATCGAAACGGCACGACGACCGTCGGCGTGATCGCCACGCTCGGGTTCGCCCGCCGGCGCGGTGGTTGTTGTTGTGTTTGTAAAACCTGTTTGTATATAGCTTGGCGCTTTGGGCAGGCCTAGTTTGGCGTTTTGGGCACTGCCAGTTTGGCGCTTCGGGCTCTGTCGGCCGACTTCAAGCTTGGCGCTTTGGGCACCGCGCGCAGAGAGGGAGCTGGGACCGAGCGCCGGGCCATCACTCGCTGGAAGGCCAGCTTGGGCAGGCATGCGAAGTTGCGCAGTTCCGGCAACTCCCTCGCCGAGCACGAGCGCCTGCATCGGTTGGAACCGGAATGCAGACGCAACGCCCGGTGCGTGGATGTGCTCCACGCCGCGATGGGCGAGCATCAGGTCAGGCTGCTGGATCAACATTCCGGTGGGGGCTGCGACGGTGGTGCGCGAGCGCGAGCGCACCGCCCTGCTCTTGCTGACCTTCGCGCCGCCGGCGGCTGGCAACGGCACGATGCCTTGTCCGCGAACACAGGCGAGGACGGCATGCAGGTTGACGTGCACCAGGATGCCGGACCTGGGCGCCGGCGTCGCGGTGATCAGACCCGACCGCTTGAGCCGTTCACGGATGGTGCGCTGAACCTTCGGCGTCAGGCACAGGATGCGTTCGACCTCTTCGGGCCAGATCTGCACCTGCCCGCTGCCACCGCCGGGCGCCAGGACAGCGCGGCGCTGCCTGCGCAGCACGAAGGACAGGTAGAGGCCGCCACCCGCGCCGCCAGCCAGGTCGCCCAGCGGACGGTAGAAGCTGACGCTCTTCTCGAACCAGGCCCATGCCGAGTCGACGGTGGTGGTGCCTCCATCGATGATCTCCAGCCGGTTGGCCAGGCGCCGCAGGTTGATCTTGAAGTGCATGACTGCAGGTCGACCAGCCAGGTGCTGTTCGAGCAGGCCTGCGCGCACCAGCATGTCCCGCACCGTGTCCTGTTCGCGCCTCGACAGCGTCGTGGCCTCCTCGATCTCGCGCGCGGAGAGATGGAACCAGCCTTGGCGCTGCGGGTTGAGGCGTGCACCATGGCGTGTCCAGTACAGACACAGGCCGAGGAACAGCGCCGCCTTGTAGCCGAGGTGCTGTGCGAGGGTCGGATGGAACGGAACGAAGCCCCGGGCATTCAGATGCTGGAGCACCAGGTCGCCGACGCATGCACCCGACTCCGACGTCTGGATTGGCAGCGGCTGTGCCGACAGCGCATCGGCATCGGCGAACTGCGCCATGGCGCCGGGAATGCTGGGCACGCTCAGCGGCCGCGTCGTGCGCGCGGGGAAAAGGGACTCGCGGCCGGGCTCGCGACGGGCGACTGCCGCAGCGCCGCGACGAGGGGCTGGGCATGTTCCGCCATGCGCCTGCGCAGCTGATCCAGGTGTACCGTGTACGTGACGGTCCTGCCGCGCTGGGCATCCACTTGCAGCAGGCCTTGCAGCTGGAGGTGCCGTCTGCAGCTCGCCTGCTGCGCGCGGGTGATGCCTGTGGAGTGCTCGCATTCGGCACCCGTCATGGTGAAGCTGTACCGGTGGCCATCCATCACCGCGCGTTGTGCGCGCACTTCGTGAGGCATCCGCTCCAGCACGAAGGAAAGCCAAAGGGCCGCGACCACGTTGCCGCCGGCGATGTCCACGTAGCCGCGGTTGAAGGAGACCGTGTCCTGTCCGAACCAATGCAGGAAGCGCGCTTCCTCGCGCAGCTGCTCGTCCTGTGCGGCGTCAAGTGGTGCGACATGGACGGCGCGCTGCGCCTGGTTGGAAGCCGAAGCGAGATGAGGCAATCCCATCGCGGATCCCCTCATGCCAGTCCGAAAGGGCTCGACGGGCCACGCGGCGACACGTCGATGGGCGCCGACTTGGCACCCGACCGGCGGGCACGCGGACGATCGGGCGCATCGAACTCGCTGAGCGTCGACACCAGGCTGTCGATCAGGAAGTCGGGAAACTGCTGGTGCAGCTGGAAGATCCGCTCGCGTTGGGAGAGCTCGGCATCGGCCTCGAGCGCGTGCCATGCGCGGTGGATCGCCTCACGCACGGCCGGATCCTTGGGGAGAGGTGCACGCCCGGGATTGCCGCTGCCATCGGGCAGCAGCGTCTTGCGCATCGCGGTCACTTCCTCGTGCGTCTTCTTCCAGAGCTCGCAGATCATGCCCCGGCTGGCCCCGTTGAGCACGAAGTACTCGAAGAGCTCCTGGTCCTGGCGCACGCGGTCGATGCGGTGCAGGGCACCGTCGAGGTCGGCCGCAGAGATGGTGATCTGCACCGAGCGCAGGCCTGGCGCCACTTCCCTAAGATCTCTGGCCTTGCGCTGGCGCAGGTTGTCCAGCAGGTCGGCCGAGCATCCCTGCTGCAGCAGCTGATCCAGTCCTTGCTCGGTGTCGATCACACCCACAATGAACTGGAGCATCGCGCCCACCAAGAACGAGTCGTCGACCCTGACCGTGATCATTTCCCTGTCCATCCCTCTTCCAACCTGGGCCACCTGGCCCCTATTCCCCGAACCTCAGATACGCGCCCAAGGCTGAATGCGCCTCGGGCTCCAGCTCCTGCAGCGCGCGCCGCAGCTGCAACAGCCGGACGGACAGCGGGCCGAGTTGCGCATCGCCGAACATGGTCCACAGTGGGACCGCGCCCACGAAGACGTCGAACAGCGTCTGCTCTGGGTTCATCGGCGCACATGCAACCTGCAACTGACCAACCAGATGGCCCGCGAACGCCGCGGGACCCTCCTGGAGCTTCTGGCTCCAGCGCGTCGACCGAATGAAGGGAAGGTCCGCCACCGCACGCCAATGGCTGTCGTGGGCCTGGCCGGAGAGCGCCGCCAGGAACTGCCACACTACGATGCGCATGCCGGCGGATGCGGAGACGTCGGCATCGCCGATGTGCGACGCGCTGACCGGCAGGTCGACCATGAAGCCGAACGGCATCTCGGCGACGCGCAGCACGAAGTCGTGGATGGGCACGACGCCGTTGATCGAGGTGATGACCGCTTCGACTTCGTTGAGCAGCTGCTGACGGCGCTGCGCTGGCGACTGCGAGGCGCCGTCCGCTGCCGCAGATGCTTCGAACGCCATGGGATTTGCTGGGGCGGGCCTGGATGCGGCGTGGCCGCTGGTCCCGCCAACGATCCCGGCCATGGGGCCAAGCTCGCGCTGGGCTGGCGCATCGCCATGCCGCTGCGCCGTGGCGCGCGAGGACTCTGGAGCTCGCGCCGGCGTGGAGTCCTGGTGCGGTTGGCTCTTTGCCGCTGCGCCTGAGGCCCGAGCAGCCTCCGGTTCCGGCAGCGAGAGCAGATCCTTCGACTGCAAGAGCGGATCGTGCGCCAGCGCAGAGCTCATCTGCCGAAACCGCTCGACCGAAAGCTCCAGCGTGTCGGCCAGCGATGTCGAGATGCGCAACAGCACGCGTTCGACGTCGAGCAGCACCGGCCGGCGTTCCGACTCATCGCGCTCACGGTTGCGGGCTTCGGTGCTCCGCATTTCCGCAGCCGCTTCTTCCAGTTGGGTCTTCAGTGTCGATGCAGCAGCAGGCGCCTGCCGGAAGCGCTGCATCAGCTCGACGTACTCGCCTACTCTCGGGCGCAGAGCCAGGTTCACCTCGCTGGCCCGCAGCCAAGGTCCAATGGGCGCCAGATCCTCGACGGCAAACAGGAAGTTCTGAACCATCCTGACGCCGAAGTCCGTTCCCTGCTTCTTGAGCTCGCGGGTCAGGTCCGCGCCGGTCATGCTGCGGCCCGGGTTCTCCTTCTCGTAGGCCACCTTGAAGGCATGGACGCCCAGGGCCTTCTCCCAGAACGACGTGTCGCCACGGTTCTCGTTTTCTCCGAGGTGCGCCGCGAGCACGACAGATTCGCTGGTCCAGGTCTTGATCATCACGCGCAGACGCGCGAAGCGGTCGTCGCCAGCTGCGGCCAGTTCCTTGGCGATATGGAGCCGCGTGTTCCCGCCGGAGTGGGGGAAGTACTTCAGGCCACCAGGCCGGCGCGTCACGGTAATGATGCTGGTCATCCCGTTGGCGACCATGGATGCGCGGATCTCGGCGTACTTCGGGTTCTCGCCGACCCGCGGGTTCTGGTCGTAGGGCTCGATGTCGTCGATCGGCAGGATCGAAAGCGATCCATCCACCTCGGCGTTTGGGTCGAGGCTCGCACTCGCGCTGGGACGCTGCACGGAGGACATCAGCGAGGCACGCGCCCTGTCCAGGTGCTTGTTCGGCGTACGATGTTCGTGGCCAGGGCCTGGCGAAGGCGCAGTGGTGGACTCTCCGTTTCGAAGTCTGGCCGCGCGCTGGGCGGCAGTCATTGTTTCAGGCGTACGCATGCCGCGACTTCACTGCGACACGAGCGGCTGCGGCTCTTCGAGCGCGCCGTTGCGCAGATCGACCTGCGAACCGAAGTAGCGATGGTTCGGCGCGTACACGCCCTTAAGCGATGGGACGAGATCCCAGAGCAGCAGATGCATCGCGTCGGAAGCGCGCGGATCGACCCAATGGACCGGCGCATTCGCGGTCGCTGCCTTGCGGAATGCCACTGCGCTGTGGATTGCGGTTTCGACGACGCTGACGCGGCCGCGCAGATCGAGAAAGGCCTCGCGGATGAGCCCGGACATGTCCCGGCTGTCGCGGGTGTTCTCCGTCCGGTTGATGAACGCGCGCATCGATGGGATCTTGAAGCCCATGTTCGATGCCGCCTCGAACCGATCGATCAACATCTTGGTGCCGGCCGCGAACTCGCGGGTGGACACGATGTCGGGCGTTGCGGGCGTGATCAAGATGTCGGCCGCATTGACGGCGGCGTCCTGAAGATGCCCCAGGGCCCCCTGCGTGTCGATGATGGCGAAGTCGTACCGGCTCCTGGTCACCTCCTGGTTCAGCGCCATGGAAATGCGCACGAGCCGGTCCAGGCGCTGGGCGAGCCAGTCCTGCAGCTTACCCTCGCGGGTATCCGACAGGACGATGTCGAGGGCCGGAGCCCGGCTCGTTTCACGCAGGCTGCGGAAGTCGCCGAATGGCAACTCGACGGTGGAGATGCACTCGGGCGACAGAAAGCCATCCGTGACCATCTTGGTCAGGCCGAACGGCGCCTGGCGCGCGAGAGGGAAGTATTGGGAGAGCGATGGCTGAACATCTGCGTCCACCAGCAGGACGCGATAGCCAAGGTCTCGAAGAAGCCCGCCGAGATTCGCCGAAACGGTGGTCTTTCCGACGCCCCCCTTGGAGGCGACGACCGTGAACGTCAGCATCAAAACTCCGTACGAATTTGGTTTCCAAATTGAACGAAGGTATCTGTTCCAAGCGCTTCTGACGTCCACAAAGCGAGCAGTTCAACCCGCCAGCACTGCGTGCAGCGTGTCACGAACTCACCATGCAAAGTCGCTGGACAGTCGAACGGCAATGCCTTCGCCAGCCCGCGCCCTGCGCCAGTTGCGCTTGGGACACATACCCTCACTGATCCGCGATGAGACTTTATTTCATTCATGCATTCTGTGTCAACTAATGTGTATGCATGTGTGCAACAGATCATTTCACGCGCAGAACCGGGTTGCTGGGTGGCACGGGCTGAACCCAGCGGCCGGGTTCTGTCAGCACGACTGCTGAGAGCCGGCTGACCACGGTGTCACCGCGGCCGATCACCTCGAAACTGACGATGTTGGTCCTGTTCGGCCCCGCGACGTGCAGATTGGCGCGGATGAGGTCGCGCTGCACCTGCATGGCGAACTCGTCCGCGGGCGCTCCATCTGGACCCTGGGCCTGGGCGTAGAGCTTGAAGATGAGCGGCGATACCAGTGCCATGCCCAGCGGCACGAAGTGCACCACGGCCCCGGTCTCGTTGTACTTGATGCTGCGGTCCACCAGCGAGGCCTGGACCCATTGCATGAAAGCCGCGGCTAAAGGGCCAGGCGCTGCGATGCTGGGCGCCGGTGCCCCCGGCACCGGCGGCAGCTTCGTCGGCAGCAGGACCGGCGCAGGCCCTGCTGGCTCATCGGCGATTGGGAATCGGCTCTGTTGGGCTGCAGACGGCGCCGCAGACGCAGAAGGTGGCGCACCCAACTGAAGGCTAGTCAGCATCAACCCTGCAAACGCGGGCTTCCTCGGCGCCTGAGGTGGCGAAGGCGGCGACGGTGGCGATGCTTCGGGTGCCGCCCTGTGCGAGGCAGCAAGCGTCTGCCGCGCGGGCGGCGCGCTGACGATTCGCGGTGCTGCGCCGCTCTGCATCTGCGCACGCTCGAGCTGCGCCGCGGCGCGCGCGGTGCGATGCCGTTGGACCTGGTCCGCCACGCTCTGCGCAGATTCGTCCGGGCTCAGCAGGTACTCGTCGTCCAAGTCCTCGAACACCTTGCGGCGAGGCGCAGCGCCCGGCTCGGCACCTGTGGCCGCACGCGCCGGCGGCGGATCGGCGGGCGTCGGGTCCGCCGGTGACGCAGCCTGCGGATTCTTGCGGCTTGGAAGCTTGCCCTTGAGAAAGGCTTGCGAGGTCGGCGACCGAACCAGGTCCTTCGCCGCGGCCGGCCTGGCACCTGGCGCAGCTTCGTGCTTCTTCCCGCCACCATCTGGCGCAGCTGTGGGAGCAGCCTGTGCATCTGCACCAGCATTGCCCCCGCGCTCCAGGTTGGACAGCGTGTCGGTCGCTGCACCAGACGAACCCGCTGGCCGCGCTGCATCAGGAAGGCGAGTCGCTGCAACATCCTCGGGCACATCGCCCGTTGCATCAGCTTCGGCATCGACGGCGTCCGAGGCTGCGCCACGCTTCTCGTTCACCTCGATGTGGCCCAGCATGGGGCTGGGGTAGTGTGCGGGGTCGCTGTACACCTTGTCCAGCGGGAACCGCAGCACGCTGAGGCAGTGGGTGTACGCGCCCTGCCCGCCCCGGTCGCCAACATCGGACTGTTGGGGCGCTGCGCCATGGACCGTCACGTACCAGATGGCCTGGCCAGACTGAGGACTGGCCACGATGCATCCGTACTCCTGCCAGGTGTCGAACAGCCGGTCGTTCTTGGCTTCGCCTGGGACAGCCTCGTCCGGGGCGGTCTTCTTGATCCAGTCGCGCGTGGCGTCGGCCAGACGCTTGGCAACGAACCAGATGGAACCGTCGAAGACCCAGCCTGCCGCACCTGTGCGATTGAGCGGCAGGGTCGTGCCCTGGCGCAGCAGGTCCTGCACTGCCTGCATCAGCAGGTCCACGAGCGGAACGGCCGAGGCGCTCGCAAAGCGCGCGCGGCTGCCGCTTTGCAGCGCGCGCCGGGTGGACGCCTTGTCGGCCTCGCGCACGATGCGCGCGACCAGGGAATCCTTGTCCTCGCCGGACAGGTAGCGGTTGAGGCACTCGAATGCGGCAGGTGTGCGCGCCAGGATGGCCAGGGCCGAGGCCGGTGCAATGTGCGGCAGCAGCAACATCGCGAGCTTGGAGTGCGCGCGGTAGTCGCGCAGCGCCTTGGGCGTGAACTCGACCAGGTACTCGACGCGGGCGCGGCCCTGGGTCACCTGCGTCAGGGCGCCCGATGTCGGATGCCAGCGCAGCGGATCGGCCATGTCCTTGCTGCGCCAGGACACGCGCAGGTCGGTCATGGGCTTGGCGATGTCGTGCAGCAGCGCGCAGTAGAAGACCACCAGCGTCCACTCGTCGCGCTGCGCGTCGATCTGTTCGATGGGGGCGCCCTCTGGCAGCATCCGACCGCTGCGCCATGCCAGCGCGGCCAGCAGCATCTCCAAGGTATGAGCCAGCAGTCCACCGGCGTGGGCGTGGTGGTGGGCTTCCGAGGCAGGCAGCAGCTGCGCGAACTCGGCGTAGCGCCGGATGGCGACAAGGCAGTCGCGCTCCCACGTCGCGTGGGAGAACCGCGTCTTGCGGTAGATCTCCTTCAAGGCCTTGTCGGCCTGGACCACGTCGAGCAGCTGGCCGGCATCGCACACGCGCAGCCAGCCCGGCGTGCTGCCAGCCAGTTCAGCCGGTGCAGGTCCCGCCGCCGGTTCCAAGGCTGCGGCTGGTGCAGCGGGCGTGGCGGGGGACGCGGTGGACGCACGCGGCAGAACGCTGGCCACCTGCTTGCGAACACGGCCGAACAGCGCCTGGCCCAGCTGCCTGAGCCTGCCCGCTGCATCAGCGGGGTGGTCTGCCATCGTATCTGCGGCCATGCGGGTGGACCTGTTGGTGCAGTGGCGAACCGGACATGAGCAGTGCACGGGTTGCCTTCAACTGCGCTGCATCAGCGCTCTCGCGGGTCCACACGTGCAGGCCCTCGTCCCGGTCGCCGCGTTCTTCGGTGCTGGGCACGATCTCCAGGAAGCTCATCCATGGCTGGGCCAGCGGGTGCCATGTCGTGCGCTCGCCCATCAGCTGCCCCCAATAGGCCGCGGCCCGGACGAACGACAGCTGCAGCAGGTCCTGCACGACCAGCTCGATCCGCGCATGCTTCTGCTCGGGGGACAGAGGGGCGGCCGATGCAGCCGCGGGGCACTGCATGGCGTGCTGCATCAGGACGTCGCGCGTGCAACAGGCCGGGTCATCCTCGTGGTGCAGGTGCTCCTCCAGGCCGTCGTAGCGGCCCAGCCAGGCCAGCAAGGTCGGAGCCCATTCAGGCACTTCGATCCGCTGCAGCAACAGCACGATGGCGTAGGGCGCGTGCGCATGGTCCAGCGGCTCGCGCCCGAAGCGCGGGTAGTCCTTCAGTGGCGCTGGTGGCTCCATCTGGGATTCCCATCGCGGTGTTGGCTGGGTGCTCATGTCGAGGGGCACTCTATGCACGGTCGCGGCGCGTGTCGCGCATGAGCCGTTGGAACGTTCGTGGACCTTCTCGCTTGCCCAGGCAGGCCATTTCTGATACCGCCTACAGGCCTGCTGCACAGCGACGAGGAGGCTGCCGGCTCGAAGCTGCGCCAGGGCTTGCTCGACGCCGTTGCGATCCACGTGTTGCCGCAGGGCCGGGCGCCCCGCGCCCGGCCCTGCGGCCCCGTATCCGCCCGTAGTTGCCTTCCCCCTACCCGTAAACCCTTTGCACCGACGACGAGTGTCGAGGAGTCGGTGCGCCCTTTGGATCGGGCCATTAACCCTGTAACCGTTTCATTGCCCGTCCGCCACGCCGCCCCGGCGTGGCCCGTTTGCCATTTCGCGCACCCGAGCTGTCTCGCGCTGCGCGTGCACGAGTACTGAAGTCCATGACCACCGTCAAGCGGAAACCGCGGGAAACGTCGCGGTGGGTTTTCGATTGAGGCCGACCCCTCGCCTCGGAACACTGCATGCACTGGCGGCGCTTTGGCGTCACTTTGCCCGGCTGGCTCCAACCGGCCGGGCCCTTTTCTACCAACGGGAGTTCGCATGGCGATCGGGCATGGTTTCAATGGATGGCGCGGCCTGGCCCTGGCCGCTGGCGTACTCGCATCCCAAGGCCTGCTCGCGCAGCAGCAACAGGGCGGCGCCGACACCCTGGTGCTCGGTCGCTACACCTCCGCGCAGGCCCAGCCGCCCGAAGACCTGGCCGAACCGCTGGCCGTGGTGGTGTCCATGACCTTTCCTCGCTCGACCGTGACCACGGTCGGCGATGCCCTGCGGCACGCCCTGATGCGCAGCGGCTACCGGCTTGCCATGGAGCAGCCGGGTGTGGCGGCCGAGTTCCTCGCCCTGCCCCTGCCCGAGTCGCAGCGGCAGCTCGGCGCCTACCGACTCATGGCCGTCCTGGAGACGCTGACCGGCCCGGCCTGGGACTGGCACAGCGACCGGTACCGGCGCACCGTCTGGTTCACCCAGCCAGCCGCCCCAGAACCGGTCGCCAATGTGCAGCCGACGCTGGACCAGGCCCAGGCGCTTGCCTCCGAGGGCCCTGCTGTGCAAGCCACCACCGAGTAGACGGCCATGCAGGACGACAGCATCACCAACGATCGCGGCGGCGCGCAGGACCAGTACGGCCAGGACGATCGCCAACGTGTCCTGCGCGCGCAGCAGGAAGCGCAAGAACGAGAGCAACTGGAGCAGGACGAAGCCGACGAGCGCGGTCGCCACCGTAGTCCTGGAGCACGCCCAGCTGCTGGCCACGTGCTCCCCCAGTCGGGGCCACGGGCAGCCACTGCGCCCGGGGCTCAGCAAGGCAGTCGTGGCCGGGTGTTCTTGCTTGGCATCGCGGTGGTTGCAGCACTGGCGTTCGCCGGCTGCAGGTACACCCGGAGCGCTGGCACTCCGAAAGCCGCAGCAGCTGCATCGGAATCGCCACTGACAGCGGGCCTTCCGCCCGTTGCAGACGAGGCGCCCCGCGTGGAGCCCGCCGGCCCTGCTCTGCCATCGGAGCCGACGGTAGCTGCGCAGCCAGTATCTGCTGAGGACGGCAATGTGCTGGGTCAGGTCCCCCCGGCTGGCCGGCCGCAGCGCACAGGTACCGAAGCGGAACCGAACACAGGTGGTGCGGGCCAGCCGCCCGAGACTGCTGGTGCCGATCCCGCGCTCCAGCAGCGCCTGCAGACCGTCGAGGCCTTGGTGCAGGAGCTTCGCGAGCAGCTGGCCCGTCTGGAGGGTCAGCAGTCCGCGTTCGCCGTCACGGCCGCCAGGCTGACGGCCCAGCGCTCGGCGCCCCGCGCGCGTCCTGCCCCCCGCCCCGTGGCCAGCGCCCCCGCGGCGCCCGAGCCCGCCGCGCCAAAGCTTACCGGCCGCCTTCTCGCAGTGGACAGCTGGGGTGGTGTGCCATCCGTGATCGTGGGCACAGGCCAGCCTGGCGACAAGCGCACCCGGGTGATGCGTCCTGGCGACTCGTACAACGGCATCTCGCTGTTGGAGGCCAGCCGCGCCCGCGGCGAAGCCACCTTCATGGCGGACGGCAAGCCGTTCAAGCTCACGCTCCAGGACGGCGAGTGATGGCCCTTCACACCCACGCTCTCACCCGCACCCGCGCCCGCTGGATCGTCCTGGCTGCCCTGGTCTCCACCAGCGTCCTGCACGCCCAGGTCCGCACGCAGACCGAGGTCGCCAACACCCAGGGGCGGGCCGCCACGCAGGCGAGCACGCAACTCGGGACGACCGACCGCATCGAGGCGGAGATCTGGGGCCTCTCGGACGAGGAGATGGCCCGCGCCAAGCTCCTGCTGCAGGGGCCGCGGGCCGCGTTCTCCGTGCCCGGCATCTCGCCCATCGAGGCCCTGGGCATCCATGCGCGCAACGACGCCGAGCGGCAGCGCTACGCGGAGATGTTCGCCAAGGCCTTCTATGCCGACGTACAGCGCACGATCGCCTTCGGCAACGCCTTCCAGACAGCCGTGTCCCGCCTCGCAGGCAGCACGCCCATGGTGGGCTACGAAGGGCTTGCGCGGGTCGCGGCGCCGACTGGCACGGCCGACATGGCCAATGTGCCGCGGACCCAGATCATCGAGCCCGGCAGCACGGGCACCTCATCGCGTGCGCGTTTCGCGCCATCGCTCGTGCAACCCGGCGCATCCGCGCTGACCGGCCCAGGTCGACAGCCGCGTTGACGATGGCTGGCGACACGCACGTCCCTGCTGATCGGCGCGCAGTGCTGCGCGGTGCCATCGCGCTCGGCGCCGCAGCGCTCGTAGGACGAGCGCATGCCGATCCCGCCCTGGCCTGGACGATCTACCCGCGCGAGCAGACCAGGCTGCTGCTGCCGAAGGCAGCGGCTTCCATGCTTCAAACGCCGACAACCTCCCGCCCGCCAGCACCGCGAGGAACTGCCACGCCGGCCCAACCGCCAGCAGCGTACGTGGACGCAGCGCATCGCCATGGCATCGAGCCCTGGCTCCTCTACGCGGTCGCGCTGCAAGAGTCGCAGATCAACTTCGGCCGCACAGCAGTGCCCTACCCATGGTCGCTGTGCGTGCGCGGTCGCGGCGAGCGGCACCTCGATGCCGGCCAGGCACGCAGTGCGATGCGTCGGCACCTCGCCGCGGGCATCACCAACGTCGACTGCGGTCCGATGCAGGTCAACTGGGGATGGCACCGCGACAAGCTTCTCACCGTGGAGCAGGCACTCGATCCCTACGCGAACCTGGATGTCGGTGCCGCCATCCTCGCGAGCCACTGGCGCACCACTGGGAACTGGCGCACCGCCATCGGCCTGTACCACACAGGTTCCATGGACACGTTCGAGCGGATCGAGCGCGCGGCGCGCTACGCCGCCTCGGTCACGAGACGTTTGGCGGCGCAGGGCCAGCGCCTCGATGTGATCGCGCGCGAGCATGCGGATGCGGGAGCATCGCGTGGTTGAAGTGCGCCGCACCGCCCAGCGGGTCATCCTGACCTCGTTGCTGTCCTATGTCGTGGCGTGCCACGCCGACATCACTGCGACCCAGTCGCTGGAGCAGATCTACGACAGCGGCCAGTCGGTTCCTGTTGCACCCTACATGACCGGCCTGGTGAACACCCAGCCCGATGGCGAAGGGAACGTGAAGCCCGGGCAGCGCTTCCCTATTCTCACGCGCCTGCGACAGGCTGCGCTTGCGCAGGAGATCCAGGTCCTCGATCCACGTTGGTTGACGCAGCCCATGGTGCTGATCGGCATCGACCGGCACTCGCTGGCCTGGCTGCTGATGCACCAGGACCAGCTGGCCGCCATGCATGCCAAGGTCCTGGTCGTGCAAGCCCTCGCGCCGCAGCACATCCGCATGGCGCAGGCCGTGGTGCCCAACCTCGAATTTCTGCCGCAGGAGGGGCCGTGGCTTGAGGCCCGCCTGCGCGAGGCCGGCGCCGGGGTCTACCCGCTGCTGATCGGCACGGACGGCGTGGCGCGCCAGATCCTGCCGCTCTCTGCGCCGACCCAGCAGGTCATGACGGAGGTCCGGCCGTGAGCGGCAACACCATCCTGGAAGCCAACCTGCGCCCGCCGATCGAGCTGTGGAGCACGACGGTCGCATGGTCCATTGCCCTGATCGCGTTGGTCGCACCCTGGGCGCTGATGATGCCGCCGCTGCTGGGCCTGGTCTGCGCGGCGCTGGCCATCGGTTTCGGCTCGCACCGGCTGCGCCAGGCGCTGCGCATCATGCGCTACCAGCGCGGCCTCAAATTCACGCGGATCACGCGTGTCGCACCGTCTCGCCTGCCGGTCGGCAAGGACCTGCTCTACCTGGGCCAGGGCTTCGAATGGACGCAGCAGAACACCCAGCGCAAGCTGGACGCCCAGCGCAAGGAGGCCGAGCCCTTCGTGCGGCCGACGCCGATGGAGCTGCGCCTCTCCGCACTCGGCACGAGCCTCATGTCCACCGTGGCGAAAGAAATCGCGGCCGCGGAGAACGCCGGCCTGCCCCTATCGCGCCAAGCCCAGTGGATGCGCTTCGCCACGGCCGTGGGCGGCCCGCTGAACCCGCTCTACCCGCACCTGGACCTGGGCGGCTCGCCCATCCTGCACGGCACGGGTGCGCTGGAGGAATGCCCCGTCGCGCTGCGCCAGACGGCGCGCGCCGGGCACCTGCTGGTCATGGGCACCACGCGGGTCGGCAAGACGCGCCTGCTGGAGCTGCTGTCCACGCAGGACATCCACGCCGGCCATGTCGTGATCGTGATCGACCCCAAGGGCGACTCGGAGCTGATGCTGCGGATGTACGCGGAAGCGCGCCGCGCCGGCCGCGAGGACCAGTTCTACCTGTTCCACCTCGGCTTTCCCGAGATCTCGGCCCGCTACAACGGCATCGGCAACTTCGCGCGCATCACCGAGGTGGCCGGCCGGGCCACCAACGCCCTGCCCTCCTCCGGCAACTCGGCCGCGTTCAAGGAGTTCTCGTGGCGGTTCACCAACCTGGTGGCGCAGGCCCAGGTCGCGCTCGGCCGCATTCCGACCTACACGACGCTGCTGCGCGACGTCACAGGGATCGAGCCCCTGTTCATGGAATACGCGCACATGGTGTTCCGCCTGCAGGCGGACCAAGGCCACTTCGCCAACTACAAGGAGCGGCTCGCAGCCATCGAGTCGCAGGTCCTGGCCAAGAAGATCCAGGTCGACCGTCCCATCCAGACGCGCACGGCGGACGTGGTGGCCATGATCCACTGGATCAAGGAGTCGCGCATCACGGACAACGTGCTGCACGGCCTGGTCGGCGCCGTGAGCTACGACCGCTCGTTCTACGAGAAGATCATCGCCAGCCTGGGCCCGTTCCTGGAGAAGCTCACCAGCGGCGCCGTGGGCGAGCTGATCAGCCCCGACTACTTCAACCCGGACGATGAGCGACCCATCTTCGACTGGATGAGCGTGATCCGCCAGGGCGGCATCGTCTACGTCGGCCTGGATGCGCTGTCCGACTCCGTCGTGTCCTCGGCCGTGGGCAACAGCATGCTGGCCGACCTGGTCAGCGTTGGCGGCAAGCTCTACAAGACCGGACTGGACCCGCACCGCGACGACGGGAAGCTGGTCCTGCCGACCATCTGCTGCCACTTCGACGAAGTGAACGAGATCGCCGGCCCCGAGTTCGTGCCCATGGTCAACAAGCTGGGCGGCTCGGGCTTCCGGATCACGGCCTACACGCAGTCGATGTTCGACATCGAGGCCAAGGTCGGCGACAAGGCCAAGGCCGGTCAGATTTTGGACAACTTCAACCACCTGGTGATGCTGCGCGTGCGCAGCGTGACCACGGCCAACCTGCTGGCCGAGCAGGTGCCGCAGGTCAACGTCCTGCACCTGACCCCGATGTCCGGTGTGACGGACACCGCGGCCCAGGGCACGGGTGTGGACTTCACGAGCCGCAACGACGACATCGTGACCACCACCAAGGTGCCGCTGATCGAGGCCGCGGACCTGCTGGAGCTGCCGCAGGGCCAGGCCTTCGCGCTGTTGGAGGGCAACCGCCGCTACAAGATCCGCATCCCGCTGGCGGACTCGACCAACGACCCGTTCGTGCCGGAGTCCTTGCGCAAGGTGGCCCAGGAGATGAAGCGCCGCTACCGCACCAGCGAGCGCTGGGCACAGGAAACCGACTGGCTCGGCGCGCATCCGCTGGGCGCTGGTGCAGCCGGTCTCATTGCCACCGACCTCGCCGATAGCCTGGACCAGGAAGACGCAGAGCCCGCGCCTGCACGCGATGAACCCGCCGACATGCTCAGCCAGGGCGCCGTGCTCGGCAACGTGATGGGGCACCGGGGATGAACGCTCCAGCCAACCGCGGCCCGGTCAAGCCACCAACGCGCGGCCCGGTGCTGCTGATGTTCGAGATCTGCATGGGCCTCGTGATGGTGGCCCTGTTCTCCTGGTTCGTCGGCATCGCGATCGAGGTCATCGGCATGCACATGATCTGGAAGGACGAGGGCGAAGCCCATGCCAAGCGCATCGTGGACCAGGACGTGGCCTACATCGCGGCCGCGCCGCGCAGCCTGCTCATCGACGACACGGCGGCGTTCTCCAGGAAGATCGTGCTGGAGGTCGAGGCGGTCTACCGCCGGGTGGGCATCCTCCGGTGGTATCTGCGCTACCACGGCCCCGACGTGCGCGAGGCCGTGGACAGAGGCACCGGCGGCAATCCCGGGAACGTCATGGCCCGGGGCCTGCGCAATGCCACCGTGCAGGTCAGCCGCACGGGCAGTCGCATCGCGCTGATCAGCATGTTCGTCGCGCAGGACGTGTTGCTGCGCATGTCGATCGCCATCTTCGCGATGCCCGCATTCGTGCTGGCTTGCCTGCTTGGTGCCATCGATGGCCTGGTGCGCCGCGACCTGCGGCGCTGGGGCGGGGGGCGCGAGTCCAGTTTCATCTACCACCACGCCAAGCGCTACACGCACTGGGCGCTGACCGGTGGCTTCGGTCTGTACCTGACCTGGCCCTTCGGCGGGTTCAACCCGGCCTACATGGTCCTGGTCTTCACGGTGCTGGTCGCCGCCTCGCTGTCCACGACCGTGGCCGCGTTCAAGAAGTACGTATGAAAGAGAAGGTTCGCATGTTCAAGATTCCCGGCGGCCAGCGCCCGTCACGCCCGGCCCTGCGCGTGGCCTGCTGCGCGCTCGCGCTGTCCGCCTGCAGCGCTGCCCTGGCCATTGAGGAGGACGTCGAGCGCGAGAACCTCGCGCGCATCGCCGACGAGATCGCGCACGTCAGGGCGCTCGTGGCCGCCGCAGCGGCCAAGGCGCCGACCGGCCAGCGCGTGAAGTTCCGCTACGACTGGCTGCAGCGCGATCTCCAACTGATCGAAGTGGGCATCCAGCAGCACGCGGACGCTCCACGCCAGCCGCGGCCTGTGCCTGCGTTGCGCGGGGACTACCGGCAGTGACGAGCGCGGTCATCGGCCATGAACAGCAACATCGCCAGCGGCTTCGCAGCCGGCGCGGGCTACCTGCCGTCGAGCCTGCGGGTTGCGATCACGACCATCCTCGGTGCGCTCGCCCTCGCCTTCGCGATGTGGCTGGTGGCCAAGGTGATGGAGGCCTACGGTACCAACGAGCAGGAGTCCGCAGATTCCATCCTCAGCCTGTTCTGCGTCGCGCTGATCGTCGTCCTGATCGTGGCGGTCCTGGGCTGGGCCTGAGCCGCATGGCCGCGTGCATACGTCCCTTCTGCCCGTGCCGTTTCCCTTTCGTCACGCGGTACCCGGTCCCTGCGCGGGTACTGCTGTGCGCACTGTCTTCTCCGGCATGCGCGTACGTTCCCGCAGGTTGTTCTTGGAGCTTCTCATGACAAGCAGGTTGAAATCCCTCGGCGCGCTGACCGCGCGCGCGTGCACGCGCATCCGCGAACGTGCCCACCACGCCGCCCTCGTCCCCTTCGTGGCACTGGCATGCCACCCGGCCTTCGCCGAGCTGCCCACGCTGGTGACACCCACCGAAGGCGTCAACGGCACCACGGTGCAGAACGGCGACATCATTGGCCAGATGGGGGCCATCTTCAAGGCCATCATCGGCATCGTGGTGCTCGTGATCGCCGGCTGGTTCTTCCTGCAGGCCATGATGGGCCTGATCGGCAAGTGGAAGGACTATTCCACGGGCCGCGCCCAGATCAGCGACATGAAGGAGTACTTCGGCATGGCCATGGTCTCCGGCGTGATCATCGTCGCGCTGGGGACCTACGCCATCTCGACGATGGGCTGATCGCGCCATGACCGACGAGTCCATCGCGCCCGACGCCACGCGTGCAGCAGTGCCGCTGACCGACCGTGTGAACGTGGAGCCGGCCATCCTCAACGGGATGACCTCCACGGAGGCCACCTGGATCGGCCTGGCGTCGATGCTCGCGTATGGCATGGCGATGGGCTTGCTGGTCGCCATCACGGGCCTGTGGCAGCTGCTGCTGGTCGCGTTGGTGGCGACCATCCTCACCCTGTGGTTCGCGTCGTTGCGGCTGCAGGCCATGAAGCGGGACCGACCCGATGGCTACTACGGCCATGCGATCCACCTGTGGATGGTCCAGCGCGGCATGCAGCGCGCCCGCTTCCTACAACACGAAGGCTATTGGAGCCTCGGCCGCTCTCTGCACCTGTCGTTGAGCAGCCCGCTCAAGCCTAAGTCTGAACTCCGGGCGCAGCCGTCCACACCGCACCCCACATCTTCATGAGCGAATACCTCAATGCGTTGGCCGCCCAACGCCGGCACAACGCCCACCTTCGTTGGGCGATAGGCATCGTGGCGATGTTTGGCGTCGCGGGTGTCTGGAAGGCCAGCGAAGTGCCCAAGAACATCAACGTGCATGTCCTTCCGGCGGTGAGCACGCCCAGCACGGTAAAGGTGTCGGACGGCGAGTCCGCGGTGCCTTCGGCCAATGTGTATGCGTTCGGCTACTACGTGTGGCAGCAGGTCAACCGCTGGGCCACGGACGGGGCAGCCGACTACGGCACCCAGATCTTCCGGGTGCAGAACTACGTCACACCGCGCTGCATCAGCCAGCTGACCTCGGACCTGCAGACGCGCCAGAAGGCCGGCGAGCTGCGGCAGCGCACCAGGCAGATGAGCGAGATTCCGGGCCTGGGCTACCAGGCCAACCGCGTCGTCGCCGACGACTCGGGCCAAGGCTGGACGGTGTTCCTCGACCTGCAGGTTCAGGAAACCTACCGCGGCCAGGCAGTCAAGGACGTGTTCATCCGCTACCCGATCCGGGTCGTGCGCTTCGACGTGGACCGGCAGCGCAACCACTGGCAGATGGCCATCGACTGCTACGGCAGCCAGCGCCCCGCGCGGCTGGACGAGGCCCAGATCCGCCAAGCCCCGGGTGCCAAGGCCGTGGAGCCCCACGTGCCGCCGATCCCCGCCTCGGTGGAGCCCCTGAACCTGCCGAACGCCACGCCGCTGGGCGAGGGCGAGGTTGGCACCCTGCTCAACAACTGAGGCCGCGCCATGTCGAAGACGAAGAAACACTGGGCCGCGCCAGCCCTGCTGGCCGCACTGGGGATGATGCTGCCATTGGCTGTAGGTGCGCAGCAGCTCAAGGAGCTGAGCCTCAACAGTGTGCCGCCCGACCTCGTGCAAGCGCAGCCAGCAGGCGAACAGCGCACTGCAAGCGTCGACCTCGGCGAAGAGATCCAGAACAGCGAGCAAGCCGCAGCTGGCCAGGCGAGGCCCGCCTCTCTTGCGCCCGCGCAAAGAGCCGCCCAGGCGGCACGCCGGCAAACGGCGGGCGCAGGGGAAGTCCGCCGGGTGGCCCGACTGGGAGGTGCAGGCGTCGAGCGCGCCGTGTTCCAGCGTGAGCCCGTGCGCGTGCAGCTGTCCGTGGGCAAGGAGCGCCTGATCACGCTGCCCGCGCCTGCGGCCCTGAACTTGCCGACCGACATGGACCAGGTGGCGCGCATCGAAACCATCGGCACGACCACCTACGTCACCGCGCTCGTGCCGTTCACGCCGATCCGCATCGTGGCCGAACTGATCGACACCGGCCAGCTGGTCCCCTTCGACTTCGTGGCCTCTCCCGGCGACAAGCTGCCCGAGCTGGAAGTCTCCGTGCTCGATCCACAGGCCGGCGCGGCGGCCGCAAGCGACGACGCCAAGAAGGACGAGGCACCGAGCGCGGACATGGTCCAGTTGACCCGCCACGCTGCTCGACAGCTGTACGCACCGCGCCGCCTGGCGTGGGCCACGCCAGGCGTCAACCAGGTCGCCGTGGCGACCGATCCTGTGCCGCGGCTGATCCGCGGGCTCAATGCGGACATGGTTCCCCTGGGGCAGTGGAAGTCCGGTCCGCTCTACGTGACAGCTGTCCGGATCACCAACCGCAGCAGCCTGCCCATCGAGATCCCGCTGGAACAGGTGCGCGGCCGCTGGGTCGCGGCCACGGCCCAGCACGGGCGCATCGGCGCCGCCGGGTCTGACACGGACACCACGGCGGTGTACCTGGTCTGCGACCGCTCCTTCGAATCCTGCCTGCAGTAAGGCCCGGAACGCGTACGCCATGGCCATCACCCGCAACAAGCTCATCCCCCTGCTCGGCATCGTGGCGGTCGCCATCGTGGGCACCATCGTCTGGAAGCAGATGACCAGCGGCGCGCAGAAGCCGGCAGCCGGTCCCATCATGCAGAGCGTGCCCAAGGCAGAGCTGCCGGCAACCAAGGGCGCCGACCGCGACACCCCGCAGGAGACGCTGAGCACCGTCGTCGCCAGCAACCGCGAGCTCCGAGAGACGGCGACGCAGCTGATCGAAGAGAACAAGGCCTTGCGCCGTGAGATGGAGAAGGACCGGAACCGCCCCGGTGGCCGACCCCAGGCGGTCGTCGACGGTCCAACGGCCTCGGCCGCCCTGCCGGCGCCCCAGGACCAGCAACAGCCTCCTCCCCCTGTGGGCACGATCGCACCCTCCGCGAAGCCCGAGCCCGGGGTTCTGGACGTGTTCTCCAAGGCCTTCGACCGTGCGTCCACCATGGCGGACCAGATCGGCGGCGGTCCCCGGCCGATCGCCGCGCCCAAGATGGGCGCAGGCCCGGGCCCCACACCCGGCACGCGTGCGGCGGGCGGTGCGCCGCGGCCGGGCGACGGCGTCGATCCGAACGAGCCAGTGCCGGATGGGAGTGTGGTCTACAAGGTGCGCCCGCCCATGGGCTATGCGCTGCACACGAGCCCTGCCCAGGGGCGCACCGGTGTCGCGACTTCCCAGTACGTCCGATTGAACGGCGTGGCAGGTGCTGGTGGCCAAGTTGGCGGTACGCCCGGCGGGACCGCCGCCCGCGCGGCACACGCAGCGCAGGACAAGCCGCAGACGGTGCCGTTCTACACCATCCCGGAGAACGCCACCCTGGCCGGCGTCGTGTCCATGACCAGCCTGATCGGCCGCGTGCCGATCGACGGCCGGGTGACCGACCCGATGCAGTGGAAGGCCGTGGTCGGCCGAGAAAACTTGGCTGCCAACGCCTTCGAGCTGCCCGACGACCTGGCCGGCATGATCGTGTCCGGGATCGCCATCGGCGACATGGCCCTGTCGTGCAGCGAAGGCAAGGTCCGCTCGCTCACGTTCGTCTTCAACGATGGGTCGATTCGCACCGTCTCGACGCGCCGCGGCGGCGGCTCGCAGGGCACGGTCCGCACGGGCACGAGCAGCGGTGGCAGCAGCACCGACCTGGGCTACATCAGCGACCTGCACGGCAACCCCTGTATCTCGGGCAAGTTCGTGACCAATGCGCCGGCCTACCTGACCGACATCGTGGGCATGAAGACGCTGGAGGTGGCAGGCCAGGCCTTCTCGGATGCCCAGCGCACGGTATCGCAGAACTCCAGCCTGGGCACGACGAGCTCGACGATCACCGGATCGGTCGGTAGCTACGCGCTGGGCCAGGCGGTGGCGGGTGCATCGGACGAGGTCAGCAAGTGGCTCCTGGCCCGGCTCAAGAACAGCTTCGACGCGGTCGTCACGCCGTCCGGCCAGCGCATGGTGATCCACCTTGACACCGAGATCCGCATCGACAAGGTGCCGGACGCACGCCTGCTGGTGCACCGCGCCCAGAACCCTTCCAGCATCACCTCCAGAGGAGCACGCCATGGCCTCGAATGATCCGAACACCGTCCATCGCCCGGCGATGCCTGCCCGCGCCCCGTTCTTTGGCGCGCTGGTCCTGGCTGGCCTACTGGCCGGCTGCTCGGTCAGCGGCCCGCGCGAATCCCCCATCAACGCGGTCACGAAGGGCAGCCCCACCGTCCTGGACGTCTACCGTGGCCAGGGCGAGATCGATGGCCAGAGCGCAGCCGCCGACCGGGCGTCTGCGCGCGACCGGCTGCTCAGCGCGTCCGCGCCGCGGCCGGTGCAGGTCGGCGACACCGACACGCAGCGCTATTGGTCCGCGCTGGAGCCGATGCGCAACCGCTTCGCGCGGGTGCCGAACCTGGACCTGGTGATGGTGGTGTTTCCGCACCTGGCGCGCGGGCAGTACCCAGTGCCGGGGTACGTGACCGTGTTCCCGATGTACGAGCAGGCCAACCTCTACGCCTTGCCCGGTGAGATCGAGTCGGAGCTGGTGCGCAGCCCGGTGCCGCCGCGCCCGGCGGCGAACAAGGACGGGAGCACCAAGTGAGCCTGCTCGACCTCCTGGGCGTACACCGCCTGCTGCCGAACGACCGCGATGCCGTTGGCATGGACAAGGCCCAGTCAGAAGCCGCCAATGAGCGCGCGGCGGCATCCAAGGATGCGCCGCAGGGCCAGCACCGAGGCGACAAGGGGACAGTCGGCCAGCGTCGCCGCATGGCCTTGCGCCCACCGTCCTTCACGGACCTCCTGCCCTACGTGGCGTACCGGCCGACCGACCGCATCTTCGTGCTCAAGGACGGGCAGTCCATGGGCGTCATGTTCGAGCTCGGCAGCATCCCGTCGGAGGCGCAGACGGACGCCCAGATGGCCGAGTACTGCTCCAAGGTGGCCGAGGTGCTGCAGGCCATCCCCGAGTCCATGGCCTCGCCCTGGATCGTGCAGTTCTTTGTGAACGACGACCGGAACATCGACCACCTGGGCGATGCCTGGCTCGACTACGTGAAGCACCAGCACCGGCATGACCCCAAGCGGCAGGAGGAGGTGCTCAACTCCGAGGTCACGCAGTCCTTCGTGGAGATGATGCGCGCGCACCTGAAGCAGGTCTCGACACCGGGCGGCCTGTTCCACGACCAGGAGGTGACCGACCAGCCCTGGCGCGGCCAGATCCGCCGCGTGCGCTGCTGCATCTACAAGCGGTTCGACGCGAAGGTGATCGACGACCCGCGGCCGGCGAACGAGCAGCTCGAAGCCCTGGCCGTGACCATGGAGTCCACCCTGGGCGAGGCAGGCGTCAAGGTCCGTCGCTGCACTGGCAAGGACCTCTACGAATGGCTGCTGCCGTTCTTCAACCGCGCGACCAAGTGGGCTCCCGACGCCACTTCGCTCCTGCGCCAGGCGCCCTACCCCGGCGATGCGCCGAGCGCGGGACAGGACGGCGCTCCGATCCTGGGCGCAGACCTAGCCGAGTTGCTCAACTTCTCCGAGCCCTACAGCGACCAGGAGCAGGGCCTGTTCGTGTTCGACGGCCATCCCGTGCGCGTGCTGACCTTGCAGAACCTGCATCGCCAGCCGTCCGTGGGCCACTTCTCTGCCGAACTCGAGAGCAGTGGCAAGCACTACGCGCGCTTCGACCGGATGCCGCCCGGCAGCATGCTGTCGTTCACCATCACGATCCGGCCCCAATTCCTAGTGGAGCGGCACGTCGAGAGCACCCGCATGGCCTCGCGTGCCAAGACGGCGGCGGCGATGGAGACCCATTCCGAGTGCGAGCGGGTGCTGCAGCGCATGCAGGTCGGCGACAAGCTCTTCCCGATGTTCGTGGCCCTGTACCTGGCGGCACCGGACATCCAGGAACTTGACAACGCCGTCGCCGCGGTCAATGCGCTGCTGGTCCCCACTGGCTTGCGCTTCATCGAGTCGCGCCAGGACCTGGTGCCGCTCGATGCGTTCATGCGCGCGCTGCCGTTCAACTTCGACGCGGCGTTCGACGAGCGCAACATGCGACGCTCGCGGCTGACCTTCACCACGCACATCGCGGCCCTGCTGCCGCTGTACGGCCGAGCGCGCGGGACGGGGCACCCAGGCATGTGGTTCTGGAACCGCGGCGGCGAGCCGGTCTGGGTGGATCCGCTGGACCCGCGCGACCGCAAGAAGAACGCGCACATGCTGGTGATGGGCCCGACGGGCGCGGGCAAGTCGGCCACGCTGAACTACCTGTGCCTGTCCACGATGGCGATCCACCGGCCGCGGATGGTCATCGTCGATGCGGGCAAGTCCTTCGCGCTGCTCATGCAGTACTGCAAGGCGATGGGCCTGAGCACCCACTTCGTGAACCTCAGCGGCAGTTCCAAGGTGTCGCTGCCGCCCTTCGTCTATGCCTTCCGGCTGCTGGACGACCCGGACGTGATGACGGCCTACAGCGCGATCGACGGTGTCGTGAACGGCGAGGCTGCCGCGGCAGCGCCTGCCATCGACGCGGACCTGGCCGGCCGGGCCAGCGACGACGAGGAAGACGAAGGCGACGAGAAGCGCGACTACCTGGGCGAGATGCTGATCTCGGCCATCATGATGATCACGGGTGGCGAGAAGAAGGAAGAGGACCGCATGTCGCGCGCGGACCGCTACCTGATCACGCGCTCCATCATCAAGGCGGCCCAGCGCGCCCGCACGGAGCTGCGCCGCCACCCGCTGGTCCAGGACGTCGCTCGCGAACTGATGGCCCTGCAGGGCGATGCTTCACTCTCCGAGGCGCGCCGCAACCGTGCTGAGGACATGGGCCAATCGATGATGGCCTTCACGCAGGGACTGCGCGGCACGCTCTTCAACCGGGAGGGTGAGGACTGGCCCGATGCCGACGTCACGCTCGTGGAGATGGGCACCTTGACCCGCGACGGCTACGCCGATGCCCTGGCCGTGGCCTACACCTCGCTGATCGACGCCGTGCAGTCGCGCGGCGAGGCCAAGCAGATGGAAGGCCGCCCGCTGGTGATGCTCACCGACGAGGCCCACCTGATCACCACGAACGATCTGCTGGGCCCGAAGGTGACGAAGGGCACCAAGATGTGGCGCAAGCTCAACATGTGGTTCTGGCTGGCCACGCAAAACCTGGACGACTTCCCGGACAGCATGTCGCGCGTGCTCTCCATGTGCGAGTTCTGGATGCTGCTGACGATGGACAAGAAGGAGACCGCCGAGGTCACCCGGTTCCGTCGCCTGACCTCCGAGCAGCAGCAGCTGATGGAGTCGGCGCGCAAGGCCAAGCACCAGTACACCGAGGGCGTGATGATCTCGGCGTCGGGGCAGTTCCTGTTTCGGAACGTCCCGCCGGCGCTGCCTCTGGCACTGGCGATGACCGAGGGCGACGAGAAGGCGCACCGCCGCCGCCTCATGGAGAAGCATGGCTGCGACGAGCTCCAGGCTGCGATGCTGGTCGCCGACGAGATCTCGCGCAATCGGGGGATCAATGTCTGACTCCTGGTCCCACGCCTCACCGGTGCGCGCCGGCATGGCGGCCACGATCCTGACTGCGGCCCTGGCCGCGGCGGTGGCAGCGCCTGCTGCTGCCCAGTCCACAGCGGCGCCCGTCAGGTCGGTCGAGGTATTCGTCAACTCGGCCATGGTGGTGGCACTGCCGCCTGCACCGCAGGGCTACCAGATCACGGTCCATCGGATGGACCAGCTGGACATCGCCACCAAGGCGGTCGACCAGATGATCCCGCGCGGCGGCGAGGCTGAAGCACGGCGCTGGCTCAAGAACAACGAGGCGCGCGTCAAGCGCGAGGTCACGCCCGCGGCGATCGCGACCGCAAACGCCATCAACCGGGCCAACTACTACCGGCTGGACCGCATTCCGGCGGTGGTGATCAACAACCGGACCGTGGTGTACGGCGTGACCGACGTGGCGGTGGCCTTGCAGCACTACCAGGCTTCCAGGGCGAGACGGCCATGAGCATCCCTGCAATGTCCAGCGCGCGCACCCAGCGCGAGAGATCGGCTGCTTCGCGCACCATGGTTGTGGCAACTGCCGCTGCGGCGCTCTTCACGCTGGCATCCGGCCCGGCGGTGGCCCAGCTGTCGAGCACGAACACGGCGGCCATCATGGGCGCGACGGTCTCAGCCATACCAAGTTGCCTAGCCTACCGCGTAACGGGTGTGTGCTTCTGGCTCAAGTGCACGATCTTCGGCTGCTCGGTGAAGACGTCGATCAGGGTGTCGCACTACATCCCCGACTTGGTGGTCAGCACCTATGGCGCGCCTGAGCAGCATCCGTGGGCCGACGTTGGCGTGCCCGTCGCCGGGATCATGACGGGGGTCGGATCGAGCTTCATGGGGTCGTTGCTCGACTCCTCTGGCGACACAGCGCGCGAGGCACAGGAGATCGCAACGTTCAAGAGCGCGGACGCGTTTGGCAACCCCGTCGGCGCGTTCATGGGCGGCGTCACGACCTGGGAGTACCCGGATGCGCAGGAGCTCATGAACTTCCCCAGCCAGGAACTGCCGCGGATCATGCAGATGTGGGCGTCGGTGCCGGTCAACCTCGCCAACGGCGTGCTGGAGGGCGCGCGCGCCACGGCGATGAACCCGTCCGCCATGCTGGGGGAACTGGCCAACATTCCGGGCATGCTGAGCGGGGCCATGGACTCGATCAGCAGCCTGGGCGGCATGCTCTCGTCGTCAACTGGCGACATGGGTGGCGGCACCGGCTCTGGAACTGGCGACGGCGGTGGCACCACGGGCGAGAGTGGCAGCGAGACGGGCGGCAGTACTGGCGGGGGAGGCGGTGGCGGGACAGGCAACCAGTCCTGGTCCGACATGATCAACAGCGCCATGACCGCCGGCGGCCGTGGCCTGTCCGAATACATCTGTCCCGGTGGCTCCGGGATGATGTCGCTGCAGTACCACTCTGAGCTAGATTCCCCGTTCTGGCGCGGCAAGATTCCGCTGGAACTGCTGTACCCGGGCAGCTGGGTCCCGGGCATCGACGAGGTGGGCAACAGCCTCATCAACACCTGGGGCGGCGAGTACCCGCGCATGGGCGAGCTGGTGCAGTCGCACCCGCGCAAGGCCTCGGCCGTGATGGCAAACCGTGTCGGCTCGATCGTTCGCCGCGCTGCCCAGCCGCACATCTACAAGAAGCTCTACGCCAAGGGCGGCAACTACCGCTACTTCGCGCAGATGGCCGATCCGAAGTGGCAGGCCGTCCACCCGATCGCTGAGCCCGGCTGCATGACCTTCGGTGCCAACGACTCGTTGGGCGTGGGCTCGTGGGGCGACTACAAGACCTCCGGCAACAACGGCTACGTCTGGAACCTCTGGCACCGCTACGAATGCTGCTCGAAAGCGGCTCCCATCTTTCTGTTCGCGGTGCCGTGATGCGCATGCCGATCCAACCATCTCGACCTGGTCTCCCTATGCAACGACCGATCCACATTGCCTTCGGCGCCGTGGCAGCGGCCCTGGCGATCGCCACCGCGCCGGCGGTGCACGCGCAGCCTGTGACCAACTCCTCCCTGTACTACCGGCTTGGTGGTGGCTCGCCGATGGGGGGCGCCGTGAACCGGGGCCAGACCTCGCTGCGGCTCGGCTTCGGCGTGAACCTGCGCACGAACTACTCCTGTGGCAAGTTCGACATCGGGCTGTCGTGGAGCAACGTCATGAACGGCCTGGGCAACCTGGGCTCCACGATCACAGGCGCGGTCCAGGCCGGCATTGCGGCGCTGCCGTTGTACATCCTTCAGCGCGCGCAGCCTGGGCTCTACCAGCTGTTCCAGAACTTTTCGCAGAAGGCGGACTTGATGGTGGCGAACGCGCTCAAGACCTGCGAAGAGATGGAGGCCATGATCAAGGACGGCCAGGACCCCTACGAAGACTGGGTCAAGATGGCCAAGGGGGACCTTTGGAAGATCAAGGCCCAGGCCAGCGGCGATGTGGTCCAGGCCAAGTACGATCTGAACAAGAGCGAAGAAGGCCAGAAGCGCGGCATCGGCTGGGTGCTCAAGACCCAGGCCGGCGGCATCAACACGCCCCCCATCCGGCCGATCCGCGACCTGTCCGTTGCGGGCTTCCTGGCGACGTTGAACCTGCCCACGGACACGCCGCCGAGCACCGGCTACACCAGCCATGCGGCGTACCGCGATTCGCGGCTGGTGCGCGCCTTCGGCACGCCCGAGGACATGGCGAGCTGGACCGCGTCGGTGCTGGGCGACAAGCAGATCTATCTGTGCACGCAGGACGCATCGTGCCCGACCGGGACCACCACCGATACTGCCACCGGCCTGGGCCCGAAGCTGGAGGCCGAGCTGACGACGATCAGCCCCATTCTTCAAGGCCTTGTGGCCGGTACCGAGGACATGGCCAAGGTCAAGGACCTCGGGACCGCGGGCTTTGGCGTCAGCCCGCAGCTGGTGGAGTCCCTGCGGGAGTTGCCGGCCCCCAGCCGGGCCATGGCGGTGGGCCGCATGGCCAGCGAGCTGGCCATGCACCGCGTTGTCGACAAGGCGCTCGTGGCCAGGTCGGTGCTCGTCACCGGGCTGTCGCTGCCCGAGGCCACGAAGGCGGGCAAGGTGCAGGAGGACGTGCAGGTGCAGATCGACAAGCTGACCCAGTACGTGAACGACCTGATGTTCGAGTACCGCATCCGCAAGGAGATGACGTCGGACACGGCCCTGGCCATCATGGGCGACCAGTTCTACCGGGACAGCCAGGGCACGCGCGTACGGGATGGCAAGGCCGCGGAGAAGAAGCCGCTGACCGATGGACGGGTGGTGCCATGAGGATGGGCGCCCAGAAGCAAAAGGAGACGGATGCCCCATCCAAGCTGGGGCGTCGTGTCGCCGCCGTGCTCCTTTGGGGCATCGTTGCCCTGTTGGTGGTCGTGGCGTGCACGGCCCTGATGTACGCATTGATGCAGCAGCCAGTGTCCCAGCTGGAAAGCGTGGTCGAGCGCGTGCGGCGCTGGAAACTGGCGAGCGTGGCGTTCCAGACATTGGTCTGCGTGGCCATCGTTGCTGCCTGGCCTTCCGTGGTCGTCTGGTGCCGGCGCAGGGCCGTCATCCAGGAGCACGAAGTGGTCCAAGTGATTGCCGCACGCTGGAAGGCGGCTGCACTGCTCGGCACCTACCTGTCGCTGGTGGCCATGGGGCCGGCCGAGATGTTCCGGCTGGCCGGATCGCTGTTCCAAGGCTAATGAGGAGCGCACAGCCATGAGCCTGGACAGTTACCTCGAGATCTTCACGACGATGTACGGCTGGGCCTTCGCCAACATCATCGGAGAGATCCTGACCGGGACCGGCCTGACCGCCCTGCCCTTCGGCCTGATCGTGTTCAAGGTCTGGCGCGACGCCAAGGAGTCGGGCATGGTCGGCGGTGTGGAGTCGGTCATCAGCGCCGCGCTGACGCGGCTGCTGATCGCCCTCTTCGTGTACATCACGTGCTTCGCCGTGACGCCGTTCACGTCGCTGGTCAGCGTGGACCTGCGCTACACGCCTCCCGCTTCTTCGGAGAACCCCACACCGGAAACGGCCTCGATGAACTCGGGCACGGGGTCGAGCTACGACACCGCGCTTCGCGACGGGATCGACGGCAGCATGAGCTCCTCCGGTGGTCTGCACTACGTTCCGGCATGGTGGTTCACCGTGATGTCGATCAGCTCGGGGATCAGCAGCGGCGTGCGCAGCGGCTTGAGCAACGCCGTCTCCGAAGTCCGCATGGTCGAGGACATGGCGCGCACTGCGACGATCGAAGATCCGCAGCTTCTGCACAGCATCCAGCGCTTCTACAGCGAATGCTTCGTCCCCGCGCGCAGCCGCTTCCTACAGATGGACCGCTCGACCCTCAGCGCGGCAGGCCTGGCCATCCTGGCGAGTGAGGACTACGGTCCGACCGACGTCGACTGGATCGGCAGCCAGCTGTTCCGAACGGAAGCCGGCTTCTATGCGTCGATGCGCTCCTACAACCCAGTCCCTGGCTTCGCCGTGGACATGGCGCGCGACACGGACTACATCGCGGGCGGCACGCCCGGTACACCCGAGGCCGACTACGTCAACCCCGAATGGGGTCGCCCGACCTGCCTGGAGTGGTGGATGGACGGCACGAACGGCGTGCGCAACGGGATGATCA
Source organism: Pseudorhodoferax sp. LjRoot39 (assembly GCF_964253035.1). NCBI lineage: Bacteria > Pseudomonadati > Pseudomonadota > Betaproteobacteria > Burkholderiales > Comamonadaceae > Pseudorhodoferax > Pseudorhodoferax sp. LjRoot39. Next base: position 195,672 of record NZ_CAXUQL020000002.1, on the reverse strand, counting down.
ACCACGCCTCGATCTGGCAGCGCATGCACGCGGGTGCGACGGCTGCGATGAACTGGAGCAGCGCCGACAAGGCCGCGGATGCCATTGCGATGGTGGCCCAGCAGAAGGCCAACCCGCAGTTCGTCGATGCCTCGCGCATCATGGGCAACGACTACGACGCGATGACCAGCATGGTGCGCGGCATTGGAGCGGCGGTCAGCACGTTCGGCGTGGGCAAGAAGCTGCTGGACGCAACCATCGAGTTCGTGCCCATGGTCACTGCGCTGCCCATGGTCCAGTCCATGATCCTGATGGGGCTGTACATGTTCCTGCCGCTGATCGTGCTGCTGAGCGGCTACGACCTGAAGGTGATGCTGCTGGGCGGCCTGGCCATCTTCACCGTCAAGTTCTGGGCGGTGATGTGGTACGTCGCGCAGTGGGTGGACGCGCGGATCATCCAGGCGATGTACCCGGGCATGCAGGGCAACATGTTCTGGGCGGAACTCAAGGAGATGGTGACGCTCGGCGAAGCACAGGGCTACAAGCGGATGATCCTGAACCTGGTCCTGATGGCCATGTTCATCGGCCTGCCGCTGCTCTGGAGCGGAATGATGGCCTGGATCGGCTACAGCATGGGAGTCGGCCTTGACAACGTGTCCAGAGGCCAAATGTCGGCCGCATCGGGCGGAACCGGCCAGTCCTCGGCGAGAACTGGTGGAAAGGCTCTCGCCTCGATGCGGAGAAAGTAGCCTAGCGCTTCAGATGAAGCCGTTGTGAAGCCGCTCAATGTCGTCCTGCGGGACCATATGCGGCGTGTCGTACTCGTCGTACATCAGGCCAGCTCTCGAATTGACGGAGTTGAAGATGTCTTCGTCTTCGCCGGCCTCATCCGCATCTTTGCGACCAAGGCCTGCAATCGCAAATGGAACAGCGACCAGCCCAAGTCCGGCGTGCTTGAGGAGAGTGCCTCCAACCCGTAGTCCGAACTTCACGCTCTCGCGCGCGAGCCGTTGTGCATAGGGGGTGTGGCTGGTCTTGCTGGTCATGGCGGATTTGTTCTTGTGGCAGTTGACACCTCGTTTGTACAGGACAGAGCGAAGCGGCTCCAGCACTGATACAGGGTGTCACGTCCGCGGTCTTCGAGCGGCCGGCTCTCCCGGCCAGGAAAGCACGCAGTGGAGAGGCCTGGGATCCCTCCCGTGCGCGCCTTGGCGCGTTCAACATCCTTCGCGGCCACCAGCAGCAAAGAGAACGGCTGTCAAGCGTTTACCGCCGTGAACGTGCCCACAGTTGATGGCTGCACCTCGCCGCGGCGGCCTCTAGAGTTCTGTCAACAGGAGGTCCTATGCGGGCCAGCAAACCTCGGAACAACATCATGCGAACCATCCAACAGCTTCCACGGCAGATCGCGCTCGCGGTCGGCTTGGCAACCGCGACTGCTGCCATGTCGCAGGCGCTGACGACCCGTCAGGTCGACGCCCTGCGTGCGACGATCACGGCGAACAGCCAAGGCAAGGTCCCCATCGATGCGATCACCAGCACCCCTGTCCCTGGGCTGTACCAGGTGACCTCGGACGGCGAGATCTTCTACGTCGACGCGACAGGCCGCTACACCTTCGTTGGCGGCTCGATGGTGGACATGCAGACCCGACAGGACCTCACGGCCAACGAGCTGGACCGGCTGCATGCCATTCCGTTCGATCGCCTGCCATTGCAGTACGCCCTCAAGGAGGTGAAGGGCAACGGAGCGCGCGAGATGGCTCTCTTCGAAGACCCGAACTGCCCCAACTGTCGGGTGTTCACCAAATTCGTGGACCAGCTGGAGGATGTCACCATCTACCGCTTCATGTACCCGGTCATTGCCCCGGCGTCGGAGGTGCTCGCACGGGCGGCTTGGTGCTCGCAGGACCCCGCGGCCGCCTGGCACAACATCATGAACGGCGCCCGCCCACAGGCAATGGGCACGGCCTGCGACGCCTCAGGCCTGGCCGAGATTCTGAAATTCGGCGAGCGCCATCGGATCAACAACACCCCGACTGTGGTGCTGGCCAGCGGCAAGCGCCTGGTTGGCGCCACGCCGCCCGAGCAGTTCATGCAGGAACTGGACCTGGGTGGCCGCCCTGCCAAGTGACGCTCCGCGCATCGACAGAACAGCTATGCAAACCAAAGCCCTTTCCGGCACCCTGGCCGCGGCAGCTGTCGCCACGCTGCTGGCATCTACTACCAGCTCCGCGCACGCCCAGGGCGCGCTGACCTGGACCACCATGCGCGAGGCAGCCTTCAACTCCCCTCGCGACCAGGCCACCGCGACTGCGACCGCCGAAGACCATGCTGTGCTTCAAAAGCTCTGGGCCAAGGAGCTGGCGGGCGCTGGAACGATGGGCAACGGCGAGCCATTCCCCAGCGCCGTTCTGGTCGGCAACGTGGAGGTCGCGCCGAGCACCCAGCTGATGTTCTCCATCTACAGCAGGGCCGGCTACGAGGCTTGCCGGGAAGCTGCGAACGGCGCCAAGCAGGTCTACAGCCACTGGGTGTGTCCCATGCGTGTGGTGAGGCTCACGAATGGACAGCCGTCCGTGCGCGACTTCTCGGGCTACTGCATGGTGTGGGGCGACGACCAGGACGCGCCCCGTTCGGCTAACCACGTTGAGTACGCTTACGACGCGCGCAAGCCGACGCTGCATCTACGCACGCTGGAGCACGGCAAGGTGGTGTCGCGCTGCTCGCGCTCGTTGCGCCTCGACTAGAGGGATGCGCGCATGCTTGCGAACGCCATGCGAATGAGCGCGCGCCAATGGCTTCTCGCCGCAGTTTTTCTGCCGGTTGTGGCCTGGGCCGTGGTGGTGACGGCCGAGCAGATCGCAGCTGCGGTGCGCGCGTCGCCAACCGCCAGCCAGTGGCTGCGCGACAACGCGGCCGCTGTCGCCAACCTGGCCGTGCGTGTCGAAAGCAGCGGAGAGACCACTGCCTACAACGGCTCGTGCTGCTACGGCGTGCTGCAGATGAACCGGACCAACATACGGGCGTACACCTCGCTGACGCCCGAACAGTACCGTACGGCGGATCTGCAGACGCAGATCAATGCCTGGGTGCGGCTGACCGATGATGCTCTGCGGGCGGCAGCACCAAGTGCTCTCACCGGAATGGCGACCTTCGATGGCCGCGTGGTGGATGGCAACCTGGTCCTCGCGTGCGTGCAGCTGGGCATCGGCAACTGCCAGACCATGCTTGACAGTGGCCGGTGCAATGGGTTCGCTGATCGAAATGGCACGACCATCTGCTCGATGGCGGACCGTCTCGCAGGCACGACGACCCCTACTACCCCAGGAACGGGGGGCGGGACCACGCCAGGAACCGGGGCAGGTACGGGCACGGCGATTTCGGTCTACACGCCGCCATGCGTGCGCGACGGCGCCGGCAACTGCCTGTCCATCACCGCTGCGCTCGAACAAGGATTCGAGCAGGGTTCTGGCACGACGATGAGCAACGTGAAGAGCACCATCTACGCCATCGTGGCCGCGCTCGTGCTGATGGTGATGATGGCGAGCACTGCTGGCTTGTGGAAGCAGTACGCGAGAGGTCGAATGCCCACGGTGAACCTCATCCTCAACGTCAAGTCGGTGTTGATGGTGGTCATGCTGGCTCTGGCGATCTTGACTTTCATCTGATCGGGGCTGCGTTCCAGACAGTCGGTGGTCAGTGAAAATCCCGCGACGTCGTTGAAAGCTCGCCCAGCATGGAAGACAGATCCTCGAGCTCCTGGGCAATGAGGTTCGCGACGCCGCCCTTGCGTTGCCACCGCCCATAGACCGCGAGCAGCTTCGAGCGCAGCATCTCGGCGCGCTGCTTCTCCTTGAGCGATGGCCAGATGATGACCTGGACGTCGCCGGTCTCGTCCTCAAGAGAAACGAAGACGACCCCTTTGGCCGTCTCGGGCGCCTGCCGCACAGTGACGATGCCTGCATACCGGACCCAGCCGCCGTTGGGCACACGCTTCAGGTCGACTGCCCGCGACAGCTTCAGCTTGGTCAACGCTGGTCGCAGCAACAGCAGCGGGTGGCTGCGCAAGGTCAGGCCGACCGTGTTGTAGTCGTGCACGACCTCCTCTCCCTCCCGCGCCTCCGGCAGCTCGAGGAATTCTTCGTCGACCGCGGCATCGTGCAACAACTTGGGCGGCCGCCTCAGTGCCGAGGCTTGCCAAACCTGCTGCCGTCGATGGCCGGCCAAGCTCATCAGCGCATCGGCGCCGGCCAGCAGTTGCATCTCGTGTTGTTCTAGGCCTGCCCGGCGTGCGAAGTCCTCCGGATCATCGAATTGAACCGCCCCGGAATTCGCGGAGGCCCGTTGGCTTGAGTCAGGCCGACATGGCCTGCTGCTCAAGAGTTCGATAGTAGTTGGCCTCGAACTCGGCCGGTGGCACGTACCCGATGGGTTCGAGCAGGCGCTGGTGGTTGAACCAGGCCACCCATTGCAGCGTCGCCAGCTCTACCGATTCCTTGGTCTTCCACGCACTGCGCCGATGGATGACTTCGGCCTTGTACAGCCCATTGATGGTCTCGGCCAGCGCGTTGTCGTAGGAGTCGCCCTTGCTGCCCACGGAGGGCTCGATGCCGGCCTCGGCAAGCCGTTCGGTGTAGCGGATGCTGACGTACTGCGATCCGCGGTCGGAGTGGCACACAAGGGCATCTTCGCGCTGCGGACGACGGTCGTACAGCGCCTGCTCCAGTGCGCCCAACACGAAGTCCGTCCGCATGGAGCTGCTCGTGCGCCAGCCCACGATGCGCCGCGCAAACACGTCCACGACGAAGGCCACGTACAGCCAGCCTTGCCAGGTGGACACGTACGTGAAGTCCGACACCCAAAGCTGGTTGGGCCGCTGCGCGTTGAACTGGCGATTGACCCGGTCCAGCGGGCAAGGCGCTTTGGCGTCGCTGATCGTGGTGCGTGCGGCCTTGCCACGCATCACGCCGCGCAGACCCATGTGGCGCATGAGTCGTTCCACGGTGCAGCGGGCCACCGTGACGCCCTCGCGCTGCAACTGGTGCCAGACCTTGTCGGCGCCGTAGACCCGCAGGTTCGATTGCCACACGCGCTCGATCTGCGGCATCAGCACCGCATCGCGTTTCGCGCGGGCGCACAGCAGCTCGGGGTGGCGCTGGCGGGCCGCATGGCGCCGGTACGCCGACGGGGCGACCTGCAGTGCCCTGCAGATCGGCTCGACCCCGTGCGCGGCGCGATGCGCGTCGATGAACGCCTTCACGACTTCAGCCGGCGGTCGAGCTCCGCCTGGGCGAAAAACGCGCTGGCCAGCTTCAGGATCTCGTTGGCCTTGCGCAGCTCGCGGTTCTCCCTTTCAAGCTCCTTCATGCGCTGCGTCTGCGTCGTGGTCACGCCCTCGCGCTGGCCCGTGTCACGCTCTTGTTGGCGCACCCAGTTCAGCAGCGTCTGCGGCGTGCTGCCGATCTTGCCGGCAATCGACACCACCGCCGCCCACTGCGACTCGTACTCACCGCGGTGCTCGAACACCATGCGCACGGCGCGCTCGCGTACCTCGGGCGAAAACTTCACTGACTTCCTCATGGCTCCATCCTCTCAAAAGTTGGAGCCTCCTCAAAATACGGGGCGGTTCAAATGGCTGCTCTTTGCGGGCCTGGACCATGCGCTTCGCCGAGGTCTCCTTCAACCCGCTGATGAGGCGCAAACCCAGCCGCACGGCCGGGGCGTCGGGAAGATCCTTAGCACACAGTCCCAGTCGCTGCGCATGACGTCCACGGCGCGCACTTCAACGCGATGCCGCTGCGCGTCCTGCACGAGCTGCGATGGCAAGTAGAAGCCGAGCGGCTGCGAATTGAGCATCGCGGCCAGGAACTCTGCAGGGTGGTGACATTTCAGCCAACAGCTCGCGTAAACGATCAGCGCGAACGAGGCCGCGTGCGATTCGGGAAAGCCGTACTCGCTGAAACCCTTTATCTGTTCAAAAATCTGATGAGCGAACGACGCTTCGTAACCGCGGTCGGTCATGCCTGTGACGATCTTCTCGTAATACTGCTGGAGCCCGCCCTTGCGCCGCCACGCTGCCATCGAACGGCGCAACGCATCGGCCTCGCCAGGCGTAAAGCCCGCGGCCAAAACGGCCACCTGCATGACCTGTTCCTGAAAAATGGGCACACCGAGCGTGCGACCCAAGGCCTCCTTGAGCGCTTCGCTCGGAAACGAGACCGGCTCCCTGCCCTCCCTTCGCGCGAGGTAGGGATGGACCATGTTTCCCTGGATCGGCCCTGGGCGAACGATGGCGACCTCGATCACCAGGTCGTAAAAGCACTTCGGCCGCAAACGCGGCAGCATGGACCGCTGCGCGCGCGATTCGACCTGGAAGGTGCCCACGGTGTCCGCGCGCGAGATCATTCGGTAGGTCGCCGGGTCTTCCGCGGGGATGTCCTGCATCGAGAACGCGAAGCCCTTGCGCTGGCCGACGAACTCCAGCGCGCGCCGGATGCCAGACAGCATGCCGAGCCCGAGGATGTCGACCTTGAGAAGGCCCAGCGCGTCGATGTCGTCCTTGTCCCACTGCACCAGCGTCCTGTCCGGCATCGCGGCGTTCTCGATGGGCACGATGCGCTTCAAAGGGCCATTCGTCAGCACCATGCCCCCGGGGTGCTGCGACATGTGCCTGGGCATGCCGATGAGCTGCGACGTCAGCTGCATCAGCTGCTGCACGGCGAGCTCGTTCATGTCCAGCCCGGACTCGCTGACCCGCTGCGCCATCACCTCGGCGCCGTCCCACCACGCCAGATTGTCGGCGAGGGCTTGGAGGCTACGAAGCTCAATGCCAAGTGCGCGGCCCACGTCCCTGAACGCCATCTTGGCGCGGTACTTGATGACCACCGCGGTTAAGGCTGCCCGGTCCCGGCTGTACTTGTTGTAGACGTACTGCAGGACTTCTTCGCGCCGTTGGTGCTCGAAGTCGATGTCGATGTCCGGCGGTTCGTTGCGCTCTCGGCTGATAAATCTCTCGAAGAGAACGGACATGCGGGCCGGGTCGACTTCAGTCACGCCGATGCAATAGCAGACGACGCTGTTGGCTGCGCTGCCCCGACCCTGGCACAGGATGCCTTGGGACTGGGCATAGCGAACGACGTCCGCCACGGTCAAAAAGTAGTGCTCATAGCCAAGGTCCGCGATGAGCTCAAGCTCGTGCTCGATCTGCGCCTGCACCTTGGCAGGAATGCCCTGCGGCCAACGGCGCCCGGCGCCCTCGTACGCGAGCCGCCGCAGGTAGCTGCTGGGCGTCTCTCCTTCGGGCACGACCTCGTCGGGGTATTGGTAGCGCAGCTCATCCAAGGAGAACGTGCAGCGCGCAGCGATGTTGAGCGTCTCTGCGAGCAGGTCGTCATCGAAGCGTTGGGCGAGCTGCACGCGCGTGCGCATGTGCTGCTCGGCATTGAGTTCCAGGTCCAGGCCGCATTCGGTGAGGGGCCGGCCTACGCGCGTGGCGGTCATCACGTCGTGCAGAGGCTTGCGGGACCGGACATGCATGCGCACGTCGCCGCTGGCCACGAGCGGGATCGCGGTCAGCCTGCTGACTTCGCGCATGCGGTGCATCCACATCTCATCGTCGAGCACGCGGTACGCTTCGACCGCAAGCCAGCACCGCCCAATGAAATTCGACAGCAGCCAGCGCGCGATCGTCTCCAACTGAGCATCCGTAGAGTTCCGATCCGGCGAGACCAGGATCACGCAATCCTGCAGCGCGTCGGGGTCGATCGCGTCCAGTCGCAAGTGATAAGAGCCCTTCTCCGAACTCCTTCGCAAGGCCGTGATGAACGCGCACAGATCCCCGTAGCCCTTCAGATTGCAGGCCAGGACGATGAACGTGAAAGGCGCGTCGCAGTCGACCGCGAACTGGCTGCCGTGGATGATCTGCAGGCCCCGCTCCTTGGCTTCGACGTGCGCGCGTACGGCTCCAGCCATGGAGCACTCGTCGCACACAGCGAGCGCGCTGTAGCCCAGCTTTTGCGCGCGCTCGACGAGCTCCTCTGGCCAACTTGCGCTCTTCAGGAAGCTGAAGTTGGACATGCACCGCAGCTCGGCATAGCCGGGAATGCCGGTGCGCTGGTCGGTGCTCACGAGAACGACCCGTGCAGGTACCAGGCTGCTGCATCGCCGCCGAGATGCTCGTGGAAGACCCACAGGAAGCCGGCCCGAGGGCTGCGCGCGACCCAGTAGTCGCGCACGACCGTGGCCGTGGTCTCGGCGTCCACGTCCTTGATGCGATGCCACCAGCCGCCTTCGATGCGGTGCGGGCCGACCCGCAGCTGCAGGACACCCTGGTACATCGGCTGGTCGCCACGCATGGCCAGGCGCAGCGGTGTCGGCAGGATGAAGTTGGGCTGCGGAAACCGGCTGCGCCGCGCCCTCTTCTTCGGCAAGGGCAGCGGAGCTGGCTGCCAGTGCGTCTGCCACTCCAGGCGATGGTCTTCCACGAGCACGGGCCGCCGAACCTTGTCCGGACCCAAGCGTGCCGCAACGCGCTCCAGCACCAAGGTCATCGACTCGCCCGACTGGGCGGCATCAGGAAGCAGGGACTTGCTGAGCTCCTCCAGGGGATGGACGTCCAAGGCTTCCAGCTCGATGTCGCCCGCCGGCGCGGCCAGCTTGGTCTTGGCCAGGTTTTCCGCCAGCAGTCGGCACAAATGCTCCGGGTCCCGCATCGCCGAGGCCGTGCGAATGGTCAGCTCGCCACCCTCCCCTGCCCCTCGCGGGCGCATGGCGTCGTGCATCCATCGCAAGACGAAGGCGCTGGTGCCCGAGTGCCTGGCCGCGAGCCAACCGCACAGCTGGATGACGAGCCGGCGCGCACCGAACAGCAGCGCGGGAGCGGTGTCCACGCGCGACATCAGTTCCTGCCGCGCGCGAAAGGTCTCCGGCAGCACTTCCCAGACATGGGCTTCTGGCCTGAGCCCGTAGGCCTGGTCCATCGCCAGCAACAAGCTCTTGTCGAAGCGGCGGCTGATGCCGCCACGCGGCAAGGCGCGCACATCGCCGAGGATGCGGCAACCCAGCTGCGTCAGCGTGGTCAGGTGCGGCCGCACGGCTGCGATCACATCCATCGGCAGCGCATCGAGCATGGCCGTCACCGGACCACGTACGCCGTTCTCTTTGCCGGCGCGTGCGAAAGCGATCGCGCCCAAGCTGGTAGGCGCCCAGGCGACCTGGCGTGCGTCCAGTTCGGCAGCCTGTCCAACGATACGGTCGCGCAGCGCGCGGCGGCCGCCGTGCAGACGCACGCTCCCCTCCACCTCGAGCACCACTGCGTCTTCAACGATGGCCACGCGCGGCGAGAACTGAAGCGCCCATGTCGAAAGTCCGCGCAGCTGCTCATCCGATGGCGGCGTGCTGGGGTCGGAGCGCAACAACAGGGCTGCCCACAAGCTCATGGGGGGCCTCGCGACGAGCAGGAGATGTCGAACGCCGCATGCGCGGCGTCAGCACGGAGGCCAGGCCTCCGGGGATGGATGGCAGCACCAGGGGCTGCTCGTGCGGCGGCCCGCGACGCTTGAGGATGCGCACGGAGAGGTCCCAGTCGTCTCCCGGCTCGGCGTGGACGCGCAGCGGCGCCGCGGACGCTTCATGTCGTGCAGCCTCGGGGCGGCAGAGAAACACCGGCCCTTCACACGCGAGCGCGCACACCTGCAGCCGCCGTAGCTGGTCCGATCGGACTTTCGGCAGCCAGGCGATTACGGCCCCGGCCGCGTTCGACTTGATGAGCTGCTCGGTGGTCCACAGCCGCTCTGCGGGAGCATCGGCTTCGATCCAGATGAATTGGCGCTCGTCCAGGCCCATGTGCTGCAGGCCAGGCAAGTGCGGGTGTCGGGGCGGGCCGATGACCACGACCTGGCCGCCAACCTGAACGACTTGGCTCAGCGCAGGCGTGAGAAGCCGCCACTCGCTGACGGACGGCTGCGCCGCAAGGACTTCGGTGACCGAACGGCGCGGCCAGCCGCCACCCGGCAGCTCCGCATCCAGCGCCGTCCATCCCGACGCCACGGTCTCAACGACTTGGTGGCCGAGCTCATCGCCACGCCAGATCGCTTCTGCGACGTGCCGTGCGAGCTGCAGCGGCCCACAGCCATCGTTGGCGGTGCGTGGAACGTTGAAGGCAGGAACGGCGGCCATGATCTAGAATAACTGTACATCAATACAGTATCACGATCAGAAGGCTGTGTCTGTCGGCGGCGTTGAATTCGATGCCGCAAGCCAGCCGACGTCATCCGCAAAGATGCAGAACGACCTGTTTGCCGACGAGGACGTCGGCGCGATCCCCGGCCTTCGGTACCAGCCCGACTTCCTGTCACGGACGGAAGAAGCCCAGCTGCTCGAAGTGATCGGGACGCTGCCGCTGCACCCTGCGAAGTACAAGGAATACCTCGCGCGTCGCCAGGTCATGAGCTTTGGCGGCAGCTACGATTTCGAGACGAACACGCTGCGGCCGCACCTGCCCTGGACCAGCGCCTGGTGCCGCTGCGTGACCGTGTGGCTACGTGGCTGGGCGTGTCACCGCAGAAGTTGGTGCAAGTCCTCGTGGCCGAGTACGCGCCGGGAACGCCGCTGGGCTGGCATCGCGATGTGCCCGACTTCGAGGTCGTTGCCGGCGTCTCGCTCGGCAACGATGCCGTGCTGCGGTTCCGCCCCTTTCCGCCCGATGAAATAGCCAAGCGCCATGCCGTGCAGCTGACCGTTGCGCCGCGCTCGATCTACAAGATGGAGGGAGCAGCGCGGTGGGGCTGGCAGCACTGCGTGCCGCCTGTGAAGGGCCGCCGCTGGTCCATCACTTTCCGCACGCCTGTGGCTGCCATGTCGTGATCCCAATGCACAGCAGCTGCTGTGCCGCTGTCCATCCTGCAGCGGGCCTCGGCATCGCCGCTGGCACATGCGGCGGCAGGTCGCGCGCTGACCTGGCGCGCCGCCTGAGAAAATGCCGCTCTGCACCAAACTGTTTTGCGATGACGACTCTGAATGAACTGAAGACTGAACTGGCCAGGGTCGACCAGCTCCTGCACACGACCTGGCTGCAGGAACGAGAGAACGCCAGGAGGCGCATTGCCGAGCTGGCGGTCGAGTTTCAGGTGAGCCCGGCCACCGTGCTGCGTGATGTCGAATCGGCGCTACACAAGGCGGAGCCTGCTCCGGCAGTCCTCCGAGCGCCGAACGTCGACTTGCCGCTACGCACGCAGGGGACGCCGCGGCACATCGAGACGAAGTACCGCAACGCCGCGACCGGCGAGGCCTGGACAGGCCGAGGCCCCCGTCCGCGTTGGCTGCGTGAGGCCTTGACGGCCGGTGCCCATCTTGACGACTTTCTTGTGCAAGACGCGGCAGGTCGAGATCAAGGCGATCCTCTGCGAGAGTTTCAGGACGTCGCCCGTCGGGCCCACCTGGCCGAGAAGGCGTAGCCGCGCGACTGCAGAGCGCGTGCGCGTCTGCTAGGACGTGCGCCCGGCCGGGGGCACAACCGCATGCGTGTAGTACGGACGCACACGCCTGTCGAGGATCGCATCCTGCGCGTCAACCTCTTGGCGTGATGGCCGCAGCCAGGCGTCCAGATCTTCGGGCTGGATGGGGCAGATGCACCGGTCGTGGCCCACGGCAGCGATTTCCGGCGGCGGATCTTCGGTGATGATCGCGAACGACACCAGATCGGGCTGACCGGGCCTGGACCAGCGAGACCACACGCAGGCCGCCAGCATGTCCTGCGGCTGGTCGGGCCGGAACTCCAGCTGCACCGTGCCTGGCGCTTCCGTTGGGGGGCGGTTCTCAAGCCGGTACCGCGGCACATGCTCATAGAAGGCGCTCAGGATGACCACGCCGTGGTGCGTGCAGTACAGATCGCGCCAGAAGCCCTTCAAGCTGTCCCTGCGCGCGTTGTTCTGGAACCTGGATTCCGTTAGGAACGATGTTAGTCTCATAGAGACGAGCAGCGGTGGGGGTCCGGGGGAGGGACGAGTGGCAAAAAGGACTGTGGATAACTTGGCGCTCACGCGGTGGCGTGAGCTCGATGCGGCTGCTGTTCTGCAATCGATCTCAGAATACGCCAAGCAGGATGCGGCGTTCCAGCCTCGCAAGAACATCGCCACCACACGCTGGCACGCGAGCGTTGGCGGGATCGACTTTGAACTCCTGTGCACGGGAGCGCAATTCCTCGACACCCATTCCAACCACGGCGGCGGCGGTGCTGTCGACCTTGTGATGCACCTGATGCGTGTCGGCTTCAAGGACGCGGCGGCCATCCTGCAGGCCAAGGGGCTCTGATGCGGCTGCTGTCCTCGACCGCTGACCTCGTGATCAGCGGCGTGCCCTACGAAGGCTTGCCGATTCTGCTGTGGGACAACATGGAGCGCTGCGCGGAAGCGAATGAGTTCTTGCGCTCCTACTTGTTGCGCGGCTCGATCGGCTCATCCAAGTCGTGGGAGCCCACAGGCCGAGCGTTGTACGACTTTTTCAGCTTCCTTCAGGCGCACGAGCTGCAGTGGACCGACGTGGACCGTGGCGAGGAGAAGACGCTGCTCGCGGCATACCGCGACTACAGCCTCAACACCGCCGGCCTTGGGCGAACCACGGTCCGTACCCGTCTTCGATACCTGTGCGCGTTCTACGCCTTCGCGCAGCAGCGCGGCTGGATTGCTCAGTTGCCGTTCGCGTACGAAGCACGCCAGGCGATGCGCTCTGGAAGCTATCTGGCGCATGTCGATGCGACTGGCGGACGCAGCGATGGACCCGATGTGCTCCCCCGCGTCCAGAAGACCCTGCCGAAGTACCTCACGCTGTCAGAGATCGCCTCGCTTCTGTCGGCGGCGGCGAACCCTCACCATCGCATGATGCTGCGCTTGGCCCTCGGGTCGGGCCTGCGCAAGCATGAACTCGCAACGTTCCCTCGTGCCTACGTGTTCGACCCCGACCTTGCAGGAAACAGGAAGCGAAACATTGCCATCGACCTGGACCCCGGGGATGGCAATGGCATGCAGACCAAAGGAAGCAACTCCCGGCGGATCCTGATCGGCCGGCGGCTCATGAGGGATCTGAACCACTACGCTGTGCACCTGCGCGGCATGCGTTCCTCGCTGAGCTCGACGCCTCAGAAGGCGTTGTTTCTGAACCAAGCAGGCGAGCCTTTCGCGGCAGATGGCAAGAGCCTCGACCGCATCGTCCGCGACATCGGCGCGAAGGCCGGGCTGCGCGCATGGACACACCTGCTGCGCCACACGTACGCGACGCAGATGCTCAGCTCGCTCCAGCGAAGCCGCGACCAGCACCGCATGGAGCCGCTGGTGTTCCTGCAGCATCAGCTCGGGCACGCGTCGATAGAGACGACGATGAAGTATCTGCATGTCGTCAAGGAACTCGCGGACGAGGCGGTGCTGAGCTACGACGACGAACTGAACAACCTGGCGGATGGCCTCGATGGGTAAGCGAAAGGTGTTCGTCAAGACGGACTTGACGGTTCCCCAGGTGGAGCATGTCCGGGCTCCTGACGGCGTCGTCGAAGTCGACGCCGCAGCGTTGCCCCCCGCCGTTTCGCGGGTGGATTTCGCGCGGAATCCATCGGACAGCCGAGGCTTCGACTTTGCGCGATGGTACGGCTGCGGCATCGACCCGATCACCTACGCGTGCCAGAGACAGATCGAGCGGTTCGTGGCTAAACAGGATGCGGACCTCCAAGTCGCCACGATCGTTGGCTATTGCGTGGGCGGGCTGACGTCATTCCTGAACCACATGACCTTGCAAGCCAGCGCTGCGCTCCGCACCTTGGTTCTCCGCGACATCGATCGGGACATGATCGACAGCTATCTCCTCTTCCTGCGTGACCAGGGGTGGGCGATGGACTCCCAGCGGACCTGCTACAGCTACGCGAAGTCCGTGCTGCTCGCGTTGGGTCGGCGGAGCCTTGTGCACGTGGTCGAACGAGGCGACAAAGCGACGTTTCCGAGGAATCCCTTTCCTGGCTCCACGCGCGATGGCAAGGGCGCGCGGCCACTGTCGGTTGCCGAGAAGAAGGCGTTCACCCTGGCCGTGAGATCTGCGGTTCGCCCGCTTCTCGAATGCGACGACGAACCGAACTCCTATCTCGCGGGCTGCGCATTGTTGGTGGTCGCCCTCCATACCGGCCGAAACACCACGCCGCTGCTGGAGCTGGACACGCAATGCTTGCGCGCCCACCCCAAAGAAGGCATCGAGTTCTTGGTCGTCTACAAGCGCCGCGGCCACAACACGTCCCACGTTGCACTTCGCGCGTCCAGCCCTCTGCGGCGTGTCGTTGAATCGACGCCCACGCTGCGGGCGACAGTCGCGCAGCTGCTGCGCCGATACATCACGCTCACTGCCACCTTGCGACAGGAGGCCCCGGAGGATCTTCGTGGTCGCGTGTGGTTGTACCGGCGACGCAGGGACAACGAGCAGCGAGGCTCGGCTCTGACAAGCAACATGCTGGAAGAGGCTATCAAACGGCTGGTCAGGGACTACGACCTGCGCGGCGACGATGGGTTGCCCATGCAGGTCAACATCAGCCGTCTCCGCAAGACCTTTGTCAATCGCATCGTCGAGATCTTGGACGGCGATGTCGCAGCGACCGCGGCCGCTGCTGGCAATACGCCCCCGGTGACCATGCGCAACTACCTGCGGGCGAGCGACGAGGCCCAGCAGAACTGGCGGTTCCTGGGTCAGGTCCTGGTGCAGGAGCTTCTGACCAACACGCTTGGCGCCACAGAGAAGACACCCGTGGGCCAATGCTCCGACAGCCAGGGTGGCGAGTACGCGCCCAAGCGCGATGGGGAGTTCTGCCAACGTTTCCTGAACTGCCTGCGGTGCCGCAACTACGTGGTCACGGGCGACGATCTGTGGCGGCTCTTCTCGTTCTACTTCCGCGTGCTTCGCGAGCGACCTCGGGTGAACAAACGTCGCTGGCGGCTACAGCTTGCGCACATCCCGCGCCTCATCGATCGGGATGTGGTCCAGGCGGGTCTGGATCGTAAGCTGTTCAAGCGCGAACAGGTGGACAGCGCCCGTCAACGGGCCCGTCGGGATCCGCATCCGTTCTGGGCTGGTCCCAGCATCATCGACGCATTGCACTCGCTAGGATGACAGTGGAAGCCGTACTTGCACCGTTGCCGGCCCTGGCGGCCGATTCCATCGTCCCCAACGAGATCAGCACCCGGGTCATCTCCACCCGCAAGGTCGACGGGCACATCGTCGTGCTCAGTCGCTATGGCGACGCCATGTGGTTGCTACCTGGTCGGCCGACGAACGCGACGCCCTCGGACAACTACGCTGACTTTGGAACTGTCGCTGAGCGGTGGAGGCCGACCATGAAGGCGATCCTCTGGCGCTACATGCAGCGCGGTCGAGAGGGCAAGAAGAAGCCGGGAGCGCGTGGTGTGCTGAAGCTCCTGGGTGACGCTAGGCCGTTCCTTGCCCATCTCGACAAGCTCGGGATCACGCGCCTGCGCGATGTAACGCCCTTTGCGTGCTCGTTGTATGTAGAGGTCTGTCGCGCGCACCGGCTTGCCGACAACCAGAAGCGACGGGGACAGGCCCTAAAGCCTGCCTCTTTGGTGCATCGATTGGCGGTCGTGGAGGCGTTGCACGAGCTGAGTCAGCACACCGGCGACACGATGCCGATGCATCCGTGGCCAGGCACATCCGCAACGCACTTGTCCGGGATCAGCCGAGCCGGTATCGCCGCTCCAGCCGGGCAGACACCACTGATGCCTGACGATGTCTTCACCAGCTTGTTCCAGCATGCTTGGCGGTGGGTAGAGACGGCTGCCGAGATCCTTGACGTGCGCGACGAGCTGTTGATGCTTCGTGACGCTGCTGAAGGCAGGTCACGAGCCGAATACTTCTTCGTGCGCAGCCGGGGGTGGGCAGACCAGTTCGAGTTCAACAAGGCGGTTCTCACCCTTCGCACGGCGTGCTACATCGTCGTGGCAAGCCTCTCGGGGTGTCGGAACCATGAGCTCGCGTTCGTGCAGCGCGGCGCCTGCTACTGCACTGAGGCATTCATCGGAAACGGGGAGACGGACACGTTCTGGTGGATGCGCTCGCAGTCGACCAAGACCGGTGAGGGGCGCACGGAGTGGATGGTCCCGCACGCCGCCGTGACAGCCCTTGCAGTGATGGAGCGTTGGTCGGCACCCTTTCGCAGGGCCATCGAGTCAGAGATCGCAGAGCGTCGCCAGGCCAATCCGCTAGACCCGGAGATTGCAGAAGCGCAGGAGCACATCGATGCCGTTTTCCTGGGCATGGCGCCCGGCAACGAGAACCAGGTGCGGACAATCTCGCTTCAGGGCATGAACATGTCCCTGAAGACGTTCGCCAAGGACTGCGGCATCGATTGGGACCTCGCGAGCCATCACTTCCGGCGCAAGTTCGCGAACTACGCTGCGCGCAGCCAGTTTGGCGACCTTCGATATCTGCGTGCGCACTTCAAGCACTGGTCGATGGACATGACACTGGGGTATGCGCTCAACGCGTCCCAAGAGCTAGCCCTGTACGCGGAGATCGAGCTTGAACTGGACGGCATCAAGGAAGATGTGGTGGCTTCCTGGGTCAAGCCGGGTACGCCCCTGGCTGGCGGCTACGGACGGAACATCGTGGCCTGGCGCGGCTTGCACGCCGTGACCATCTTCAAGGACCACAAACAGATGGTTCGTTCCTTGGCTGAGAGCACGGCGATCCGCAGCAACGGCCACGCATGGTGCACGGCCGAGGACAACAGGTGCGTCGGCAACGAGCTGGAGCGCACGCGCTGCTCTGACTGCGATAACGGTGTCATCGGGCCGGAGCATGAACCCGTGTATCGAGGTCTTCACGACCACCTGCAGGAGGTGCTGGACTGCGACGACATTGGACGGGGTGGGCAGCGACTCGTTCAACGGGACATGCAGCGGTGCCAGGAGGTTCTAGACGATCTTGCGCGTGGGTGTTCCGAGGGGGCGGCCGCATGACGTCCGATCGCAAACCAGCGGACAAGCGCGAGAAGGAGCTTCGCCTTGCGATCGTGCGCATCCAGCGGGGTCGCGCAACCAGAACCCAATCCACGAAGCTGACCATCTCGTCGGTGGCCGAGGAAGTGGGCGTCTCCCCCGCGCTGATCTACAACCACTACCCCCAGATCGCTGAGGCCATCCGGACAGCGCAAGGGCGTGACAGCCGAACCCAGCGCGACGCGAAACAGTCGGCGTTGCTGGCCGAACGCGCCAAGGCACGTGCGCTACGCGAAGAGGTCGCCGGCCTCAAGCTGGACGTGCGGCGGCTTGCCTCGATCAACGAGACGCTGGCGGCCGAGAACGCCTCTCTGCGAGCTCAGGTCGCGTCGCCGAACGTGCAGCAGTTGGACACTCGGCGCGCGGGCAAAGAGCCGCGATAGGCGCGGCGGATACCTCGGCGACGCCACAGTCGAACGGCCCACCGTCGCCCTGAGGAAGTGCTGTCAGTTGTGCCGCCGTGGATAATTATTCAACAATCGTTGTATAGTTCATTCATGCAAGAAGCCGATGCCGTCCGCTCCCTCGCCGCCCTCGCGCAAGCCCTGCGCCTGCGCCTGTTCCGCGCCCTGGTTGTCGCAGGCCCTGAGGGCCTGACCCCGGGCGCCCTGGCCGAGCATCTGGACGTGGCCGGCAACACGCTCTCGTTCCACCTCAAGGAGCTGACGCATGCCGGCCTGGTGACGCAGGAGCGGCAGGGCCGCAACCTGATCTATCGGGCCTCGTTCACCACGATGAACGAGCTGCTGGCCTACCTCACCGAGAACTGCTGCGAGGGCGCAGCGTGCTCGACCACCGATGCGGCAGCTTCCTGCCGTTGTTGAAAGGCTCCCCATGAAGCGCTTCCACGTTCACCTGCACGTCACCGACCTGCACCAGAGCATCGCCTTCTATTCCAAGCTGTTCGCGGCCGAGCCCGCGCGCATCGAGGGCGACTATGCGAAATGGATGCTGGAAGACCCGCGCCTGAACTTCGCCATCTCCACGCGCGGCGCTGCGCCAGGCGTGGACCACCTGGGCTTTCAGGTGGACGAGGCGGCCGAGCTGGCCGACCTCAAGGACCGCGCCAAAGCGGCCGACCTGGCGCTGCTCGATGAGGGGCAGACCACGTGCTGCTACGCCCGCAGCGACAAGCACTGGATCACCGACCCGCAGGGCGTGCCGTGGGAGCACTTCCAGACGCTGGGCAACGTGCCGGTGTTCGGCAAGCCGGCCCCGGCCAAGGCCGCTGCAGCGGCGTGCTGTGCTCCTGCGGCCGTGCCGGCATCCACATCCTGCTGCGGCCCTGCCAAGGCCTGCTGCTGACCGATTCCCCCTGTCCCCAACCACTCCCCATGACCTCGACCACCAAGCCGCTGAACGTCCTGTTCCTGTGCACCCACAACTCGGCCCGCAGCATCCTGGCCGAAGCCCTGCTGAACGGCATGGCCGGCGACCGCTTCCGCGCCTTCTCGGCCGGCAGCAGCCCGCGCGACAAACAGCAGCCCAACCCGCTCGCGCTGGAGGCGCTGCAACGGGTTGGCATCTCCACCGAAGGCCTGCGCAGCAAGAGCTGGGACGAGTTCGCCAAGCCCGACGCGCCGCACATGGACCTCATCATCACCGTGTGCGACAACGCGGCCGGCGAGGTGTGCCCGATCTGGCCGGGCCACCCCGCCACTGCGCATTGGGGCTACGCCGATCCCTCGGAGGTGGAGGGCAATGCCGAAGAGAAGCAGGCCGCGTTCCGCAAGACGCTGCACGCCATCCGGCAGCGCGTCGAGCTGTTCATCAACCTGCCCGCCGCCGCCATCGACAAGCTCTCGATCCAGCAGTCCGCACGCGACCTGGCCAAGCGCTGACCGCGCGCGGCTGACCCCTCCTGCGGCCCTGCCGGGCCGCGTTCCCCGCCCCCTCCAAACAAGGCCCCCGCCATGCTCGCGGCCATCCTGATTTTTCTGTTCACGCTGGTGCTGGTCATCTGGCAACCCCGAGGCCTGGGCATCGGCTGGAGCGCATCGCTCGGCGCCGCGCTGGCCCTGGTCTTCGGCGTCGTGCACCTGGCCGACATCGCCGTGGTGTGGGGCATCGTCTGGAACGCGACGGCCACATTCGTGGCGGTCATCATCATCAGCCTGCTGCTGGACGAAGCCGGCTTCTTCGAGTGGGCCGCGCTGCATGTGGCCCGCTGGGGCGGCGGCAACGGCCGCCGGCTGTTCGCTTTCATCGTGCTGCTGGGCGCGGCCGTGGCGGCCCTGTTCGCCAACGACGGTGCCGCGCTGATCCTCACGCCCATCGTCATGGCGATGCTGGTCGCGCTGGGCTTCTCGCCGGCCGCGACCCTGGCGTTTGTCATGGCCGCAGGCTTCATCGCCGACACGGCCAGCCTGCCGCTGATCGTGTCCAACCTGGTCAACATCGTGTCGGCCGACTTCTTCGGCATCGGCTTCAACCAGTACGCGGCCGTGATGGTGCCGGTCAACATCGCCGCCGTGCTGGCCAGCCTGCTGGTGCTGCTGCTGTACTTCGGCCGGGGCGTGCCGGCGCGTTACGACCTGGGCCAGCTCAAGACGCCGGCCCAGGCGATCCGCGACCCGGCCACCTTCCGCGCCGGCTGGGTGGTGCTGGTCCTGCTGCTGGTCGGCTTCTTCGGCCTGGAGCCGCTGGGCGTGCCGGTCAGCGCGGTCGCGGCCGTGGCCGCCGTGGTGCTGCTGGCCGTGGCGGCCCGCGGCCACGTCATCAGCACGCGCAAGGTGCTGCACGGCGCGCCCTGGCAGATCGTGGTCTTCTCGCTGGGCATGTACCTGGTGGTCTACGGCCTGCGCAACGCCGGCCTGACAGACCGCATCGCCGCGCTGCTCGATGTGTTCGCGCAGGGTGGCATCTGGGGTGCGGCCATCGGCACGGGCGTGCTGACGGCATTGCTGTCCTCGGTCATGAACAACATGCCCACGGTGCTCATCGGCGCGCTGTCCATTGACGCATCGCAGGCCAGCGGCGTGGTGAAGGAGGCCATGGTCTACGCCAACGTGATCGGCTGCGACCTCGGTCCCAAGATCACGCCGATTGGCAGCCTGGCCACGCTGCTGTGGCTGCACGTGCTCCAGAAGAAGGGGACCACCATCTCCTGGGGCTACTACTTCCGCGTGGGCATCGTGCTCACGCTGCCTGTGCTGCTGGTGACGCTGGCGGCCCTCGCCCTGCGCTTGAGCCTGGCCTGAACGTCCAACAAGGAACCGACCATGAGCGACATCACGATTTACCACAACCCCGCCTGCGGTACCTCGCGCAACACGCTGGCGATGATCCGCAACAGCGGCGAGGAACCCCAGGTCATCGAGTACCTGAAGACGCCGCCCGACCGCGCCACCCTGGAGGGGCTGATCGCGGCCATGGGCATCACGCCGCGCGAGCTGCTGCGCAAGAAGGGCACGCCCTACGAAGCGCTGGGCCTGGACAGCGCCTCGTGGACAGACGCGCAGTTGATCGACTTCATGCTGCAGGAACCCATCCTCATCAACCGGCCCATCGTCGTCACGCCGCTGGGCACGCGGTTGTGCCGGCCTTCGGAAGCCGTGCTGGACCTGCTGCCGCAGCCGCAGCAAGGTGCCTTCACCAAGGAAGACGGCGAGGCCGTCATTGACGACAAGGGAGCCCGCATTGCAAAGCCCTGAGCTGCCCAACATCGACGCCGACCACTTCCGCCGGCCCGACCTGGCGCGGCTGCTGCCAGCCGAGCGCGCGACCCATCCGCCGCGCATCCTGCTGCTCTACGGGTCCGTGCGTGAGCGCTCCTACAGCCGGCTCGTCACCGAGGAAGCGGCGCGGCTGCTGCAGGCCATGGGCGCCGAGCCGCGCATCTTCGATCCGCGCGGCCTGCCGCAGCCCGATGGCGCGCCCGAGGACCATCCCAAGGTGCAAGAGCTGCGCGACCTGGCGCAGTGGTCCGAGGGCATGGTGTGGTGCTCGCCCGAGCGGCACGGGGCCATGACCGGCATCATGAAGTCGCAGATCGACTGGATACCCCTGTCGGTCGGATCGGTGCGGCCCACGCAGGGCAAGACGCTGGCCGTCATGGAAGTGTCGGGCGGCTCGCAGTCCTTCAACGCGGTGAACCAACTGCGCGTGCTGGGCCGCTGGATGCGCATGCTGACCATCCCCAACCAGTCGTCGGTGGCCAAGGCCTTCGCGGAGTTCGAGGAAGACGGCCGCATGAAGCCCTCGCCGTACTACGAGCGCGTGGTGGACGTGATGGAAGAACTGGTGAAGTTCACGCTGCTGACGCGCGACTGCGCGGGCTACCTGGTGGACCGCTACAGCGAGCGGCGCGAGAGCGCCGAGGCGCTGTCCAAGCGAGTCAACCTGCGCAGCATCTGAACGGCGCGGCCCAGGTGCAGAGCCGGACCACGACCACCGTACTGCTGGGCGTGGCACAGACGCTCGCATGGGCCTCGTCGTACTACCTGCCGGCCATCCTGGCAGACGCCATCGCGCGCGACGTGGGCAGCTCCAGCTCGGCCGTGTTCGGCGCATTCTCGGTGGCCTTGCTCATGTCGGCGGCCATCGGCCCCTTCGCCGGCCGGCTGATCGACCGGCGAGGCGGGCGGCCAGTGCTGATCGCCAGCAATGTGGTGTTCGCGGCCGGCCTGGCCGCGCTGAGCCAGGCCCAGCAGCCGCTGCACGTCTTCGCGGCTTGGGCCGTCATGGGCCTGGCGATGGGTAGCGGCCTCTACGAAGCTGCGTTCGCCACGGCCGTGCGCCTGCACGGCCAGCAGGCGCGGCGCACCATCACCGGCATCACCCTGTTCGCCGGTTTCGCCAGCACCGTGGGCTGGCCGCTCACGGCCTGGCTGGAGAGCACCATGGGGTGGCGTGGGGCCTGCCTGGTGTGGGCGGGCCTGCACTTGGGTCTGGCATTGCCGCTCAACGCCATGTTGCCGGCGGCCGAGCGCGCCGCGCCGGCATCGGGCGATGCCGGCGGCAAGCCCGAGCAGCAGGCGGCCTTGCCGCCGGCCAAGCAGCGCGGCGCCGCCGTCCTGCTGGCCTTCGTCTTCGCCGTGGCCTGGTTCACCAGCACGGCCATGGCCGCGCACCTGCCCAAGCTGTTGCTGGGCGTGGGGGCCAGTCTGGCGGCGGCCGTGGGCATCGCGGCGCTGGTCGGGCCGGCCCAGGTCGCGGGCCGGTTGATCGAGTTCGCGTTCTTGAGCAAAGCGCACCCGCTGCTGTCGGCGCGCCTGGCCACGCTGGGCCATCCCCTCGGCGCGCTGTGCATCGGCCTGTTCGGCAGCTCGGCCGCAATGGCCTTCGCGGTACTGCACGGGCTGGGCAATGGCATCCTGACCATCGCCATCGGGACGCTGCCGCTGCTGTTCTTCGGCGCGAAGGGCTACGGCCAGCGGCAGGGCTTCTTGATGGTGCCGGCGCGCATCGTGCAGGCCGGCGCGCCGTTCCTGTTCGGCCTGGCCGTGGAGCGCCTGGGCGTGGGCGCGCTGTGGGTCTCGGCGGGCTTGGGCCTGGCCGCATGCTTGGCATTGGCGCGTTTGGCACCGAGCACAGCACGCTGAACAACTCCCGGCGCTAAGTCAGGCTTATGGGCAGCGAGCAAAGGTGCTAAAGAATCGAAGTGGAGGCTGCCGGGTGCGGAGAACGTGTAGCCACACGTGCTTTCACATCCGTCAAATCCGTCCTGAAGTCCGTGGAGCGCTCCGTCAGCGCAACGGTGATGCCGTCACTCCACTTTGGTCGACCTCAAGCGCAACGCGTTGGCGATGACACTCACTGAGGACAGGGCCATGGCGGCCGCGGCAATCACCGGCGACAGAAGCACCCCAAAGAACGGGTAAAGCACACCTGCCGCCACCGGTACCCCAGCCGCGTTGTAAACGAACGAAAGAAAGAGGTTCTCTCGGATGTTGCGCATGGTGGCGCGCGAGAGCTTGCGCGCGCGCACGATGCCCATGAGGTCGCCCTTGAGCAACGTCACTCCAGCGCTCTCCATGGCGACATCCGTGCCGGTTCCCATGGCGATGCCCACGTCAGCAGCGCTGAGCGCTGGCGCGTCGTTGACACCGTCCCCAGCCATGGCGACCACGTGGCCGTCCTTCTTGAATCGGTTGACGACGCTTGCCTTGTCTTCAGGCAGCACATCCGCAACGACTTCGTCGATCCCCAACTGCCTGCCCACCGCCTCGGCCGTCGTTTTGCCGTCGCCAGTGAGCATTACGATGCGCACCCCTTCGGCCTTCAGCAGCTTGAGCGCCTGCTCCGTTGTCTCCTTGATGGGATCGGCAATGGCAACGAAGCCAGCCAGCTGCCCTTTGATCGCCACGAAAATGACCGTGGCAGCCTTCTTGCGCTGGCTCTCGGCGGCTTGCGCGAGCGCGTCGGACGCGATGCCATGCTCGCTCAGAAACATCGCGCTGCCAGAAATGACGGCCTGGCCGTCGACCGTTCCTATAACGCCCTTTCCCACGGGCGAGTCGAAGTCCGAGACCTGGGATAGCCGAATGTTGCGGTCATGTGCATCGGCAACGATGGCCATGGCCAGCGGATGCTCACTGGCCCGTTCGACGCTGGCCAGCTTTTGCATCACGGCTTCTTCCGTCAGCCCTGCGATGGCTTCGACATGAACGACCTTGGGGCGCCCCTCCGTCAAGGTTCCAGTTTTGTCCACGACAAGCGTGTCTACTTTCTCCAGCCGCTCTAAGGCCTGGGCGTCGCGAACTAAAGCACCATGCTGGGCCCCTTTGCCGACACCCACCATGATGGACATCGGCGTTGCAAGACCCAGGGCGCACGGACAGGCAATGATCAATACGGCCACGGCCGCGACCAGGGCATAGCTCAAGGCCGGCGCCGGACCCCACACCAGCCAAGCCGCGAACGTGAGCACGGCAACCACGATCACAACGGGCACGAACCAGCCAGCCACTCGGTCGGCCATGCGCTGAATTGGCGCTCGACTGCGCTGGGCCGCGGCGACCATGTGCACGATTTGCGACAGCAACGTGTCGGCGCCGACTTTCTCTGCACGCATGGTGAAGCCGCCGGTCTGGTTCATCGTGCCTGCGGTGACCTTGGAGCCGGCCTGCTTGGCAACAGGCATCGGCTCGCCCGTCACCATCGACTCGTCTACGTTGCCCTTGCCATCGACAAGTTCACCGTCCACAGGGACTTTCTCACCCGGCCGAACGCGAAGAAGGTCGCCAGTTTGGATAGCGTCCACCTGTACTGGCTCATCGGTTCCATCGTCGCGGACTTTGATGGCTGTCTTCGGTGCAAGCCCGAGCAAAGCCTTGATGGCCCCGGAGGTTTGTTCCCGCGCGCGCAGTTCCAAAACTTGTCCGAGGAGCACCAGCACGGTGATGACTGCCGCGGCTTCGAAGTACACCGCAACGGCCCCGTCCTGGTTGCGCAGGTCAGCGGGAAATACGGAGGGAAGCAGCGTCGCCACGAGGCTGTACAACCACGCAGCACCAGTGCCCAACGCGATCAGCGTGAACATGTTCAAGCTGCGATTTCGCACCGACGCGACGGCGCGTGCGAAGAAGGGCCATCCAGCCCACAGCACGACTGGCGTGGCGAGGATGAACTGAATCCAGTTGGACGTCTGCTGCGCGACGAGATGGTGGATGTTGAAGACATGCCCGCCCATTTCCAGGGCGAAGACAGGTGCAGTCAGCATAGCCCCGACCCAGAGGCGCCGGGTCATGTCCGTCAGCTCCTGGCTTGGCCCGGAGGTGCCAGTGGCAACGACCGGCTCCAGTGCCATTCCGCAGATGGGGCAGTTCCCTGGGCCTTGCTGCCTTACCTCGGGATGCATCGGGCAGGTGTACTCACCTTCCACAACGGCGGGTTTGGCTGCGCTGTGGTGATGGTGGTGGTGTGCATGATCCGCATCCACCACCGCCCCCGCGTGCTGATGCTGGCTGGCAACGTGTCCAGCAGCATCGTCGCTCATCCTCACGGCATCACCCGGCTTGACGTGATGCTCGTGGCCGTTGGGGTTGGCACCATGCGGATGGGACTGATGGTCCTGCGAATGTTTTGTCGAGTGGCTCGCGGTCATGGAAGCCTCCTGGTGTCGACGCAATGCGTCAATAGGGCGAGCGCAGCCGGGACACGCCGGGGGGGCTGCGCAAGACGGCGCCGAAGCGTGGGCGGAAGGTGCCCAAGTGGCTTTGGTCGCGCAATGCTCACCGGTTGCGCGCCGTAACAACGAAAGCTCCTACCCGACACCTGTGCTAGAGGCCGCTATCTGCCTCCGCAACACGACGCGCGCGGAGACCCTGCGCTTGTGGCGCTGCCAGTAGCGAGAAATGGGGTGTACCCTGCATCTTTGATGGCCTGAGCCAGTTCGTCGACACCAGATACGGCAGACTCCACTTCAACCCTGCGAGTTGCCAGATCGACGCGAACGGCCGCACTTTTATCGACCTTAGCGACGGCCTCGGTGATCGCGCGAACGCAATGACGACAGGACATGTCTTTGACTTCGAAAATAACCATGCTGACTCCTGCGAAGTTCGGATGTCCGTATCTTCAGCCTTGACACCGTGGCAAGGTCAAGTGGTCGTTGAAGCAGAGTTCAGATCGTCAGACCATCGTGGGGAAAAGACGTCCTCGTTGTTGTGCGCCTGCGCCGTGCTGAGCATCAAACCTCCCCGCCCGGAATGGTGCCGTTGCGCACCGCCCTCACGGCTTCGGCGCGCACTTCAGCCCGGGTGCGCTGGCTCCCAATCGGCGTCGGTACAGAGGCGTCTGCACCTTCGCCCGTCTGCACCGGTCCGGAGGCCGCCAACTCTTGAAGAACTTGTGCCCGCGTCACGTTGCTGCGTGTGGAAGGCATCTGCTGCGTATCGCCCACTTCGCCGTACGCAGGCAGGTGACCTTGATCGCGAGCCTGGAGATACTCAGCGCGCACCTGGTCCCGCGTCATGGTTTGCGCCTGGACTTGGCTTGCAAAGCCGAGAGCTGCGACGGTCGTGATAATGATGGCATTGAGGCGGGACATAGGGTTTCCTTTGATTCATGTTCCGCGCAACAGTGCGCGGTGAGACGAATTTTGGAAACCCAAAGCTCACGGTGCCGAACCTGCAGATGACGCTTTCGTCATGTTGGCCAGCCACAGCCCTATGCTGGTACGCCCTGCCTGAGAGCGCGCCACCGTGCCGCCGCCATGCAGCTTGGCAATGGCCGCCACGATGGCCAAGCCGAGACCATGGTGGCGAGCTGCCTGGGAGCGCGCAGCTTCAGCTCGAAAGAAGCGGTCAAAGATGCGTGAAATGTTGTCCGGGGCGATAGGGTCCCCGACATTCTCAACTGTGATCTGCGTCGCGTCCGTGCTGAAAGGTTGAATTCGCAACAGAACCTCTGTGCCTGACCGCGCGTGCCGCGTCGCATTGCCCAGGAGGTTCGAAACGGCGCGTTGCACAAGACCCGCGTCTACAGCCGCCGACGCATCCCCCTCGATCCGAAGCGAGAGGTTGGCATCGGCCAGAGCGGCCTCGTGAAACTCTGCAACCTCTGAAACAAGCGCGTTCAGGCTGGGAATGGCGGTGCGTCGGGCGCCTGAGCCGCGCTGCGCTCGCGATAGAAACAACATGTCAGCCACGATGTGGGCGAGTCTGTTCAGCTCTTCCAGATGTGAGCCGAGCAGCTCGTGCAACTCCTCCTTGCTTGTAGCCTGACGCAATGCCAGATGGCTGCCGCTGATCATCGTGGCCAACGGCGTGTTCAGTTCATGGGCCACGTCGGCGTTGAACGCTTCCATCTGCGTGTACGAAGCTGACAACCTGTCCAGCAAGGCATTGAACTGCGCAATCAGGGGCTGCAGCTCTGCGGGCTGCGCTCGGCCATCCAGACGGTGTGACTGCGGGTCTCCAACTTGGGTGTATGGCATCAGCTGCGAGGTCTGCGCAACCAACTGGTGCAGCGGCGCCAAGCTCCGGCGCACCAGCAACCGTCCGCCCAAGGAGATGGCCAAGGTGCCGCAAAGCGCCGCGACAAACAGTAGCCAGGCGACCCGGTTCAGCAGCTCCCGGTCAGCACTCGGGTCCAACTGCAAGGTGACTTGCGATGGCATCGCCGCACCGGAAACGTTCAACTGGAAATGGTGTGTCGGCGCGCGTGAAGTCACTGCGGCTGGCAGCAAGCGCGAGAACACGATGCGGCCTTGGCCATCGACCAGTCGCATGCCCAAATCGCCATGGCCGGCGAGCATGTCTTGCAAAAGATGAGGGATCGCCTCAGGTCGATGTGTTTCGCTGGACTGCGCCAACAGGTCGCGCACTGCCGCTTCCTTCTGAGCCAACGTCTCGTGTCGGCGTTGCTCCAAGGTCCAGTCAAAGCCCAGGTACAGCGTCCCACACACCAGACCTAAACCGACCATGGACTGCAGGGCAAGCCACCGCGACAGCCGCGACCCTAGACCATCGGCACTCATGCATCTGCCCTGATTTCCAGGACGTATCCCATGCCGCGCACCGTGTGCAGCAAAGACTGTTCAAAGGGTTGATCCAACTTGTTGCGCAGGCGGCGCACAGCGACATCGACGATATTGGTCTCGCTGTCGAAGTTCATGCCCCAGACCTGTGCGGCCAGTTCGGTGCGTGACAGGACCGCCCCCTGGCGACGCAGCAGCAAGGTGAGCAGGTTGAACTCCTTGTTGGTCAGGTCCACGCGCTGACCCGCACGTGTCACGCGACGACGGATGAGGTCAACTTCCAGATCGGCCAGGCGCAGCACAGTAACCTCTGCAAGAGGGGGCGACGCGCGACGCAGCAGCACCTGGATGCGCGCAACGAGTTCAGGGAACGCAAATGGCTTGACCAAGTAGTCGTCGGCGCCACTGCGCAGGCCGCGCACACGGTCCTCGACCTCGCCTCGTGCCGTCAACATCAATACCGGGGTGGACTGGCTTTGACGCAGCGCTGCCAGCACCGCAAGGCCATCCAATCCCGGCAACATGCCGTCAAGCACGATCAGGTCATACCGATGCTGAGATGCTGCTTCCAGGCCTGTGACGCCGTCGTTGGCCACGTCCACGGTGAAGCCCTCTTCCCGCAATCCCTTCTGTAGGTAGAGCGCAAGCTTGACCTCGTCCTCAACGATCAACAGTTGCATGTGACGATTGTGGGGCGGCAGGGAGCCAACGCTCGATGACAAATTTGTCATCCAAAACGCGTTGCGAACGCGTTTTGCTTTTTTACACTTCGGCTGCTGCTGCGTTGCAGCGATTGACGAGGTAATATTTTTTATGCGCTTGTCGCGCTGTGCTTACGTGTTCGATGCCCATTTCGCGCTGCGAGCGAGGCGGTCGCGGACGGACGTTGCAAAGGCGACGCTGCGCAGGCTTCGCGCGTAACCGTTGCATACTCGGTCTAAACTTGCATCGTCGGCAAAGCAAGTCCACTGCATTTCCCGCCTTGACACATCTTCGCTACTGGCTGCTGATCCTGCTGTGCGTCGTCCTTCCTATGAGGGGCGCGATGGCTGCTGCCATGCTGTGCCCGCCGTCCGGCAGCGGGGCGGCCATGGGCGCGATGCTGATGTCGGGGCCTGTGGCTGAGACTCATGCGGTGCATGATGAATCTTCGTCGTCGCACGGGCACGACCATGCGCATGCGCATGCGGAAAGCAACCAGCAACCGCACGACCACTCCGACGCTGCCTCTGCCCAGGGCAAGTGCAACATGTGCGCCGCGTTCTGTTCGCTGACGCCCATGCCCATCGGGCAAGCCGTCTTTTTGCCTTCAGCAGGCGTAGCGACTGCGCCATCGTCACTCTTTGCCGTCGAGCCTCTGAGCTTTGTGCCAGGCGGTCTTGAACGGCCACCACGAAGCATCTGACCCAGCACGGCCTCCGATAGAGGCCTGATGGCGCTCGCGCATTCAACGCGTGGGCATGTGCCGACCTCCGCGTTGGTATCTCAGATGTCTTCGTCTCATGAAAATCATTCTTTCGTGGCTCGCGCCTTCCATGGCGCTGAGCCTGCCGCTGGGCGTTTTCGCCCAACAGACTTCCGCCGCTCCAACGGGGGCCCCGGCTGCACCACTGCCCTACCAGTCCGCGTTTTCCGACTACAAGCCGTGGACGGACATCCAGCAAGGAAACTGGCGTGAGCTGAACGACGCGCTCGCCGTACCTGCGAGCGGATCGCGGCACGGCAGCGGCAGCCCTGCGGCTCCGAGCGCGCAGGGCCAGACGCCTGCGCACACGATGCCGATGCCCAAAGGGCATCAAGGCCACACGATGCCGGGAGCCAAACCATGATGCGCCTCACAGTTGCAGCGGGCGCCGTACTCATCCTGGCGGGATGTGCTTCCTTCTCGCCGGATGGTGGCATGGGGCAGGTGGCAGACCTCACCAAGGAACGAACCGGGCAGTCGGTCGCCTTGCAGCGCACCGAGAAGGATGCGAACGCGGCGAAATCGCGCATCTCCGACATCCTGAAGCAGCCTCTGAGCGCCGACACGGCCGTCGAGTTGGCACTGCTGAACAACCGCGGACTGCAGGCCAACCTCAACCAGCTCGGCATCGCAGAGTCGAATCTGGTGCAGGCGGGGCGCTTGGCCAATCCGCTGCTCAGCTTCGGACGGATGTCTGGCTCAGGTGTGGTCGAAATCGAGCGGGCGGTGATGTTCAACATCCTGAGCCTGCTGACGATGCCCAAAGCGACCGAGGTGCAACAGCGCAACTTCGAGCAAGCGCAATTCCAGGCCGCCTACGAGGCCGTGGGCGTCGCCTCGGAGGCGCGTCGAGCGTACTTTGGCGCGGTTGCCGCGCAGGAACTCGTGCGCTACTACAGCCAGGTCAAGGAAGCGGCCGATGCATCGAACGAGCTGGCCAGGCGCATGGTGCTTGCAGGCAACTTCAACAAGCTCGCGCAGATGCGTGAGCAAGCCTTTTATGCGGATGCGACGGCCAGCTTGGCCAGGGCGCAGCAGCAGTCGTTGGCCGAGCGCGAGCGATTGACCAGACTGCTGGGCTTGTCGGGCGAGCAGCTCAACTTCAAACTGCCGGACCGTCTGCCTGATCTGCCGAAGGCGCCGACGCAACCGCTGGACGCTGAGCGCACCGCGTTGGAAAAGCGGCTGGACGTGATGATGGCCAAGCGTGCAACGGCCTCGACGGCCAGTGCCTATGGCCTCACCAAAGCGACCCGCTTCATCAACGTGCTCGAGGTGGGCTACACCAACAAGAGCGAAAGCGGCAGTCCCAGGGCAAACGGCTTCGAAATCGAGTTGGAGCTACCGCTGTTCGACTTCGGCTCGGTGCGCACGAGCCGCGCCGAAGCGAGCTACATGCAGGCAGTGCACCGTACCGCGGAAATCGCGGTCAATGCGCAATCCGAGGTCCGCGAGTCCTATGGCGCGTACCGCACGGCATTTGACCTAGCAAAGCACTACCGGGACGAGGTTGTGCCCTTGCGCAAGCGCATCTCGGAAGAAAACCTGCTGCGCTACAACGGCATGCTCATCAGTGTCTTCGAGCTGCTGGCCGACTCGCGCGAGCAGGTGCGCGGCGTGGCGGACTACGTGCAGGCGCTGCGGGACTTCTGGGTCGCCGAAACCAATCTTCAAACCGCTCTGACTGGGCGCTCACCCGGTGCCAGCAGCGTGGGCGCTGCACCCGAGGCCGCATCGGACGCGCCCGCTGGCCACTGAAAGAACCAACATGTCGAATCGTAGAAATTTCTTCAGGACGGCAGGTGCCGTCGCGCTGGGTGTCACCGCCGTCAGCCGTGTCGGTGCCGCTTCGTTGCCCGAAGCGGTCTACCAGACCTCTCCTGCAATGCAACCGTTGCTCATGCCCAGCACGGGCCGGCCCTACAACCCCGTGGCCACGCTCAACGGGTGGAGCTTGCCCTGGCGCATGAACAACGGCGTCAAGGAGTTCCACCTGGTGGCCGAGCCGGTGGTGCGTGAGTTCGCGCCTGGCATGAAAGCCAACCTGTGGGGCTACAACGGCTCCAGCCCGGGGCCGACCATTGAAGCGGTCGAGGGAGACCGGGTGCGCATTTTCGTCACCAACAAGCTCCCCGAGCACACCACGGTGCACTGGCACGGAATCATGCTTCCCTCAGGCATGGACGGTGTCGGCGGGCTCACACAGCCGCACATTCCCGTGGGCAAGACCTTCGTCTACGAGTTCACGCTGTTGCGCGCCGGCACGCACATGTACCACCCGCACGCGGACGAGATGACGCAGATGGCCATGGGCATGATGGGCATGTTCGTCATTCACCCCAAGGACCAACGCCAGATGCGGGTGGATCGGGACTTCGTGTTCCTGCTTGCGTCCTACGACATCGAGCCCGGCGCCGCCACTCCGAAGACCGCCGAGATGACGGACTTCAACATGTGGACCTGGAATAGCCGTGTATTCCCAGGCATCGACAGCCTGGTGTGCCGCACAGGCGACCGGGTCCGCGTGCGCGTCGGCAACCTGACGATGACCAACCACCCGATCCACATGCACGGACCGCACTTCTACGTGACGGGCACCGATGGTGGCTGGGTCCCGCCCTCAGCCCGTTGGCCGGAAGTGACCACGGACATCGCGGTCGGCCAGATGCGCGCGTTCGAGTTCGACGCTGTCGCGGGGGACTGGGCGATCCACTGCCACAAGTCCCACCACACGATGAATGCAATGGGCCACGATGTGCCCAACATGATCGGCGTGGACCATAAGGGCGTGGCCGAGCGCATCACCAAGCTGGTGCCGGACTATATGGTGATGGGCGACAAGGGCATGGCCGACATGGGCTCCATGGAGATGCCTATCCCTGACAACACGCTTCCCATGATGACCGGAATCGGGCCGTTCGGCCCCATTGAAATGGGCGGCATGTTCAGCGTCGTGAAGGTACGGGACGACGTCAAAGCCGGGGACTACAGGGAGCCTGCACCCTACAAGCACCCGTCTGGCACCGTGTCCTATGAGTTCCAGGGCGAGATACAGCAACCAACACGCGTGCCCGCGCCCGCAGCCGACGCCAACACGATGAACGTGCGCAAGCCATCCGGTGCGCACTCCGGCCACTGAACCCTTCTCACATCCATTAGGCATACATCATGAAATTCGCACTCAAGAACCTCTTCGTTGCCATCGCAGCCATCGGCGTGCTTGCCACTACCAATGTGTCGTTTGCCCATGGCGACGAGACCCACTCGGCTCGAAAATTCAATGCCGCAAAGGTCGAGACCACGCCCTTTGGCCAGGAGGGCGACCCGAAGAAGGCGAACCGCACCATCACGGTAGACATGTCCGACAACATGCGTTTCACACCGGCGGACATCACGGTCAAACGCGGCGAGACCGTCAAGATCGTCCCCACGAACAAGGGCCAGGTTCTGCACGAGATGGTGCTGGGCACCCCGGAGGAGTTGAAAAAGCACGCCGAGCAGATGAAGAAAAACCCGGGCATGGAGCACGACGAGGCGTACATGGCACACGTCAAGCCCGGTCAAAGTGGAGAAATCGTGTGGCAGTTCACCAAGGCCGGCGAGTTCCAGTTTGCCTGCCTGCTGCCAGGCCATTTTGAAGCCGGCATGGTCGGCAAGGTGACGGTCAAGTGAAACGCCGCAACGTCGTCCTGGCCGCAGGGGTCGGCGTTGCGGCAACGTGCTTGCCGTCGCTTGCCGCCGTCGGTCTGCCGCTGGTCGAGGTCTTCAAGAGCCCGACCTGCGGGTGCTGCGGCGCTTGGGTCGATCACCTGAAGGCGGCAGGCTTTCCGGTGAAGGTCGTCGAAGTGGAGGACACCTCCACCGCACGGCGCAAGCATGGCCTGCCGGACAAGTACGCCAGTTGTCACACCGGCATCGTCACCAGGTATGTGGTCGAGGGCCACGTGCCTGCAATTGAGGTGAAGAAGCTGCTCGCACTCAAGCCAAGCGCCATTGGAATCGCGGTTCCAGGCATGCCTCTTGGGTCGCCGGGCATGGAGATGGGCGACGACAAAGACCCCTACGACGTTCTCCTTATCGACAAGCGCGGGCGTGCAACCGTCTTCGCCCGCTACACGAAACATTGAAGGAAATCATCATGAAGTTCTCTCGCATCCTCGCCGCAGCAATCATTGCAACAACCCTCGGCGCCCATGCCCAGTCGTCGACTCCATCATCCGCCAGCGCCCCGGTGGTGGAAGGCGAAGTACGCCGGGTGGACAAGGAGCAAGGCAAAGTGACCTTGCGCCATGGTCCTATTCCCAACCTGGGTATGGATGGAATGAGCATGGTTTTTCGGGTGAAAGAGCCCAAGATGCTTGACTCCCTGAAGGACGGTGACAAGGTCAAATTCACGGCCGACAAGGTCAATGGCGTTTTCACGGTGACATCGATCCAGGTCGCCAACTGAGTCGGCACGGCGCGCAGCCCGCTGTGGCGGGTTCGCGCCGATGTGCGCTGACGTTAGACTTCCCCCGTTCATGAGCCGTCGCTTGTCCACCCGCCTGACCACCACGCTTTTCGTGGTGTTGTCGCTGCTGTTCTCTCAGCTGGCGTTGGCCAACTACGTCTGTCCGCAACAGGCAGAAGCGGCGGCGATGGCCGAGATGATGGCGTCGGGCATGCCCTGCGAGGGCATGGATGCTGAGCAGCCGACCCTCTGTGCTCAGTTCTCGGCCAGCGCCCCGCAGTCGCCGGATACGGCGAAGACGCCTACCCTGGCCGCGTCAATAGCCGTGCAGGTGCTCGTTCTTCCTTTCAAGCTCCTCGCCGGTGAAACACAGTCTGTCCCATTGACAGCCAGACCACAGGCACGCCCACCTCCAGGTCCGCTCTTCCTCTCCACGCTCCGACTTCGGGTCTGACGCCTCCGATTGACCGACAGGCGCTGGCGCGGCAGATCCGCCCGCCGGCTAGATCTCGTTTGTCCTCGGAGTTTCCATGTTCACTCTCCATCCGCGTGCGGTCGTTCTGGCCGCCGCCATCATTCCGTTCCTGGCGGCTGCTTCACCGCTCACACTCGACCAAGCACTTGTCCTCGCCGTGCAGCGATCGGAAGCTGCCCGTGCCGCGCGCGCCGGCGTCATCAGCGCGAACGAGACCGCACGCGCAGCGGGACAGTTGCCTGACCCGACGCTGCGCGTGGGCGTCGACAACCTGCCCGTGACCGGCGGGGACCGCTTCAGCACGACCCGCGAGTCGATGACCATGAAACGCATCGGCTTCAGCCAGGAATGGGTATCGGCCGACAAGCGTGCGGCCCGCCAGGCTGCGGCTGACGCGATGGCCAGCAGGGAGAGCGTGTCTGTTCAGGTAGCGGCCGCCGAAGTGCGCATGCAAACTGTGCTGGCCTACCTGGACGTGTATTTCGCAAGCGAAGCTCTCAAGCTGACAACCCAGACCCAGCACCATGTGCAAGAGGAGCTGGAAGCGGCCAAGGGCCGGCTGTTGTCGGCCGCCGCCAACAGTCAGGAGGTTCTGGCTCTGACCAGCGCCCGCGGGGTCGCCGAGGACGACACCGCGGAAGTGCTGCAACAGGAGCGCGGCGCGCGCGTGGCGCTGGAGCGTTGGGTCGGTATTTCCCCGGATGAACTCGCGGCGCCAGTTGGCTTGTCGAACATCGGCGAGGAGTCCTACGTTGCCAACCATCCAGCCGTTCTCGCCGCACAACGGGACATCCAGCTTGCCAGGCAGGAGGCCACGGTTGCCGCCGCCAACCGCAAGCCGAACTGGTCATGGGAGGTGTCCTATGGCCAGCGCAGCGGCTACTCGGACATGGTGTCCGTCGGTGTGAGCATTCCCTTGCCGGTCGCGCCTGCCCAGCGACAGGACCGCGACACTGCTGCCAAGGTGGCACTCGTCGACAAGGCCGAAGCCAATCTGGTGGAGGCCTCGCGCGTGGCAACGGCCGAGTTCCGCGGGCTGGCCAGCGACGCCCAGCGACTCGCCGATCGCGCCGAGCGGTACCAGGCGTCCGTCGTGGCTCCAGCCCGACAACGAACCAGTGTTGCCTTGGCTGGCTACCGCTCCAATCAGGTGAGCCTGATGGCCCTGTTCGAGGCACGCCATACCGAGGTCGAAGCGCAGAGGAAGCTGCTTTCGCTGCGGCGTGACCTGGCAAAGGTCCAGGCACAGCTGACCTTCAAACCGCTCCTGCCGGGAGGTGCCCTGTGAAGCGCGCTCAGTCGATTGCACTCTCGCTTCTAGGTGCCGCCGTGCTGGCCGCTGCGGGCTTCTACCTCGGTCGGCAGACGGATACCCGTGCCGAAGCAACCACGGCAGCCACGCCAGGGGCGTCAGCGTCAGGTGCCGCCGAACGCAAGGTGCTGTACTGGCACGATCCAATGGTGCCGGGCCAGCGCTTCGACAAGCCAGGCAAGTCACCGTTCATGGACATGCAGCTAGTGCCGGTCTATGCCGACGAGGCGGGTGACTCCGGCGTGAAAATCAGCCCGACGGTGCGGCAGAACCTGGGCATGCGCACCGCGCTGGTCCAGCGGGCGGACGTGTCGTCGTCCTTCGATGCGGTCGGCGCCGTGCAGTTTGATGAGCGCCTCAGTGTCGCGGTCCAGACCCGTGTGGCTGGCTACGTCGAGCATTTGGCCGTGCGCGCGCCCATGGAGCGGGTCCGCAAGGGCCAGCCGCTCGCCACGCTCTTCGCGCCCGATTGGCTGGGACCGCAGAACGAACTGCTTGCGCTCAAACGCTCCGGTGCATCGGAAGACCTGGTGGCAGCCGCGCGCGAACGCATGCGTGCCTTGTCCATCCCCGAGACTCTCATCCGCCAAAGCGAGGCCACTGGCATGGCGCAGGCGCGTTTCACGCTCACCGCTCCGGTCAGCGGCGTGATCGCGGAGCTCGGTGTGCGCGAGGGCGTCGCGGTCTCTCCCGGCACGACCCTGTTCCGCATCGCCGGCCTGGAAAAGGTGTGGGCGGTGGCGGAGGTGCCCGAGGCACAGGCGATACGCCTCGCGCGTGGCCAGAAGGTCCAGGCGGTGCTCCAGGCCGATGCCAGCCAAACCTTCGGTGGCGAACTCAAGGAGATCCTGCCGCAGGTCAGCGCGAGCACGCGCACCCTGCAGGCGCGCTTTGAAGTCGACAACGCGAGAGGCCGGCTGATCCCGGGGATGCTGCTGCGCCTGCAGGTCACCGGACCTTCGGCCTCACGCCTGATCGTGCCTGCCGAAGCGGTGATCCGTACCGGCACCCGCGCCGTCGCCATAGTTCGCAGGGACAACGACGCGTTCGAGCCACGAGACATCCAGTTGGGTGCCGACCTCGGCGACACCGTCGAGGTGGTCTCTGGGCTCGCCGAGGGCGATCAAGTTGTTGTCAGCGGCCAATTCCTCATCGATTCCGAAGCGCGGCTGCGCTCCGTGCTGGGCTCGATCACCACGAATGCCGCTGCGCCTGCAGCGTCGGCGTCTGCGCCGGCAACGACGCCGGCAGACGTGCATGTTGGCGACGGCAAGGTAGAGAGCGTCGAAGCGGACGGCATCACCATCTCCCATGGCCCCATCGCCTCGTTGAAGTGGCCTGCGATGACCATGGGCTTCAGCAAACCCACCCCCAAGGCCTTTGCCGACATCAAGCCGGGTGACACGGTTCGCTTCGAGTTCAGGCAGGGCGGCTCCATGGGCTACGAACTGGTGTCCATGCAGCGCGTCGGAGGCACCAAGTGATCGCGGCCATCATCCGCTGGTCGATCGGCAACCGGTTCCTCGTGCTCATCGCCACTGCGTTTCTTGTGGCAGCGGGCATCTGGTCAGTCAGGCAAACGCCTGTCGACGCCTTGCCCGATCTGTCGGACACCCAGGTCATCGTGCGCACGACGTACCCCGGCAAGCCACCCCAGGTGGTCGAAGACCTGGTCACCTACCCCCTTACCACCACGATGCTCAGCGTGCCTGGGGCGAAGACAGTCCGGGGCTACTCGTTCTTCGGCGACTCCTTCGTCTACGTGCTGTTCGACGACAAGACCGACCCGTACTGGGCCAGGTCGCGCGTCGTGGAGTACCTGAACCAGGTGCAGAGCAGGTTGCCTGCAGGGGCCACGGCCGCGCTCGGCCCGGACGCCACCGGCGTGGGCTGGGTCTACGAATACGCGCTCGTCGACCGCACGGGCCGCAATGACCTTGGACAACTGCGCGCGCTCAACGACTGGTTTCTGAGATTCGAGCTGAAGACGGCGCCCGATGTGGCCGAAGTCGCCAGCATCGGCGGCATGGTCCGGCAGTACCAGGTGGTACTGGACCCTGACCGCATGCGGGCGCTGGGCGTCACGCAAGCCACGGTGATAGAGGCTCTGGGCAAGGCCAACCAGGCCGCCGGCGGCTCCGTCGTCGAACTGGCCGAAGCCGAGTACATGGTCCGCTCGCGTGGATTTCTGAAGTCGCTGGATGACTTCCGCGCCATCCCGCTGCCGGTGCCGGGCACCACCCCGGTGCTTCTGCGCGACGTGGCGACCGTGCAGATCGGCCCGGAGATGCGCCGCGGCATCGCTGAACTGGATGGCGAAGGCGAGGTGGTGGGCGGTGTCGTGGTCATGCGCTCGGGGAAGAACGCAAGGACGACCATCGAGGCGGTCAAGGCCAGACTGCAAGCCTTGAAGCCAAGCCTGCCGCAAGGCGTCGAGGTGATCGAGACCTACGACCGTTCCAAGCTCATCGACCGTGCAGTCCTGAACCTGCGCGACAAGCTCGTCGAAGAGTTCATCGTAGTGGCACTGGTCTGCGCGGTGTTCCTGTTTCACCTGCGTTCGGCACTGGTTGCAGTTGTTACGCTGCCGGTGGGGGTCGTGACGGCGTTCATCGTGATGCACTGGCAGGGTGTCAGCGCGAACATCCTGAGCCTGTCTGGCGTGGCCATCGCGCTGGGGGC
Source organism: Pseudorhodoferax sp. LjRoot39 (assembly GCF_964253035.1). NCBI lineage: Bacteria > Pseudomonadati > Pseudomonadota > Betaproteobacteria > Burkholderiales > Comamonadaceae > Pseudorhodoferax > Pseudorhodoferax sp. LjRoot39. Next base: position 157,847 of record NZ_CAXUQL020000002.1, on the reverse strand, counting down.
GATGGTGGACGCGTCGGTGGTGCTGGTCGAGGCGGCGCACAAGCACCTGGAGCACTTCGAGGAGCAGCATGGAAGGCAGCCGACGGCGCCCGAGCGCTGGGCACTCATCGCACAGGCCTCGGTCGAGGTGGGGCCGGCGTTGTTCTTCTCGCTGTTGGTCATCACGCTGTCGTTCCTGCCAGTGTTCACGCTCGAAGCACAGGAAGGCCGGCTGTTCGCACCCCTGGCCTTCACCAAGACCTATGCCATGGCCGCTGCGGCTGGCCTGTCGGTGACGCTGGTCCCGGTGCTGATGGGCTACCTCGTTCGCGGCCGCATTCCCAAGGAGGCGGCGAACCCGCTGAACCGTCTTCTTGTCGCCGTGTACCGTCCCGCCCTGGAACTGGTGCTTCGGTTTCCCAAGCTCACCGTGGCGGTCGCGGCCCTGGTGTTTGCAGTAACCGCGGTGCCGGTCATGCGCCTGGGCGGCGAGTTCATGCCGTCGCTCGACGAGGGCGATCTGCTGTACATGCCCTCGGCGCTACCGGGCCTGTCGATTTCCAAGGCATCGGAGTTGCTGCAGCAGACCGACAGGCTCATCAAGACCGTGCCCGAGGTCGAGCGTGTGTTCGGCAAGGCCGGGCGTGCGGACACGGCGACTGACCCCGCACCGCTGGAGATGTTCGAGACCACCATCCAGTTCAAGCCGCGCGAGCAATGGCGGGCCGGAATGACGCCCGACAAGCTGGTCGAGGAACTGGATCGCGTCGTCAAGGTGCCCGGGCTGTCCAACGTGTGGGTGCCGCCGATCCGCAACCGCATCGACATGCTGGCCACCGGCATCAAGAGTCCGGTGGGCATCAAGCTCGCCGGCGCGGACCTGGCGACGATCGACCGGCTGGCCGCACAGATCGAGGCGGCGGTGAAGAACGTGCCCGGTGTGTCGTCTGCGCTCGCCGAACGGCTGACAGGTGGCCGCTACATCGACGTGGACGTGGACCGGGCTGCCGCCGCGCGCCATGGCTTGTCCGTGGCCGATGTGCAGAGCATTGTCTCCACGGCCATCGGCGGCGACAACGTTGGGGAGGTGATCCAGGGCCGCGAGCGCTATCCCATCAATGTGCGCTACCCGCGCGAAGTTCGCGACTCATTGCAGCGCCTGCGCGAGCTACCGTTCGTCACCGGCAGGGGCGAAACGGTGCTGCTGCAGGACGTAGCACGCATCTCCATTGAGGAAGGGCCGCCCATGCTGCGCAGCGAGAACGCGCGCCTGTCGGGCTGGGTCTACGTTGACGTTCGTGGACGAGACCTGCGCTCGGTCGTGACCGACATGCAGGCATCGGTGGCCGCGCAAGTGGCGCTGCCAGCCGGCTACGCCATCTCCTGGTCCGGTCAGTTCGAGTACCTGGAGCGCGCTACAGAGCGGCTGAAGGTGGTCGTTCCCGTGACCCTGGCGGTCATCTTTGTGCTGCTGTTCGTGCTGTTCCGCTCGTTCAGCGATGCAGCGATCGTGATGGCCGCAGTGCCGTTCTCCCTCGTAGGCGGCTTCTGGCTGGTCTGGGCAATGGGGCATTCGATTTCGGTGGCGACGGCGGTCGGCTTCATCGCGCTGGCCGGTCTCGCGGCGGAATTCGGTGTCGTGATGCTCATCTATCTGAAGAACGCCCATGCAAGCCGCATTGCCCAAGGGCAGCGCGACTCGGACGAGACGCTGCTGGCGGCGATCCGCGAGGGCGCGGTGCAGCGGGTGCGGCCCAAGGCGATGACGGTCGCCGTCGTGATGGCGGGCCTGGTTCCCATCCTGCTGGGAACCGGCACCGGATCGGAAGTCATGACCCGCATCGCCGCGCCGATGGTCGGGGGCATGCTCACGGCACCGCTGCTGAGCATGTTGGTGATTCCGGCCGTCTGGTACCTGGTGCACCGAAAGCGCGGTGATGCGCACCAGCTCTCCTCCGCGGCCAAACCGCCCAACGCGGCGACGACGCCCTGAAACCCATCAGCCAACTGACGAAGGCCCATGATGAAAGCACGCCATATCCTGACCATTGCCATCCTGACCGCGGCCGCCGCCCAAGCTTCGGCGCAAGGCATGTCGATGCCCACAAAACCCACAACGGCCTCTTCGTCTTCAGCGATGCCGCTGGTCGACGGCGAGATCCTCAAGCTCGATCCCGCGGCAGGCCTCGTCGTGCTGAAGCACGGTGACATTCCGAATCTGGGCATGCCCGGCATGACGATGGGCTTCGATCTGGCGGACAAGAAGATGCTGAACGGCCTAAAGGTGGGGGACAAGGTTCGGTTCCAGGCCGAGATGCTCAAAGGCAAGGCGACCGTGACCGAGTTGAAGCGGGTCAAGTAGCGCGGCGTCTCTTTGCACGGACAGCGCTTGAAGCATTGGAAGCAAGCGCCAACTCGGCGCTCATGTTCATGATGCCGGCCATCTCCTGCAGACCGGATAGGTGCGCCGGCATCGAGCCGTTTGCTCGTGCATTGTTCGCGCACGGATGTGTTCTATCTCACGCCAGGACCAGCGCCGCGCCTCACTTTAGCGCCGTGATATAGGACAAGGTGAGCATTGCGACGATCTGGACCTAACTGTCAACACCTGCACAGCGAGGAGGAGGACATCCGCGATCTGCTCGGCCGGAACCTTTTGACAGGCCAACGAAAATCAGGCTGATCAGGACCACAACGACGAAAGAAATTAGCTTGCGCACGCTGAATGATGCGTGCGGCGTGCTGGCCGCCGGCTTCCTACTTTCCTCGACATGGCCTCACAGCAAGTCGTGAGAACGATTCTTCTTCAGTGCGTTGACATAGGATTAGTGGTTTTGCCAGCAAGCCTCCGGCGCTATTGACTTCGTACCTATCCCTCAACGTCGCATGAACACTGCAAATCGACCCTACCTCACCCGCCCCCCATGGTCCGCAAGCGCGCTCATCGCGCTGACTTTAATGTTGGGCGCCTGTGCTGCCAGCCCTCAGTTCCAGGAACCGGCGGCGAAATTCCAGGGCCGCATCAGTGTGGTCGATACCCCCCAGGTCATCCCTGGCGCCCCGGTCAAGATCGCTGGCCGCGGCTTCGTGCCTGGCCAGCAGGTGCAGTTGACCTATGCGGGGACCGCATTGGGCGCGCCGGCGACGGCAGATGCTGAGGGCAACTTCCGCACGGAGTTCGCAATACCCGGCGACGCACCGCCTGGGCAACACCCCGTGGTCGTCAACGCAACGCGGCCCGTGGCTGCGGTCGTCCATCCCTTGAAGGTATCGCCCAACGTCCCGCTGTCCGGCCAAGAGCAGTTCAACGTGACGTCCCAGCCGCTTGTCCAAGGCCTGTACCAGGTCGCCTACAGCGCACGCAACGACCGGTTGTATGTCACCTCTGCCGTGGGCCGCCCGCCGGTCACGCAGTCGGCTCTGCTCAAGGTCCATCCTCAGACTCTTGCCATCGAAGCACGAGCCACCCCGAAGGAGGTGCCTCAGCAAGCCGGCCAGCAGCGCGCACCGGGCGTGTTCGCCGTCTACGGCGTTGCAGTGGACGATGCGAACGACACCTTGTGGGTGACGAACACGCGCCAGGACACCGTAGCGGTGTACCGTCAGGCGGACCTTTCGCTGGTCAAGCAGTTCGAGGTCGGCAGTGTTGCGCACTCCCGCGACGTCGTGGTCGATGCCGCACGCGGCAAGGCCTTTGCGTCTGCCGCCGGCGCCCCGTTGATCAAGGTGTTCGACACCAAGACGCTGCAACCGCTGCCCGACATCAAACTGGAAACCACGGTGAAAGGGCCGGACGCCAAGCCGTTCTCGCCGTTCAGCCTGGCCTTCGATGCACCGACCGGCAAGCTCTACACCGTCAGCCTGAACAGTGCGGAGGTGGCCGTGATCGACACGACCAGCGGGCGGGTCGAAAAAGTCTTCGTCGTGGACAGTGCGCAATCGACCATCGGTGTGGCCTACGACCCGAAAACCCGGCGCCTCTTCGTGGCTGCACAAGGCAGCGACAACCTTCTGATCGTGGACCCAGCTACCGGCAAGACCCTGCACAACGTGCTCGTGGGCGCGGGAACGCACAACGTCGCCGTGGATTCCGCCCGTGGTCAGGTGTACGTGTCGAACAGGGGCGCGGGAACTGTCACCGTCGTGAGCGTGGACGGCAAGATCATCGCCAACCTGCCTGGTGGAACCTTCCCGAACCACGTGGCCGGCGATGGCAAAGGCACTTTCTACGCCATCAACAAGTCCAGGGGCGCCGACGATCCGCAGGGCGACCGCATCACGCGCATTGCCCCGCGTTGACCGTCGAGGCGACAGGCTTCCGGGCCAGGTGCGTGGGCTGCCGATCAGTGGCCATGCACCGAACGCAGATGCCGCGCCTCGGCGGTTGCGATGCCGGCTTCACCAGCAGCCTCGCTGAGCCCGGCGAGGATGCCGCACTGCTTTGAGGTTTGCTGGTCCTGACAACGACGACGCAACTCCTTGAGGTGCCGCTCTAGCGAGCGCAGCTCGGCGATGCGGGTGCTGACATGGCCGATGTGCTCGTCCAAAAGTGCATTGACGTCCCCACAATCGGCCGCAGGGTCGTCCTTGATGTTGAGAAGCGCGCGCACTTCCCCCAGGGACATGTCCAGTGTCCGGCAGTAGCGGATGAACTGAAGCCTTTCCAAGTGCGCCTCTTCGTACGCCCGGAAATTTCCCGCCGTACGTGACGGGGCCGGCAACAGGCCTTCGCGCTCGTAGTAGCGAATCGTCTCGATCTGGGTGGCCGTGGCACGTGCCAGTTCGCCGATTTTCATGCTGCACTCCTCGTTGCGACCAATTCTGTAGCTGCTACAGAATTTGACAGGCCAGACAGGCATGTACCTTGGACGACAGAAGGGGCTTGACCCTGTAGTGGGTACAGGGATTCAAATCGGAGGCAAAGGAAGATCCAATGTCTACGTCAGAAACGCTTCAGCGACCCACTGATCCCGCCCATGGGGCCTGCGGCTGCGCCAGTACCTGCGCCGCGCTACAGCCTGCACGCACGCTGCGCGTGCCCGATATGTGTTGCAAGAACGAAGAGAAGCCGATCCGACTTGCGCTTGAGAATCTGGCCGGCGTCAAGGCATTGAACGTCGATCTGCCGGAGCACACGATCACGTTTCAAGCTTCGGACGCGGCGTGGGCCGAGGCCGTGGCGGCCGTGAACAAGCTGGGGTTCGCCACCGAACCCGCGTTGCCTGCGGCGGCCGGTGACTGCTGCGGGTCAGCCTGTGCCGCACCGATAGCGCTTGCGCCGCCCATGCGCAAGGAAGAGCCGTTGTCCAAAGCTGCGCCGTCATCCGACGGAGCACTGATGTTGCGCATTCCAGAGATGGACTGCGCATCGGAAGAAGGCCAGATTCGGCGCGCGCTCGAAGGTTTTCCACAAGTCAAACGACTGCGGTTCGATCTTCCCGCACGTCTGCTGTCGGTCGATGTTCCAGCGCAGACCTGGGGCGCTGTTGTCGCAGCTATCGCGAAGCTCGGGTTCACGCCCGAGCAGCTTTCTGCACCGCCTGCGGCGGAGGACACCGCGAAGGCTCAGCGCGTCGAGTTGGCTCGGCTTCTTGCTGCGCTGGGCGTCGCGGTCTTGGCCGAAGTATTGCACTTGGTTTTTCCTGACACCTTGCCCTGGCGTGTCGCTGGGATGGCTGTGGCTGGCGGTGCCATCGCGTTGTCAGGGTTGACGGTGTTCAAGAAGGGCTTGTCTTCGTTGCTTCGCGGGCAGTTGAACATCAACGCGTTGATGAGCGCGGCCGTCGTCGGCGCCTTTCTCATTGGCCAATGGCCAGAGGCGGCGATGGTGATGGCGCTGTACTCCTTGGCTGAACTCATCGAAGCGCGCTCTGTCGAGCGCGCCCGCAATGCCATCGCCGGCCTGCTCGCGCTGTCGCCATCGCGGGCGGAGATCCGCCAGCCAGATGGAACATGGGTATCGACTCAGGCCAGTGAGATCGCGGTTGGCGCGGTCGCCCGCGTCAAGCCCGGTGAACGAATTGCCTTGGATGGCCGTGTCACCTCCGGCCATGGGGCGGTTGATCAATCACCCGTCACCGGTGAGAGCATTCCAGTGGACAAAGTGCCAGGCGATGACGTCTTTGCCGGCACCATCAACCAGAGCGGTGCGCTGGAGTTTGAAGTCACGAAACCCGCCAGCGACACCGTGTTGGCACGCATCATCCACGCTGTCGAAGAGGCCCAGAGCCAGCGCGCGCCCACGCAGCGCATCGTGGACAAGTTCGCGGCGATCTACACGCCGGCCGTGTTCGTGCTGGCGGTCGCAGTAGCTGTCGGCATGCCTCTTGTTGCCGGCTGGCCGTGGCTTGAGGCGGTCTACAAGGCGCTGGTGTTGTTGGTGATCGCGTGCCCGTGCGCCCTCGTGATTTCCACGCCGGTGACTGTGGTCAGTGGCTTGGCCGCAGCGGCTCGGCGTGGCATTCTGATCAAGGGCGGCGTCTACCTGGAACAAGCACGCAAGCTGACCGTGCTCGGTCTGGACAAGACGGGCACGCTCACGGAGGGCAAGCCCAAACTGGTCGCGCATCGTGTCCTGGCGAGCGACGTTGCAGACGACCGGGCACGTCTCATTGCATTGAGCTTGGCAGAGCGCTCGGACCATCCGGTGTCTCGGGCGGTCGCCGCTGGCCTGAAAGGCTCGGCAGTCGAGGTCCAGGACTTCGGTGCGGAACTGGGCCGTGGCGTTCACGGCTCCCTCGATGGACGCAAGTACATCTTGGGCAACCATCGGTGGTTGCATGAACGTGGTCTGTGCTCGCCTGAGATTGAAGCGCTGATGAAAGAACACGAGGCCCAAGGACGCACGCTGTCCGTGCTTGCAGACGATGACCGCGCCCTGGCGCTCTTTGCCGTTGCTGACACCACTAAGGAATCGAGCAAGCAGGCTGTGGCCGAGCTGAAGGCACTGGGGGTGCGGCCGGTCATGCTCACAGGAGACAACGCAACCACGGCGCAGGCCATTGCCAAGCTGGTCGGGATCGACGACGTGCGTGCGAACCTGTTGCCTGAAGACAAGCAAAAGATCGTGGCGGAGCTTCGCGGTTCAAACGATCAGGTCGGGATGGTTGGCGACGGCGTGAACGACAGCCCCTCACTGGCTGCGGCAGAGGTCGGGTTCTCGATGGGTGCAGCAGGTACGGATACCGCCAAGGAAGCTGCAGATGTGCTCATCATGAACGATGACCTGCGCAAGGTTCCCGAAACCATTCGGCTGTCCAAAAAGACCTATGCCGTGCTGTGGCAAAACATCGTGCTTGCGCTCGGCCTCAAGGCTGTCTTCCTTGCGTTGGCGGTGTTCGGGAACGCGACGATGTGGATGGCAGTTTTTGCCGACATGGGCGCCAGTCTGCTCGTGGTGTTCAACGGGCTGCGCTTGCTGCGAGGCGTCCGCTAGTCAGCCTGAGTACGCCCCGGAGGTGGCCCGTGCTCATGGGCTTGTGCGGATCGGGGCGGACGAGGTGGTGTCGCCCATTCCAAACTCTGAGCAGCACCGGGCGACCGTTTCGTGCAGGCGTCCTGGCCTACTTGGTCATCTCGGGGAAGTCGGAAACGCCCTGCCTGCTGGAACGCCTCGAGCCCCTGAGGCTGGCCGACTTCGAGCTGGCCACTGAACTCATCAGCGAGTGGCGACTGGCGCGCTACTACAGCAAAAAGGCAAGCTGCTGGACCGGGCTTTGCAAGCGAGGATCCTGGGCGCGCACTGAGGGGGTACACACCGGCCAGAGACACAGCTGGCAACGTGACCCTTACTTGTGCCGCCAGACCTTGAACGCAGAAATCACGAGGATCACGCTCAGTAGGGGCAGCAGCACGGCCGAGGGCACGACCCCGAGCAGCACGCCGCCAATGGCGGCGCCTACCAGCGAGCCGGCCGCCATGATGAGCACGAACCGCAGGTTCTGGCCCAGCACCTCGAAACTGCTGTCGCGGCTGTAGCGCATGAAGCCGACGATCATCGTCGGCAGGCTCACGGCCAGCGACAAGCTGCCGGCCAGCTTGATTTCCGCGCCGAAGAGAAGCACCAGGGTCGGAATCAGCAGTTCGCCGCCGGCCACGCCCATGAGCGAGGCCACGACGCCGATGCCGAAGCCGGCCACCAGGCCGGCGATCCACTGCGCTGCGCCCGTCAGCAGCGGCTCTCCATGGCCTGGCATCCAATGCTCGGCCACAAGGGCCACGGCGATGAGCAGCAGCAGGCCGGCGATGACCTTGTACAGCGTCTGGTGCCGCATGCACGTGGCCCAGCCGGCGCCGAGCCAGGCGCCCAGCAGGCTCCCGGCCAGCAGGTTCACGATGATCGGCCAATGGGCCTGCACCTGGTCCAGCGGCACGGCCTTGGTGCGGAACACCAGCGCCGCCGCGACCACCACCAGGCTCATGGCCTTGTTGAGGATGACCGCGTGCAGCGCGACGAAGCCGAACAGGCCGATCAGCAGCGGCAGACGGAATTCCGCGCCGCCAAGCCCGATGAGGCCCCCCAGCGTGCCGATGGCGATGCCTGCGAGTGCCACCTGCATGGAGGTGGCGGGGGTCAGCCGGAACGGGGTTGGGGAGATGTGCATGTTCAGACTTCTTTCGATGCCGCCGGCCGAACACGGATGTGCTCGCCCCGCAGACGCAAAACCAGGGACGAGCCGTGCACGACGCCATGGGCACGCGCGATGCCGGCATCGGTAATGACCAGGACGTTGCAGCCGTCCACCGCCTGCGCGGTGCACAAGGCCTGGATGTTCTCGCCAGCCAACTCGATGCGCACGACCGTGGCCGCAAACTGAGAGTCCAAGGGGCGCGCGGGTCGCTGGCTGTTGGACGGTAAGCGGACCTGATCGGCCGGTATCTCCCAGGTCACAGGAGCGCCGACTTGCAGATGTGCGGCCAGGGGCATGCGCACGGCCAGGTCGCCCCAGCACAGGTACGTGACGCCAGCCTGCAGGTCGTGCTGCGCGACCACTCCTTGAAAAGTGTTGTGCATCCTAGGCGCCCGGACGAATCAGCAGGGCGAGAGCTGAAGAGGTGGTCAACGAAGCGATATGTAGCGCGAGCGATATCGCTAAGAAAGTATATCGGTGGCCTCTTGCTACGCTGGCAAGGCGACAATCGTCGCGACATGAAGCCCATACTCAGCGCCTCACTGCTGGATGCCAAGACCAGGTTCCGCATCCAGATCAAACACGCCGTGGCTATCGGCCCCGGCAAGGCCGACGTGCTGCAAGCCATTTCCGAGACTGGCTCGCTTGCGGAGTCCGGCCGGCGCCTGGGCATGAGCTACCAGCGTGTCTGGTCGCTGGTGCGGGCCATGAACAATGACTTCGTGGAACCGTTGGTGTCGACGCAACGCGGCGGCGTTGCCGGCGGCGGAGCCGCGCTCACGCCGCTGGGTAAGAAGACACTGACGATCTACCGCACCATCGAGCACAACGCCGAGCGCGCGGTGGCCAAGCAGGTGCCGAAGCTGCTGGCCCTGATCCGGCCCGAGGCGGGCGGCGAGCAGTGACCGCGCCGACTGGCGCAGCAACGGATGAGAAAGCGATACCGATGGGATGGACGTACCTGCTGCTGGCCGGGGTGTGTGAGATTTTCTACGCGGCGGCGATGCCCCTTACCGATGGCTTCACAAGGCTTGGACCCAGCGCGTTCTGTGTCGTCTTCATCGCCTTGAGCATGTACCTGTTGTCGCTGGCCACGCGCACTATTCCAGTTGGCACGGCCTATGCGGTCTAGGTCGGCATCGGCGGAGTCGGCACAGCCATCTACGGCATGCTGATGCTGGGCGAGGATCGCACCCTGCTGCGCGTCATGTGCTTCATGCTGATCCTGGCCGGGATCGTCGGCCTCAAGCTGCTGTCTCCATCGCGCTGAACAACCCCACCGCCCGATGTGACGCATGCACGCAAGGCCTGCGCATGCGAGGGAAATGCAGCCGGTTGTCACATCGCCTCGGTAACCTGCTTCTTGGGCGTCATCGCCCCCTGTCCACCAGGTAGTGTGGGCTGCCGGAAACCAGGCCTTTCCCGCTCGCCCGGAGCGAAACCCGGGCGCCAATTCTTTTGCTGCGGCGCACCACCTCAGCACGCACAATGGACGGTTCCCCCGCATTCAGGAACTGCCATGACTGCCCTCAAGCACGCTCGCAAACTGATCGAAGAGAACCCGCGCGCCGAGGCCGCGACGGTCCTGGCCGATCTGGTCATCTCGCTGGAGTCGGAAACACCGTTCCTGCTGGAACGTCTCTATGCCCTGAAGCTGGCCGACTTCGAGTTGGCCACCGAACTCATCACCGAATGGCGACTGGCGCGCTACTACGGCAAGAAGGGCAAGCTGCTGGACCTGGCTTTGCAGGCGAGGAACCTGGACGCGCACTGAGGCTACACCGCTCGCACGCATGACCCTTGTAACCCTGCGCTCCCTTCTCGAAACCCGCCAGGTCGCGGTCTACTTCGCCGCCGTGGTGCTCGCCGGCCTTGTGGCCTGGCAGTGGCCAGCATCGACAGCGATGGCGCCTGCCGTCGACCCGCTGTTGGCGTTCATGCTGTTCGTCACGTTCCTGCAGGTGCCGCTGACCGAGCTGCGGCGTGCGCTGTCGAACATGCGGTTCCTCGGCGCGCTGCTGCTGGCCAATTTCGTCGCGGTGCCCGTGCTGGTGGCCGTGCTGCTGCCCTGGATGCCGCAAGACCCGCTGCTGCGGGTCGGGGTGCTGCTGGTGTTGCTGACGCCGTGCATTGACTACGTGGTCACTTTCGCCCATCTCGGCAAGGCCGACGCGAAGCCGCTGCTGGCCTCCACGCCGCTGCTGCTGGCCGCACAGATGGTGCTGCTGCCGGTCTACTTGAGCCTGTTCATGGGCGATGCAGCCGCAGGCCTCGTGCAGTGGGAGCCGTTCGTTCACGCCTTCATCTGGCTGATCGCGGTACCGCTGTCGCTGGCGGCCGTGTGCCAGGCCTGGGCCGAGCGTTCGGCGACGGGTGAGCGCGTCGTTGGATGGCTCGGGCTGCTGCCGGTGCCGGCCACGGCGGCCGTGCTATTCGTGGTGCTGGCGTCCGTCGCACCGCAGCTCGGCCTGGCGCTCGATGCCGTTCGCCAGGTCGCCGCGGTCTACGTGGTGTTCGCCATCGCGGCCCCGGTGCTCGGCTGGTGTGTGGCTCGCATGTGCCGGCTGCCTGCAGATCAAGGCCGCGCCGTGGCGTTCAGCTCAGCCACGCGCAATTCGTTGGTGGTCCTGCCGCTGGGCCTCGCCATCCCCGGTGCGGTGCCGTGGGTGCCCGCCGTGATCGTGACGCAGACGCTGGTGGAACTGGTGAGTGAACTGGTCTACGTGAAGGTGGCCCCCAACTTGGGTGCAAAGGCCGTTCGGCGGGCTTCATAGTCCACGGCCGGCGGACACTGAGCGCTACAGTGGCTTCAGACCAATGACAACAAGCCCGTGCCCCATGGTGAATTTCAAGTCTGTCGAATACGCATCCCGCAAGGACGGCGTTCGCCTGCTCGTTCTCGGCGCAGTGCATGGCAACGAAGTCTGCGGCACTGCGGCCATCCACAAGCTGATGGGCGAGCTGGACCGGGGTGCTGTGGCGCTGTCGGCTGGCTGTTTGACGCTGGTCCCCATCACGAACTCCCTCGCGCACGCGCGCGGCACCCGTTCCGGCGACAGGAATCTGAACCGTGGCCTTCGGCCGACCACGGCGCCGGCGGACAACGAGGACTACATTGCCAACTGGCTGTGCCCGCTGCTGGCCCGGCACGATGTGCTGCTCGATCTGCACTCGTTCCGAGGCAGTGGCAAGCCGTTCGTGTTCATCGGCCCTCCCAACAACGACGGGGCGATAGAGCCGTTCCGCTTCGCGGCCGAGGAAGAACGCCTGGCCGCGCGCCTGGGCGTGCATCGCGTCGTGGACGGATGGCTGTCTACCTATGCGGGCGGCGTCGCGCGGCGGCGCGGCCAGGAAACAACCGGCGTGCCTGGCATTGATGACGCGTTCTATGGCATCGGGACCACCGAGTACATGCGCTCAGTGGGCGGCTGGGGGGTGACGCTGGAATGCGGCTTCCACGACGACCCGAGCGCCGAGCACGTCGCCTACCGGGCCATCCGCAACGCCTTGGCGCACCTGGGGCTGACCGATGATGACCAGCCGCTGCCCGTCGCGGACATGGAGTGCCTGCAACTGTGCGAGGTCATCGACCGGCAGGATGCTGGCGACCGCTTCGTTCAACCGTGGACGAGCTTCGAGCCCGTGATGCGGGGCCAGGTCATCGCCGAGCGCGCCAACGGCGAGAAGGTCGTTTCACCGTTCGACGGGTGCATCGTGTTCCCCAATCCCGACGCCGCGCTTGGAACAGAGTGGTTCTACCTGGCCAGGACGAGCAGCAGGCTCTGACACCCGCCCGGTATAACGGGACTTTCGACCCATCAAAGGTTGGCCGGGCTTGGCCCCTTTGCTGTGGTCGGAGACTCGACCGAAACAGCGAAAAACGTTAGTACGTCGACAGCGTTGATTTCGTAAGGAAATCCCGCTCCTAACTGTTATCTACGCTCCAAAAGCGATGTAGCAACCTGGATATTCGGTGTCGAAGCTCTCGGGCATGTTCCATGGTCTGCAGCGGTACCGCATGGGCTTGAACACGCGCTGGCCGTTCTCCCACACCATCACCGGCACGTAGCTCCCGGGGAAGATGCGCGAGTCCAGCGCATCGAGCTCGGCGCGCTGGAAGTGTTCGATCCGCTCCTCGAATGCGGCAATCTTGTTGAGCGCGATGCGCCGATCTTCGGTGGCAGTCTTGGTCGTCTTCTTGGCCAGCTTTGCCTCGGCTGCGGCCAGCCGCTCGCGCTGCGCGGCTTGTTTGAGGCGAAGGTCTTCGATGTGCGCCGCAGCGTGCTGCGCGATCATGCTGCGGATCTCCTGCGTCTCCTCGGTCTCGGGCGACGTGAACGCCGACTCGACAGCACGCGGCACGACGATGCTCGGGTCAGCCAGCCGACGCCAGAACAGGTCGACGAAGTCCTTGATGCTGAGGACCGCGCCGTACTCGCGCACGAAGCGGCTGTAGTCGGCCTTGATTTGAGCGGAGTAGCACATCGTGGTAGGCCCGTTCGCGCAGAGCTGCCGTTCGTTCAATGCAGCGGACCGGCCTGCTGCGGGTCTCGATCCACAAGCAGGCCGACTTCCTGAAGGAAGGTCAGCAGCTGGAGCAGCGCGTCGCGCGGTGGCTCGTAACGCGCCTGCTGCCAGTGAATCACGCCGACCTGCTTGCCATCGACCTGGCGATGCACCGGGACCGCGAAGGCGTCGGAGCCAGAAGGGACAGGCCGCCCAACAGCGAGGTTGGCCGCCTGCCCATGGCCGTGCTCTTCAGAAAGTCTCGCGAGAAGAGCCTGCGTGGCTTGCGTGCGTGCGAGGTTCATCGCGTGCATGCTGGCTTGCGCGAACGCGCCGGCCGGCTGTAGTGCCTGAAGCGCGCCCCGACCGAGCGCCGGCGACAGGTCAGTGCAGACGGCCGCGAGCTTGCGATGCAGGCCCTCAAGCACGTGGGGGGGTGCGAACGAGTAGCCGACCGGCTGCAGCTCCGGCATGTCGGTCGTCGGGAGGCGCGAGGCCAGTTCGGCAGGCAGTGGATAGGGGGTACTGTCCTCGGTGCCGACGACGCCGACAAGTACAACCACCTGATCTCGGGTCGAGAAGTGCCCTTCCGAGCCCGACGCCGCAGTCGCTGGCGTGCCGCGCTCGAACACCTGGATGACGTCGGCCACGTCGTTGCAAGCCAGCGCCCGCGTCAGCGCATACACCTCGCCCGCGAGCAATGCGTTGGCCTGATGGGCGGAGAGCAGCTGCGGCACCAACACAACCCCGCCCGATGAGGCCAAAAGCCGGTGTTGGACCATGGCAGAGACGGCCGCATCGACCTCGACAGGCGACAGTACCAACGATGCTGCACTCGACGCTGCGGGCAACTGCAGGACGAGCCCGAACAGGCTGATGGTCGAACCATCCGATTCCCGAACGAAGGACTCGCTTACGTCCCGTGTCGTCGACACCAGGTACTCGATGGCCGCGTTCGCACCTTTGCGCTGCCGAAGTTCCAGGTAGGCAAGGCCCATGACCTCTTCAAACTGTTCGGCCTGCAGGGTGTCCATCTTCGCATCCAGCAGTGCGGCGAGCTGGCCGTTGTCGCTGCCCGCCGCGGCGGTGACGGCCCGGACCACGAGTTCCTTCGCATGCGCGAACAATGGATGGCGACGATTGCCGAAACGGTCACCTGTGCGTCCCATGTGGTCCCTTTCCCGAACTGGGATAGTGCCCTAGAACCGCTGCCCTACCAAGGCCAAGGGCCCCCACTTACGCAGCGCAGGCCTCGGCATACCAGTTGGCGTAGGGTGTGCTTTTTGCAAGCCGGCGGTTGTAGTCCGGTGCTCCGTCCAACCACCACACCGGCCCACGCTCCCCCAGCGCGCGCTTCGCGTCATCGACCCGGGACCGCGCCGCAGACCGCGCGGCATCATCCGGGGCATCGCGAACAGAGCGCCGGGCGTCCATGAGTTCATGGACAAGCTGCAACCGGTGCTCGACAGGCAACGCTGGATTGGCGGCACGCCAAAGTCGGCCGCGCACAACCAGGTAGCGGCCGTCAGACGTTCGCAGGGGCTGCTGCTTCGCCGCAGACACCATGCTGCGGTCCATTCAGCGGCGCGAGCGCCGCTTAGGCTTTGGCTTGACCGTGCTCCCGGTCCAGAAATCCAGCATGCTTTGAACAGCGGTGGTCTGCACGCTGGCGACCTGCCGCTTGGTTGCCGCAGTGGTTCTGGATCTGGCGCTTGCGGCTGCGGTGTTCGCCGCGCTCAGCCAGATGCTGAGCATGGGGTTCTTCTTGGCCCAAGGGTTGTTCATGGGTTCAACAAACAAAACGGGCCTCGCGTCTGCACGCCAAGCCGGTGCGGCGCCTGCGCTGGTCCAGCACGACGGCCTAACGACCGCGAGCCGTATCGTCGCGTGACGGGCCGGCTTCGGATTCCCTGACTTGCCTTTCGTGCTCGGTCGCGGCCGCGCCGCGGTCGCCTCGGGCGTATTCGTACGCCGTGCTGGGGCCGTCTGGCGCGATGTCCGCGGGTGGGTTGGGATCTCGGGGGGAAGTGCCGGGCAACGATGCCTCGCTGCGCGCGCCTTGGTGTGCGCCCGGGCTGACGTCTGCGTTCGGCCCCTCGGCGTCAGCGGCGGTGTTGTGGTGTGCGGCATCCTGTGCCGACGGCGACCATTTGGCTCGGCTCATGGCTTCTCCTTCTGGTTGAAAGAGCGACTATGGGCGCAGACCTCGCTCTGCTCTCGTCAGCGTTCCATCGGTCAAGATGTCAGCCGACGCGCCCCGCCGGGAGTCTGCGTCGCTCTGTACGTAGGCGCATTCCCACGAACTCTCAGCCGGCGAGCCATTCCCGAGGACAGCGTCATTGCCGTAGGCTGTAGTCTCGCTTCGGGAGACCCGCATGGCCACCGCGCGTTCCATCGCCTCGCTCACGCTCAGTTTCGGCTTGGTCAACATCCCCGTACGCCTGTACTCGGCGACGGAGTCTGGCTCGGACGTGCGCTTCAACATGCTTGCCAAGGACGGCTCGCGCCTGAAGCAGCAGTACGTCTCGGAGAAAACCCAGAAGGTCGTGGCCCGCGCGGAGATGATCAAGGGCTATGAGGTCGAGAAGGACCACTTTGTGCTGTTCAGCCAGGACGAGCTGAAGGCGCTTGAGGAAGCCAGCAGCCACGTCGTCGACATCGTGGCGTTCATCCCCGAGAAGAGCGTGGACCCGCTGTATTACGACAAAGCCTACCTTCTCGCGCCCGACAAGCGCGGCGGCAAGCCGTACCAGCTGCTGATGGCGGCCATGCGCAAGAGCGGCCGCTGCGCTCTGGCCAAGTGGGCGTGGAAGGCGAAGCAGTACGTGGTGCAGATCAGGCCTTCGGAGGACGGCCTAGTGCTGCAGCAACTGCGCTACGCCGATGAAGTGCGCATGCCGAGCGCGCTCGGCATCGAGAGAGCTGATGTCAGCCCCAGTGAGCTGCAGCTGGCCCTGCAGCTCATCGACCAGATTGCCGAAGACAGCTACGACCCGACCCAGTTCGAAGACGAAGAGAAGCAGCGCGTGCTGGCGGCCATCGACAAGAAGATCGCCGGCAAGCAGATCGTCGCGTCGGCGCACCCGGAGGATGCCGTGGCGGGCGGCCAGGTTGTCGACCTCATGGCGGCCCTGCAGGCCAGCCTTGGCAAGCGCAAGCCAAGCGGCAAGGATGCCGGAGCGTCGACGTCGAAGGTCACCGCCTTGTCCGATGCCAAGGAGCGAAAGGCCGTGAAGCGACCGGTCAAGGCCGCAGCACCTGTCGCAGCGCCGCCTGCCGCCTCACCCAGCCGGGCACGCAAGTGACATCTGCTCATGCGCCAGGCGTGTGGACCCTGCGTCGGGTCCAGGACATGCTGGGCCTGTCCCGCCACACCGTGGCCGGGCTCATCGCACAGGAGTTCGTCCGTCCAGCGCGTGGGCCGCGCAACGAGATGCGGTTCTCTTTCCAGGACTTGGTGCTGCTGCGCACGGCGTACGACCTGCGCCGGGCCCGCATTCCTCCTCGCACCATCCTGCAGGCGCTGGCGAACTTACGCGACGCGCTCCCGCCGACACTGCCTTTGACCGGCTTGCGCCTCACCGCCGAGGGACCGGACGTGGTGGTGCGCGAGGCGGGCCTGCCGCGGGACGCAGCGACCGGGCAGCTCGTGATGGACTTCGAGATGGTGACGGCCGACGACGGTAGCTTGGCGGTCGTGAATGGACCCGCTCGCGAGGCCTCGCGGCCCGCTGCCCAAGCTGCTCAGGAGCACCTCGCGCGCGGCGATGCCTTGGGAGCCGAGGACCGTAAAGCGGCAATGGATGCGTACCGCCAGGCCATCGCACTGGACAGCACGCTGCTGCCCGCGTACGTCGCGCTCGGTGCAATGCTGTGCGAGGACGGCGTCTGCGCAGAGGCTGTGGTCGTTTTCGAGCAAGCCCTTGCCAACGGCGTTGCTGATGCGTATCTGCATTTCAACCACGCCATCGCTCTGGAAGACACGGACCAGCGGCAGGCTGCCGTGTCCAGCTACAGGTCAGCTCTGCAACACGACCCGCAGTTCGGGGATGCCCATTTCAACCTGGCCAGGCTGCTGCAGCGCGAAGGGGACGTGCAAGGGGCCCTGAGGCACTGGAGCGCGTACCGGCGCATCGAGCGCGGGCTGGGGCGCTGATCAGCGCGGCTGCTCTCAAGAATTCAAATACCGGGCAGCGCGTCGGTCTCTGAAGGTGTCGACTGCGGCATCACCGGAGGATTGCCCGGGAGCGGATTCTGCGGCCGGTCGATATGGCTCGGCTGCGGCGACAGCGCCGGACTGGGCTGCGGGATGTTCGGTTGCTGCTGTTGCTGCTGCTGCATCCGCAGCAGGGTGGAGTTGTCGAGCATGGCAGGTCTCCCTTCGTGACTACTCGGCGGTTCCAAGGATGCTGCCAGGGTCGTTGTCGCGCGGCGTGCGCGTTCGCGTTGTGCCGTCCTCGCGCGGGGCCTGGGTCTCGCCCACCGTGGGTTGCGGCGCCGAGCCTTTGTCCTGGGCGGCCGCGGGAAGCGCGGACAGGGTGATGGCAGCGACGAGCGCCGCAAAGCGGTCCGCCGGAATGACGAAGGTGGTTCTTTCGGTCATGGCCGTCTTAGTGGCTCCGCAGATACTCACGCACCTTGTCGGCGGAGTTGCCGACGGCTTGCACGGCCTCCCTCAGCTTGTCCTCCGTCGTGCCCAGGCTCTTGGCCCAGTCGCGCCGCTCGTAGTCTTCTGCGATGCTGATGCGCTGGCGATCCGCTGCGGTCTGGCCCTTGTCGTCTGCCATGATTGCCTCCTTGAACTGTGGATCGGTCCATCGTGGCCTGTTCCGGCGGCCACGGCGTAGGACGACGCGGCAAGCTGCGGCCGGAAGCCGGCCCACCTGGACGGCCTGCTCAGGCAGCCTTCTTCGCCGGCGCGGACTTCTTGGCGGTGGTCTTCTTGCCCGCGCTTGCCTTCTTCGCGGGAGGTTTCTTGGCTGCCGCGCTCGCCGACGGTGCCTTGCCTGCAGGCTTGCGTCCGCCCTTGAGGCTGCGCTGCAGCAGGGCTGTCAGATCTACCACGTTCGCGGCCTCCGGCGCTTCCTCCTCTGGCTGGATCACGGTCTCGGTCTTGCCCGCCTTGACCTTCTTGTCGACCAGCTTCATGACCTGGTGCCGGAACTCGTCCTTGAAGTCATCAGGGTCCCAATCGCCCGACATCTCGGCGACCAGCTGCTTGGCCATCTTCATCTCGGCTGCGCTGATGTTCTTGCGGCCTGCCGCAGGCAGGTCCAATGCATCCAGGGTCTTGACCTCGTCGCCCCAGCGCAGCAGGTTCAGCACGAGCGCGGGCCCCGAAGGCACCAGCGCCGCGAGGTGCTGCTTGGTGGCGATGACGACCTTGGCCAGCGCGATCTTGCCAGTGTCGACCAAGGCCTCGCGCAACAAGGCGTAGACCTTCTCGCTTTTGTTGATCGGCGCCACATAGTACGGACGCTCCAGGAAGATGAAGGGCATCGCGCCTGCGTCAATGAAGCGCTCGATCTCGATGGTCTGAGTGGTCTTCGGAAACACCGCCTCGATCTCATCCGGGCTGACGATGACGTACTTGCCGTCCTCGTACTGCACGCCCTTGACGATGTTCTCCTTGGTGATTTCCTTGCCCGTGCGCTTGTTGATGCGCTTGTAGCCCACGGGGTCCATCGAGCGCTTGTCCAGCCAGTCGAAGTCGACGCCCTGCTCCGTCGATGCCGTGTGCAGGCCGACCGGAATGTGGACCAGACCGAAGGTGATGGCACCCTTCCAGAGCGTGCGCGATCCTGTTGCCATGTGCGGCCTCCCTGTGAGCTGCGGGGCGGGGATCCCCGGAAGCAGGCAGTGTGGGCCGCGCCGACCTTGGCGACGTAGGTCGCCGCAGGCAACCGCCGTCAGGCAGCAAGCCGACATGCACCGCAGCCGGGATGGCGGCGATACCCTACGCCGATGCCAGCCCTGCGCCAAATCGCCGTACATGTTGAAGAGCCTCACAGCGGGAAGTTCACCTGGGTACTGACCGAACGCGCCGGTGAAGACTGGCAGCCGCTGAGCAGGGCGCAGTCTCCCGTGCGCAGCTACAAGCTTGCCATGGCCGAGGGGCTGCTGGCACTGCAGGACTTGGTGCAGGATCTGGACCTGGGACCGAGAGCGCGGCAGGAGAAGGCGGACACGCCTTCTGCCTCTGCCGCGCCTCGGCCGGCGAGCACCACGCCGGCGAAGGGCGCGTACTTCGGATTCGGGCCCGCGCGTTAGCCCGCAACTCGAGGCTTGCTGCAGACCATGCGCGTCGCGACCTGGAACATCAACAACGTGCGCAAGCGTCTGGACGTGCTGCTGGACTGGCTGGAGCGTGCCCAGCCCGATGTGGTCGCGCTGCAGGAGCTGAAGGCGCCAGGTGCGGACTTCCCGGCGAAGGCGCTGGCGGCCGCTGGCTACCAGAGCCTCGTGGTCGGCCAGCGTGCCTGGAATGGCGTAGCCTTGCTCGCGCGTGGCCACGAGCCATTGCCCGTCGTGACCTCCCTGCCCGGTGATCCGAAGGACAAGGAGGCCCGCTACGTGGAGGCGGCCATCAACGGCGTCCTCTTCGCCAGCCTGTACCTGCCCAACGGCAACCCTTGCCCAGGTCCCAAGTTCGATGTCAAACTGGCGTGGTTCGAGCGCCTGCGTCTACGCGCGCAGGCGCTGTGGGATTCCGGCCAGCCGGTCGTGCTGATGGGTGACTGGAACGTGGTGCCCACGGATGCCGACATCTACAAGCCGGACACCTGGCGCGACAACGCATTGCTGCAGCCGGAACCGCGCGAGCAATTCGCCGCGGTGCTGACGCAGGGATGGATCGACGCCTTGGAGACCACCCATCCAGGTGGCAAGCAGTTCACGTTCTGGGACTACCGGCGCAAGCGCTGGGAGCGCAACGCTGGGCTGCGGATCGACCACATCCTGGTGAGCGCCGCACTGAAGGTCCAACGCGCGGGCGTGGACCGGGAAGAGCGCGGCCGCGAAGATGCCAGCGACCACGCTCCGGTCTGGGCAGAGCTGACGCCGGCAAAGGCCAAGCGGGCGTCCCGCACGGCGTTGAAGCCCATCCGACCCGTCCGCTCCAGCACGAAGACCAGCAAGGTGTCCGCTCCACTTCCCGACGGCAATGCCCCACTCGCGCGATACAACGCCAAGCGCGACTTCTCCAAGACGGCCGAGCCTGCCGGCAAGGCCCAGACACGCACAGAGGCCAGCGGGCAAGGTCTGGCTTTCATCATCCAGAAGCACTGGGCCTCCCGCCTGCACTACGACCTGCGCCTGGAGCTGGACGGCGTCATGGTGTCGTGGGCCGTGCCCAAGGGGCCCTCGTACGATCCCGCCGTCAAGCAGATGGCGATCCATGTCGAGGACCATCCCATCGACTACAACCGCTTCGAAGGCAGCATTCCCAAAGGCGAGTACGGTGGCGGCAAAGTCATCGTCTGGGACCAGGGCACCTGGGAGCCGGTTGGCGCCGCGCGCGAGGGCCTGGTCAAGGGCAAGCTCATCTTCCATCTCCATGGGCAAAAGCTGGCCGGTCTGTGGGAGCTCGTGCGCATCTCCAAGCCGGGCGCGAAGAAACAGGACCAGTGGCTGCTCCTGAAGAAGCGCGGCGATGCATGGGCCCGGCCCAGTACGGAGTACGACGTCATCAAGGCGCTGCCCGACAGCGTCAACGCCAAGCCGCTCGGCCTGGTCGAAGAGCGTGAGCCGAAGCGCGTGCGCGTACCGGCGCTGAAGGCACCGAGTTCCGCGGACATGCAGCTGGCCCGGCGTGCGCCGTTGCCCGCCAAGCTGCAGCCCCAGCTTGCGACGCTGGTGTCGTCGGTCCCGCAGGGCAACTGGATCGTCGAGTCGAAGTTCGACGGCTACCGCCTGCTTGCCCGAGTGGACCGCGCAAGCGTTCGCCTCTTCACCCGCAATGGCCACGACTGGAGCGACAAGCTCGAGCCCATTGCCCAGGCCATCGCCGCGCTGGGTCTGGACACCGCCTGGCTGGACGGCGAGATCGTGGTGCTCAACGATGCCGGCCTACCCGACTTCAACCGCCTGCAGAACGCCATCGACAACGGCCGCACGCAGGATGTCGAGATGTTCGTCTTCGACCTGCCCTACCTGGACGGCATGGACCTGCGCGAAGTGCCGCTGGCCAGCCGTCGCGCCGCGCTGCGGCAGCTCTTCGAGGAGCGCGACGAGGAGATCGTCCGATTCAGCCAGTCCTTCGAGGTCCTGCCAGGCCAACTGCTGGAGGCCGCTTGCCAGATGGGCATGGAAGGGGTCATGGTTAAGCGCGCGGACGCGAAGTACACGCCAGGCCGAACGGAGAGCTGGCTCAAGCTCAAGTGCCAGCACCGGCAGGAGTTCGTCGTGGTCGGGTACACCGACCGCGCCGGTGCTGCCGGCGAAGTGGGAAGCTTACTTCTGGGGTACCACGAGGGGACGGCGTTGCGCTTTGCAGGCTCCGTCGGCACGGGATGGAGTTCGACGACGGCGCGCGAACTAAATTCGTTGCTCGGCAAGCTGCGGGTCGGCAAGCCAGCCGTGGCCCCGGAAGACGCCAAGCCGGGCCGATGGTCACGGCGGGCGGCTGGCAGCGAACGATGGGTCCAACCCAGCGTCGTGGTCGAGGTGGCGTTTGGGGAATGGACGCCCGACGGGAAGGTCCGCCATGCGGTCTTCCGGGCCGTTCGCACAGACAAGCCCGCGGCGCTCATCGTGCGCGAACGCGCGAAGGCGCTGGGCGGCGTTGCCCCGGCCCAGGCGAAGCCGGCCAGCACCGCGATCAAGGTCACCAACCCCGAGCGCGTCATCGACCCCTCGACCGGCTTGCGCAAGGTCGACCTGTTGCGCTACTACGAAAGCGTGGCCGACTGGATGCTGCCACACCTGAAGGGCCGGCCGGTGTCGCTGGTGCGCGGGCCGAATGGCGTCACCGGCGAGCTGTTCTTCCAGAAGCATGATGACAAGTTATCGATTCCGCATGTGCGCAACTTGCCCGCGCGCCTGTGGCCCGGCCACGCGGAGCTGCTCGAAGTCTCTTCCGCAAAGGCCCTGGTGGCGTGCGCCCAAATGAACGTGATCGAGTTCCACACCTGGAACTCCGTGGCGCGGTCCATCGACAAGCCCGACCGCATCGTGTTCGACCTAGACCCTGGCGAAGGCACGCCGTGGCAGCACGTGCAGGAAGCAGCCATCCTCCTGCGCGCATTTCTGGAACAGCTGGAGCTGCAATGCTGGCTCAAGACGTCCGGTGGCAAGGGACTGCATGTGGTGGTGCCGCTGGCACCTCGGTTGGGCTACGACGAGGTCAAGGATTTCTCGCAGGCCGTGGTGAAGCACCTCGCACGGACGATTCCCTCGCGGTTCGTCGCCAAGAGCGGCCCGCGCAACCGCGTCGGCAAGCTCTTCGTGGACTACCTGCGCAATGGCCACGGTGCAACGACCGCGGCCGCGTTCTCCGCGCGCTCGCGCGCTGGCCTGGGTGTGTCGATGCCCGTGGCGTGGGAGCAGCTGGCCGAGCTCAGGAGTGGAGCGCAATGGACCATCGCCACGGCGCGCGACTACCTGAGTTTTCAGAAAGACGATCCTTGGGCGGCGTACTGGAAGCACCGGCAGACGCTCACGCGGGCACAGAGGATTCTGGGCGGAGCTGCGAGTAGATGAGGCAAGGGGTGCAGGCATTCTCATTACCCGCTCCTGTTTAGGGTTGTGAGATACCTGCCCGGCAAGCCGCAGGTCGTGGATGAGCCACGACCTGAGGGCAGGTGTCGCACAAGCCTCGAGGGAGGAAACCGCGGATTGCGTCGCTGCGGCAGTTTGCCGCGGCAGGCTATGGGGATTTGAGCAACGCGATGCTGGTCCTGGCGGCCAGGCTGTGGGTCCGCGCATGCCGGATGGCGCCGCCCATGACGGCGCCGCCTGATCGGATGGACCAGCAGCAGCCGGCCAACTGTGGTCCACGATGGTGACGCAGCTGCCACGCGCACGATTGCCCAGCCGGTGCAGGCCACTGGCCGATCAGCGCGTGTTGCGATCCGTGCGTGCCGTCGCTGGTCATGGCGGCGGTGCGCGGATGGCCATGCCGCGCATGAAGACCAGCAAGATGCTCATTGCCTGCCCGCAGTGCCGGCAGATGAAGGTGGCAGCTGGCGGGGCCGACGCAGCAGCGTCACTGTCCGCCGCGAGGGGCGCTGGCGGAGCCTGGAGCAGCTCGCGCGCCAACGCCAGGCTGGCCGTGCGGCAGCCGTTGGCCAGCAACCCGTAGTGACGGATGCGGTGCAGGCCTGCAGGCAGTACGTGTAGCAAGAAGCGGCGCATGAACTCCGCCGGATCCAGCGTCATGGCCTTGTGGCGCGTGCGGCCCTTGGCGCGGTAGTCCTTCCAGCGGAACGTCACGCCGCGCTCGTCCATCGCCAGCAGCCGGCTGTTGGAGATCGCCACCCGGTGGGTGTAGCGCGACAGATAGGCCAGCACGGACTGCGGCCCGGCGAAGGGACGCTTAGCGTAGACCACCCACTCGACCCGGCGCAGCGGTGCCAGCCAGCGCTTGAAGGCCGGTGCGCCGGCAAGGGTGGCCTGCTCGCCGAAGAACTGCAGCTTGCCGCCCGCGTGCAGCCGCCACAGCTCTTCAAGGAAGCGCCTTCGGAACAGGCGCGACAGCACCCGCACCGGCAGGAAGAAGCCAGGCCGGCACGCCACCCAGGTCTTGCCATCGGGGGCCAGCCCACCGCCGGGCACGATGCCGTGCACGTGCGGATGGTGCGTCAGCGCAGAGCCCCAGGTGTGCAGCACCAGTGTCGCCCCGATCCTGGCGCCCAGGTGCTTCGGATCGGCGGCGATGGTCAGCAGCACCTCGGCGGCCAGGTCGAACAGCAGCCCATAGAGCACCGCCTTGTTCTGGTACGCGATGTCCGCCACGGGCGCCGGCAGCGTGAACACCACGTGGTAATACTCCACCGGCAGCAGATCGGCCTGGCGCGCATCGAGCCAGCGCTGTGCCGCCGCGCTCTGGCACTTGGGGCAGTGCCGGTTGCGGCAGGAGTTGTAGGAGACCTGGTCGGTACCGCAGCCTTCGCAGCGCAGCACGTGGCCACCCAGCGCCGCGCTGCGGCACTGTGCGATGGCCGACATGACCTTGAGCTGGCCCAGGCTCAGGTGGCCGCGCTGGGCGGCACGCCAGGCCGGGCCATGCTGGTGGAAGACATCGGCCACCTCCAGGGCTGGCCGTCCCATGGCTGCACCTCAGGACGGCGGCAGCGGCTCCAGCGGGCCGATCACCTCGCGCAGCAGATCGGTGGCCACGTGGGTGTAGATCGCCGTCGTCTCCAGCCGCTTGTGGCCCAGCAGCACCTGGATCACGCGAATGTCCACCTTGCGCTCCAGCAGGTGCGTTGCGAACCCGTGGCGCAGCGTGTGTGTGGAGACGCGCTTGTCGATACCGGCCGCTTCAGCGGCCGCATGAATGGCGCGGTTGAGCTGGCGCGGCGTCAGTGGGTCGGTCGGGTCCATGCCCGGGAACAGCCAGCCACCGGGCCGCATGCGGCCCTGCGCATTGGCGACGCGCCACCAGGTGCGCAGACGCTGCAGCAACACCGGGCTGAGCATCGCGTAGCGGTCCTTGCGGCCCTTGCCTTGCTCCACCCTCAACGTCATGCGCTCGCCATCCACGTCGGTGACCTTCAGGTGGACGACCTCGCTGGCGCGCAGGCCCGCGCCATAGGCAACCGACAGCGCGGCCTGGTGCTTGACGTTGGTGGCCGCGGCGATCAGGCGCGTGGTCTCCTGCACGCTGAGCACCACGGGCACCTTGTGCGGCAGCTTGACCGGATGCATGCGGGCCATCAGGTCCACGCGCTGCAGCGTGACGTCGAAGAAGAAACGCAGGCCGGTCTGCGTGGCGTTCAGCGTCATGGGCGAAGTGCCCGAGTCCACCAGGTGCAGTTGGAAGTTGCGCAGGTCTTCCACGCTGGCCGTGTCCGGCGAGCGGTGCAGGTAAGCGGCCAGCTTGCGCACGGCCCGGATGTAGGCCACCTGCGTGCGTGGATCCAGCTTGCGGATGCGCATGTCTTCGAGCATGCGCTGGCGCAGCGGCGTGACCGCCGGAATGATCGTGTCCATGGTTGCAGCTCCGTCGATGAGCGAGGCGGGATTGCCTCGACATCGACGGTGGCAGCAACGCGGGAATCAAGCGGCCACGCGTCGCGCGGAGCGCCTACCGCGCGAGCGGTTTAGTCCGTCGGCCACAAGGCGCCATTGAGCGAGGTTGGTGTCGACGACTGGTTCACACAGAAGCGGACGCTTGAGTTGTGCCTTCGAGTTCTTACTCGCCACACGTGCAAAATTGGCGCGCGCTGCCTGTGGATTGCGAGCGCCGAACAGAACCGGCCGACGGATGACCCCGCTTGGCCGAAGGACAGTCACTGCGGCGGAGGCAGCTTGATCTGACGCGCGATCCTCGCCCACTCGACGGTCTCGCTTCGGAAGGCGCGGTCTGTCTCTTCGGGCGTCGTGGTGGCGACATTGAGGCCGAGGTCGGCCAGCTGCCGCTTGACGGCCGGTTCGTTCAGGACCTGGGCCGTGTCCAGGTGAATCTTCTGGAGCACAGGCCCGGGAGTTCCCTTCGGCGCGATGAAAGCGAGATAGGGCGTGATGTCCACGCCGGGATACGCCTCGTTCACCGCGGGCACCTTCTCGAAGCCGGCGATCCGCTTCGGGCCGAACGACGCAATCATCTTCATGCGGTTGGCCTTGACGAATTGCACGCTCGAGTCATGCGGGTTGATGACCAGGTCCAGGCGCCCGCCCATGAGTTCCGACAGGGCTTGCGACCAACCCGGGAAGTTCACGTGGACCATGTCGATGCCCGACGCGTACATGAACTGCCGGAACCCCGCGTAGGTCGCGCCGAGGCCGCCTGTGCCCCAATTGAGTTGGCCCGGATTTGCCTTCGCATAGGCCACCAGTTCGGGAATCGAGTTGAACGGCGCGTCGTTGCGGGCGACCAAGGCCATCTCCAGGTTCACCACACGCGTGATGCCACTGAAGTCATCGTAGGTGTAGGGGATGGTCTTGTAGAACAAGGGGTTGTTGGCGACCGTCGCCCCGGTGACGCCGATCGTGTAGCCGTCCGGCTTGGACTTGACGATGTAGTCGGTGGCAATGATGTTGCTGGCGCCGGGCTTGTACTCGATGACGACAGGCTGCTTCCACTTCTCCTGCAGCAGCGGCGCGATGATCCGGAACACCTGGTCACCGCCGCCAGGGGTGAACGGCAGGATGATGCGCACCGGCGCCTTGGGCCAGTCCTGGGCAGCGGCCAGGGTCGGCACGAGCGTCGTGGCGGCGATGCCTGCTGCGGCACACAGAGACAGCATCGATGTCGTCATCTTCATTTCAGGAACTCCGCGAGTTGCGTTTCGGTCAGGTTGTCCTTTTCCCAGGCCGCCTGTGAACGGCAGCGGCTGGGGTCTTCATCCCGGTCTTCGTAGTAGCGCTGGTAATGGGCGAAGGCCTCGTAGACGCGCCGCAGCTCCTCCACCGCCGTGCCGTGCAGGTCAACGCGCAGGTCCCACAGGGCCTGCGGCTTCTGAGGCCCGGTCACGACCACGCATGCCGAGCGCTCGGCCATGTGGGAGGTGCCGCTGCCTTGGCCCCCGGCATCGCGGCCGTGCTCCAGCGACTGGATCAACCGCTCGACCAGCGGCCGCCCTGGGTCGGCACAGAAGCCGGCGGCCATCGCGTCCAGCACGTGTTCGCCGACGAGGACGTTGCCAAACACCACGTGGTCGGTGCCGACCTTGTGGCCGGCCCATCCGGCAACGGCGCTTCCTGTGTGGGCCGCCACGCGCCCATCTCTGGTCATGACGGCGATCTGGCGAAGGCTTTCGTGTGGGTCATCCTGCACCAGCGCCTGCACAACGCCATGGCTGGAGTAGCCGAGCGCGAGCAACTTGTTCGCCAGGTGGGCGTTTCCTTTGCGCACGTTGGCCTGCGTCATGGCAACGCCGAAGCCGCCATGGGCGCCCTGGGCAAAGGAGCCGCATGCCAAGGAGTAGGTTGCTATGGCGATGCCGATCTCATGGGTCTCGGGGCAGCGGCCGATCACGGAGTAGGTCATGTCGAGGGAAGTGGGTTGATGCACCCGATTCTTCCGGCCCCGTTGCGCTGCGAAAAGCAGGAAATCTGGAGCGACCCCTCGGAAAATCCGCTGGCCACCAAGGGCCTGGAGCCGGGAGGGGCGGGGGCGTCAGCTCACGCGGACCGCAGCTTCGGTCGCTCCAGATGTTCCTGGTTGGCCAGGAAGTCGAGCAGCGCCCGTGACTGCCTGGACAGTTCGTCGCGGCTGCGCACGCAGAGCTTCAGCGGGAGCTTGGCCCACGAGTCCTCCAACTCGGTGATGCGCAAGGGAACGCGCTGCTGCATGCGCTCGGCGGCCGATGCCGGGACGATGCCGATGCCGACCCCATCGGCCACCAGCTCGCAGGTCATCGAGAAACTCCGCAGCTGCACGCTGTAGCGCAGCGGCTTGCCTTCGTCGGCCGCATGCTGCTGCAGCATGGTGTGCATCCAGCTGCCGCGGCCGGGGCCGACGAACTCGAAGTCCAGGAAATCGACGAAGCGCCGGCCGACGAGCGGTGGGAGTTCCCGGCTGGAAATCACCACGTAGCGGTCCAGCGCGAACGGGATCGTCTCCAGCCCTTTGGTGTCCACGGGCTCTGCCACCACGCCGATGTCTGCACTTCCATCGACGACCGCCTGCGGAATCTGGTGATTGACCACCTCCTCGATGGTCAGGGTGGTGCTGGGATTGCGGCGCAGGTAGATGCTGATCGGCTGGTGCAGGAATTCGTACAGCGAGACCGTGTTGCAGTAGAGCTTGATGAAGCTCTTGGCGCGGTTGCCGTACTCCGCCATATCGTCGTTCATGCGTTGAACTTCGTTCAGCAGGCGAAAGCCGTGCTCCAGCAGCTTGCGGCCGGCCTCGGTGGGTACCACGCCCGTGCGCGCACGGGTCAGCAAGGGCGTGCCCATCTCGATCTCCATCTCCTTGATGCGTGCGCTGATGGACGCCGCGGCGCGGTGCGACCGCTCTGCACCCAGCGCGATGCTGCCGGCCTGCACCACGTTGACGAAGATTCGCAGGTCGGAGATGTCGAAACGCACCATGTCGTGGTCCAGGAGGTGATGCTGGGGAGAGAAGTTGCCGTCGGAGCGAGGCTCGCATGCAAGCTTGGTGCCTGCAACAGGTCAACGGACTAAACCGCTCGCGCGGTAGGCGCTCCGCGCGACGCGTGGCCGCTTGATTCCCGCGTTGCTGCCACCGTCGATGTCGAGGCAATCCCGCCTCGCTCATCGACGGAGCTGCAACCATGGACACGATCATTCCGGCGGTCACGCCGCTGCGCCAGCGCATGCTCGAAGACATGCGCATCCGCAAGCTGGATCCACGCACGCAGGTGGCCTACATCCGGGCCGTGCGCAAGCTGGCCGCTTACCTGCACCGCTCGCCGGACACGGCCAGCGTGGAAGACCTGCGCAACTTCCAACTGCACCTGGTGGACTCGGGCACTTCGCCCATGACGCTGAACGCCACGCAGACCGGCCTGCGTTTCTTCTTCGACGTCACGCTGCAGCGCGTGGACCTGATGGCCCGCATGCATCCGGTCAAGCTGCCGCACAAGGTGCCCGTGGTGCTCAGCGTGCAGGAGACCACGCGCCTGATCGCCGCGGCCACCAACGTCAAGCACCAGGCCGCGCTGTCGGTTGCCTATGGCGCGGGCCTGCGCGCCAGCGAGGTCGTCCACCTGAAGGTCACCGACGTGGATGGCGAGCGCATGACGTTGAGGGTGGAGCAAGGCAAGGGCCGCAAGGACCGCTACGCGATGCTCAGCCCGGTGTTGCTGCAGCGTCTGCGCACCTGGTGGCGCGTCGCCAATGCGCAGGGCCGCATGCGGCCCGGTGGCTGGCTGTTCCCGGGCATGGACCCGACCGACCCACTGACGCCGCGCCAGCTCAACCGCGCCATTCATGCGGCCGCTGAAGCGGCCGGTATCGACAAGCGCGTCTCCACACACACGCTGCGCCACGGGTTCGCAACGCACCTGCTGGAGCGCAAGGTGGACATTCGCGTGATCCAGGTGCTGCTGGGCCACAAGCGGCTGGAGACGACGGCGATCTACACCCACGTGGCCACCGATCTGCTGCGCGAGGTGATCGGCCCGCTGGAGCCGCTGCCGCCGTCCTGAGGTGCAGCCATGGGACGGCCAGCCCTGGAGGTGGCCGATGTCTTCCACCAGCATGGCCCGGCCTGGCGTGCCGCCCAGCGCGGCCACCTGAGCCTGGGCCAGCTCAAGGTCATGTCGGCCATCGCACAGTGCCGCAGCGCGGCGCTGGGTGGCCACGTGCTGCGCTGCGAAGGCTGCGGTACCGACCAGGTCTCCTACAACTCCTGCCGCAACCGGCACTGCCCCAAGTGCCAGAGCGCGGCGGCACAGCGCTGGCTCGATGCGCGCCAGGCCGATCTGCTGCCGGTGGAGTATTACCACGTGGTGTTCACGCTGCCGGCGCCCGTGGCGGACATCGCGTACCAGAACAAGGCGGTGCTCTATGGGCTGCTGTTCGACCTGGCCGCCGAGGTGCTGCTGACCATCGCCGCCGATCCGAAGCACCTGGGCGCCAGGATCGGGGCGACACTGGTGCTGCACACCTGGGGCTCTGCGCTGACGCACCATCCGCACGTGCACGGCATCGTGCCCGGCGGTGGGCTGGCCCCCGATGGCAAGACCTGGGTGGCGTGCCGGCCTGGCTTCTTCCTGCCGGTGCGGGTGCTGTCGCGCCTGTTCCGAAGGCGCTTCCTTGAAGAGCTGTGGCGGCTGCACGCGGGCGGCAAGCTGCAGTTCTTCGGCGAGCAGGCCACCCTTGCCGGCGCACCGGCCTTCAAGCGCTGGCTGGCACCGCTGCGCCGGGTCGAGTGGGTGGTCTACGCTAAGCGTCCCTTCGCCGGGCCGCAGTCCGTGCTGGCCTATCTGTCGCGCTACACCCACCGGGTGGCGATCTCCAACAGCCGGCTGCTGGCGATGGACGAGCGCGGCGTGACGTTCCGCTGGAAGGACTACCGCGCCAAGGGCCGCACGCGCCACAAGGCCATGACGCTGGATCCGGCGGAGTTCATGCGCCGCTTCTTGCTACACGTACTGCCTGCAGGCCTGCACCGCATCCGTCACTACGGGTTGCTGGCCAACGGCTGCCGCACGGCCAGCCTGGCGTTGGCGCGCGAGCTGCTCCAGGCTCCGCCAGCGCCCCTCGCGGCGGACAGTGACGCTGCTGCGTCGGCCCCGCCAGCTGCCACCTTCATCTGCCGGCACTGCGGGCAGGCAATGAGCATCTTGCTGGTCTTCATGCGCGGCATGGCCATCCGCGCACCGCCGCCATGACCAGCGACGGCACGCACGGATCGCAACACGCGCTGATCGGCCAGTGGCCTGCACCGGCTGGGCAATCGTGCGCGTGGCAGCTGCGTCACCATCGTGGACCACAGTTGGCCGGCTGCTGCTGGTCCATCCGATCAGGCGGCGCCGTCATGGGCGGCGCCATCCGGCATGCGCGGACCCACAGCCTGGCCGCCAGGACCAGCATCGCGTTGCTCAAATCCCCATAGCCTGCCGCGGCAAACTGCCGCAGCGACGCAATCCGCGGTTTCCTCCCTCGAGGCTTGTGCGACACCTGCCCTCAGGTCGTGGCTCATCCACGACCTGCGGCTTGCCGGGCAGGTATCTCACAACCCTAAACAAATGCCGACATCGGATTTTCCGACGCTGGCCTCGCCAGAATCAGTTTGTGCAGCCGCGGCAGTCGCCGAAGAATGCGCCGCGTCACACAGCTGCAACACACCGGATCCGACATGGACATTCGCCCCAACCTGCCAGCGCTGCAAGCGCTGATCGCACGCAAGAACCTCGACGCGCTGGTCTGCATGAGCCCGGAGAACTTCACCTACCTGGCCGGCGCCTACATCACCACGCTCAAGACGATCCGCCCTCGGCAGGCCTTTGCCATCCTGACCCGGCGCGGCACGTCACGCGCCATCGTCTGCGGTATTGAAGAAGCCCTGGTCCGCGTCGAAGGCTGGATGGCGGACGTACTGCCCTACACCGAATTCCGCGACGATCCCATCACCCGGCTGGCGGACACTTTGCAGGAGATGGGGCTCGGCTCTGCCAGCATCGGCTTCGACATGGACTACGTGCCGGTCGCGGCATTTGCTCGCCTCACAGCCCTGCTGCCCCAGGCCCAGTTCATCGACACCACCGAAGCCGTCGCCGCGGTTCGCGCCATCAAGTCTCCCACGGAGATTGCCTGGTTGGAGAAGACGACCCGCGAGACGCACCGGGCCATCGTCGAAGCGCTGGCCGAAAGCCGCCTGGGCGACACCGACCAGCTGATCGCCAACCGCATCATCAAACGCATGTTCGACTGGGGTGCCAGCGGCGTCCAGCATTTCCACCTCGCCTCGGGGCCGCGCACGCCGCAGATCCACAACGCGCCGTCACCGGACGCGACCCGCATCTCCGAGATCCTGCGGCTGGACATCGGTGGCACCTATGGCGCATATGCGAGCGATGTCGCCCGCACCTATTCCACCGGGACACCCCACCTAATGCACCGCGAGGTCTACCGCGCCTTGTGCGAGGTGCAGGCGACGACCATCGCCTCCATGCGGCCTGGCGTGACCGCAGGCGAAGTGTTCGAGACCTGCCGCGCGGCATTCGCGGACCGCGGCCTTCCGTGCACGCTACCGCTCGTCGGGCACTCCTTCGGCATCGAAGCCCATGAGAGTCCCATGATCCGTCCCGGCGAGGACACGGTGCTGGTGCCCGGCATGGTGATCAACATCGAGCCGCTCACCAAGGACGAGGACGGCAACCTGTACCACACCGAGGACCTGGTCGTCGTCACTGAGGACGGCACCCGTCTGCTGACCCATGGCCTGGCGCCGCGCGAGATCCCGGTGCTTGGGCAGGCGCTGCCGTTGGCGTAGCCGGCCTTTCTCGCGGCGCGAGCGCCGCTCCCTCTTATCCATTCCCGCTTTTTCAACCAGGGCAGCGCCCCGGGGGACGGACCACGCCCGTCTCTCGCGCGGCCAGCCCGCATCGGACTTCTGCAGGAGTTACTCATGCGCTTTCTCAAGACCGGCCTGGTGCTCGCCGCACTCGTCCTCAGCCCTGCGGCGTTCGCCCAGAAGAAGTGGGACATGGCCTCGGCCTTCGTCACCAGCAATTTCCACGTGGCCAACCTGGCCGAATTCGCCGCCGATGTCGAGAAGGAGACGCAGGGACAGTTGCGCATCACCCTGCATGCCAACTCCAGCCTGTTCAAGGGCAGCGAGATCAAGCGCGCCGTGCAGGGCGGCCAGGTCCAGGCCGGCGAGATCCTGATGACCGCCTACGAGAACGAAAGCGCGGTCCTGGGCGTGGACGGCGTGCCGTTTCTGGCGACGAGCTACGCCGATGCGCGCAAGCTGTACGAGGTGCAGAAGCCGGTGCTGCAGGCCTACCTGGAGAAGCAGGGCATCGTGCTGCTGTACTGCGTGCCGTGGCCGGCTTCCGGCATCTACAGCAAGCGGGCGGTCGACTCCATCGCCGACATGCGCGGCATCAAGTGGCGGGCCTACTCGCCGGCCACAACGCGCATGGGCGAGCTGATGCAGGCGCAGCCCGTGACGGTGCAGCCGGCGGAGCTCAGCCAGGCCCTCACCACCGGCGTGGTGGAAGCGTTCATGACGTCCACACAGACCGGTGTGGACAGCCGCGCCTACGAACAGGTCAAGTATTTCTACGACCTGCAGGCCGGCCTGCCCAAGAACGCTGTGTTCGTGAATGCCAAGGCTTTCCAGGCCCTTGGTGCCGAGCAGCAGCACGCCGTGATGAAGGCCGCCCAGGCCGCCGAGGAGCGTGGCTGGCGACTGAGCAACGAGTGGAACGAGGCTTCGAAGAAGACCCTGCGCGAGAAGGGCATGACTGTCTCCGAGCCCTCACCCGCGCTGCGCGCGGACGTGCAGCGCATGGGCCAACAATTGCTGCAGGACTGGCAGAAGAAGGCCGGGCCGGATGCGGCAGGTATCGTGACGCAGTACCAGCAACTGCGCGCCAGCGACAGCCAGGCGGTGCGCAAGTGAGGCGGCTGCTCAACGCTGTCTACGGGGCTTGCGGATACCTGGGCGCGCTCTGCGTGCTGGCGATCTGCGTCGTCATGGTCGGCCAGAGCCTGGGGCGGGTTGCGGGCATCCCCACCGGTGGTGCCAACGACCTGGTCGCCTGGCTGTGCGCCGCAGCCGCGTTCCTGCCCATGGCGCATGCGTTCAAGCATGGCGACTTCGTCCGGGTGACCCTGGTGTTCGACAAGCTGGGGGCAGGGGCTCGGCGCGTGCTCGAAGTGTTGGCCCTGTGCGTGGCGTGCATCGCGATCGGCTACCTGGCCTGGTGGGCCACCGTGTTCACCTGGGAAAGCTGGGAGTTCCGCGAAATGGGCACCGGCATGCTGGCCTGGCCGCTGTGGATTCCCCAACTCAGCTTCGTGGTGGGTGCGTGGGTCTTCCTGATCGCTGTGGTCGACGAGGCGGCCATCGTGCTGCGCGGCAGTGTGCCTACGTATGTCGCCGCCGTCGAGGAACGCCATGCGCGCGGCGACTTCTCCTCCGACATCTGAAAGCACTTCGCGATGGAAACTCTTGGAATCGGCCTGCTGCTGCTCGTCCTGATGCTGGTGCTGCTTGCGGGCGGCTTGTGGATCGCGATGACGCTCGCCCTCTGTGGCTGGGTCGGGCAGTTCTTCTTCACAGCCACTGAACCAGGGAAGAACCTGTTCTCGGCGTTCTGGGACAGCAACGCCTCCTGGGAGCTGGCGGCACTGCCCCTGTTCATCTGGATGGGTGAGATCCTTTTCCGGACCAAGCTCAGCGAAGAAATGTTCGAAGGCTTGCGGCCGTGGCTCAACCGCATCCCTGGCCGGCTCATGCACACGACGGTGCTGGGCTGCGGCATCTTCGGGTCGGTCAGCGGCTCTTCGGCTGCCACCTGCGCCACCATCTCCAAGGTCGCCTTGCCGGAACTCAGAAGGCGCGGCTATGACGAGAACCTGGCCCTGGGGGCCCTGGCCACCAGTGGAACGCTGGGCATCCTGATCCCGCCGTCCATCACCATGGTGGTGTACGCCGTGGCCGCGGATGCGTCGGTGATCCGGATCTTCCTGGCAGGCTTCCTGCCCGGTCTGCTGCTGATGGCGCTCTTCATGGGCTACATCGGCTGGTGGTCGACACGCCATCCCGACCGCATGCCGCCCGCAGATCCGCCAACCAGCCTGGGCCAGAAGCTGCGCGCGAGCGGCAACCTCATACCCTGTACGGCGCTGATCGTCTTCATCGTATGGGTGCTGGTGGCTGGCTATGCCACGGCAACGGAATGTGCAGCCTACGGCGCGGTGGGCTCGCTGGCCATCGCGGCCTGGGGTCGGTCGCTGACCGTGCGCAACTTCGTGGACGGCCTGGTGGGCGCCACCCGCACGAGCTGCATGATCATGTTCATCCTGGGCGGTGCCGCGTTCCTGACCAAGACGATGGCCTTCACGGGGGTTCCGATCGCGCTGGCCGGTTGGGTGGATGGCATGCAGCTGTCCCCCTATGCACTGATCGCCGCCCTGGTCCTGGTCTACCTCGTGCTGGGCACGGCGCTGGACGGCATCTCGATGATCGTGCTGACCACCGCGGTGGTGCTGCCGATGATCCAGAAGGCGGGCTTTGACCTGGTCTGGTTCGGCATCTTCGTCGTGCTGTTGGTGGAGATCGCCGAAGTGACGCCCCCGGTCGGCTTCAATCTGTTCGTGCTGCAGAACATGACCGGCAAGGACAGCAACATCATTGCCAAGGCAGCCATCCCGTTCTTCTTCTGCCTCATCGTCTGCATCGGCCTGATCACGGTCTTTCCGAGCATCGTGACCGTCCTCCCCAACCTTGTCATGGGGCCAGAGCGCTAGCCATGCCTTGCCATCCATTTGTCATGAAGGGATCTCAAAGATGACTTACAGCTTGATCGCCCGTTGCCCGCGTACGGGCCAGTTCGGCATCGCGATCTCGACCTACACCCTGGCGGTGGGCCAGTATTGCGACGGCCTCGTGTCCCACCGCGGCATCACCATGAGCCAGGCGTCGGTGCGCCAGGCCAACAACGCACTGGGCACGCGGCTGCTGCGGCAGGGCTACGAAGCGCCCGGCGTGCTGGACGCCTTGCTGCGCAACGACGCCTTCCCGGGTTTCCGCCAGATCGCCGTCGTGGACCGGTTCGGACATGCGGTGTGCCACACCGGCGCCGATGCGCGCGACTGGAAAGGCCACCGTACCGGACCCGGGGTGGTGGCGATGGGCAATGTGCTGCTGGGACCGGCGGTGGTGGACGACATGCTGGCCGCCTTCGAAGCCTCTCCGGACGGAGCATTGGCCGACCGGCTCCTCCTGGCGCTGGAAGCAGGCCGCGACGCGGGCGGCCAGAGCAACGGCAGCCGGCGCATGCCGGAGCGCTCCGCCGCGCTGATCGTCATCGGCCACGAAGAGCACACTGACCTGAACCTGCGTGTGGACCTGCAGGACCACGCAGTAGACGAACTGCGCCGTCTCTACGCCCGCTACAAGCCCTACGCCGACTACTACCGGGCGCGGGACCTGACGCCCCAGCGGGTACCGGGACAGGAGGTGTTCGAAGAATCGTTTGGAGGGCAGACCTACTGGTGCCCATAAGCAATGACGTCGATCTGGCGCCACTTGCCACGTAAACGGAAAAAGCGACTAGAGCATAGCGGCGGCGCTGGGACGTCCGCCTGCTGGCCTGGAAACAGACGATGATGCCCTCCATTCGACGGGCAGCATTGGGCGCAAACCTGCCACCGATCAGGTTGCAGATGCGCCTCGCCACGAGCTTCCGACTTGACGGTCACGCGGGCCAGAAATTGGCAGTCCAACGAGAAAGAGCCCCCACTTCGGCGAACCGAGATGGGGGCTTCACGTGTGCCGCGTGCCTACGCGGCGGCCAGCAGTTCCTTCGCCAGCGTCACTTCCAGGCTGTCACCCTGGGAGTCGTTCAGGACGTCGAGACCGGATTCCGGCATGTCGCCAGAGGTCGACTGCGACACCGCGATCTTCTTGCCCATGAGCCGCAGGCAGTCCATCTGTGTGGTGAGCGCATAGCCAAGGTAGTACACCTTGACCGATTTTCGCTGCCCGATCCGCCAGCTGCGCCTTGCGGCTTGCTGGACGGTGTAGACATTGAAGCCAGACTGCATGAAGACGATGGTCGGAAACTCCAGCAGATCGAGACCCGTTTTCACGAGCTCGGGGTTGCACAGCACGACATCGACCCCGCGCTCCACCTGGTCTGCCACCCAGTCCTCGCGCTTGGACGCGTCCACGCTCGCGCGCAGAACAGCGACCTTGAAACCGCGGACCTCGAGCAGGTTGCGCAGCCTGGCGGTCGTGTCCCGCGTACCCGAATAGATCGTGTACGCGAGAACCCGACGTCCAGCCGCCTTCTCTTGCTTGCAGATTCCCACCAGCCTGGCCTCCTTGGGCATCAGCGTGGTGTCGTCGAACATTGCAGGCTGCATGTGCAGCAATGCGCGCGTTCGCGGATGCCGGACCGTTTCCGGCCGGAAGCAGCAGTCTGGCCAGGCCAGCAGCACGTTCATCACGACGCCCAGCAAGGTGCTGTCCTTCAACGCCAGCGCCTGTTTGAGGATGCGCACGAGCGTGGAGGCCATGAGCGCGTAGGCTGCACCCTGCGCCTCTTCCATCTCCACGGGCTCGAAGACCTCCTCGTAGGGAGGCAACGCCTTCGCGTCGATCTCCCGGAGCTTCAGGAACACTGTGATGGGCAGCACATAGCGCAGGATGCCGACAGGGCCGAAGCCCGGCGCCTTGCTGGTGCGGACCGTCAGGCTCTTGGCCTTGGCCGTGCGATGCGACGATGCGCCGGTTTCCCGGTACACCTCCTTGAGCACCCCATGCTCGCGCATGAATGCCATGTTGGCACTGTGGAACGAGCCACGCTCGCTGGGCTTGAAACCGTCGGCCACCATCACGGCGGGATTCAGCCGCCACAGCAGGTGGAACAGCTCGTCGGCGTAGCCGCCCATCAGCGTACCGGTCAGCAGCAGCGTCTTGCGACACTGGCTGGCCAGTACGCCCATGGCCTGGCCCTGGGCCGATCCCTCGTTCTTGTACTCGTGGCCTTCATCGACGACCAGCAAGCCGAAGTAGTTCTTCGGCAGGTAGCGCTTGATGAACTCGGTGGCCTGGTAGCCACCTTGTCCGATCGAGAACTCGAAGCTCGCCATGGACCGCTCCAGCCTGCGCGCCTGGCGGTCGCTGAAGACCACGTCGCCGTTCTCGTCCATGAGGTTGATGAACTCGTAGACGTTGTCCTCCAGCATCGAGCTCAGCAGCGACTCGCCGAACATGTCCAGCAGCCGCTTGGAGGCGACGGGGCCGATCGTGGGCAGCTGCTGCATGGCCGCACCAACCAGGTCGCGAAGCGACTGCTTCGCGGTGCCGGGCCGGATCAGCGTCCACAGCGGGCTCTTGCAGGCCTTGACGGTGCATCGCATGCGCATGTCGCTCAGCACGGCTGCAGCCAGTTCCGCCGACAGCCAGGCGCGCGGACCGTCCGGGTCCATGCGTTCGAGCGGTGCCATGCACTGCGGACAGCAGGCGACCGTATGGGTCTGCCCTTCGTCCCGAAGGCGGCGTGTGATGAAAGCCGGCTTCCAATGGAACCCCATGCGCATGCGCACACGGCCGAGCACGTAGAACTCGGGATGACTGCTCTTCAACCCCAGCGTCGCGCGCACCTGCAGCAGCTTGCGCAGTGTGTCGGGACCGTTGAGCACCCAGACCTTGGCCCCTGGCACCGTCTCCATGATCTCCCGCCGCCACTTGTAGACCAAGTGGGGCGGGCTGATCACCAGCGTGCGCGGATGCTCCTGTTGGATCACCGCGGCCGCGCAGATCGCCATCATGGTCTTGCCCGAACCCATCTCGGCGTTCAGGACCGCAGCGGGTTCGCCACGGTCCAGCAAGAGCTTGCACACGGCCTGCACGGCCTCGGATTGCGCCGGAAACGGCTTGCGCCGCAACGAAGTCATCACCGCTTGCCGCGCCTGCCAGACCGGTAAATGCTGGTCCAGCGCTGGCTGGTAGACGGGCGGGTTCCTCGCCTTGACCTGCTCCAGCATGCTGGCGCCGAAGCTCCGCATGAAATCGCCCAGGGCGATGGTCTCGCTGATGACGCCATCCATGATGTCGGCACGCTCGGTCACATCGGGTTGCTCTTGCAGCGCCTCCGCGGAGATGGCCGCATCCTGCTGCTTGTCCGGCATGGCCACGGCCGCCGCGTCGGGCCTGTCGATGACCGCGAGGTCGTTGGTGGTTTGCATAGATCTCTCCTTGTGGGTGAGGTAGTGAAGAACGAGATGCGCGCCGACCCCCGATGGGCCTGGCGCGCAGCTTGGGATGCGCCGCCGGCGGATGAGGCCGGCGGGCGTGGGGCTAGAGGACGATCACCCTCTGGCGGACTTGCTCGCTGACGAAGCGAAGGAAATGGTCAGAAATGCTGACGCGCATGGCGTCCACCTGGCCGAGAGGCGGGTACAGGGCGTCACCGAGGCGCTGGTAGGCCAGCTTCTCCATGCACCAGGCCTGGAGCTCGGGACGCCAGGCGTCGAGCAGCGCGACCGGAGACAGCTGACGGGTCAGTTCCCAGGCCTGGTCCAGCAGGCCGCGCAAGCGCTCCTGCGGCTCCTGCCCGGTGACGGCCCGGTGCATCACCCACCCGATGCGATTGGGCCGGTCCAACGTGGTGAATGCCTTGTCGTACATCCACACCTGCGA
This sequence comes from Pseudorhodoferax sp. LjRoot39, assembly GCF_964253035.1. NCBI lineage: Bacteria > Pseudomonadati > Pseudomonadota > Betaproteobacteria > Burkholderiales > Comamonadaceae > Pseudorhodoferax > Pseudorhodoferax sp. LjRoot39. Next base: position 118,769 of record NZ_CAXUQL020000002.1, on the reverse strand, counting down.
CAGCGGGCCGAACACGTTCTGCCGCGGCAGCCGTCCCGAGAACGTGGTCAGACCGTTGGCGTTGCCAACGTCGACCGCATGACGCGCGCCATCGGCCACCAGGTGGAATCGGCTGACGCCGCCCTCCTTGTGGCCCAGCTGCATCGCCGCCTCGAACTGCATCAGCGAACCGTCCCGGCCGTAGACCGACAGGAACTTCATGGTTCCGCTGCTGTCCCGAAGGCAGGCATCGGCGAAGACCTCAGGGAACTCTTGGACGCGGTACAGGGTGTCAGCCATGCTCCGGCTCCTGCACGTCTTCGTCGCGCACCTTCAGCCAGGCGCTGACCCAGCATCCTTCGTCCGTTGGGGACACCGTTGCATCGTCATCGACCTGCACGTCATCGTCGCAATGGAGTTGCTCCGCAGCGGCGATATGGTGGCGGTAGGCCAGGCGCTCGGACTTCAACGATTCAAGGTGCTGTGACAGCGCCCTGACCGCCTCGGCCAGATCCCCCTTCTCCCACCGATTGACGACCTCCTGGGCAAGTCGTTCAATTTCAGCCATGGTGTGCTCCCGGTTCCTCGCGGCACGCCGAGCAGTCCAAGGGTGGGACGTGCCGGTAGTGCTGCGAGATCCGCGTGCGGATATCTGGCAGCGTGCCCATCGCCTTGTCGTGCTGTTCGAGCACGAGTTCCTTGGTGAGGTAGCTGTTCTGCATGCATGGCGTGGACGCCAAAAGCTGGTCGAAGTCGCCCTGGCGAGCATCGCCACCGATGTCGTAGATCAGTTCTCCGTCTTCGAGATGGGTCGAAACCGTCGCGCGCGTCACCAGGTTGGACAGGTTCCCTGACGCGCGAGCAGTCCGGATGACCAGCACGCGTTGCTGATCTAGCTCGATGAGTGTCTCGGCCGACCAGCCGCAGCTGGTGCTTTCGAGTTGGATTCGCATGGTCCGCTCCTGAAAGGCGCGGGCGCACCCCTTGCGGGGCACTGCCCCGCAAGGGTTGATGAAGTTGGCACCGGGGTGCCGTTGTGCCCGGCCACGGATGTGGCCGGCGCGCTCGAAGGGCTGAGCGCGCCCGAGAAACCGTTGGTGGTTGGTTGACGGTTTCCCCTTGCATCCGACGTGACCAGGTGCAAGGGGAAGCCGTCGCCGTGCGCAGGGGCGACCGCAGGTGCGACACTGCGCACATGGACCGAAAACCGCACCTCGAACTCGTGGCAGGCACTCCCCCGCAGCAGCCGGACTGGTCCGTGCTGCTGGAGGAGTTGGACGTCAGGGACGCCCTGCCGCAGTTGCGAGCACGGTCAAGGCAGCGGCGGGCCGCAGCAAATTCCGTTCTCGCAGCAGTGCCACCAGCGCAGCCGGCACACACGCTTGAAGTTCAGGACGCGCAAAGCACGTCCGGATCAGCCTGAGCATCGAGCACACCTCGCCAGGCGCGATCTCTTCGCGCAGGGCTTCGATGGCGTCGAACTCGGCTTCTCCGGCGTCAAGCAGCCAGTCGGACAGGGCCGCGTGGAACAGCCTGCGCTGGTCGTCGTTCAGGGATTCAAACAAGGTCGTCTCCAGGTTGCGGGGACGACCGAGCCCCGGGGGACAGGTTGTCCCCAGAGGGTTGAAGCGCGGGTCACGTGCCCATGCGGGATGCGTGATCCCACAAGGGTTGATGAAGGAATGCCTGGCTGTCTCCAGCCGGCGCGCTTGCAAGGCCGAGCGCGCCTGAAACCATCGTGGATGGAAGGATGGTTTCCCGAAGCGTCCTGGCCGACAGGGCGCTGTGGGAACCCATCAGGGTTCGGGTTCGAAGTGTGGCATCGACACGCGCTGCCGTCCAGAGAATCGCTGTCCGGCACCGCGCGGATGCGCCGTGCCGGACAGCGATAGTTCTAGTCGGGCTTCTGGACCACCATGTCAGCGTCGACGTCGTACTGTTGGTACACCTTGGCCTGGATCTCTTTGGCAACGCCGATCCAGACCGGGCCGCTCATGAAGGGCGTGTCGACCTCGGAAGGCTGGGCCGCCGCCACCTTGTCGGCATAGCGGCGGATCGCCTCGATGACGAACACCTGGCTCAGCGCACCGAAGTTGCTGAACTGCATCAGCTCGGCGACGAACTCCTCGTTCGTCAACCGCGTCGCCGCGCTCAAGCGGTCACCTCGGCATCGCCGTCGGCGGTGGCCTCCACCGGCTCGGCGGCGGCCTTCTGCTTCGCATAGTGGTCGCGCACCTGAAACAGGACGCTCTCTGCTTGGGCCAGACACGTGGCGTGTTGCGTGGTGACAGTCTTCTCCGTGACACGCTGGTAGCGCATCGCCATCATCGGCGCCGAAAAGTCGCCTCCGATGCCAAAGCCCAGCACATGGCGCCTCGTGGTGCCAACGATCCGATGGACGCTTGCCCGCGTGCGGACCACGCCGTCGTGGTGCTTCATGGTGACGATGGACAACTCGCGGTCCGTGTCGTCGATCATCATCGTGGACTGGGCATGCCAGTTGCCGTCTCGCTTGCAGATGGCGGTTGTGAACTCGTTCATGGAAATACTCCTGAGATGCGCAAGGCTCCGCCCGTACGGGGCATGGCCCCGCGCGGGTTGGTGAGAAAGGCACCGAAGTGCCACCTTGCCCAGCCACGGATGTGGCCGACGTGCTCGAAGGGCTGAGCACGTCCTGGAAACCGCGTTCGATCGGTTGACGGTTTCCCGCTGCGCTCGTCGCCAGGCGCAGGGGGAAGCAGTCGCTTCCCTCGTTGAAGAACGTCAGCCAGCAATCGCCGCCAGCTCGGTGCGCCCGTCGAGCGCGTTGTCGAAGCCGCGCATCTCGTCCGCGAGCTGCGCGAACCGGCTGCGCTGCGCTCGGATCACCTTGAACTCGGCATCGACGACGCCATTGACACGTGCCCAGTGGTTCCAGGCGAAGGAGCAGCCGAGGCCGACGGTGGTCTTGGTGCTGGGAAACGAGTCCGCATTGCGCACCAGGTCTTCCCATGTGGCGCCGAACTCCACCGTGTCAAAACGGCTGTGGCGCCCAGTGAGCGCGTTGCGCTCGAGGTACAAGGCCCGTTCGAATAGTTCGGGCTCGTTCGCGGCAAGCCAGAACCGTTCCCAGGGCTTGGACGCCGGGCAGAAGAAGCACGAGGACTTCATCGGCACCAGGTGCGCGCCCAGAACCTTGGCGACGGCGCGGACGCAGTCGGGCCGGGCCCAACCGATCCGCTGCAACGGATAGGCATAGTCGAAGTCCGCATCTGCGGGCTTCGGTGCTCGCGCACGCCGCATGTCGGCGCGACCGCAGTCGTAGCCGATCAGCTTGACGATGCGCCTGCCCTCGGCCTGCGCGCGCAGCCACAGGGGATGCGCGGGCCTGGCATTCGGTCCCTTGGAGACACCACGAAGGACCTGGTCCCGCGGCAGCTGCTTCCAGCGGATCGAGCAGGACTTCATGCCAAAGGCCAGCGACGGCAAGGTCTCGTTCGCAACGCAGTTGCCGTACAGGTCGACGTAGCCGGTCGATGCCTTGAGCACGGCACGGCAAACGGTGACCAGCGGCCAGTCCCATGTGGTGAGGACCTCGTTCATGGCCAGCACGTGCGCGTAGGTCGCGCTCTTCTCGCCGCCCGTGTCCGCGAACGTGATCGCGTCCGGCCGGATCTCGGCATCGCGCAGTGCGACCAGCATCGCCGTCGAGTCGACGCCGGCGCCGAAGCACACGACGACCAGACGGCCTGCTAGGTCCTGCACGAGCGATGCCCACTGCGTGTTGACCAGCAAGCTGCCCACCGTGTAGTCGGTGGTACTGCCGGTGATCGCCATGTTGACCATGCAACTTCTCCTGAAAAGTGCAAGGCGCGGCCCTGCAGGGCATAGCCCCGCATGGGTGGATGGAAGGCACAGAAGTGCCGCTGTGCCCAGCCACGGGAGTGGCCGGCGCGCTAGAGGGGCTGAGCGCGCCCTGGAAACTGCGTTGGATCGGTAGACGGTTCCCCGCTTCTCCTGTCACCAGACGAAGAGGAAGCCGTCGCTTCCCGTTTGAAAGCTGGGTCAGCCGACCGGTCTCACCGGTTCAGCTTCTCCGTACTTAGTGGCGCATCTGGCCTCGATCTCCTTGGCAACAGCGACCCATGCGGCTCCATGAACAAACGGGTGGTTGATGGCCTTGGGATCGGCGGCCGCGACACGGGTGGCGTGCTGCACGATGGCATCAAGGACGAACATCTGACCCAGCGCGCCGTAGCGACCCGAGGTCATCAGCTCGACCACGAACTGCTCGTTGGTGTGCGACTTGAAGTCCTTGTCGGGACCGAAGTCGATGTGCGACGAGGAGTACATGCCGTTCAAGCTCCAGGCCTGCTGGTGGTAGGCACTACCCGCCGCCGCGGCAGCGATGACGTGCAGAACGGCATGGCCATCGGTAGGAAACCGAGGCAGGCTGTCGGCGCAAAGATCAGGCAGGTCGGGCTCGTCGATGCGCTGGATCTCCAGCACGCCGTGGGCGTCGAAGAGGCCCCAGCCTTCGCGCAGGGCCTGCGCATTGTCAAAGTCGTTGTAGGAAACAGCGTTCTTGGTCATGGTCTTTTCTGGGGTGGGCAGGGTCGACCGCCCCATGGGCATGGACGACCCCAGGGGTGCAGGTGATGAAGATGCCTCGTTGCCGGGGCGGCTGGTGCTAGTCGCGCGTGAGCTGCATCAGGAGGATGTCGTCCACCACGTCGTGCGCCTTGGCCTTGGCTTGGGCCACCGACGAGATCTCCCGGGCATCCTTGTCGAGCCAGCCGCAGTCGGACAGCCCAGTCAGGGCCGCCTCCATGGCCTGGGCAAGTTCAAGTTCCTTTGCCAGGCTCTCCGCCTCGTCCGTCAGGTCTTGCACGAGCGGAACCACGTCGTCGTTGAGCACAGAGCGTTGACCCAACGAGATGAGCGTGTGCACCTTGCGAAGCAGCACGACCATGCGGGACCGCATCGGAAGACGACTCGGGTCGGGTGCGGGGATCGCACACGCCGAGCAGTAGGTCGTGCCATGCGGGACGATGGCCACACAGCCGCGGCAGTTGGGAGCCAGCACGCTGGCGTCGTTCGTGAGACCGGTGGGCCGGCGACGTCCGATGTCGGCGGCGGCGCAGATGCCAAGCGCGATCGCGCGCGACATCGGCACCAGGTTGAACTGGCCTTCGAGGCCGGGCAGAGCGCATTCCGCCAACTCCTCGCCCAATGCGCGTTCAACGAATGGCCGCATGTCGTCGGCCAGGATGGTCTCTTCGCCTTCGAAGTCGAAGGTGAACGCCAAGCCATGGCGGCGCAGCTTGCAGATGCCCCTGCTGTCATCGCGCGCGGCTGCGACAGCAGCGGCGACCAGCGCGGGGTCGAAGGGCACTTGTGCGTCCGGGGACGTCTTCTCGTTCATGGATGTACTCCTGAGAAGTGCAAGGCTCTGCCCCTGCGGGGCATAGCCCCGCACGGGTTGATGAAGAAGGCACCGAAGCGCCGTTGTGCCCAGCCACATGTGGCCGGCACGCTCGAAGGGCTGAGCGCGCCCTGGAAACCGCTTGAAGTCAGTTGACGGTTTCCCGCTGCACCCGGGTCCGACGGAATCAGGTGCAGCGGGAAGCCGTCGCTTCCCGTGTGTGGATCAGTATTCCGAAGGAAGAAGCAGCGTCGTCACGCTGCGGTCCCCTTCGGTGATCACGTAGATCTTCACGGCGTCCGTAACCTGGAACGCGGACACGATGCGGTCTTCGTCCAGGACGGCCTGCAGGTTGTGCCTGCGGTCCTCAAAGCTCATTTCGGACCAGTCGCCCACGACGTGCAGCAGGACGTAGAGCAGCGGAGGGTCGATCACGCCCGCCTGGACGAGCGCGTCGACCCCCTGGGTCATCACGATGCGCCCAAGCGCGAAGAGCGGTGCTCGGCCATTGCCCATGCTCACGCCACCTTCACGATCTGGCCCAGCCGGTGGTCCGGCGTGAACTCGATTGCGTTGATGACCGGCACGAAGCGGTCGAGCATGGTGATGACCTGGCTGGCCTCGCCCTTGTCGTTCACTTCGGTCGCGACCGTGCGCTGCTTGTGTTTGAACGTGTCGCCCTTGACGAGGAACTCGCGCCCCTGCGCCGAGCGGAATCTCCCTGTGACCTGGCCGGCAGCCAGAGACAGGGCCAGGTGCCACGGCGTCATCTCGCGCAGCGTGGGCCTGCAGACGAACGACGCGCGTTGGAAGTGGGCGCCGAACCCTTCCCACAGCAGGTGTTGACGGTAGCGATCCAGCTCGTCGCCGAGCTGGGGCGCATCGATGGGCATCGCGTGGAAGTTGAACTCGCCATCGACCACGGCCGGCACGACGTAGGGCTCGGACACCCATTCCTCCGGTAGCTCCTGAACGCCCTCGCCGGTCTGCACCTGCGCGAGCATCTCCAGCACCTGCTTGCTGGCGTTGCCGGACTTGCGGCGGGTTGCGACGATCACGCACTGCTGGAAGCGCTGCTCGGGAGCCATGAAGGCCTGCACGTTCTGGTAGTTGCGCGCCAGGTGTGCCCGCATGTGCTCGTCCAGCGCGTAGTGCGGGACGATGAACACCAGAACACCGTGCTGCGTGAGCAGCGGCGTGCACTTGAACAGGAACGTGCGTTCGAGGCGCTCGGCCTTCTCTGCGTCCACCGTGCCAGCGTTGGCGCTGGCCTTGTCCGAAACACCGAAGCCATAGGGCGGATTCAAGAACATCAGGCCGACCGACCGGGGCTTGACCACCACGTCGTGGAAGTCAGCATGGATCACGCGGTCGAGGCACTGCTTGGCGTGCCAGGCGCGCTCCTGATCGAACTCGATGCCGAGGGCCTCGATGGCGATCTTGGCGCCCGGGTCCTGCGCAGCCGCCGCTTCCAGCAGGCTGTGCCGAACGTCTGCCAGGGCAGCGCCCTCGCCACAGCACGGATCGAGTAGGCGATGCGACGCGGTGCCGGCGCAGCGCAGCATCTGAACGATGCGCTGCATAGTGACCTCGTCGGTCGGGTAGTACCCGTTCTTGATGAAGTTGTGCGCCAGGCGCGCGAACATCAGTGCCATCTCATGCTCCCTTCGTGATGCAGCGAATTTCTGCACCGAAGGCAAGCGCTGGCTTGTCGGGCGACGGCTGGACGTTCTGATCGATCCACCACTGGGGCGGGTCGAGCGGGTAGACCATGACGCCGAGATACCCCTCCTGGATGCCGTAGCCGACGACCTTTGCGGGGCCGATGCTGTTGACGCGGATGTGAACGTCGTCCCCGATGGCGGGCACGGGCTCAGCACCGGACCAGATCGGCAAGCTCTCAGCTGTACGTGCGGTCGTACGGTCGGTCGTATAGGCAGGCAGTTCCTGCGAGCGAACAAATGACATGTGGATCTCCATGGGTGGATGCAGGCCCCGCAGGGCTTGCAGTCCTGCGGTTGTGGAAACGTGACCTGCAGGCCAGGGATCAGAGGTGCGCGCGCTGCGTCCAACGGCCGCTGCTGAGCGCACCGTCCGCCAGCAAGCGGGTCGGGAAGTACTCGACGGACTCCCGCGTGAAGGGGCCGTCTGCAGGGCAGAAGGTGCCGAGGTAGAAGCCCGCGGCGCTTTGCAGCACCGTCAGCTTCAGATCCGACCTGCCGCAGGCGGCGGCGAGAACACCGTGCGCGGGTGGCGCGGCCGTGGCCGCCTCCTGCAGAGCTGCCGGGTGTGAATGCATGAACATCGAAACTCCTGGGTTGTGACAGGAGGCCGCCCTGACAGGCGGCAACCTGTCGGGTTGGTGATGGTGAGATGTGCCTCGGCGTTGCCGCCGGTCGCGCTTGCAAGGCTGAGCGCTCCTGAAACCATGGTGTTGGTGGATGGTTTCCTGCAGCGCCCGCAGTGCAGGCGCTGCAGGAACCCATCGGGTTCCTTGGAGGATCAGCCTTGCGGCCGGCACCCATGTGGTGCGCCTGCGCAGCTGCGCGGCTCACGTTCTGCGGCCTCCAAGGCCTCGCGCATGCGGGCGGGACCCACACGCTGCGCAACCGCGGCCAGCGCCTCCAGTGCCATCTCCCGCTCGTCCGGCCGCCGGTGCATCGCGAACGCGACCCCTGTCGGTAGGTCGCAGACGCGCTTGCCGCTGGCGATGTGCGAGATCGACTTGGGTACCTTGCCCGGGGACTGATGGATCGCGAACCAGAAGGCCTTGCCATCGACCGTCGCGCGAACGCGCCGGCAGGTGGAGGTCATGACGGAGCCATCGGCGAGCTGGATGTTGAAGAGGGCCATGGCCATGTCAGATCAGTCCACGTTGGGCGAAGCTCATCGTCGTCGTGTTCGTGACCACGATGTGGTCCAGCACGCGCACATCGACGAGGCTCAAGGCAGCCTTGAGCTGCTGCGTCAACGCTTCGTCGGCCCTGGAAGGCTCTGGCGAGCCGCTCGGGTGGTTGTGGTACAGGATGACTGCAGCGCTGTTGGAGAGAAGGCAGTCCTTGACGACCTCGCGCGGGTAGACCGAGGTCTGCGAGAGGGAGCCGCGGAACATCTCTTCGGCCTTGATCATGCGGTGCTGCGCGTCCAGGTGGACAACGCCGAATACCTCGTGGTCCAGGTGGCCGATGCGCGTGCGCAGGTAGTCCTGGACGGTCTCGGGTCGGTCGAGGAAGACCTGGCCATGTAGCTTGCGCTCCAGCAGCGCGCGTGCTGCCTGCAGGATGTCCTCGGGCTGTGCCGAGAAGTATTCGCCGTTGCGGTCGCGCACGATCAACGGCGCGGTCGACGTTGCGTCGGAAGTCGAGAACGTGACGGGTGTTTTCATGGTGAGCTCCTGATGGGAACGGGAGCCACCCCGACGGGCGTGCGCCCGTCGGGGTTGATGAGAGATGTGCCTGGCCGGCAGTGCCGGCTGCGCGCTTGCATGGCTGAGCGCGCCTGAATCCATCGTCGGTTGGAGTGATGGTTTCCCGCAGCGCCCTGCCCTGGCCAGGCGCTGCGGGAAGCCATCGGCTTCCTCGTTTTGAGATCTGGTTGAACGCTGCCCCTGGCTGCATGGACTTGCCATGCATGCCGGCCACCGGCGCGGGGCCCTGGTGGCCAAGGAATGGCGCGGGAGTGGTGCGGGGGCGTGGCTTTGACCCGGGCACCCTCAATCGCAATGGCCGCGGCACATCAGGCTGCCGCCACCCAGGCTGAGAGTCTTCGCTCTGCGGGCTGTTCGATGCGTCCACCTCGGGCGCATGGAACAACCCGCAGCGCGGGTTGTGTGGTTGGTCAGTTGACCGGGTTGAACGTCTGTTGCATCGGATCGAACTCGTAGCCCAGCTCTTCGCGCAGTGTGGCCGCCTGGCGGCGGAACAAGGCGCGGTCGACCGTGGAGTCGAGCTTGACCGGCTCGCGTTGTCGAATGCGCACGCAAAGTTCGACGCCGAAGAGCTCGGCAAGGTTAATCGGTGACTTGGCCTCCGGTTCAGGCTTGGCCTTGCGGCCGATACCTTGCAGCGCGGACTTCAGGTCGGACAGATCGCCAGTGGAGCCGGCTCTGTCGACATCCTTCTGCGGCTGCGTCGTTGGCTGCGTAGCCGGCTGCCTCGAAGGCTTCTCCGGCCTGCGCGTTGCCCGCGGTGCTTCGACTTCGTCAATCGGGTCCGGCTCAGGAGGCTCTGGGGCCTCATCGAGCTCGGACGCGGAGTCGACGCGGATGTCGTGCAGCTTGGCCCTGACTTCCGCCACAGCGCGGCCGTAGGCGACGTACTGGCCCAGGTAGATCTCGGAGATCCACACCGTGGCCTGGTATTCGCCTTCGTCGAACTGGTCCAGCAGCGAGTCCTTCACCTTGAACTCGCCGATCTCGGTGAAGAGATTGGCGACCGCAAAGGGCCCGTTCTTGCTCTGTTGGATCTTCTTGACGCGCAGCGTGGTGCGCTCGATCTTGATCATGGTGTGCTCCGTTGGGGGGATGGAAACGGAAGCACGCAAGCCCGCGACGGGATCGGTGTCCCGTCGGGATGTGTCGTCGTGGCGTGGCCACGGCGACAAGACTGCTGAAAATGGATTGCGCCAACGTACCGAGGTGGCAGGTTGGCGCAATGGGCTCTGATCTACTGGCAGGTTTCCAGCCCGCCAGAGATTAAGCGCTATGACGAAGTTTGCGGATCAGCGAGATAGCGCCTCGGACATGTACCCCGGTCTTTCGACGTGCACCGTTCGGGGGTTGAGATGCTGCAGCCGGAAGACCGGCACCTGGTTTGTAGTGACACCAGAAAACACTCAGGAACCTGTCAAGATTACCAGAAAGTAAATACGAATCGCACAGTTTTTGCCCTATTGACCGTGCAATTTTCGAGCAATTCTGAGACTCGTTGGCCTGCATCAGCGCCCGCGCTGAAGGCAAAGAAAACACCCCGATCCATGCGGACCGGGGCGCTTCAACGGTTCACATCAGCCGCGGGTTGACCGCGACCAGCGGCGCTCGCGCCGCGGTTCGCTGACGAAGTTGCGCGAGTGCGGGCGGCCTTGTTGCCGTTCCTCTTCGCGGTCCTCGTAGCGATCCTCCTGCCGGGCGCGGGCAGGTTCTTCCTGGTCTGGGCCAGCGTGCGAAGTGGCATGCGAATCGCCATCCTCGCCGCCAGCACCAGGCTCTTCGCGCTCGCGGCGGTACACCAGCTCCCCATCCACCTTGGCGGTGTTGATGAGGATCAGGCGTCCCTTGACGAGCGCTGCCTTCTCGGTCTTGTTGGACTGCCCGCCCTGGGCATCCCGCACTTGCCGGTCGTACTGGTGGACATAGATGTCCCCGGCCTTGAACGACACGATGACCTTGCGGCCCTCGTTTGCAGCCTTCTCCAGGTTGCGGATGATTTCGATCGCATCACTTCCGTTGACCTTGAGGTCGAAGTAGGTGTACTGCGGATCGTCGGAACTGCCCCGGAGCGCGTTGATGGCGCAGCTCAGGAACGGTTCGGATCGACGGCCGCCGCTGCGGCTGTTGTTGCCGACCCAGCGGACGCGGCTGAGGTAGCCGACGCCGGAAACGTGCAGGTTGAAGTACTCGGATTGAGTTTGAGCTTGAGCTTGTGCTTGGTTTGCCATGGTGATCTCCAAAAAATGGAAAGAGACCGGCATGCCCAAGCCTGACCGCAAGGTCTGGACGGGGAAGCAGATCCCCGTCCGGGTTGCAGTGACAGATGTGTTCTGGGTCCGACCTTGGGAGTCGAGCCGTGCGCCTTTCAAGAACCGAGGCGCCGCGTGTTTGCCTTTCGGCAGTTCACAGCGCGCAATCTAGCAAACTGGTTCTGGAGCAGTCAAATGCAGTTGACACGTGACGGCCGCGCAGCGCTGTGGCTACCGGCCTTTGCGTGGGCCGCGCCATCGCGCGACAGCGACGCACAGGACCGCTCGCTTGGGACGCCAATGCAACGCGATGACGAATGCCCACGTGCGAGTGAAGTCGCGATCCCCTCGAAGGGGCGTTCTGAGCGCGGCGACAATGCACTGCCTGCTCGAGCTTCATCGCCGAGCCGGAGCCCTGCACTTGAGGCCTGCCCATGCAAGAAGTCGAAACCCTGTCGTCGGTCCTGTGGTGGGTCTTCCCGCTCGTGTTGCTCTGCGCCGCCGGTTGCTTTGTACAAGGTGTGGAGCACGCGTTGACGCGTGCAGCGCTGAGCCGTCGCCGCGACGTTCTATTCGGGGATCGGCAGCTCGCCGAGTTCCTCGCGCAGGTGAAACCGCCGCCCTACGGGCTCTATGCGGCGTCCTGGATCGCAGCCGGCACGCTGCTGCTGGTGGCGGCTTTCATGTTTCGGCATTGAGTTCGACGATGGACATCGACCTCGACACCGCCTTGCAGGCCGCCGTCAACATCCTGCGCGACTCAGCGGAGTCGGGCTGCATGCCTTCGGGCGAGCCGCTGCCCGGCCGTGCGACGGAGCTTCACCGAGAGGCCGCGCGCCACCTGGAGGAACTGCGGCATGAGCTCGCAGTGCTTGCCCAACTGCGGCAGGCTCCACGCGATTGATCAGCCGCTGTGTTGATGGTGTTCGATGTGCGGGCGTCCCTCTCGCCCGCGTCCTACCTGCCCGTTGCCTCCTCCAAGACAAGCAGGTCGCTACAGTTCGGCGCCAGCACGTAGGGCAGCACCATGAACCTGGAACAGAAGTATCTCGCGCTACTCGCGGAGGCGGAGCGACACAGACTGCCCGACGTCGAAGGCATTCGCCTGTGTTTTCAGATGCTCTCCGTCGCTGCGGGTATCGACCGCGGCTGTGTCGCTTTGCTAGAGCCGCATGGCTTGTCCGAGGGGCGGTTCGTTCTGCTGGCCCTGCTCGATGCCTCCACCTATGGACTGGCACCCAATGCGCTGGCGAAGCAAGCAGGTGTGACGCGTGGAACCGTTTCGGGACTGCTCGACGGCCTCGAACGCGAAGAGCTGATCGAGCGGCATGCCGATGCCAACGACCGTCGTGCCCAACGCGTTCAACTCACGCACAAGGGCAAACGTCTCGTCAAGACACTGGTCGAGCAGCATGGTCGATGGACTGCCAGCCTGTCCGCCAACTTGTCAGCTACCGAGCGCGAGCAACTCGCCGCGCTGTTGGCCAAGGTCGCCGGCAACCTTTGAGGGGCTGCATGATCGGCTTGGCCTGCAGAGGCAGCGGCCCTGTTGGTTCCCACATGGCCGACCGTGACGCCGCGGCGAGCTATACGAGCCGCGCCTGCTTCGACCCGCCTTCTTAGAATCGTCATGCGCGAGCACAGCGCATCCCACAGAAGAAGGACGAACCAACATGGCAACTGCAAAGAAGACCACCGCCTCGAAGACGGCGACCCCCGCAACCAAAAAGGCTGCTGTAACGAAGGCGGCTCCTGCCAAGAAGACTGCAGCCGCGCCGGCTGCATTCAAGCCAATTAAGACGGCGTTCAACAAGTCCACCCTGCAGGCCCACCTGGCCGAAGCATCGGGTGTCGAGCCCAAGGCCGTGAAGGCCGTCCTGGCCGCGTTGGAAGCGACCATGGTCGCTTCGTTGCACAAGAAGGGCCTGGGCGAATTCACGCTGCCCGGCCTGCTCAAGGTCACCTCGGTCGCCATCCCGGCAAAGAAGAAGCGTCGCGGCATCGACCCCTTCACGAAGGTCGAGCGCGAATTTGCGGCCAAGCCCGCCACGGTGCGCGTGAAGGTCCGCTCGCTCAAGAAGCTCAAAGACGCGGCGCTTTGAGCGCCAAGGGCGGCATCGGCTGTTCGCGATACCGCTCCTAGAATTCAGGCGTGGGAACCTTCGCGCTCGATCCAAGTACAACCAGGGATATCTCCCCCTTCATGCTCGACGCGCGCGGCCGTGCTCGCGTCGTTCCTGCCAGCACCCTTGCATCGACTACGCCCGAGGAGCGCTTGCTCTTCGGCGTGCGGCATGGCCTCTACAGCTTTCCGACCGAAGAATTGTGCAGCCATCTGCGTGAGCGAATCGCCGGACGGCGCGCCATCGAGATCGGCGCCGGCAACGGGGTTCTTGCCGAGGCGCTGGGCATCCCGGCAACGGACAACCGACAGCAGGACCAGGCCGAGGTGAAAGCGTACTACCAACGCCTTGGCCAGCCGACCGTGCCCTACGGCGACAACGTGGAGATGCTCGATGCCGCTGCCGCAATCGCCAAGTACAAGCCCGACGTGGTGATCGGCTGTTGGGTCACCCACCGGTTTGATCCACGCTCACCGGAGCGGGGCGGCAGCACGACGGGTGTGGACGAAGAGGCCATTGTTGCGGGTTGCGACGAGTACATCTTCATCGGCAACCAGCAGGTTCATGCGCCAAAGCCGATCTGGATGCTTCCGCACGAATGTGAAACGCCGGACTGGATCTACTCGCGCGCGATGAACGGCACGCCGGATTTCATCGCGGTCTGGTCGAGGATGGCGCGGTAGGGAAGAAGTCGCGGATGTCCGCCAGCGGCGACGCGACCTGGGCCATCAAGTACAGAGTCTTGAGCTGGTCGCTGTTCGCGTAGGGGACGGGCACCGCCTGACCCGGGATCAGCCTGCACAGCAGCTCATCGTCGTCCAGGCTGAGGAGCAGCCGACACGCCACTGGGCGGACCTCGTAGATGCTGCAGGCGTTGTCGACGAGGAACGGGCATGGTGACGGTTCGGTGCGCGCGCTGATGGCCTGCACCTCGGAGAATGCGTTTTGCAGCTCCTGGAGCTCCTGCAGTTTGACGGCGTTCTCCGGCTGCGCGGGTTTGACGCCCACGTGGCGGCCGATCACAGCGGCTTCGACGGCCGAGATGGTCACCGAGATGTGGCAGCAGTGCGCGCAGCCTTTACGACAGGCCGCGACCTTCTCGATGGGCTTGGCCCACGCCGAGGCCGCGCGCTGCAGCCAAAGCACCCGCTGCGAGGCCGTCGCGGCTTTCTGTGCGGCCCTGACGAGTTGGTCGGCCTCACGATTGGGCTGTACCGTCCGCAGCTTGCGGTGAGCCCTCTCCACCGCGATTGGCACACGCTCGCGCACCTCGTCCGGTAGCAGGGAGACGTCGACGTCGGCCGCGTACATGGGACGGTTCAGTCGACGTTGGAGCAGGGATCTCGCTCGGGTGGCTTCCGCGACCGCGAACCAGAGCGAGTTCCTGCATGCGCCACTGGCGCGCTGCTCGCCAGGAAGTCCGCCGATCCGAAGTCATCCATCGTGGTGTCGGTAAGTGCCCAGAAGACGATCGGATTCACGACTACCTGAAATGTCGCGCCCTCGTAGCGCACGTCGACCGCATGCGCAGGCACGATGCCATGCGGAACACCTGGCTTGTCGCCAAGCCACATGCGGGCACGCAGGTCGATGCGACGACCGTCCTCCAGCTCGACCCAGCAATGTGGCGCGATCCGGCCCGCTGTCTCGACGTTCAAGCTTCCCATCATCGGGGTATGGGCGATGCCGTCGCGCTGCAAGAGCGCGGAGATCACGCGCGTCATCCCGTCGCACTCCAGGCGAAGTGCATCGAGCGAAGCAAGCCAGTGGGACTCTTGCAGCATGGGGGCATTGTCTTCGAGCCGCGAGTGCGCCGCCGCATGTCGCGATGGCTTGGCCAGGCGCCTCAGCAACTCGTGGGATGTCAGGCGCAACGGGGCGGACAGAGAATCTCGCCGACGCAACCACGAAGTCGGCTTGGCCGGGGCTCGGTCCGCAGGGCTGGCAGCATTGGCTTTCCCTTAGCCATGGCGCTGTCATGGCTCGGGCTGAGGATGTTCATTGGACTGCAGCACGGCTCACCTCAGGGGGCTCTGCAGCTATCGCGAGATTGACCATGCCCATCAATGCCGACCCCATGCGCAACAGGCGTTCAATTCCTCCCGGCACATGGCGCAAGGTGCAGGCGTCGTTGCGCGTGCTTGTTCTGTGCGCATACCCCATCCTCGGCAGTGCGATCGCGGCCTACGTGATCGCCGTTTCCGACCAAGGCCTCGACCTGATGCTCGCCGCGCTGAGCGAGCTTTCTTGGGCACCGGACGATGCTGGTCGAACGCTCGGCAGCGCCTTTCTGGCAACCGCTCTGCGAAGCGTTCTGTCCGGCCTTTCTGTCGCCGTCGCATCGCTCTCGATCTGGTACGCGGCACGCCCCCTGGTGTCACGCGGCTTTCGCTTCTATCCCGTCGACGCTGTGGCGACGAGGGCGATCCGCAAGTGGCTGCCGCGCGTGCTGGCCGCGCTGCCGCCGTTCGCTGCTGGTCTGGGCTATGCGCGCATTGCACTGCGCACGCAAGACGCGCTGGCCGTCGGGATCTCGACGCGCCATTCAGGCCAACGTCAGCGTCGAGCAGTTCTTGGACGTGTACGACGTTGGCTGCCCGCGCCTACCCGCCGACAAGGCACCCGACACCGCCAGCATCTCGCTCTCAGGGGCCGTGCACAACAGCGCGCGGTTCACCTATGTCAGCCCGGCCGGACGGCTGAAGAATCTGAGCGATTGCACGGGCGCAGGACCGTTCAGCGACGCGCGCATCGTCGATGGCGGCTACTTCGAGAATTCGGGTGCGGCGACCATCGTTCAGCTCCTGGGCGCGTTGGATTCCTCCCGGCAAAGCCACGACACCTCCTCGCCAGAAAACCAAGGCCAGGAAGGGGTACGCAACCGCGTCGGCACACGCCCTGTGCTGCTGCTCATTCGCAACTCCCCGGGGACCGAGCCATATTGCAAGGGCGAGCTCGCGGATGGTCAGTGCCTGTCACTCAGCACGCACAGCCGTGAGCGCAAACCACTGTCGCCAGGTTGGCTGCTTCCGGAGCTGATGAGCCCGATCAATGCCCTGCTGACCACGCGCGAGCAGCGCGAACGCCTGGCCGTCGTGGCGGCCGCGGAAGCGTTTCGACGCCGCAACGGCATCGTCGTAGAGGCCTATCTGCCGGACCTGGAGAAGGATCAGCCCGAGCCGCCCCTTGGCTGGTCGCTTTCGCCGGAGGTGCGGCAGAACCTGAACACGAGTGCAAGCACCATCGTGAAGGGCTGCAAAGAGACTTTGGCGGATCTCTTCGCCGGACGCGCATTGCGCAATCGCTGCGATGACCCGTCTGCGGCGACCAGGGCGGGCGATCCGCAGAAGACGAAGCCTGCAGGCGCTGCTGGCCAGCCAGGCGGTTGACGCTCGCTTGTTGAAACCAGCGATCAGCTTGGTCCGCCAATGCCTATGGCGATCAAGTCGCTGGTTCGCCACGAATGCAGGCTCGTTTCAGTGGCAAGATTCCGGGATGAAGAAAACCGAGGTCGCTCCAACGCCGAGCGAGGACGGGGCGTCGGCGCTGCCTGACGCGCCCACGTACGCCGCCTTCCATCGCGATGTCGTCGCGTTGGTGGAATCCGCCCAGCGTGCGGCTGCGAGGAGTGTCAATGCGCTGATGACTGCGACCTACTGGGCCGTTGGCCATCGCATCGTGGCGTACGAGCAAGGTGGTCAGGAACGAGCTGCTTATGGTGATCTGTTGATCGAACGCTTGTCGCGTGACCTGTCGGCTCGGTTTGGTCGTGGGTTCAGTAAGCAGAACCTTTGGCAGATGCGGGCCTTCCACCTGGCATGGCCGGTCGATCAAGTGTCGCGTGCACTTGCGGGCCAGATGCCCTCCGCACAGATTCTCCAGACACCGTCGGGAGAATCGGCTCTCGCAGAAACGCTCCAGACGGTGTCTGGACAATCCGCGGATCTGACGGTCGTGTCTCAAGCCTTTCCCTTGCCCTGGTCAGCCTACGTGCGCCTGCTTTCGGTCAAGAGCCCGCAGGCCCGCGCCTTCTATGAAACAGAAGCGCTGCGCTGCGGCTGGTCGGTGCGCCAACTGGATCGGCAGGTGAACAGCCAATTCTACGAGCGCACGGCCCTCTCTCGCAACAAAGCGGCCATGCTTGAGAAAAGCGAGCTCGCCGATCCTGACGACGCCATCACGCCCGAGCAGGCCATCAAAGATCCTTTCGTGCTGGAGTTCCTCAACCTCAAGGACGAGTACTCTGAGTCCGACCTTGAAGATGCTTTGATCCAGCACCTGGCCGATTTTCTGCTCGAGCTGGGTGACGACTTTGCCTTCGTCGGCCGCCAGCGTCGCCTTCGGCTGGACGACAACTGGTTCCGTGTCGACTTGCTCTTCTTCCACCGCCGCCTCAAGTGCCTGCTGATCATCGACCTGAAGATCGGCAAGTTCAGCCACGCCGATGCCGGGCAGATGCACCTGTACCTCAACTATGCGCGGGAGCACTGGATGAAGCCCGGCGAGAATCCACCCGTCGGCTTGATCCTATGCGCCAGCAAGGGGAGCAACGAAGCGCGGTACGCGCTGGAAGGGCTGCCCAACAAGGTGCTGGCGGCCGAGTACCAGACCATGCTGCCGGATGAGAACCTTCTTGCCGACGAACTGGACAGGACGCGTCGCGAACTGGCCGCGCGCCGGGCCAAAGCACAAGGCAGCGGCTCCTGACTTGCCTGCGACCGCCGGCTGCAGCGCGGGTGTGTGGGAGTCCGGTCACGCATAGGCAACTCCGTGGGGCAGTATGTCGGGTGCTACCGCCTGGTGACGTTGCTCTTTGCTTTCCCTCACGCAAGCATGCTTTCTGCCCGACGTGCTCTGACGGCCTACAGACCGTCGGCTACTGCTGTGTCCAGGGGTTCAGCAACGGCACGCCGCAGGCCTCGAAATGCCTGACGTTGCGCGTGACCACGGTTGCTCCATGCACCAAGCCTGTCGCCGCGATCAAGGCGTCACGATAGTCCCGCGGATCTGGCCAGGGCAGCTGCGCAGCCTTCCTGGCCACCAGATGGTCAACGGGCAGGATGCGGCCATTGAAGGCGGGCAGTACCTGGCTTTCAAACCACTGCGTAAAAACCGCCGCCTGCGCGGCGTCTCCACGTTGCGCCGCCAGGCCGATGCCGCGCTGGATCTCCAGCACGGTGATCGCGCTGATGTACAGCGTGTCGGTGGCCTGCTTGATCATCCAGGCGCGTACGTTTGCGTCGCAACTGGCCTTGCGCACCTCGGAGATGACATTGGTGTCCAGCAGCAGCATCACGCGCGGGGCCTGCCGACGAGGCTCGTGGCGCCCTGCCCTGCTTGCGCGAGCAGCGTGGCCAGCACGCGCATGAAGGCGCGGCTGCAGGTGGCCGGGTGTTCGGCGCTAGCCCTGATCGTCATGCGTCAATGTCCCGAGCATGGATGCGCACGGGCTCGAAGTCGATCTCGTCGCCGGCGGCCTCCTGCATGCGCAACAGGTCGACCAGGTTCTGATCGGTCTTCGTCAGCCGACGGTACTCGGCAATCGGGATGAGTGCCAGGGAGGGTTCGCCGCGGTCGGTGATGATGACGGTGCCGCCCTCGCTCGCAACGCGTTTGGCAGCGCTGACGTTGTGCACGAACTCCCGGCTCGTGACGGTCTTGATCTGCGGATGTCCCATGGTCGTTCTCCTGTCTATCGGCCTTGCAGCTCAGAAGCCATAACTGCGATCGGCCCAGTTGCGAAGCACCCGGTAGTCGTGCTCAGGCAGCACGATCAGGCCACCCTCTGCGGCTTCGAGCACGCGCTTGCCGGCACCGTCATGAACGCGGTTGCCGTGGAGCATGTAGAAGTACCACCCGAACGGGACTTCCACGCGGCGGTCGATCGTCTGGAGCTTGCTGAACAGCCCGTAGACATCGCCGCTGCGGGCGTTCACCTCGGCCAGCTTTTTGCTGAAGGCCCACAGCGGCACCACGCTGAGGTAGCGTGTTCCCGAGCTCGGATCGGTCCAGTCGCTGAACTGGAGCAACCAGTGTTCGCACAGCCTCGCCCCCGACCTGCCGGCGCTGCTTGTGCTCCAGTCGTCGAACAGGCGCCGGGTCTTGCTGGGGAAGCGGTCGAACCCGGGATCGATGTCCGCGTGTGTCCTCGTCTCCTTGGTGCCGTCGCCACGGGTGACCTCGTACCTGCGCGCCCGAAGCTTGGCGCGTTGCTGCTCCTCCAGTTGCTCTGCCAGGTCGACGAACTTGGCCACATCCACCGCACGGCTCAGCTGGTAGTGAACGCTGATGAGCGTGCGCTGCTCCTCGCCGACTGGCTCACCTTCGGCGGCGTCGACCAGGTCCTGCAGCGTGCGGGGTTCGTCGAAGAAGTAGCTGCGGAAAAGCGCGCAGTGCACGCGTTCGTCGCACAGGTCGACGTCGACCTGCAGGAAGTCCGCCTGGTCCGCCCCGCCCCGATCGCAAGCCAAGTGCAAGCGCGTGATGTCGCAGCGGCTGAGCCGGTACCCCTGCTGGGACAGGCGCTCGTAGGTCGCCTTCGCATCGCCATCGTCTGCACGCAACTGCTCAGCAAGCCAGGCCGCATGGTTGTCGTGCTCCACGGATCCGTCCGCACGCATCACCTTGCGACGCTGCATGTAGATGCTGCCGTCGCCGCCACGCGTCGCGCGCACGGTGGCAGCTTCCAGGCCTGGGAAACGAGCCACCGCTTGCACCAGGTGCGAATGCCACAGGTCCGGTCGGCTTTTCGCGATCGACTCCTCGAGTCCGGGAAGGGTCAAGCTGTATTCGTTCATCTTCCTGTTGGGATGTTTCGGGGCGAGAGTCGGAGCAGCTGCTTCAACCATCCACGCCATCACTTGATGTTAGCTACGTTGCCAACGTTCCTCAACCTCGGTGTCGTGTGCAGCGAGAGAGGCGGGCCGTCTTGAGGCGGTCGACGGCTTCCGGCGCGTTGGCCTTGCTGCCAGGCCAAGCCGGCCATCAGTGAATTGGGCGCCGAACAGGAGAGTGAGTGCTAACCGGGGTGATGTGCGGAGGCAAACCGGCATGGGTCGGTGCTAGACCACATCCCACGCAGACGTGAAGACGATTCTTCGGTACCGAGCCATCTCCGCGACTTCGACGCCCAGCCAGGCCGCCACCACCTCCTCGGCCTGGCCGCGACGAAGTTGGCGCAGCGCAAAGGTGTGCCGAAGACGAAAGGACCCGCCCTTCTCTAGGGCCGGATCAAGGCCAGATTCGCGCATGACGAGTCGGGTGGCCTTGTACTGTGTGACCTGACCCCAGGGTTTGCCAGATCGCGTCGCAGGTAGCAGATTTGTGCCAAGAATGCCTTCCTGAGTGCGCATGACCAGCCAGTACTGGAGCAGCTGGCCAGCCCATGACGCGATCGGCGTCTCGCGTGCGGCCGATGTCCCGATGGGTTGGATGCGAAGCTTCCACGGAACACTCTTCGTCCGACCGCCCGAGACGACCACGTCACCGAGTTGCGCCGCGCGGACCTCGCCAGGCGTGACCCCTGCCCCGAGCATCAGCGCGACAGCGGTTCTGTTCCGCAACTCCTGCCAGTTGCGGACGGCAGGCCGTGATGGCCTTGGGCGCGCAGCGGAAAGATAGCTGACGAGCAAAGCCGCGTCCCCCGCTTGAAGGTACTGTGGCAGTGGATCCTTTTCCGAGGCATTGGCATAGTGCCAAGTCTCTTTGTCCGCCAGGACCTGGGCGGCCACGGATGTGTACTCCGCGCCGTGGGTCCGTGCTCGGTGAGCAAGCACCTTCTCGATGAGATCGAGCAGGCGCCACACATAGCGCGGAGACAGCGCCTCGGCCGAATTGCGGATGGAAGGCTTGGAGGCGAAGCGCCGAACGTCCTCTGCAGAGACCTCGGGCAAGCGTACCGGCGGATCCTGTTCGACGCACCACTTGGTGAACGTCTGCCACATGGCTCTGTACAGGTCACCGGACGCATCGGTCGTGCGTGAGCCCGCGGCCAACTTGGCTTTGAGCCAGGACTCGAAAGCGATCTCGAACTCGGCGATTGCCCCGGTGGCTGGCGGTAAAGGATCAAACAGGTCGCGCATCTAAAAGGGAATTAACAGCAAGCCAGAGGTTACCAGACAAATCGAGTCCGCAGGCAAGAGCGCGTCCGCTGTTAATTCCCTTTCTGGGCATGGCCCAGGAGCAACGATTTGGGCGCGCGCACCCTCCCCTTCCTAGGCCGGCCCGAGTTCGGACGCAATCTCCAAGGATGCTCAGCCGCAGGCGCCCCCGCTCTACCCCTTCGCCTTCACCGACGAATGGAATGAGCCGTAGCGTCGCACGGCAATAGCATGCCTGAACCGCCCCGTATTTTGAGGAGGCTCCAACTTTTGAGAGGATGGAGCCATGAGGAAGTCAGTGAAGTTTTCGCCCGAGGTACGCGAGCGCGCCGTGCGCATGGTGTTCGAGCACCGCGGTGAGTACGAGTCGCAGTGGGCGGCGGTGGTGTCGATTGCCGGCAAGATCGGCAGCACGCCGCAGACGCTGCTGAACTGGGTGCGCCAACAAGAGCGTGACACGGGCCAGCGCGAGGGCGTGACCACGACGCAGACGCAGCGCATGAAGGAGCTTGAAAGGGAGAACCGCGAGCTGCGCAAGGCCAACGAGATCCTGAAGCTGGCCAGCGCGTTTTTCGCCCAGGCGGAGCTCGACCGCCGGCTGAAGTCGTGAAGGCGTTCATCGACGCGCATCGCGCCGCGCACGGGGTCGAGCCGATCTGCAGGGCACTGCAGGTCGCCCCGTCGGCGTACCGGCGCCATGCGGCCCGCCAGCGCCACCCCGAGCTGCTGTGCGCCCGCGCGAAACGCGATGCGGTGCTGATGCCGCAGATCGAGCGCGTGTGGCAATCGAACCTGCGGGTCTACGGCGCCGACAAGGTCTGGCACCAGTTGCAGCGCGAGGGCGTCACGGTGGCCCGCTGCACCGTGGAACGACTCATGCGCCACATGGGTCTGCGCGGCGTGATGCGTGGCAAGGCCGCACGCACCACGATCAGCGACGCCAAAGCGCCTTGCCCGCTGGACCGGGTCAATCGCCAGTTCAACGCGCAGCGGCCCAACCAGCTTTGGGTGTCGGACTTCACGTACGTGTCCACCTGGCAAGGCTGGCTGTACGTGGCCTTCGTCGTGGACGTGTTTGCGCGGCGCATCGTGGGCTGGCGCACGAGCAGCTCCATGCGGACGGACTTCGTGTTGGGCGCACTGGAGCAGGCGCTGTACGACCGTCGTCCGCAGCGCGAAGATGCCCTTGTGTGCCACTCCGACCGCGGATCGCAGTACGTCAGCATCCGCTACACCGAACGGCTTGCCGAGGCCGGCATCGAGCCCTCCGTGGGCAGCAAGGGCGACTCCTACGACAACGCGCTGGCCGAGACCATCAATGGGCTGTACAAGGCCGAAGTCATCCATCGGCGCAGTGCGTGGAAGACCAAGGAATCGGTAGAGCTGGCGACGCTGCAATGGGTGGCCTGGTTCAACCACCAGCGCCTGCTCGAACCCATCGGGTACGTGCCACCGGCCGAGTTCGAGGCCAACTACTATCGAACTCTTGAGCAGCAGGCCATGTCGGCCTGACTCAAGCCAACGGGCCTCCGCGAATTCCGGGGCGGTTCATGCCTGCTTGTCCTGCCCGCATAATCACGCCAACACGGCCCCCTTCAGTGACGCACATCTGTGCCCGCTGCTTGGGGTTTTCCTTTTGTGCGACTACCAAGCGCACTGCCTCGATCCTGGGTTGACGTCCAATCACTACGAGGTCTCGCCGAGGTGCGCATATCCAGGAAGCGATCCAGATAGTGGCGCAACCGACAGCCCCATAATGTCGGGCTAGTCGTCATCCGCCCCGAGTTCGGTCGCGACCTCCAAAAGTTGCTCGGCTGTCGGCTTGTCCCACCCTACCCCAAATGTCGCTTCCCCAAAGAACCTGAGCATCTCGTGGCGCACCATGGGATGCTGCCAACCACTAGTGCTCAGACGCTTGATGATCGACGGATGAGCATCCCGTTCTCGCAGAGCTTCGAGCAGTTGCGCAACCAGCTCTTGCTGTTGCAGAGCTGAAAGCTCCGAAATGGCACTGGCACAGCGCTCGTTGGCACGCCTCGTCCACTCGAGCTGCCAACGAGCTCGCCGGGCTGCTTGCTGATCGCGAGAAGCAGACGCAGGCTTCTCCTGCGGTTGCGAATCAGAGTTTGATTCCTCCGTTCGACCCAACGAGTTCTGTAAAAGGACCTTCAAGTAGCGCAGAGGATCTCGGAGCTGCTCAGGAAAAGCACTTGCTACACGACGCTCCACCGCGTCCAACGCCGGCCGCACGGCAGCGTCTCCGAACTCCGCGAGCAGCGGCTCCAGTGCATCTTCTCCAATGCCTAGAACATGTGCTCGCTGTATCAAACCCATGTCAATGGGTTGAGGCGGTCGTCCAAGTGAAAGTGAGGTCTGCTTCTTCAGCCCGATAAGGAACTGGATCTCGTCGACAAACCGACCTTGCTTGTGCTCCACAAGTTCGATCTCAAGATCGGTGATCGCAGTGACTTCAGCGATGGCCGGTTTGAGCGTGTCCCGCTTGAAGATCCGGTACTCGAGCCGGTCTGACTTTTCACTGGGGGGATTGCCGCTCAAGACTGGATACCACCATCGCCAGGGTTGACGCGAAGTGCGGCCAACGTTGCGGTAGCGAGTGCAGATCTCATAGAGCACGACACCGGCGTGCGTCCTTAGCTGGCTGATCACGTCGAGCCGCAGGCGGGCAAACACCGTGGGGTCCAGCAACTCCTGCTTCAAATTGACCGCATACGACCACTCAACCCAGACTTGGCCACGCTCCTTGCTGACTCGAGCATGCGCCAGCAAGCCACTGACGTTCCAGGCAGCACCTTCTCCGACGGTAGGAGACTGCCACTCCACTGTAGTAGACA
The DNA here is from genome assembly GCF_964253035.1 of Pseudorhodoferax sp. LjRoot39. Taxonomy (NCBI): domain Bacteria; kingdom Pseudomonadati; phylum Pseudomonadota; class Betaproteobacteria; order Burkholderiales; family Comamonadaceae; genus Pseudorhodoferax; species Pseudorhodoferax sp. LjRoot39. Next base: position 94,636 of record NZ_CAXUQL020000002.1, on the reverse strand, counting down.
CCATGGCGCGCAGATGCTTCTTGATCAAGCCATGGTCGTTGCTGTCAAAGTCCAGGCCCTTGACGATGCTGTCCAGCGGGGCCTTGAATACATCGTGCTCCAGGCCTTGCTCCTGTGCCTGGTAGAGGAGCACGTTGTAGCTCTTGCGAGCCAGCGTCGTGATCCTGGTCGATTTCGGAACTATGGCCAGCGTGTTGACGGCTTTGCGCACCAGTTGCCCATCGTTGCCAGCGGGCGCGCGACCACTACGCGTACGTTTCGGCGCGGCCTGTTCGCGTGTCGTTTGCTGAGGTCCCGTTGTCATCGCTGTACTGTAAGCGATACGTGAAAACGCGAACTCACGTCAAATTGACAAGCGCAAACTCCTGAAAACTCTCACGTGAGATAGGCACCGCCGCAAGGGTAGCCGCTGGCCGTGGAGAGTTTTCGGGACTTTGATAGCCCCCCGGCTCAGAACGCCGCGAAACCGACAGCCTGCGAACACCGAGAACGACCTTTGGAAGCGATCCACTCGCTAATCCAGCCTATCAATCCCGTCCCATCTCCCGAAAACCCTCACCTCAGACGCGTCGCCAGGAGCAGGAAGCGATCCCGAAAACTCTCCACTTTGAACTCACCAACCACAGGGCCCAGATCCCGAAACCACTCACCTTCGTTCCTGGTAGATCGCCGTTGACCCCCGTATCCCATCACGCTTCATCCCGCCTGATCTCCAGTTGCCCCTGTCATCTCTCCAGAAGAGACCTTAAGTATTTGATTTTTAAGGATAAATTCTAGTGTAAAGATATTAAAGGAGTTCAAGGGCTTAGAAAATTCCAAATGTGCATCGGAGCTTCGTAAGTCAACGAAGACAACAGCAGCCACTAATTTGACGCTTTTCGGATGGTGCGTGTGGAAACTGTAAAACCATCGCTAAACTCAGCGTGACAGGAGTTCTGCATGACATCTACACCGCTTCCCCAACTCAAACCAATCACCTTGGCCGATATCTCCAATCAGGCGGAGAGGGCTATTGCAATGATGGGCCAGATCCGTAGCGCGATGCTTGCCCCGACAGCGCGAAAGGTTGCACCGCTCTACAGCCTGTCGCAGCTGGCCGGGATGGTTGGGGTCGAGAAGGGCAGCATCTCTCATCGACTGACCAAGGGAGACCTACCCGCCGGAAAGTTGAACGCCTCGGGAAGTCGCCGGGAGTTCACCCTCGCTGAGAGCCGAGAGTGGATTCGAGAGTACCGGCGAGACCGGCTCCGTCCGGAAGGCTGCGAAGCAGTAACGATTTCAATCGGAAACTTCAAGGGCGGGGTGTCAAAGACGACGACTGCGGTAACGCTCGCCCAGGGCCTTTCCTTGCTCGGCTACAAAGTACTGGTCATCGATACCGACCCGCAAGGCTCTCTGACCACGCTGTTCGGAATTCTCCCCGACACGGAAGTTGAAGAACCCGACACCATTCTTCCGCTGTGTATCGGAACAGAAACCTCCATTCGCTACGCGATCCGACCCACCTATTGGGACGGTATTGATCTGGTTGCGGCGGCTCCTCTTCTCTTTGGTGCTGAGTTTGCGCTTCCTGCCCGTCAAACTCAGGAACCAGGCTTCGAGTTCTGGCGCGTACTGGATCTTGGAATCGACGACGTCCGCGCTGACTACGACGTCGTCATCATCGACACGCCACCCGCGCTGTCGTACACAACGATCAATGCCTTCATTGCTTCGGATGGGATCATCATGCCCCTGCCTCCGAACGCGTTGGACTTCGCCTCCGCCTCGCAGTTCTGGAACCTGTTCTCGGATTTGACCCGTGAGCTTTTGACGAAACGGGGAATGGACAAGCATTTCGACTTCATCCACATCTTGCTCGCACGGGTGGATTCCGCTGATGCAGCCAGTACGGTCATTCGGCAATGGATTGGGCAGACTTACGCGGAGAAGGTGCTTCCGGTCGAGATCCCTAAGACCGCCGTCACTGGGGTTGCGAGTGCGGAGTTCGGTACTGTCTATGACGTCTCGCGCTATGACGGCAGCGCGCGAACGTTCAAGCGTGCGCGAGACGCCTATGACAGTTTTGTTGGCCACATCGAGGGTTCCATTCGGGCTGTCTGGGCCCGCCAAGTAGGGGTGTTGAACGGTTCAACACCTGGTCCCCAATCTAAGGAGACGCGTCGATGAGTAAAAAACTTGCTGCCAAGGCCAGCCTAATTCAGCTTCCGCCAAGTCTGACTCCTGCGCCGGCTGTCGGACCCGATGCTGCACACGCCTTGGTCACCTCGCAAGCCAACTCTGCCGCGGCCGCTCCGATCGTACCGAAGGCCGATGCAGCATTGCCAGCCCCCGCCGGACCCTCAGTGTCGCGCCCGGAGGCTCGAGCCAAGACAGCTCCAGGAACGATGGCTGTCTTCATGGCAACCCAGTCTGCTGCTGTGCGCGAGGCTGATGAGCTGCGGCAGAAGCTGAAGGACTTCGACGGCGTACTGATCGTGCGTGCCCTTGACCCAAGGCGCATCAAGCCGTCGAAGTACGCTAACCGCCACGAAGACGCCTTCGCTGACAAAGAGTTCGTAGAGCTGCGCAACGAGATATCGGCGGCCGGCTCGAACGTACAGCCGATTTGCGTGCGCCCAGTTCCGTCTGATTCCGGCAGCGACGTCGAGTTCGAGATCGTGTTCGGCCACAGACGGCACAGAGCTTGCCTTGAGCTCGGCTTGCTCGTTCAAGCACTGATAGTGGAGCTGACAGACGTCAAATTGTTTGAGGCCATGGAGCGGGAGAACCGCGGCAGGAAGAACCTCAGCGCATGGGAGCAGGGCATGATGTACCGGCAAGCTCTCGACCTCGGCTTGTACCCCTCGCAGCGCAAGATGTCGGAAGCACTCGGGGTCGACCTGGCACTGATTTCGAAGGGCGTCGCCCTTGCCAGATTGCCCGACGCGGTGGTGGCCGCATTTGGGTCTCCCTTGAATGTGCAGTTCCGTTGGGCGCAACCTCTCAGCCAGGCACTACAGCGTGACCCTGAAGGGCTGGTCGCACGTGCAAGGGAAATCTCGGCAGCCAATGAGCCCATGCTTGGCAAAGCAGTGCTCGACAAGCTGCTGATGACTGAGAAGCCGTTGAACGGTTCGGCGCCCGTTGTGGAGCGGCGTATCGGGAAGGCTGGGCGTGGCGCGCTGTTACGAAAAAGCGCTGATGGGCAAGTGGTTCTGACTTTCGATCCTGGCGTACTCACTGCGAAGCGCGAGGCTGCAATGATCGTGTGGTTGCGAGACAGCCTCGCCGAGGCAGAGCCGGGGTAGACGCACGAGTTGAAGCTGAAAATGACAGGGTGTTGAACGGTTCAACACCCTTTTTTTTGTCCATCGAGCTTGCGCCGTCCGCTGCTACGGGCTCATCATGATGACTGCGACCATCTTCAGCAAGCCAAAGTGCTTACGGGCGCCGAGTCGATTCAACGCGCGAAGCGAGCAAGGGTGTTGAACGGTTCAACACCGCTGAATATCTCCATAACTATGTCCCGTGAAGGAGGCCGCGGAGGTTCGACTTTTCGCCGATCCCCACCTTCCTCATGCCAGCTGCGGAACCTATTTGAGCGGAGGCGTTGAACCGTTCACCACGCTATCCTTCTGCCCAATTTTTTGTCCGCGGTTGTCGTGCATCCCGCATCGACAGGGATGATTCGACGGCAGGCGCTACTGTTTGAGCCGATCATTCGGCTCAGCTAGTGTCTGCGTCAAGTGCCTAGCGCAGAGGGTGTTGAACGGTTCAACACCCTGGAGTCCTTGTCACCGGTTTGCCCACAGATCGATATGTGGAAAAGCCGCGGCTATCCGGCATCGACAGTGGCAGCTGATCGAAGCGGGACCTTCCGTTCAACCGGCCTGAAGTGCTGCGCGGGTACAAGTGTTGAACCGTTCAACGCCTTCCTTCGGCACGCTTGCATGTCCGCTTTGGGTTCTTCGTCAAACCGTAGGATCGAAGGACGTGCTGTCGATTCGCTCCCAGGATCGGTTGCACCCAAGTGGGTGAACCTACAGGCGAACGTAGGGATTCCGAAACTCCCCTTCGCACACTATTCGGAAACATACAGACCGGCTTCTGCCTAGCCGCAGCCTCAGGATGTCACCCTGACTTGGCGACGATGATGGAGTTGATAGGCATACGAGCACAGCACTCCTGTAGCAGCTCAAATTGCCTCGCATTGGTGAGTGCTGGTAAGCGATGCTGAGGCACGTCCGATCGACGTGAGCTTGCGAGTGGCTGTGAGCCTCTCCCCTGGAGACATGGGGGCCAGAGTCTTGTTTTCTCGAACAGCTCATCGCCGTCTGGTCACGCCGACTACGCAAGTGTTCACAGTGCACTCAGATGGGTGTTGAACGGTTCAACACCCACTTGGAAGCGATGAAAACGAAAACGTCTGGTGCAATAGGTCGCTCAGAACAGCTGGCAACTTCGCTCCACGTTGCCGCTATGTCCGCGAAACGGCAACCGTAGCCTCTGCGCCCGCGTCAGGATGACGACCTTGCGGTTAAAGACCGATGCAAAGCACTTGAGGATCATTCATCGTCGGCACCACCCACCGAGCGGTCGTCCTCTGGTGGTGGTCTCACCGAGGATCAATAGCCGCCATCCCTGAACGGTTCACCCTGCCATGGTGACTAGAGCAGCCCAGGCCAACGTCCTGTTGGGAACCGCTGGACCAGCGGAGTGTGCATGCGGAGACCTTCTGACACTCTTTGACGGGCGCAACAAGGGCAAACGTCAGTCCGCGGCATCGTCGCAAGTAGACAGCGTACATCTGTCAAGCTCATCCCGGCACGCGGCCAAGCTCCGTGTCGAGGGTAAACGGTTGAGGCTTGGAACCAGATTGAGCAATGGATTGTGGCGCTGACGCAATGTACTCATTGACGGGCTCACTGCGCATGCAGCCGTTCGAGAACTGCGCCCGAAGGCCGGCCGCGGGAGCTCCTTTCACGAGGGCGCCGGTCGACAGGTGCCAATTGCGGATGAAGCTGGATAGGGCGATAGCGCTGCCTATAGCCACCCATACGGACGCTTTCAGCGGGGCGCCAAGGGGTAGGGTAGGGCAGAACCCTTTTCCCCTTGGCGGCCTCGTAAAGGCTTCCGCACGAACAGCACGGTAGCAGGACTGGGATCCACGTGTCGATCTGGGCTCATGGGGGCCAAAGCACCTAGTGTTGCCTAGCCTCCAGGCAAGATTGCAACGTGCATTGTGAGCTACACCATATGTTGATTAGTATCCTTATCAACACTATAAAATCTGCAGTCATAAACGTAGGGTTTTGAACTGAGACAGGTCGGAGGGTTTTCAAGTGCTTGATGCGACAGGACAAATCGGGAAGGGCAGTGCGGAGCGTTCGTTGCGTTCGCATTGCGCCTGCGCGCCTCGCACAAGCGAAAGAGGAGGGCGCGCGCGTGGCTGCACGCGCGCCGCCGTGGCATGAATGCCCAGGTCGCCAACGTCCGCACGCGCAAGCTGGGCATCGCCCACTTTGCCTTCATGCGCGCGCTCGTGCAGGGCATCGCGCTGCGCGAGGCCTGGGACCGGTACCTGCAGGTTGAGGGCTTGGCCACCGACCTGCGCCTGGTCAAGGGCACCATCGACTGGATCCGCGACGCGTTCGCCGCGGCCGCGCGCCGCGAAAGCCGCCACGGTACGGCGCGCCTCATCCTCATGGATGTGCGCCGCCTGGCGGACCCCGAGCCTGTGCTGCCCTCGCTGGAGGACTTCGCGGCTGAGCGCGGCCTGGACGACTTCTCCGAGGCCGAGCAGATCGAGGCCTTCGAGGCGGAGTTCGGCAAGGCCAACGTGCGGCAGGGCCGCCGCGCCAAGCTCATCGCGCGGCAGCTCGATGCCCTGCGCTGGCTTGAGCAACTGGTGGCGCAGCCGCCGCGCGCGGGCGATGCCGTGGCGGCCTGGTTGAACCCGAACGTGTCCGGGCGGCTGGAGGCCGTGGGGATCTTCACGCTGGACCAGCTGGTAGAGCGCATCAATGGGGTGGGGCGCAACTGGACCGCGTCCATCCGCGGCCTGGGAACAGCCAAAGCCGCGCGCGTTCAGCGCTGGCTGACCGAGCACCAGAACTCGCTCGGCCTGGCCATCGGCGGGCATGTGGCCCTGGCCCGCGGGAAAGTGTTCCGGCACGAGCTGCAGAAGGTGGTGGAGCCGGCCACCGATGTGCGGCCCTTGGAGAAGTTGCTCGTGCCCGCCGAGCTCGACGGCCGCGCGGGCGTGTACCGTCGGCCGCATGCCCAGTGCCTGATGACCGCGCGCAACGACTACGAGGCCATCCTCACCTGGTTGCGCTCGAAGAATGGTGCGTCGCCAGCGCAGCAGGCCCAGGCCAAGGCCAAACGCCGCGGGCGCGACCTGGGTGTGGAGTCTGCGCTGGACTGGCTCACGACGCTGTCGCACACGCAGCGGGCCTACCGCAAGGAGGCCGAGCGCTTCCTGCTGTGGGCCGTCATCGAACGGCGTAAGCCGCTGTCCTCCATGACGACCGAGGACTGCACGGCGTACCGGGATTTCTTGGGCGATCCGCAGCCGCGGTCACGCTGGTGCGGGCAGCGCAACCGCGAGCGTTGGTCGCCGCTGTGGCGGCCGTTTGAAGGACCGTTGTCGGCCGCGGCGCAGCGCCATGCGCTGACCGTGCTGAAGAACCTGTACGCCTACTGGGTGGACAAGAACTACCTCATGGGCAATCCGTGGAGCGGCATTACCGTACCGAGGTCAGCGCTGCCCAAGATGAACACGGGCCGCAGCTTCACGATGGCGCAGTGGCAGTTCATCTGCGAGCAGGCCGACATGCAGCGCGAGCGTTCGACCTCACAGCGGTTGAAGCTGGCGTTGTCACTTCTGTACGCCACGGGGTTGCGGCTGTCGGAGGCAGTGGCCGCCAAGGTCGACCACCTGCAATGGGTGGAGTACCCGCCGGACAGCGAGGATGCGGAGCACGTGGAAGGCTGGCTGCTCAACGTGGTGGGCAAGGGACAGAAGCTGCGCCAGGTGCCGGTGCCCGTCGACGTGGTCGGCCTGCTGGCTGACTATCTGATCGCCCGAGGCCTGGACCCCGACCCGGAGGCTGGGGTCAACCAGGGGGCCTACCTGCTGGGCAAGGCTGCCGACCTGGAGGCGGTGGCGCCGTCGCTGCAGGAGCGGCACGGGGACGATCCCAAGCATGGGATCGCAGCGAACACGCTGTACGACCAGCTCAAACGCTTCTTCGAGGAGTGCGGGCGCGTGTTGGACTCTCTGGGAGATGCCAAGGGTGCGGACCGCCTGCGCAGGGCTAGCACGCATTGGATGCGGCACACCCACGCATCGCACGCGATCGCACGTGGCACACCCGTGCAGATCGAGAAGGAGATCCTCGGACACGCGTCGCTGGCGACGACGAGCGTCTACGTGACGACCGAGGAGAAGCGGCGGATGAAGGCGATGTCAAAGTTCTGGGGACAGTCGTGACATGTCGAACTGCGCGCGGTCTGGCTGACGGCTTCCCGATGTCCTCCCTCCCATCAGTGAGTGGCACAAGCCGCGCGCTGGCGAATCGAATGCCCGTGCCGGCCCTGGCTCGGGTAGCCCACGCTTACGGACGGTGAGGTGGGGCATGGCGACGCACACGACGCAGCACCTGCAGCGCGAAGGCTTGCGCGTCGGCGATCAGGTGCATTCGTAGCCGATGCTTGTGAACTTCGCGACGGCGTTTGAAATGGTCTTTCGGCCATTTTGAGGATGAACCCGCCAACGCTTCGACCACCCCGAACGTTCGGCACTTAGACTGCCTCGTTTCGTTTTGTTACCAGTCGCTCTGGCGCTTTCGTCGCTTCAAAGGGGAGTTCCCAAGGAAGTCGCTCATTCGTCAGCCCAGAGCACGTTGAGGGAGTTGTAATGACAGAGTGGAAGTACCTGCCCATCCTCAAGTGGAAGCAGGGCGAGCGCATTGCGCTGCGACACCTACAGCCGGCCCAATTGGAGGGGCTGACCCCGTTGATCGAACTGCTCCCTATCTCTGCGGCTCCGAACTTCGCGTCACTTCAGACGGCCTTGACGACCTACGTGGACAAGATCGCCAACGACATGCGCAAGGACCTGCCAGAAGGAGCCCCCTTTGCTTGCGATACGCGCTACGTGTCAACGGGCTACCCCAAACAAGTTCCGTTGCTCAACGCGGTGTGTACGCGGCTGGCGAAGGTGACAGAGCGCCCGGTTCTGCCGGTCATCACAAGTGCCCTCGTGCAAAGCGAAGGGGACCAGCTCTATCGACTTGCCGAACGCTTCGAGGAATGCATAGTTCGCATCGATACGCCCAACGTCGTCGCAGCGCAGGTCCAGCCGATCATCGAAATCGTGAAGGAGGCGTTCAACAACAAGGGCGTGCACGTCGTGATCGACCAGTTCTCGTTGGTGGGCAAGGAGTCGATGGTGATGGCGGCTATGGTCCAGCCCTACTTGGACGAGGCCCTGGCCAGCAATAGCGCAAGCGTCACGGTGGCAGGAGGCTCGTTCCCAGTGAACCTCATCGGTTTCAAGCAGGGGTCTTTCGACATCGACCGTGTCGAGTGGAAGGTCTGGAAGCAGATCCGCAGAGGGGGCAGCTATTCGACCGTTCGGTACTCGGACTACAGCGTCACGCATCCAGCACTGGCGCCTGACATGGATCCGCGGCAAACGAACCCCTCAGTCGCCATCCGTTATGCGGCCGACGGCCACTGGCGCCTGTTCAAGGCGGGCGGCTTCAAGAAGGGCGCGCCGGACCAGTACCGGGCTCTGTGCCAGTTGCTGCTGGGCGACGCGGTTTATTCAGGGCCGACATTCAGCCACGGTGACAAGTGGTACGACGATGCAGCTAGCGCTAGGTTGGGAAATGGAAATCCAAGCAGTTGGCGTCGTGATGCGACCAATCACCACTTGGTATTAACGCAGCGGGCATTGTAGGAATCGCCTCGCGCACAGCTTGTCGGCTCACCAAGCGACGGGCGACGTGGCGACGCAAGGAATGAAGTTGCACCTGCTCTGCGATCGAGTCGCAAAGTTGCGCGCGCGACGCGCGCTTCGATGGCAACTCACCGGTCTCGTCCAGAAGCACGTCGGCAGCTTCCTCGCGCCACAGCAGAGTGGCCAGGCTGCGGGTTTCTTGTCGTGGATTGCGTGCGGCGTCCCGAATCTTCTTGAGTGACAAGTTGCCGTTCTTGAGCCGACGCACAGCCCAGATGCCCCACCAGCGGGGCATCACATCGAGGGCGGCATCGCTCAGTGTCGAGCCGGTCACAAGCGTTATGCGATCAAAGACCCGGTTGTATGCATGGATCTGGTTGTGCAGCCGCCCGAAGTTGTCGAGGTCGCTTTTGAGCTCGAACGCCTCAAGCCCATCTTCGACCAATGCCAGATCGACGCGCGCTCCGCCCCGCTCGATGCCTAACTCCTCGAACATTCGGGCCCCCGGCGCACTGGCGCGCCCGCTTAGACGATCGCGCACGAACGCACGAAGCTCAGCTTCAGAAATGGGGCGGGTAGTTTGCATGTTATGCAGTATAATATCGATTCTATGCCAAGAATTGCAAGGCCGCATACGATGCATTGCCAGCAGATGCGGCACGACCTACAAGCCTATCTGAACCGTGAAAACATCTCTGCGAACCGGCTTTCTGTCCTGGCGGCAGTCAAGCAATCCACCGTCAGTCGATTCCTCACAGGAAGGACCAAGACGGTCACGCCCGCGATACAACGCGCGCTCACTTATGCAGGTATTGATCAAGCCTCGGACATTCCTCGCATAGCCGAGGGCCTCGATCATTCGCGACTTCGCGCTGCTGTTGAGCGAAACTGGGACGGAACAGCCGAAGGCGCCGACAAGCTCGCCGTCCTAATAGACGCCATCGGGCCGATACTGCGTTCGATGCGGTTGGGTTCCTCGCCCACCAGAAACAAGTGACCATCGACGCCAAGACCCTTTACCGAACCGTCGCACAACTTGGGCTCAAGCCGGCCCAGGTGCGCCGGTTGCTGCCTGAATGGTGGGATACCGAGGCCGAGAAGGATCCATCGGGCATCAGTGAACTTGCGATGCTCCTTGGCCGCCGGTTGAGCGTCGACGTGGGCGCTCTGATGAGGGGGCAGCTCAGTCCCAAAGGGGCTATGGCGTCCGTGGCATTCAAACACCGCGCTGGCGTGGCTGCCGACACGCTGGCCGCTGCAAGTGCCATTGCTTCGTCGCTTGGCCAAACCGTGCTCGCCGCGCTTCCCGCAAGCTATCGCAAGCTGCCAAGCCGTGCAGTTGAGTTAAGCCAAGCTGCAACGGACGGAGGCGCACGACTTCTGGGTTTCGACGCCTTGCTCACGCTGTGCTGGGAACACGGCATCCCCGTCATTCCTTTGCCAAACCTCCCCGTGGGCGTCAGGAAGATGGATGGGGCGGCGCTGCAGATCGGCGAGCGACCTGTGATCGTGATTGCAAAAAAGAAGTCCTCCAGAGCGTGGCTCAGCTTCATCCTTGCCCACGAGATCGGCCACATTGCCCTCGGCCACCTGAAGCCTGGATCGACCATCGTCGACGTGTCGCTGCAAGAGGGGGCCACCTACGCCACCGATGAGCAGCACGACGCGCAAGAGGCGGAGGCAGATGCGTTCGCGCTCGAGGCCATGGGCGGTGACGCCGTGGAGTCCGTGGTCGGACGATGGACTGCACAGATGGCTCCCGTGGAACTGGCGGTGAAGGCGCGATCCGCCTCCAAAGATAAGGGGATCGAGCCAGGTCATTTCATTCTGCGCCACGCCTTCATCAACAGGCGGTGGCCAGAAGCGGTGATCGCGTTGCGCTTTCTCAGCGAAGACGTGAATCCGGAGGCCGCTCTCCTGAAGGAGTTCGAGAGACGGCTGAACATGGATGCCGTGTCAGATGACATGCAGGACCTGGTCGCCCAGATCACCGGGTGGAGCGGAACTCATCCATGAGTTGCGTCATGCCGGGCGGAACCAGTCTTCTGGTGGACGTCGATGCGATGTGCAAGCTAGCGCATTGGCGGCTGCTGGAACTGTTGCCTGCGATCACGGGTGTTGAGCCGCATGCTTGCTCAACACTGGTTTCGACGCGATTCAGGGCGCTGAAGTCGGTGGTGAAGCCTGACGGCAAAGTTTTCCGCTGCGGGAACGCGGCCCAGGCTGTGCTCGACGCGCTGGAGGCATTCGGAGAACTTCCGCAGGCTGATGCCCCGTTGCTGGCTCAGTTCCAGGACGTCGTGGGAATCGATGCCGGCGAAGCCGTCATGTTGGCTCGCTTGATCGAGGACCCGCAAGCCATGTTCCTGACCGGCGACAAGCGCGCGTTGCGTGCGGTCGCTGCAATGGACCAAGCTGTTCGAGACGCGATTGCAGCCCGCGTGGTGCCGGTCGAATGCGTCATCACCTGCGTGCTGGACATGTACGGGATCGAGGAGCTCCGCGCACGCGTATGCCCGTGGAAGGACGTCGACAAAGCCGTCGCGATCGTGATGGGGAGCCGTTGCGATTCGTCGGAGGCTTCGGTTCGCGAAGGCTTGGCTTCTTACGTTGGTGAGCTTCACGGCATGTGTCAGCCCTCGCTCATTCGCCCCTGCTGATTCGTTCCCGACGCGTTGTTGTATGGCTGCGGCGACGACATGAGGTTGGCGTAGTGAGGCGTGAGCGTCCAGTCAGCCCATCTTCACCGGCCGCACGCAGCTCACCTGGACTGCAGCTGGGCGCGGGGTTTCATCTCGTGCCCGTCCAATGGGTAAGTGGAAGGCGGCTCCACAGAATTCTGGACCATGGCGGCGCCACATGGTCGAGCGTGCGGACGGTCGATGGCGCTAGGCCTCGCGTGTCGAACGCTGGCGCGGTGGCCAGCGTGTCCGCGTAACGGAAGCCGCGGTCGGGGAACACCACCGCGATGCGCGCGCTGGAGTTGCGCTGTTGGTGCCATCTGGCGACCACGTAGGCTGCGCCAGAGGTCAAGCCGAAGTCGCCGAAGCCGTCGGCCTGGATGCGCCGCGCGCCGTCGATGGCCACGGCGCCGTTGATGAAATGCACTTCGTCGAAGTTCTCGTGCACCACGCAGTTGGGCATCACGCTGTTGCCGATGCCGCCCAGTTCGCGCTGTGCCATGGGCAGGCCGAAAGTGACCGACCCAAAGCAGTCCACGCCGACGAGCCGGGTCTCAGGCTGGATGCCGCGCAGCAAGGTGATCAGTCCCAGAGAGTTGCCCCCCGATCCCACCGGACACACCAGAATGTCGGGCAAGCCTTGCTGTCGCACCAGCATCTCGGCCGCCGCCGTGTAGCCGTTCGCGTTGTCCGGGTTGTCGTACTGGCATGGCCAGTAGGCACCCAGCGGCTGTATGAGCTGGTGCAGTCTTTCAAGGCGAACCTGCTGTACGCGTTCCAGGCTCCCGCCCGCATCCACCAATTCGAGTCGCACGCCGTGCGCGATCAAGGCCGATTGAAGCCATGGGTCCAGGTCGGCCGATACGATGGTCAGCGGGTGGAACAGGGTTGCGCAGACGCGCGCCAACCCGTAAGCCATGTTGCCACTGGAGGTCTCGATCACCGCTTGCCCCGGACGCAACTCGCCCCGGCGCCGCGCGCCTTCGATGCACGCGTATGCGGCCAGTTCCTTCATGAAGGTGAACTGCAGCATCGTGAGGCCCTGGTCGCGGATGAGTGTCGGCAAGGCGCCAGGTTGGCCAATGGCCATCATGTGGTGCGCGAAGGATCCAAGTGCGTTCATGGTGTTCGTCCCTTTGATGTGGATGGAGAAATTCACGTCGACCAGGCCCAGAAGGGCGTGCCCGTGCTGCGAAGCTCATGCATGGCGCGCTTGCGGTCGCGCATGGCCTCGGCCGTGCGAGGCCACAGAAGCGCAGCGACCACTCCGCTGTGACTGACCGCATAGCCGCCGGCCCGGAACGCCTTGACCTGCGACGCAAGCTGGCTGTGGTCGTGCGGCAGGCGATCGTCCGCTCTCGCCACTGTCGCGGCGATGCGCGCTACGGTCGCAGCGTCGCCTTGCGCGATGGCGCGGCTCAGGGCCTCGATGAAGACGCAGTGCTGGCGCAGCTCGTTCGCGGTGTAGCGCAGTGGCGGGAGGTCTTCCGTCCGGACCGTGCCGCCTGGATCGAATCCAAGCACATGGAAGGCAGGCCACGCCGCTCCCAACGGACGCAGGATCCGCCCCCTGCGCTGTGCGAACAGGCAGGGTTGGCGCAGGTGTACCGGATTGGATGCCCGCTCGCTGAACACGAGGAGCAGTGACAGTGCCTCGTCGGTGGGAGACACGCCCAGGGCACGAAAGATGGCCTGCCAAACGGCGGTCACGTCCGCGCTCGACGACCCGCACCCCTTTGCTGGTGGAATGTTGGATTGCAGCAGGACGTGCGCACGCTTGCCCTGCAGGCCAGCCATCGCGAGCACCAGCTTCACCACCCGGATGCATTTGTCCGCATCCGCATTGGCCGTGACGTCGCCGTCCTCGCGCGTGTGGATGCAAACCCCGGCGCGGGTGCGTAAAGGAGCGCAGCTCAGGTCAAGGAGGGTGCGCGTGGCATTCCATGGCAGCGGTTCGGTTTCGTCCTGCCACGCGATGTGAGCAGCGAGCCGAGGGTATTTCCGTGCGAGGGCGTGGTCCGCCTCACTGGCGGACGGGCTCACCATGGCCCCCTGATACAGTTCGCCGAAGTGGCCCGGCGCTTCGCCCTGACCCCCCAGCAGGTCTGGCCAGTTGGGGCGTGGCGAGACGCCGGTCAGCAGGCGGAGTTCGGCCAGCAAGGCCGCGTCGAAGTGGTCGTTTGATGCTTGGGCGGTCTGGTTCATGGCGACATTCCTTTTTCGGGTATGTCGTCATCATTCCGAGGGTGGGAACAGGCCAGATCGAACTTCAATCGAACATGGTTCGGACTTGTGCCAGGCCAGTGATGCTGGGTGGCAAGGCGCCCATCGCTATACTGGTCCGACCGCGGATCCTGCAGGTCGAGTCATGCGATCGCCCCCGATTTCCACGCCCCAACTGAAGCGGAAGCTGGACGTGTTGTGTCAAGCGACAGGCTGGACGCATGAAATCATCGCCCAGAAGATCCACCGTTCCAAGAGCAGCCTGGCGGGGTATCAGAACGGCACGTCGACCTCGTCCGAGTTCGACAAAGTGCCCGGGGACATCTTTCCTCGGTTCATCCGACTTTTGCAGGAAGTCGCGCTCAGGCCGCTCAGCGACCAGGACGCCGCGGGGCTCTGGAAGGCCAACGACCTCGCGCTGTTCCGCGGCCTGATGCATTGCGACACGCTTGACGACGTGCTGGAGCCGGAACGCAAGCGCTTGAAGTTGATGGTGCGGGCGGAGCCATTGCGCCCCGACAGGGGCATGCTGAGCCTCGACGAGCTGTACGAACCATTTAGCGCCATCGATCTGCACATCTGGTGCGAGACGGATGGTCTGCGCTTCGAAATCGAGACGGAGCAGGGCACCTGCCTTTTCATGGCCATGTTGACAGGCGCCGATCCACCCCATTGCATGCAACTGGTGCCTTGGAAACATACTGGCATGGCTACGTCCTCCAGAGAGTTCGTGCCTCCCATGAAGCGCGCCGAGCCCTTGAAACTCGCCCCTGTGCCTGGTACCCACCGCTTCGTTGTCATCGCCTACAAGGGCGACTTGCTCTCGCTGCGTCAGCATGTGCCCGGGCAGCGCCCGTTGCCATTGCTGCCCGACGATTTCACCATGCTGGCCCGCGCGCTGCGTGCTGTCGACGCGTCCTATCCTTGGCGCTGGGGCGAATTGAAAGTTGGAGCCGAGGTCAAGTCGCCGGATCGGACCGTCCGGTGAAAGCCTTTCGCCCAGTCGCTCGTCATCGATGCTGATCGAAGAACCAGATTCACCGCCGGGACGCGGGAAATCGAACCTATCCTGCGGCGATCGATCCGGGCAGCTGTGCGGGCTGTCCACCGCGCAGCCATCCGCGAAGGAGGACATGGGCCGCCTTACCGAAGATTCCTGCGAAGGCTGGCGGGGCGCGTGATCTTCTGGCGCTCCTACCCACAAGAAGAGCGTTCTCGCGGAGTTGTTGAGCGTCGCCGACAAGATGCGCTGGCTCTCGAACGGAAGGAAAGGGACGATGCGCGAGGAAGGCCGCGAGGCCCATCTCGTCTGGCACGTGCGGCTGCGCCATGCCGGCTTGGCCCCGAATGGGGCCGGCCATCGCCCGAGAGGCATTAACGGAAGGGACATTCCATGCGCATGACGGCCGAAGACGCGATCGATGTGTTGAACGACGGCCTTTCGGCCTTGTCCAACGCTGTCCACGAAGACGCCAGGACCAGGCTGCTGGCGATGGCGCGCCGGTCCCTGATCGAGATGGCCTCCGATTCGCCTCAAACGAGGGACTTGGCTCGCACCATGGCACCTTACCGGCCACTGGTTCTTGACGAGGCGATGCAGGCGGTATCCCGACGGACCGTGATATCCATTCCCTTGCCTCTGTGCAACGCGGTGGCCCGGCATTTCCGCGGGGAAGAATGCATCTTCCTGTTCGACGGCCTGCTCGATGCAGCCACGGCCACCATCGCGATGAGCTATGCCGTGAAGAGTTTGCCCCCTGTGTTCGACGAAGTGAGACCCTTTTCCGGCGTCCCGGAGCTGTCCGCCAGAGGCTGGATGAGCGTGATCCTTTCCTGCCTGGTCAACCGCTTTATCCAGTTCGCGGAGCCCATGCCGGATTTCCGGTTGCTGATCAGGCCACCCGGCTTCGAAAGCGAGATCCGGCATGCGCTGGTGGGCACTGCATGGTGGATGCTGCTGCACGAGGTGGCGCATTTCGAGTTGGGGCACATGGCGAGCGGCGCGAGGCGCTCACGACCAGCCATCAGCGAGGACTTACTGGTGGGACAGACGCTCTCCGAAACGCAGCGGGAAGAACTCGAGGCCGACGCCTTCGTGCTGCGCTGCTTGTCTGACGCTGGGCGCGAATTGGCCTACAGCTGGGCCAACTATGCGCTGGGACCCCAAATGATGCTGGAGAACTTGAGCTCGCAGCAGAGCGAAACCCATCCGCTGTCCATCAACCGCATCGATCGTATCTTGGCGGCCGTGCGACCTTGTCAGGTCGCCGAAGAGGCGCAGGCCAAGGCGCATCTGCAAAAGCATGGCGACGCCCGCGCCAGCATCCGCAGTGCGCACGAGCGGATCCGTCAGGCCGGTCAGAAGCCTTTCTTCGAACTGTCGAGCGAGGCCCTGCTCAGAACGCTGGAGGGCATGAGGGGGGTATTCGAGGCAGCCGAACTGCCCTTCGACCGCTTACTGGCATCGCAGGGGTTTGGATGGCGCGCTGCGATGGACTTGCCCCAGCAGTGAGGCGCAGTCAGATGGATGGACGATCCAAGCGCCTTGCGACGGAATCCTTCTCGGCTACCAGATGAAGGCTGCGCGCTTCCCTGCGCATCGGGATCGGGCGGTCCCCGAGACCGCGCACAACGTGGTGTTCATCGGCGGGTCTGGCACCGGCAAGACGCATCCGGCCACGGCGCTGGGAGTGCAGGCGATCCAGTGCCATGGCAAGCGGGTGCGCTTCCGCTCGAACATCTAGCTGGTCAACGCGTTGAAGACCGAGTGTCGAAAGAACGAAATAACTGCAAATTTGAACGAATAGACAGGGAGCGGATAGAAGTTGGGGGAGTCCTCGGACGTGGTGTAGCCTGACCGTCTCTCGGGAACTCTAGGAGGCGAGATGGACATACTTTGGACCGTCTTCGTGCGAAAGAACGGCACGCCGGGGGAAACTGCGTTGGCAACCTTCCGCCGCCCCGTAGACGAGGCAACCGTCGGGGACTTCGGCTTGTCGATCGCAGAGAGCCGAAAGCTCCTCATCGCGCTTCAGCATCAGGTAGCCCAGGACCAGATCGTTGCCTACGACCTGCATCGAAGGCATTGCCAGCACTGTGGTGCATATCGGCGGATCAAGGACTAGCGGCCTCGTAGCATCGCTACTGGCCTAGGTCCCATCCACGTCAAAGCGCCTCGCATCGAGCCGTGCGGCTGCGGTGCTGAGCCGCCCGACATGCGTTCTGATCGCCTGCCAAGAGCAGCAAGGTCCCCTTTCCCCGATCTGTTACCCAGACAGCGCACGCCCGAGGTGTCGAAGGAAGCCGTTAAAAGTGGTGGGACGCATTGGTGGATACGAGGTACGCTGACGGGCTGCACATCGCCACGCTGGAGGCCAAATGCGCTGCACACTCGTACTTGAGTTTGATTCCGGCGACGACGATCCTCCACGGAGGGTCGAAGTCCTTCGGTTGCATAGAGCCGAGGCGCCGGCAACGGGAGACGTCGGCCTTAGCCTTGCCGAGGCCAAGACGATCATGCAGTCGATCCAGCAGGACTTTGTCGAGGAGCAACTGCATCGCTACTGCGCGAGTCGCCGCGCATGTCCTCGATGTGGGGCCGCTCGAAGATTGCACGACAGTCATTGCTCGGAGGTTTGGACGGTTATCGGCCGTGTTTTCTATGTTCGCGAACGCTGGAAGGCCTGCTCTTGCGGTGCCGACGGTGGACGCTACATCTCGCCGCTGAAGGACTACGTGCGTGAGATGTGCACGGCAGAATTGAAGTGGCTGCATGCCAAGCTCGGTGCCATGCTTCCATACAGGCAAGCGCTTGACATTCTCGCCTTGCTTCTGCCTTCCAGCGGCAGGGATAGCCACGTGACGGTGCGCAACCACACCATCGCTGTTGGACAAGCTGTTCGAACCTCGCCACGCCCACGCGAGCATGAAAGACCTCGGGATTCGATCGCCGAACTGGGCATAGATGTGGGCTACGTGCGAAAGGCCAAGGCACGGTCACGCTCCCGCGATGGCGAGCGTGAAACGGGGGCTATCTCAGTCGTAGTCGCAGCTGTTGGCCCAAGAGGCCAGCGCCCGAGAGTGTGGGCTTCCGCACAACCGAGATCCCCGAAGCTGCAAACTGAAATGGAGGCGTTTCTCGCTGACAGTGGATACGGAGAAGACGCCAAAGTCCAGGTCATCACGGACGCAGCCAAAGACCTGGCGGATGTGTCCAGTATCCTGCGTCAGGATAGTCGCTGGATGTTGGACTGGGCACATATCGGAAGAAAGCTCTGGCACGTTGACCGATCGATCACCCCCTTGGCCTACGGTCGTTTGACGCCGCGAGGATCGGCGTTCGAACTATGGGATCTTTTCGTGCGGTTCCGCTGCTATGTGTGGACAGGGCAGACCTTGAAGTGGCAGAACGCAGGATCGCGGTTGTACGAACTGCTGGAGCTGCGTGAACAGGTCGACACCGAAGGTCTGGCGTCGCAGGCTCGGTTTACGCGATACAAGTTGCTTGAACTGCTGCACTACCTCAACGCAAACATCAATGCCCTGGTCGACTATCGGCGGTACCAGCAGGTGGGGCGACGGATTTCCACCGGGTATGTGGAATCAAACGTCAATCGGCTCATCGGGCGGCGGATGTGCAAGAGCCAGCACATGCGGTGGTCGCGCAAAGGCGCGGATGGCGTGCTGCAAGTCCGCGTCGCGTTGCAGAACCGAGAACTTGACGAGCTGTCACGGCAACACTTTGGATGGTCAGCGAGCACACGCATCTCCTGGCCTCCAATCCAGGCTTCCCACCACTTTTAACGGCTTCCTTCGACACTTAGCCGCGCTCAATGGCCGCGTACTCTGCAGCAGCCCCAGCGCGATCTACGTGTCGGTAGGGAAGGGCTGGGCATTGGCTGCGAGATGAGGATGAGCTCGTGGCCAGCAGACGAAAGCCAACAACTTGCCGCGTATGCATCGCGTCTTCGGCGTGTCAGATCTCGTAAGGCTCAACAGCTAGCGGTCGATCTGGGGCGCTGCGAAGCCGCCTGCACAGGTTGTCGGAATGCAGCTAACAGTCGTTGCAGTTTCGTGCTGGCGGCCACGTGGTTGCGCTCTTTAACGTGGCCGTAACCGCGCACGCTTTGCGGCAACTGCGCCATTTCCACGGCCGTGGCGAGGCGCTCTGGCGTGAGTTCGGCCACGACTTGCCCGACCAGTTGCTCGAAGTGGCCGACGGCGGCGCGCTCGTCGCGACGCTCCCGGGTGTAGCCAAACACGTCGAGCACGCTGCCACGCAGGAACTTGGCCTTGGCCAGCACGCTGTACGCGTGGCGGATCCACGGGCCGTACGGCTTCTTGACCAGGAGCCCATCGGCATCGCGCTTGGCCAGCAGCGGCGGTGCCAGATGGAAGCGCAACTTGTAGTCGCCCTCGAACTGAGCGGCGATCCGGTCGAAGAAGCCCGTCTCCTGGTACAGCCGTGCGACCTCGTACTCGTCCTTGTAGGCCATGAGCTTGTACAGGCTGGTGGCCACCTCGCGTGTGAAGCGGTCGCTGCCCGTGCGTTCCTTCTCCTTGCTACGGATGTCCGCGACGAGGGCTTCGTAGCGATGTGCATAGGCGGCGTTCTGGTAGGCCGTGAGCCGGCGCACGCGGTCGGCGACGAGGGCGTCCAGCGGCATGCGGCGCGGCGGCATCATGACCACGGTACCCTGTTGGTCCAGGCCGGCAGCTGTGCGCACCTTGGCCAGGTCAAGCGCGGCCTGCCGGCCCCAGGCGAAGGCGGCCTTGTTCATCGGCACCGCGGCGCCGTTCAGCTCGATGGCGCGGAGCAGCGCCGCCTCGCCCAGCGGGATCCAGCCCTTCTGCCACGCGAAGCCGAGCACGAAGACGTTGGTGGCCACGGCGTCGCCCATCAGGGCAGTGGCGATCGCGGTGGCGTTGAGGGAGTCGCACGACACCGTGTTCTCGCGCACGCGCTGCAGCATGGCCTCTGGCGAGGTCTCCCAGTCCGGGTTCTGCGTGAAGGCGCCGGTCGGCGCCACATCGGTGTTCATGACGGCCTTGCTGCGCCGCACGTCCATGGCACCGATCGCCTCCTTGCCCGCGCCGACCATCAGGTCGCAGCCCAGCACCACATCGGCCTGCTGCGCCGCGACCCGCGCCGCGAACAGGCCCGCGGGCGTGGCGGCCAGGCGCACATGCGACATCACGGCGCCGCCCTTCTGCGCCAGGCCGGCCATGTCCAGCACCAGCACGCCCTTGCCCTCGATGTGCGCGGCCATGCCCATCAGCGCGCCGATGGTCACCACGCCGGTGCCGCCCACGCCCGTGATGATCACGTTGCAGGGCTGGTGCAGCGCAGGCAGCAGGGGAGCCGGCAGGTTCTCGGGCGCCGTAGCCTTGGCCTTGGCCGGTTTGCGCAGCGCGCCGCCTTCGACCGTGACGAAGCTGGGGCAGAAGCCCTTCACGCAGGAATAGTCCTTGTTGCAGGAGCTTTGGTCGATGGTGCGCTTGCGGCCCAGCGGCGTCTCCAGCGGCAGGATGGACACGCAGTTGCTCTGCACGCCACAGTCGCCGCAGCCCTCGCACACCTCGTCGTTGATGACCACGCGCTTGGGCGGGTCCACCAGCTCCTTCTTCTTGCGTCGGCGCCGTTTCTCGGCCGCGCAGACCTGCGCGTAGACGATGACCGACACGCCCTTCGCCTCGCGCAGCTCGCGCTGCAGCGCGTCCATGCCGTCGCGGTGGCGCACCACCACCCGCGCTGGCAGATCGGCCATGCCGCGGTACAGGTCGGGCTCGTCGGTGACCAGGTGAAGGTGCTCGATGCCCTCGGCCGCCACCTGCTGCAGGATCTGCGGCACCGTGGGCGAGCCCTCCACAGGCTGGCCGCCCGTCATCGCCACGGCGTCGTTGACGAGGATCTTGTAGGTGATGTTGACGCCGGCCGCCTTGGCCGCTCGGATGGCCAGCGAGCCCGAGTGCATGTAGGTGCCATCGCCCAGGTTGGCGAAGATGTGCTCCGTGCCCGTGAACGGCGCCTGCCCGATCCAGCTGACGCCCTCCCCGCCCATCTGCGTGAAGGTCTCGGTGCGGCGGTCCATCCACTGCGCCATGTAGTGGCAGCCGATGCCGGCCACGGCGCGCGAGCCCTCGGGCACCTTGGTGCTGGTGTTGTGCGGGCAACCGGAGCAAAAGAACGGCAGCCGCTGCTGCGAGCCCGGCTCGACGCGCGTGAAGCCGTCGGCCGCCTTGCACTCCACCAGGTAGTCGCGCGCCGGCCCATTCAGGCTCTCGACACCCAGCACCTTGGCGATGCGCGCGGCGATCACGTTGGCGATGGCCGCCGGCGTCAGTTCGCCGTTGGGCGACAGCAGGATGCCGGCGTGCGGCACCTTGACCCATTCGCCGCTCTCGTCGTACTTGCCGACGACGCGCGGGCGCGAGGCCACGGGCGCGTTGTACAGCTGCTCCTTGAGCTGGTACTCGATGATCTGACGCTTTTCCTCGACGACCAGGATCTCGTCCAGCCCATCGGCGAACTCGCGGATGCACTGCGGCTCTAGCG
The DNA here is from genome assembly GCF_964253035.1 of Pseudorhodoferax sp. LjRoot39. Taxonomy (NCBI): domain Bacteria; kingdom Pseudomonadati; phylum Pseudomonadota; class Betaproteobacteria; order Burkholderiales; family Comamonadaceae; genus Pseudorhodoferax; species Pseudorhodoferax sp. LjRoot39. Next base: position 73,227 of record NZ_CAXUQL020000002.1, on the reverse strand, counting down.
GCCAGGACACGCCGATCTTGAGCAGCCGCAGCCCCAGCGCCTTGGCGCCGTGCTCGTCGATGCCCATCATGGCCAGCGCCTCGCGCACGTCGAGGTAGCTCTTGCCGGTGGTCACAATGCCCAGCTTGGCGACGGGTGCATGCCAGTCCTGCCGGTTCAGCTGGTTGAGGCGCACGTACTCCAGCAGCGCGTAGAGGCGCTCGCGCTGCAGCCGGTTCTCCTGCTCCAGCGGCGGATCGGGCCAGCGCATGTGGAAGCCGTCGGACGGGATCGGGTAGCTGTCGGGGATCTTGATCTCCACCGCCATCGGGTCGATCTCGAAGGACGAGGACGACTCGATGGTGTCGCTGATGGACTTGAAGCCGACCCAGCAACCGGAGTAGCGCGACATGGCGTAGCCATGCAGGCCGAACTCGATGAACTCGCGCACGCCCGAGGGATTCAGCACCGGGATCATGGCCGCGATGAAGGCGTGCTCGCTCTGGTGCGGCAGGCTGGAGGACTTGCAGGAGTGGTCGTCGCCGGCGATGAGCAGCACACCGCCGTGTTTGGAGCAGCCCGCGATGTTGCCGTGCTTGAACACGTCGCCGCTGCGGTCCACGCCCGGGCCCTTGCCGTACCACAGCGCGAACACGCCGTCGACTGTGGCCTTGGTGTCCAGGTTCACCATCTGCGAGCCCCAGACCGAGGTGGCGGCCAGCTCCTCGTTCAGACCGGGATTGAACTTGATGCGGTGCTGCTCCAGGTGCTTGCGCGCCTTCCAGAGCTCCTGGTCGACAGCGCCCAGCGGTGAGCCGCGGTAACCGGAGACGAAGCCTGCGGTGTTAAGGCCCGCGGCCGCGTCGCGCTCCTTCTGCGCGAGCAGCATGCGCACCAGAGCCTGCGTGCCCGTCATGTAGACGCGGCCGGCGGGCTGCTGGTATTTGTCGTCCAGCGTGACCGGGCTTTGGTGGGTACGGTCGACGGTGCTGGGCGTGGGGTCTTCTAGGGTGGTGGCCGGTGCGTGCATGCGGTCTCCTGTTGGGCGGCGGGCAGATTCTTGTGGCCCCGGAGAAGCATGTAAAACGCATATAGTTGTTGGTCAATATCGACGAAATCGATGGATCCCATGGCCGCCATCCGCTTCACGCTGCGCCAGCTCCAGTACTTCGTGACCGTGGCCCGCACGGGCCAGATATCCGCCGCGGCCGCCGAAGCGAACGTCACGCAATCGACCATGACGGCGGCTATCGCCGAGCTGGAACGCGCGCTGGACACGCTGCTGTTCGAGCGGAGCCGGACAGGCGCAGCGCTCACCTACCAGGGCCATCTGTTCTTGCAGCACGCCCACGCGGTGCTGGAGGCCGCTGCCGATGCCGCGCGCCATCCCTTCCGCGAGCGCAGCGACGTGCAGGGCACGATCGAGCTGGCCGCCAGCTACACGGTGCTGGGCTACTTCCTGCTGCCGTTCATCGCCAAGTTCCAGAAGCAGCACCCGGACGTGCGTGTCGTGCCTGTGGAGCGCGACCGTGCGCAGATCGAGAGCAATCTCGGTTCAGGTCAGATCGAGCTTGCGGTGGCCTTGACCTCGAACCTGCAGGACAACAAGCGCTTCCATCGCCGCGCTCTTGCACGTTCGCGCAGGCAGCTGTGGGTTGCCGACGGCCACCCGCTGACCGAGAGTCCGCAGGTGAGGCTGCGCGAGGTGTCGCAACACCCATACGTGGTGCCCACGGTGGACGAAGGCGAGGCTTCGGCCATGGGCTACTGGACGCAGGCCGGCGTCCAGCCGTCGTCGCAGATGCGGACATCGTCCATGGAGGCGGTGCGTGAGATGGTGGCGCTGGGCCTGGGTGTGACCATCCTGTCCGACATGGTGTTCCGGCCATGGTCGCTCGACGGGCGCCGCATCTGCACGGTGCCGCTGGCCGACCCGGTGCCGCCGATGGAGGTCGGCCTGATCTGGCTCAAGGGCCGCAAGCTGAGCCCAATCGCTGAGGTGCTGCGCAAGTACCTGGAGGTGGCCGTTGGGCCGCGCGGGCTGTAATGACGTGGCCTCGGAAGTCATGGCGCACAGCGCATCGAACGGCAGCCGCGCCAGGGAAATCGGCCAAATTGCTCAACAGATCCCGCGTCAGACCACTTGTAGCATCCGCGGCGAACACAAGCTGCGGCGCATCGATTGCCGAGAATCGAGAGGGTTACTCGACTGGTTGTCAGTGGTCGACCAGCACGAGTCAATCCCAGGGAATGTAGCAATCGGAGCGTCCACCTCGACTCTATTGCAGGCGTGACTGCAACATAAGGGTTCCGTTTCACGTTGAGCCGGAGTGGTGCTATGTACGCGAAGCTTCCGTCAGTCCAGCTTGCCAATTCGGCGCACCAGCGCTCCCAGCTTGACAGTTTCTACTGCAAGAAGGCGTTCGAAGTCAGGCGCATCGAGATACGCCAGTTGCCCCTGCGCGCGATCGATAGCGTTGAAAAACTCGGAACTGGCGACCAGGTTCGCGCAGGCGGCTCGCAAGCGGCGAGTGGTGCATTTGGACGTAGCGGCAGGCACGAACATGCCGGTCCAGGGCGGGCCGTGGTCAATGTTGATGCCCGCTTCCTGGAAGGTCGGCACGTCCGGCCACGCCGACCAGTGACCCGCACTCAGCGTTGCCAGAGCACGCAGCCTACCACTCCTCATGTGCGCTGAGACTGCGGAGCGCGGCAGCAGGCTGAAGTCGACCTGCTGGCCGAGCAGAGCCTGTAAAGCTGGCGCACCACCGGCATAGGGGACGTGATTGAACTGGATCGCGGCAGCCGCGGCCAAACCTTCTACAGGTAGGTGAACCGCCCCATAGTTGCCGCTGGAAGCGTAAGACACGCGTCGCGGCTGCCGCCGGGCTTGCTCAATCAGCTGACTTGCGCGTTGAAGGTGGCTGGCCCCTGGCACCACCAGTACGAGCGCCTCGCTGCTGAAACGCGCAATGGGGGCCAGTTGCTGCAGCTCGAAGGCAGGCTTGTAGCCGTTCACGCGAGCCTGCTCCGGTAGCGTCGTGATGCTGGAGAGTGTCAGCAGCAACGTATATCCGTCTGGCTTGGCCGATGCAACGTGCGCAGCGCCGATGGCGCCGCTGGCCCCTGGACGGTTGATCGGAACGGCCGGGACGCCCAGTTCGGCCTCCAGCAGCGGCAGCAAAGCGCGCGCAACGGAGTCCGCCAATCCTCCAGCCGGAAACGGAATGACGATCAACAACGTGCGGACAGGCCACGGAGATGCTGATCGCGCGGTGGATGGCGAGGATGCCATGTTGGCCGCGAGCAAGCAGAGAACCGTTCTACGACGCACGGTAGGCCTCAGGATTAACGATATGAACAAAAATCATCAAACTGTTCATGATATGCAGCTTCTGCCGGTGATGGTGCTCGGGCTGAGAGTAGACGAGCGGCGCACCGAGCCTGTGCGCCTCGCGAAGCCACTGCAGGAGGCAGGAGGGCGGTCGGAGCCACCGTGTCCGCACCAATGAAGAACGGAGGCCCTGGCGGATTGTTGTGGCATCTTTTCTTGGCGATATAAGTACAAACTCTGAGATTCTGTTCAAATTCTGGGTACAGAATTGCCATCGCTATCCAGAATTCTTTTGGCGAGCACGTTTGAAGAGCAGCAGCGGTGTGCGTGCAGCACGCGTGCCGTCACACCATGATCCAGCCGGAGCGAGACACATGAACACAGCGCCACGACCAAGCCGCATCGGGACTCCACGCACCACCACAGCCCTCATGGCGAGCGCCGCAGCGCTGTTTTCCTGGTCGAGTGCCGTGGCGGTCGAGATTGAGACAACCAATGCCGATCTGCGCATTCGTTGGGATAACACCGTGCGCTACAACCTGGGGATGCGGATGGAAGGGCAGGACGCGCGCATCCTTGGCCCAAGCTACGACGAGTCGGACAGCAAGTTTGGGCGCCACGATGTGGTGACCAACCGGGTCGACCTCCTGTCCGAGATCGACTTGAACTACAAGAGTCAGTTCGGCTTGCGCGTCAGCGCGGCGGGCTGGTACGACCAGGCCTATGACGACCGTTCGGTCAAGTCCCCTGCGCTGGGCGGAGCGTTCCAGACCAGCTACAACAACGACCGCTACAACAGTTCTGTCTCCCGCTACGTTAACGGCCCCTCAGCTGAATTTCTCGACGCCTTCGTTTGGAGCAACTTCAGCCTTGGCGAGGTGCCGGTCAACGTCAAGCTGGGGCGCCATACGCTTGCCTGGGGCGAGGGCCTGCTGATTGGCGGTCATGCGATTTCTTATTCGCAATCGCCTACCGATGGCGTCAAGGCGCTGAGCAGCCCAGGCATCGAGACCAAGGAAGTTTTCTTGCCTTTGAACCAAATCTCGGTGAAGGCGCAACTGACCAGCGATCTGAGCGTCATGGCGCAATACTTCCTGGAATGGAAGCCCACGCGTGTGCCTCACGGCGGCACTTACCTCATGGGTGCCGACACTGCGCCAACAGTCGACCGCTTGCCGGCCGCCCCGGGGTTCTCGCTGCCCCGCACCCGCAACAATGAGCCTGGAAACACAGGCAACTGGGGCGTAGGCCTGCGATACAACGCAGCGGCTATCGATGCGACCGTGGGCGCGTACTACCGGCGCTTTGACGACTACGCACCCGAGACCGGCATCCAGACGCTGGGCGCCACTGGCCCCTTCCGCTTCACCTACGCGCGCAACGTCGAGCTGTTCGGCCTGAGTCTGGCCAAGTCCATCGGCCCGGTCAGCTTTGGCAGCGAAGTGTCCTACCGCAAGAACGGCCATCTGAACTCCAGGACCACCTACAGCCCGACTCAAGATACCGGCGCGCGCGGCAACACCCTGCATGCCGTCGTTAACGGCGTGTATGGGTTGCCGAAAACACCGTTCTGGAGCACCGGCGTCCTGATGGCCGAACTGGCCTACGCCCGCCTGCTTGACATCACCGAGAACGAAGACCTGTACCGCGGCGTCGGCTATTCAACGGCATCGTGCACACGGGCCGGGACCAGCGGGGCGTCGGCCTTGCCGGGCGGCAAGGGCGACGCCTGCTCCACGCGCAACTTCATGCAGGTCGCGGTCAACTTCACGCCGCAGTATCTGGGCGTGATGCCGTCGTGGGATCTCGACCTGCCCATTTCGCTGAACTATGGGCTGAATGGAAACTCACCGACTGGTAGCGGCTTCGAGAAGGTCCTGACTTGGTCGGTTGGTGCCAAGCTCACGTACTCCCAGCGCCACGAGTTCTCACTGCGCTACTCAGACATTAAGGCCCCGACCCGCTACAACGCTGCAGGTACCTCCGTAATTGGCGGCGGCGCGCTAGGCAGCACGGTGGGCGCCACCGACCGCGGATGGCTGGTCTTCACCTACAAGACATCGCTCTGACGCTCGCCACCGACATTCCAGGAGACCCCCAATGAACATCCGTCCCACCCTTATCGCTGCGACACTGGGCATAGTGGCCGCTTCCGCACTAGCCGCCGTCTCTGAGGAGGAGGCCAAGCAGATTGGCACCACGCTGACCGAATTCGGCGCAATCAAGGCCGGCAATGCCGATGGCAGCATTCCGCCCTACACCGGCGGCCTGGCGACACCGCCCGCCGGCTTCAAGCCTGACAGCGGCTCCTGGTCCGACCCGTTTGGCAATGACAAGCCGCTGTTCCGAATTGATGGAAAGAACGTCGACAAGTACGCCGAGAAGCTGAGCCAGGGCCAGGTGGCAATGCTCAAGAAGTTCCCGTCGTACTACATCGACGTCTATCCGTCGCGCCGCACGGCCGCTTATCCCAAAAAGGTGTTAGACGCGACGGTGCGAAATGCCACCGTCTGCAAGACCGCCAATGAAGGTCAGTCCATCGATCGCGCCTGCCGCGGAGGAATTCCCTTTCCGGTGCCCAAGACAGGGTACGAGGTGATGTGGAACCATATGCTGCGCTACCAAGGCGAAACCGCCATCACCACCAGCGCTTCACGTTCCTGGGTAATCGATTCGTCGGGTAAGCCGACGCTGACGGCGCAACAGCAGACGCTGCAGGAGTTCCCCTTTTACCAGACCGAACTCGGCGATCGCGATCCCGACATCGGATACCGCACCTATTCAATCTCCCAATCGCCAGCCCGGCGCGCCGGGGAGATGACTGGGCTAACAGACTTCATCGACCCGGTCGCTAAGCCGCGGCGTGCCTGGAGCTACACCCCCGGCCAACGGCGCGTGAAGCTGTCGCCAGAGTTCGCTTACGACACGCCCGTGGCCAGCATGGGCGGCGTCACGCTGTTTGACGAACTGTTCGTGTTTTCCGGGAAGATGGACCGATTCGACTTCAAGCTCATCGGCAAGAGGGAGATGTTCATCCAGTACAACGGCTACAAGAACTATTACGACTGCCCAACTATTGAGACCGCGCTCAAGCCGCAACACGTCAACCCGGAGTGCGAGCGCTGGGAACTGCACCGAGTCTGGGTTGTAGAGGCCACGCTTAAGCCCGGCCAGCGCCACGTCTATTCGAAGCGCATCTACTACTTCGACGAGGACCTCACGGGTGCGGGTAACTATGACGCCTTCGACCAGAGCGGCCAGTTGTATCGTGTGCTGTTCCAGTCCACCGCCCCGTTCTACGACAAGTTGATCCCGTTCTCGGCGAAGAACGTGATCTACGACCTCAACAAGGGCATGTACGCCTACATCAACGACGTGATGGTCGGTGGCTACAAGGTGCTGCCGAAAGCCTTGTCGGAGCGCGAACTCAATCCAGAAGCGATTGTCACGCGCGAGACGGCGCGTTGATCCCCATGACGTGCGAGCCTGCCATGCTGCATCGGCCCCGTTTCATGTCCGGCCGCCGCTGCGCGGTCGTGTGCTTGACCCTGTGCCTGGGCGTGGCGGTCGCTGCCGCTTCCGGCAGTGCGCAGCGGCTCGCGGATGTGCTGGACGCGGCGGTGGCGCCGGCCGCTAACCCGCAGGTGTCTACCAGTGCCGTGGACCGTCAGGGTGACCAGCTCATCGCCGTTGGCGCGCGTGGAGGCATCTACGTCTCGGGCGACGGTGCCGCCAGTTGGAGGCAGTCGGCCAGCCCGGTCTCCGTGGACCTTGTCGGGGCGCGCATTGTCGATAGCAGCACGGCCTGGGCTGTTGGCCACGACGGTGTGGTGCTGCGTAGTAGCGACGGCGGCGGCAGCTGGCAACGCGTGCTCGACGGTCGTAGCCTGCTGGCGCTAATGCAATCGCATTACGGTGCGCTGGCCAACCGAGGCGACGAAGCGGCCGCAGGGCTGCTGCGCGAGATCGAGCGCTCGGCCGAGCAGTCGGCCACGCCCGGCGTGCTGCCTGCGCCGTTCTTCGACATCTGGTTTGCCGATGCACAGGAGGGCCTGCTCGCTGGAGCGTTCGGCCTGATGCTGCGTACCCGCGACGGCGGGAAAACCTGGGTGCCTATTTTGGAGCACACCGATAATGAGCGCCGTTACCACCTCTACGCCATCCAGGGCCTGGGCGACCGGCGCTGGGTGGCCGGCGAGCAGGGTCTGCTGATGCGCTGGGACGCCGCGGGCGAGCGCTTCCAGAAGGTCGAGACCCCCTACAACGGCACCTTCTTCGGTGTCAGCGTGCAGCCCGGCGCAATCGTCGCCTACGGTCTGCGCGGGAACGCCTACCTGAGCCGCGATGACGGTGCCAGCTGGCTCAAGCTCGACACCGGGACCGACACCGCGCTGGTGGCCGCGCAGCCGCTGGAGCGCGGCAAGCTCTTGCTGGTCTCGCAATCGAGCCAGCTGTTCATGCTCGACCTCGAGGACGGCCAGGTCCGGCCGCTCACCACGAGCGTGCCGTCCGGCGAGGCCGTCGGTGCGGCAACGGTGGGTGCAGGACGAGTTGTGCTGGCACGGCCGGGCGGCGCGCTGAGCGTGGAACTGCCGCGCTTGGCGCTCTGACGCTGCGCCTCACAAGGACACAACACGATGAATGCCCATACCAGCGGGAATCCCGCTATGCCCGTGGTTGCGGACCTGCGGGACTTCGACATGAACTCCGGCAACTTGGCCGAGCGGATCATCTTCAACAACCGCCCGCTTATGGTCTTCCTGTGCCTACTGGCCACCGTGGTGCTGGGCTGGTTCGCGGCCAAGATCGAGGCCAACGCGAACTTCGAGCGCATGATCCCGCCGTCAAGCCCGTACATCCAGAACTACATGGCAAACCGGTCCGAGCTGCCCGGCCTGGGCAATTCGATTCGGGTCGTGGTGGTTAACAAGCGCGGCGACATCTATGACCCGGCCTACCTGGAAACCTTGCGCAAGGTGAACGACGCGCTATACCTGGTGCCCGGCGTCGACCGCTCCTGGATGAAGTCATTGTGGATGCCCATAGTGCGCTGGCGCCAGGTGACGGAGGAGGGCATCACCGGCGGCGCCGTAATGCCGTCGGACTACGACGGTTCGGCCGCCTCAGTGGGCAAGCTACGCGGCAATATCGCGCGCGCCAACATCGTCGGCAGCCTGGTCGCCAACGACCTGCGCTCCTCCATGATCGTTACGCCGCTGCTTGACCGTCACCCGGCCACCGGCGCGCCGCTGGACTATGGCGTGTTCTCGCAAGAGCTGGAGAAGAAGATTCGCTCGTTCGAGAGCGAGCACATAGCCATCCATATCGTCGGCTTCGGCAAGATCGTCGGCGACCTGATCGACGGGCTGCAACAGGTCATGGCCTTCTTCGGCGTTTCGGTGCTGACGGCAGCCGTGTTCGTGTTCATGTTCACGCGCTGCGTGCGCAGTACCGTGCTGCTGGTCACAGTGGCGGTGGCCGGCGTGGTCTGGCTTCTCGGGCTCATGCAGATCCTGGGATACGAACTCGACCCGTACTCCATCCTCGTGCCATTCCTGATCTTTGCGATCGGGCTGTCGCATGGCGCGCAGAAGATGAACGGCATCCTGCAGGACGTGGGCCGAGGCACGCACAAGTACGTGGCCGCGCGGTACACCTTCCGGCGCTTGTTCATCGCCGGGCTCACGGCGCTGTTGACCAACGTGGTCGGCTTCGCGGTGCTGATCATCATCGACATTCCGGTGATCCGCGACCTGGCCATCACCACCAGCATCGGCGTGTCGGTGCTGATCTTCACCAAGCTGGTGCTGATCCCGGTGGCGCTGTCCTACATCGGCGTGAGCCCCAAGGCCGCGCGCCGCGCGCTGGCGGAGGACCGCGAGACCGCGCAGGGCGTGGGCGTGCTGGCGCGCATCTGGCGCGGTCTGGACTGCTTCACCGAGCGCGGCCCCGCCATCGCCATCATCGTACTGTCGGTCATCGTCACCCTGGTCAGCGTGGTGGTGATGCGCGACCTGCGCATCGGCGACCTGGACGCCGGTGCGCCCGAGTTGCGGCGCGAGTCGCGCTACAACCGCGACAACGCCTACATCACCGAGCACTACGGCCTGTCCAGCGACCAGTTCGTCGTGATCATGAAGACCAGCGACGACGGCTGCCGCCACTACGGCTCGCTGCGGCTCATGGACGAGCTGGCGCGCGAACTGCGCATGACACCCGGCGTACAGGCCACGCAATCGCTGGCCGAGACCACGCGCTTCATCACCGCGGGCCTGGCCGAAGGCAGCGGCAAGTGGCTGACGTTGAGCCGCGACCAGGCCATCACTAACGCAGCCGTCTCCGCCGCGATGATCGCCTCTCCCGACATCACCAACCAGAACTGCTCGGTATCGCCGCTGATCGCCTACCTGGCGGACCACAAGGCCGACACACTTGCGCGCGTGCTGGCCGTCAGCCAGTCCTTCGCCGACCGCTACAACACGCCGATAGACACCGAGCATTCCACGCAGTTCCTGCTGGCGGCTGGTTCGGCCGGCATCGAGGCGGCGACCAACATCGAGGTCGAGCGCGGCATCATCAAGATGTACCTGGCTGTCTACGGCGCCACGGCCCTGCTGTGCCTGGTGACCTTCCGCAGCCTGCGCGCCACCATCGTGGCCATGATCCCGCTGGTCATCACCACGCTGCTGTGCAAGGCGCTGATGGTCTGGCTGGGCATAGGCCTGAAGGTCGCCACGCTGCCTGTCATCGCGGTCGGCGTGGGCGTGGGTGTGGACTACGCGCTCTACCTGCTCAGCGTGCAGATCGCCATGCAGGCGCGCGGTGCCTCGCTGGCCGAGGCGTACCGCCGCTCGCTCGACTTCACCGGCCGCGTGGTGGCGCTGATCGGCTTGACCATGGCTGCCGGCGTGTTCACCTGGGCCTGGTCGCCGATCAAGTTCCAGGCCGACATGGGCATCCTGCTGACCTTCATGTTCGTTTGGAACATGGTGGGCGCGCTGGTGCTCGTGCCCGCACTTTCCCATTTCTTGTTGAACCCGCGCAAGAACGCGCCGGTGGAGCGGCCTGCCACGCCCGTGGCGGCCTGAACCCCCGCTTTTCCCCCTGGAGTAACGATGTTTGAACTTCTGATGAGCGCCGACATGATGGTGTCGGACCCCGATGCGGTCACCGACGTGCTGCACACCAAGCTGGGAATCCACAAGCACGAGCGCTGGCGCCAGGCCTTCGCGGACCATCCCTACATCGCGCACTTCCTGCGCGTGCACAAGTCGCTGGCCGTGTCGCCGACGCGCGTGGAGCCACAGGGCCACCTGGACAAACCCAACCTGGGCGACCCGATGTTTCACGAGTTCCTGGAAAGCCTGAAGGACTACCAGGGCCGCCACCGTCCGATGCTGACGCACTCCATAGTGCTGGCCACGCACGGTCACAAGTTCGACGCGCTCATGGAAAAGCTCATGCGCCGCCGCCTGCGGTTTCGCATGGCCCAGCGCACGCCGGCCATGCCGTTCGACCGCATGTGGATGGGCGTCACGCCCGAAGACCCGCGCTACGAGCCCTCGGTGGACGGTGGCTTGTGCATCGAGGTCATGCCCATCGAGCCGCTGCAGATGCCGGCCGAGACCTTCGAGACGCCCGCGCCGCAGCCGCGTAACGCCGAACCCGGCGACATGGTCCGCGTGTCCGCGCGCGGCTTCATCGTGCGCAACCTCGACGAGACGCTGCGCCGCTGCTCGGCGAACCTCGACTGGGAACCGCAGGGCCCGGTGCAGGCCCTCGCCAGCGAAGGCTACCGCCGCGCCACCATGGCGTTCACGCTGCCCAACAGCGCATCGCTCGACGTGATCGAGGCCACCCGCTGGAACGGTGACGCCGGCGTCTACCTGAACAGTTGGGGCCCGGGCCCGTACTACATCCGCATCGCCGTGAACGGGCTGGCCGCCAAGGCTGAGGACCTGAAGGCGCGCGGCACGCGCTACACCTGGATCGAGGCCTCCGAGGCCCTGGGCGGCAAGCCGATGATCCGCGTCGACCTGGCCGATGTGGCCGGCCAGCTGTTCGAGTTCGAGGAGGCATGAGCACCATGGAGGATCTGACCGCCAGCGGCGCCGCGGCGCTCGCCGCCGCCACGGCGTCCAACGCCGTGCAGGTGGAGCGCGACGGCGCCATCGGCTGGGTGGTGCTGAACCGCCCCGAGCAGATCAACGCCATCAACGACGGCATCCGCGAGGGCGTGCCGGCCGCGCTGCGCGCGCTCGACGCCGACGACACCGTCCGCGTGATCGTGATCCGCGGCGCGGGGCCGCGCGGCTTCTGTGCCGGCGCGGACATCAAGGAGCGCCGCGGCGCCGAGACCTCGCTGCAGGTGCGCCGGCGCATGGAGCAGGCGCGCTGGATCGAGGCGCTGGACCGCACCGAGAAGCCCGTCATCGCCGCCATCCACGGCTTCTGCCTGGGCGGCGGCCTGGAACTCGCGCTGGCCTGCGACCTGCGCTTCGCCGCGCCCAGCGCCGTGATGGGCCTGCCCGAGACCGGCCTGGGCCTGATCCCCGGCGGCGGCGGCACGCAGCGGCTGCCGCGCGTGGTCGGCCCCGGCCGCGCCATGGACCTCATGCTCACCGGCCAGAGGCTCGATGCCGAGCAGGCGCGCGAGATCGGCCTGGTCACCCGCGTGGCCAGCAGCGATGCCGCGCTGCAGGACGAAGTGCGTGCGCTTGCGGCGCAGATCGCGGCCAAGCCGCCCATGGCCACGGCAAGCGTCAAGCAGGCCGTCATCGCGGCGCAGCAGCTGGAGTTGAAGGCCGGGCTCGACAAGGAACTCGGCCTTTTCGCGCTGCTGGCGCCGATGCAGGACGTGAAGGAAGCTGCGCTCGCATTCAGCGAAAAGCGCGCGCCTCGCTTCAGCGGCCAATGATCTACCTGAACGACAGAGAGCAATGCAGATGACCCATCCAACGCGCTTGCAAGGCAAGGTGGCCGTGGTCACCGGCGGCGGGCACGGCCTGGGCGCCGAGACGGCTCGCGTGCTGGCCGCCCAGGGGGCCCGTGTCGCCGTGGTGGACCTGGCCTACGAAGGGGCGGTCCAGGTCGCCTCCGAGATCGAGGCCGCCGGCGGCCAGGCGCTGGCCGTGCAGGCCGACGTGCGCAGCGAGAGCGACGTGCAGGCCATGGCCACCACTGTGACTGACCGCTTCGGCCGCATCGACGTGCTGCACAACAACGCGGCCGCGCTGGGCGTGGCGCAGCGCCAGGCCGACCGCGACGTCTGCAACGTCTCGCTGGAAGCTTGGGACACCGCGCTGGACGTCAACGCGCGTGGCGCGATGCTGTGCTGCAAGCACGTGGTGCCGGTGATGCTGCGCGGCGGCGGCGGGTCCATCGTGTTTTCGACCTCCGGCTTCGGCCAGCTCGGCGACATCACGCTAACGGCCTACGCCGCCTCCAAGGCTGCGCTGATGGCGCTGGCACGCTCGGTCGCGGCGCAGTACGGCAAGCAGGGCATCCGCTCCAACGCGATCATGATCGGCTTCGTCCTCAACGACCACGCGCAGAAGACAGTACCGCAGGAGGTCAAGCAGATCCTGCTCGCGCAGCATCTGACGCCCGACCTCGGCCGGCCGCGCCAGATCGCCGATGCCGTGGCCTTCCTGGCCAGCGACGAGTCCTCTTTCATCACGGGTGCCGTGATCCCGGTGGACGGCGGCTTCACCAGCCATTCGCCGTCCATGGTACCGCTGCGCGAGTATTTCGAGCGCCAAGGTTCCAACAAACTCTGAACCCGGTTCTGGAGCACTCCATGACGATGAGCCTGCACGCGGCGAGCGCGCCGATCATGTGCCGCATGCTAGACAACCTAGAAGGCTGTCTGGCCAAGGCCGAGATTCAGGACCAGGCGCGCGGCAGTGACAGCGCCGTCTACCTGGACCTGCGGTTGGCGCCCGACATGCTGCCCTTCGTGGCGCAGGTTCGCATCGCGGCCGACATCGCGCGCATGACGATGGCGCGGCTGGCCGATGTCGAGATGCCGCGCCATGCCGACGACGAGACCACGCTCGCAGCTTTGCGCCAGCGCCTGCGCGCCAGCGCGCAATGGGTGGCCTCGGTGGACGCGCAGGCCGTCAACGCTGCCGCCGGCCGCCAGATCGTGCTGCCGCAGAGGGCCGCGCCGCCGCTGCACTTCGACGGCTGCAGCCTGCTACAGCGCTGGGCGCTGCCGAACTTCTTCTTCCACGTCACCACGGCCTATGCGCTACTGCGCCATGCCGGCGTAGACATCGGCAAGGCCGACTACCTGGGGCTTTGAGCTGATCTGCGAGCGCAACCGCGAGAACGTGATCCGCTAACTCGGCCAGTTCGCCGAGGGCTGACCTGACGACTACGCGGCGGCGCTCGAGCGGCTGGCCGACACGGGCAGCTGCCAGATCCGGCCTGATCGGCCATGGTTTCAGCAAGGCCTGCATTAACCCGTTCGCGGGGGCTGGCGCAGGACGCCGGGCCCAAGAATGTGCTGGTCGACGTGGTCGAGCTAGGCCTGATCGCCCCCGACCGCATGCGCGAGCGCCTAAACGACGAACTGTCCCGCTGCATCGCCGCCAACTTCCCGTTACTCCGCGTCGCCCAACCCTGCGAGATCGCCGCCGCTTCGATGTTCCTGGCCTTGCCCGAGGTGGTCTAAGCCACCTGCACCCCGCTGCTGGTGGACGGTGGTGCCTCGATATCGCCGATCGCGGACTTCAAGGACGGCATCTGAGCGCCGGCTTGCATCGGCGCGCTTGGCGCGTTACTAGTCGGCTTGCAAGCACAGCGGCGCACCGCTGCAAGGCGCCTCCCCGAGGAGGAGGTGCCAACGTCAAGCCGGCCGTGTGGCGGCCTCGTAGGCCTTGAGCTCGAAGCCGGGCTCGGCCGCCTGCGCGGGCGTGAGCCTGGGCGCGCGCGCCAGGATCTTGCGCGCGGACATGTGGTCGATCGGCCGGTTGGCGCTTTCCACGGCGATCAGGCGGCCGGCGCGGAAGCACAGCACGCTGAGCTGCCGCGTGTCGGCCGAGCCCAGCAGCACGGTCTCGTCATGGCCTTCGGAGATGCCGGCGATCTGCAGCTTGAGCTCGCCCTGGTCGGTCCAGAACCAGGGCAGGGCCTCGTAGGCTGCGGGTCGGCCCAGCAGGCGCGCGGCGACGCACTTGGCCTGGTCGATAGCGTTCTGCACCGATTCGAGCCGCATGGGCCGCTCGGCATACGGGCTGCTGAAGCTGGCGACGTCGCCGATGGCCGAGATGTTTGGGTCGCTGGTGAGCAACTGCGCGTCAACGCAGATGCCGTCGCGCACCTGCAGGCCGGCGCCCTGCGCCAGTTCGTCATTGGGCAGCACGCCGATGCCGTAGACCAGCAGGTCGGCGGGCAGGTGGCGGCCGTCCGAGGTCTGCACGCCCGTAACCTTGCCATCCTGGCCGAGGATGCGTTGCAGCCCGCAACTCAGGTCCAGCGTCACGCCCCAGCTGCGGTGCGCCACGGTGAACAGCGCGGACATATTCTCCGACAAGGCCCGGGCCATCGGCCGCGTGCCGAGTTCCAGCACGTGGACGGAGGCGCCGCGCGCGGCTGCCACGGCGGCGAACTCCAGGCCGATGAAGCCGGCGCCTAGCACGACGGCGTGGCGGATGTGGGCGATGCGCGGCGACAGCGCGTCGGCATCGGCCAGCGTGCGCAGGCCGAACACGCCGTCGAGCTCGACACCGGGCAGCGCCGGCACGCGGTTGCGCGCGCCGGTGGCGATGACGAGGTGGTCGTAGGGAAGGCTGGAGCCGGAGGCCAGCTGCACAATGCGGGCGTCGCGGTCGATCATGGCGACGCGGTCGTGCAGCCGGTCGATGCAGTGCTCCTCGAAGTACTCGGGCGGGCGAAAGCGCAGCGCATGTGCGCCGACCTTGCCCAGCAGGTAGGCCTTGGACAGCGGCGGGCGCTGGTAGGGCACACCCGGCTCGTCGCCCACGATGGTGATTCGGCCGGCAAAGCCTTCCTGCCGCAGCGAGGCGGCCACCTGGAAGCCGGCCTGGCCGCCGCCGGCGATGACGATGTTGTCGGTTGGCATGGACAGCAGTCCTCAGGCTGTTTGGGGAGTGGGGGCAGGGCGGTCGGCAAAGCGGGGGTAGCGGCCGAGTGGCAGCAGCACCAGCGCGCCGATGAGAAAGGAGATGCCGCAGATGGTCAGCAGCGGGGTGTAGAATCCCGCGCTGCGGTACAGCATGCCGGCGAACATGGGGGCCAGCGCCGAGGCCAGCGTGATCAGGCCAAGGTGTACGCCGAACAGCCGGCCATAGTCGCGCAGGCCGAAGTAGCGAGCCACAAGGTAGGCGGCCACATCGAACTCGGCACCGGCACCCACGCCCAACAGCATGGCGGCGACGATGAGCAGCCCGGTGTCCGTGGCACCGGCGTGCAGCAGCAGCCAGCAGCCCAGGGCCGGAATCGCTAGCGCGACGGCAGCCACACCGGGCGCCCACAGGCGGTCGACCAGGTAGCCCACGATCACGCGGCCGGCGATCAGCGAAACACCGAATGCACCGAAGACCGAACTCGCCTCGGCCGCCGACAGGCCCTTGTCGCGCAGCATCGGCACGGTGTTGGTGACCATGGCCACGACGCTGGCGACCACCAGCGACAAGCCCAGGTTCATGGCCCAAAAGCGTGCGCTGACGATGCCCTCGCGGAAGCTGACGCCCTGGCGCCGCTGCGCGGCGGCTTCGCTGGCTTGCTGCGCATCGGCGACGCCGCCGCGCTCGCCAGGTTCTGCCATCCAGCGCAGCGCCAGTGGCAGCGCCAGGCACACCGGCAGCAGCGCCAGCAGCACGAAGCCGGCCTGCCAATTCCAGCGGCCGACGGCCCAGGTCACGGCCGAGGGCAGCAGGGCGGCGGCCAGGCCGGTGCCCGAGAGCACCAGCGCCAGTGCCAGGCCGCGGTTGCGCACGAACCAGAGGTTGACCAGGTGGGTCCAGGTCACCTGCATGGTGCCCAGGCTGGCCAGCGGCAGGGCGATGAACATCACGTATAGCCAGACGATCGAGCTACCCATCTGCGTCATCGCCAGGAAAACCAGCGACAGGCAGACCAGCGAGACCAGCGTGACGGTGCGCATGCCGTGGCGCAGGTTGAGCCAGCCGGCCAGCTGCGCGCTGGCGACGGCGCCCGCGAACAGGAAGCTGATCGAGCCCTGCATCTGGCCGCGCTCCCAGCCATGCGCCTCCTGCAGCGGGATGGTCAGCGCGCCGAAGGCGTACAGCATCGACGAGTTGGCATTGATGCCGACTCCCACGATGGCCAGGACCAGGATGCGCCAACCGAGCTTGAACTCGGCCATGTCGACCGCGGCGCCGGATGTCTTGCCGGAGGTGGTGTTCGTGTGCATTTGTGTTTCCATGGGGTCGGTGGCCGACCTCAGTCCTTGACGAGCAGCAGGCTGCCACCGAGGGGGCCGCCACCGGCAGCGGCGACCGCGACCTGATGCGGCCGAATTTGGCGCTCGCCGCCGCGTTCCCACAGCTGCGTGCAGGCTTCGTGCACGTAGCCCAGCCCGTGCGTGCGCCCGCCCGAGAGCTGGCCACCGTTGGTGTTAAGGGGCAGCACGCCGTCGCGGGCGATGCGCGTACCGCCCTCGATGAAGCGCCCGCCTTCGCCGGGCGGGCACAGGCCCAACGCCTCGAGCCAGATCAGCGTGAGGATCGAGAAGCCGTCGTAGAGCTGGGCGCTGCCCACATCGCCCGGCTTGAGGTCGGTGCGCGACCACATCATGCGGCCCACGTCGAAGGCCGCCATTTCGGTCAGCGAGATCTGGTCCCAGGACCAGGGCTGGTGCAGCGCGGCGCCGATGGCCTCGATGCGGATCGGCTGGTTTGGGCCATCGCGGGCCGCGTCGGCGCGCGACAGCACGATGGCCGTGGCGGCATCGCAGTGCACGTCGCAGTCGAACAGCCGCAGCGGCGTGGATATCATCTTGGAGGCCATGTAGTCGTCCAGCGTCAGCGGCTGGCGGAACACGGCCTTGGGGTTCAGCGCCGCATTCCGGCGGCAGGTCAGCGCGATCTGCGCCAGCTGCTCGGGCGTGGTGCCGTGGTCGTGGAAATGCCGTTGCGCGTACATGGCGATCAGGTTGACGGCCGACAGAACGTTGAACGGCGTGTACCACTGCCAGAAGAAGCTGCTGTCGCGGCCTGGCGACTTGTTGGTCAATGCCGCGGCATTGCGGTCGGTCCGACGCGCGCTGGCCTCGGCGATGGTGCGGAACACCAGCACATGGCGGCACAGCCCGGCAGCGATGGCCATGGCGCCGTTGATCACACCAGCCAGCGGGCCCGGGCCTTCGTAGCCTGCGCCATACCAGTTGACGTTAAACCCCATCACGCTGGCCAGCGCATTCGGGCCGATGGGCGAGAACGGATTGCCGTTGTTGTTGTCGCCGGGCCAGCAGGCCACGCCGTCGATGTCTTCGTTTCTCAGGCCGGCGTCGGCGATGGCTTCGCGGCAAGCGTCCAGTGTGAGCTGTAGTGCCGGGCGCGCGGATGGCCGTCCGACCTCCGATTGCCCGATGCCGGTGATCGCGACTTCTTTCTCGCCGTAGCGCCGGCTCATGCCGCGGCCTCCTGCGCCACCGGCTGGAACAGCGGCAGCCAGACATCGTCGTGCTGCTCGAAGCAGACCTGCACCGGCATGCCGATGTGCACCTGCGCGGGCGCGCAGCCGATCACGTTGCTGACGAAGCGCAGGCCCGGCTGTTCGGCCAGCTCGACGATGGCCACCACGTAGGGGTCGGCCAGGTCCGGTGTCCAGACCTGCTGGTTGACGGTGTAGGTGGCGACCTTGCCACGGCCCGATACCGCCCGCGGGCCGACGTCTGCGCTGCCGCAACGCGGGCACGCGGGCGCGGGCGGGTGGAAGAAGCGCGTGCAGGCCGTGCAGCGGTGCATGTGCAGCGTGCCCTGCGCTCCGCCCTGCCAGAAGGCGGTGTTGTCCGGCGTCAGTGCGGGAAGCTTGCGTGCCATCGTCAGATCACGTCGAGCTTGAGCAGCCGCCGTGCGTTGCCGCTGCGGATCTTCTCGCGCTGGGCCTCGTCCAGGCCCAGGTCCCGCGTCGGGTCGCCGTTGTCGTAGGCGCCGCCGAAGTTGGTGCCGTACAGCAACTGGTCCACGCCGACCACGTCCACCACGCCGCGGCGCAGCGCGGGCGTGTGCACGTCCAGGTCGAACCAGAAGTTGGGCAGGTAGTCGAGCAGCGGGCGGCGGTTGCGCGTGTCGGGCGCCATGGCCTTGTTGAGCTCGGCCAGCCTGCCGAGCTGGAACACGGCCATGCCGCCGGCGTGCGTGATGTAGGTCTTGAGTGTCGGAAAGGTGTCGAGCGCGCCGCCGCAGATGAGGTACCAGAAGAACAGCGTCTCGTCGACGCAGTCGCCGACGATGGAGCTGGTCTCGAAGCGGTCCTCGTGGTGTTTCTCGCCGAGCCAGATCGACTGGTTGTAGCCGTGCACCATGATCGGCACGTCGAGCCCGGCCAGCACCTCCCAGACCGGGAACAGCGCCTCGTCATGGGCCTGCAGGCCCTTGAAGTTGGCGCCACCCACGCACACGCCGCGCGCGCCGAGCAGCGTGACGGCGCGGCGGATCTCGCGCGCCGCCTCCTGCGGGTCGGCCAGGTTGGCATGGCACCAGAACGAGAAGTGGGCCGGGTCCTGCGCGCAGTAGGCCGACAGCTCGTCGTTGCAGATGCGCGCGTAGGTGTTGCCGAAGTCCTCGGCCCAGTACATAAAGGCATGCGAGGGGGTGGACAGCACAAGGTGGTCCACGCCGCGCTGGGCCATCAGTTCGCGCCGGGCCGCGTGGGTCATGCGGGCCAGCAGGTTGGCCTCGGCCTCCTGGTCGTTCGCGGCGGTCTTGCGCTGCTTGGTGCCCAGCGAGAAGTGGCCGACGGTGAGCCCCTGGACCTTCATGGCAGGGCCCCAGAACGGATGGCGGTTCAGCATGCCTGCCGTGAACAGATGGGCGTGGACATCGATCAGCATGTCGAGGAAATCCTGGTTGACGTTCGTCAGAGAAGGGAAGTCTAATTCATGAACACTTTCATTAGATCTGTCTAACTTATAGGGTTTACGCCATGTCTGGACCATTCCACGACCGGGTGATCGTCGTGACGGGAGGCTTCGGCTCCCTCGGACGCGCGGTCGGTGTGCAATTGCAATCGCAGGGGGCGCGCGTCGCGCTGCTCGACCGTGCCGCCGCCGGGCCCGGCGGTGACGAAGACGGGATGCTGCGGCTCGGCGGTGTCGACCTCGGGCAGCCCGAAGCCACGCAGGCCGCCATGGCTGCGGTGCGCGCACGCTGGGGCCGGCTCGACGCGCTGGTCAACGTGGCCGGCGGCTTCGTCTGGGAGACACTCGCGGATGGCGCGCTCGACACCTGGGACCGCATGTACGCCACGAACCTGCGCAGCGCGGTCTCGGCCACGCGCGCCGCGCTGCCGCACCTGCTGGCTGGCGGCGGAGGGCGCATCGTCAACATCGGCGCGCAGGCCGCGCTGAAGGCCATGGCCGGCATGGGCGCCTACGCAGCATCGAAGGCCGGCGTGATGCGCCTGACCGAGGCGCTGGCCGAGGAGCTCAAGGACCGGGGAGTCACCGTCAATGCGGTGCTGCCCAGCATCGTCGACACGCCGGCTAACCGGGCCGACATGCCGCAGGCCGACTTCGCGCGCTGGGTCACGCCGCAGGCCCTGGCCGGCATCGTCGCCTTCCTGTTGTCCGACGAGGCCGCGGCCATCACCGGTGCCTGCCTGCCGGTGGCCGGGCGCGTCTGAGCCTTGGCGCCGGACCACCACACAACCCCTTGGAGACCAACCGATGAGACTCGTCACGTTCACCCACGATCCAGGCCCCGAGCTGGCCGGCGCGCTGCTCGACAACGGCCAGGCCGTGCTGTCGCTGCAGGCCGCACAGCAGGCGCTGCACGGCGCTGCCCACCCGGCTTTCGCCAGCGTGCAGGCGCTGGTGGAAGGCGGCGATGCCGCGCTGCAGGCAGCCCGCGCCCTGGTGGCGCGCGCACCGACGGCGGCCGTGCTGTCACGCGAGGACGTGCGGCTGCGCGCGCCTATCCAGCCGCCGATCCAGATGCGCGACTGCTCGTGCTTCGAGCTGCATCTGCAGCAGAGCTTCGCGGCCGCCCGGCGCATGCGCGCGCAACGCAGTCCCGATCCCGAGGCGGCGCTGAAGGCGATGAACACCAAGTCCGACGAGCGCGTGCTCGACACCTTCCGCCGCCAGCCGATCTACTACAAGTGCAACCGCTTCGCGGTGATCGGTGCCGACGACGACGTGGTCTGGCCCGGCTTCTCCAAGGCGCTGGATTTCGAGCTCGAGTTCGGCTGCTACATCGGCCGCCGCGCCAAGGATGTACCGAAGTCCCGCGCCCACGAGTACATCCTCGGCTACACGATCTTCAACGACATCAGCGCCCGTGATGCCCAGGCCATCGAGATGGTCGGGATGCTGGGGCCGGCCAAGAGCAAGGACTTCGACACGGCCAACGTCATGGGCCCCTGCCTCGTGACGGCCGACGAGATCGAGGACCCCTACGACCTGACGATGGTCGCGCGCGTCAACGGCGAGGAGTGGGGCCGCGGCAGCACGCGCGACATGCACTGGCAGTTCGGCGACGTGATCGAGCACATCTCGCGCTCCGAGACGCTGTACCCAGGTGAATTCCTCGGCTCGGGCACGGTCGGCAACGGCTGCGGGCTGGAGCAACTGCGCATGCTCAAGCCCGGCGACGTCGTGGAGCTGGAGATCGCGCAGCTCGGCCTGCTGCGGACTCGCATCACGGTGCCCGAGCGCGTCGAGCACAACACCCGCTGAGCCAGCCATGGGCATGACCTACCACCTGCTGGGCGGCAGCGGCCTGCGCGTGTCGCGGCTGGCGCTGGGGACGATGACCTTCGGCACTGAGAACGGCTGGGGCTGCGACCGCGCCGTCGCGGCCGCGCTGCTGGACCGCTACCTGGAGGCTGGCGGCAACTTCATTGACACAGCCGACGTTTACACCCAGGGAACCAGCGAGCGCTGGCTCGGCGAGTTCATCGCCGAGCGCAGCATGCGCGAGCGCATCGTGCTTGCCACCAAGTTCACGCACAACTTCGCCAACCAGGAGGGCGACCCGAACGCCGCGGGCAACGGGCGCAAAAACATTCTGCGAGCGGTGGAGGGGTCGCTGCGGCGCCTGCGCACCGAATACATCGACCTGTATCTGCTCCATACCTGGGACCGCGTCACGCCGGTGGAGGAGGTGCTGCGCACGCTCGACGACCTGGTCACGCAGGGAAAGGTGCGCCACTTCGGTCTGTCCGACGTCCCGGCCTGTACGCCGCACGCGCGCACGCCGTCGCCAGCCTGCAGGGCCGCGAGCCGCCTTGCGCGCTGCAGATGGAGTATTCGCTGGCCGAGCGCGGCATCGACTACGAGTTCCCGTCCATGTGCCAGGCTCTGCGCATGGGGCTCATGGTGTGGAGCCCGCTGGCGGGCGGTGTGCTCAGCGGGAAGTACCGGCCGGGCGTGGACGCGGCCGGGCAGGACGGAGGGCGCCTGAAGGCCACGGCGGCGATGGCCACGCCAGCCTTGAGCCGCACGCGCGAGCGCCACTGGCGCATCGTGGCAGAGCTGGAATCGGTGGCCCGTGCCGTTGGCCGGCCGATGGCGCAGGTGGCGGTGAACTGGGTGGCCAACCGGCCGGCCGTCGCGTCGGTGGTGCTGGGCGCCACGCGTGTCGCCCAGCTCGAGGACACGCTGGCCGCGCTGGACTTCCAGCTGCCGGCCGAACTGGAGGCCCGGCTCGACGCCGCGGGGGCCCTGCCTGCCGCCTTCCCGTACACCTTCATCGATGCCATGGCGCCGCGCGTGCACGGCCCCGCGTTGGTCAGCGCGGCACCACCGCGCCAAGCCGAGGCACCGCATCTGCGCAGCGGTGGTTGGGGTTCCTACTAGGTCGCCATTCTGGCATTTAGTGCACAGTATCGTCAAAAGTGTCTTAATTAACTCGTCCCACACGCCCAGGAGTTCTCCCATGCTGACGAAGACAAGCCCCACACTGTCCGACGGGACCAAGGTTGCCGACCTGGTCATTCCCGCCACGCGCGAGGTGCAGATGCGCGCCCTGTCGGACCCCGAGCTCTACGAGATGGAGATGGACCGCATCTTCGGCAAGATCTGGGTCATGCTCGGGCACGAGTCCGAGATTCCGAACACCGGCGATTTCATGGTCCGCGACATGGGGTCCGACTCGGTGATCGTGTCGCGCGACAAGGAAGGCCAGGTCCACGTGATGCTGAACGTGTGCCCGCACCGCGGCATGCGCATCAGCACGGCCGACTGCGGCAACACGCAGATCCACAAGTGCATCTACCACGGCTGGGCGTTCCGCCCGGGTGGCGAGTTCATCGGCTCACCGGTGGAGCGCGAGTGCATGCACGGCAAGATGATGTCCAAGGAGCAGCTCGGGCTGAAGAAGGCGCGGGTCGCGCTGTACGGCGGCCTCGTGTTCGCCACCTGGAATATCAACGGCCCCTCGTTCGACGAGTTCCTCGGCGACACGAAGTGGTATTACGACATGCTGTTCTGCCGCACGCTCAAGGGCATGGAGGTGCTGGGTCCGCCGCAGCGCTTCATCGTGCGCGCGAACTGGAAGGCCGCTGGCGAGCAGTCCGCCGCCGATGGCTTCCACACGCTGACGCTGCACCGCTGGCTGGGCGAGGTGGGCAACTACGCGAAGAAGGGCGACGGCGAGGGCGGCGGTGCCGACCTGAGTCCCGAGATGTACGGCGTGGAGGTCAGCTCCCCCCATGGCCATGCGCTGCGCTGCATCGACCTGGGCCGCAAGATCCAGCGCCTGGCCGGGCTCGACCCCAAGACCTTGTCGGTGCGCCAGAAGCTGGATGCGCTGCCGCCGGCCGGCATGACGGCGTCCATGGTGGACGAGCTGTTCGAGAAGCTCACGCCGGAGCAGCTGCAGGTGCTGACGACCATGCCGCCGCAGGTCGGAGGCATCTTCCCGAACGTGCTGTTCGGCTTCGTCTACATCCCGCAGGGCGATGGCTCGGTCGTCGGCTCGATGACCATGCACGCCTACGTGCCGCGCGGCCCGGACAAGCTGGAGTTCGTCAACTGGATCTTCGCCGAAAAGGACGCACCGCCCGAACTGCGCGAGAAGATGCTCAAGCAGACCGTGCAGTTGTTCGGCACCTCCGGCATGGTGGAGCAGGACGACTCCGACACCTGGCCGCACATGACATTGGCCGCCAAGGGGGCGATGGGGCGGCACATGACGATGAAGTACCAGGCCTGCTACGAGACCGGCGCGCCGGCGGGCTGGCCGGGTCCCGGCATCGTGAACGAAGGCTTCACCAAGGACGACACCCAGTGGCACTGGTGGGCCTACTGGCGCGAACTGATGACCGCCGAAGTTTGACATCGAGGAAACACCATGCAAGAACTGCAAGAACGCGGCGCCGCCGCAGCGCCGGCCGAGTTCGTCGGCCAACGTGTCCCGGTCGGATCGCCGGTCTACAACCGCATCGTCGAATTCCTGTACGAGGAGGCCGAACTGCTCGACGGCATCCACCTGCAGGAATGGGCGACCCGCCTGGCGAACGACCTCGTCTACACCGCGCCGCTGCGCACGACGCGCACGACCGCGGAGCAAAAGGCCAGCGTGGTGCGCACCACGCAGCACTACCACGACGACTACCGGTCGGTCATGGGGCGTGTGATGCGCCTGTCCGGCAAGAGCGCCTGGGCGGAAGATCCGCCATCGCGTACGCGCCGTCTCGTCACGAACATCCGGGTGCGCACGATGCCGAACGACGGCGAGTACGCTGTGAGCAGCTACCTGCTCATGACGCGCAGCCGCTTCAACTTCGACGAGTTCGACTTCATCAGCGGCGAGCGCAACGACGTGTTGCGCGCCGACGGCGAGAGCTTCAAGCTGGCACGCCGTGAGGTGCTGCTCGACCAGGCCGTGCTGGGCACGCCGAACCTGGCCGTCTTCCTCTGACCTGCGGCCGGGCCGCCGCGCGCGGCCTGTGGCCTGCTAGCGAAAGGCGAGCCAGTCGCCATCGTCGGCGCACAGGTCCGATCGCCGCGCAGCATCGCTGAAGTCCCAGGTCGAGCCGACCACGCGCAGCGCCTGCGGTGCGCGCTGCGGCTGCTGGGCAAAGCACAGGCCCGTTGGCGCCGCATGGAGCTGCTGGTCCAGCGGCTTGCCCCGCCCGAGAGAGATCAGCGCGCAGCGCCGCAGGGCGATGGCAGCTTCTGCGTCGTCCACCGGCAGCCGCGCATGCACCAGGCGCGCGAACCCCGCCTTCAGGGACACGCCCTCGAACGGCACCGGGCCGGCGATGGTGCTCCCGTCCAGCATCCACTCCAGCAGCAGCCGTCCATCGCGCAGGATGGCGGCCCGGCTGCGCGCGCCGACGCGGTCCTCGACCTCGATGTCGTATTCCCGCCGTGGCCGCGCGCTGGCGGCTGCGGCGATGGCCAGGCCCGCAAGGTCGAACTGGTGCGTGCACTGGTCGCTGGCATCCGTCACCCTGCTCACGCTGCCGGCCACCGGCGACAAGGCCATGCCCTGCAGGCGCTGGAGCTGCTCTGCCGCGATGCCGCACAGGGTGTAGGGCGTGCGCGGGGCGCTGGCCTGCACGGCCTGCACGCGGCCGCCTCGGTGCAGCACGGAGACGCGGAAATGATGAAAATCGTCCTCCAGGCAGGCACGGGCCTCGCCGGCCGCGTCTTCTGCGCCAGGCGCCTGGCCGGTGTGCATGCGGTGGACGATGACGATACGGCGCCGGAAGCGGCCCATCAGGTGTTCTCCTTACTTGCCAATAGTTGAACAAGTTGGAAAAATCTGTTCAATTTAACACCACATCGAGAAGTCCATGGGTTTGCTGCAAGACAAGGTTGCGTTGATCACGGGCGCGGGCAATGGGATCGGGCGCGGCGTTGCGCGGCGTTGCGCGCGCGAGGGTGCCTGCGTCGTGATCGCCGAGCTGGATGCCGACAGCGGCCCGGTGGTCGCGCGCGAATGCGAGGAGTTGGGCGCCCGCGCGCTGTTCGTGCGCACCGACGTGACCCGCAAGGACAGCGTCGAGGCGGCCGTCGCCGCGGCGGCCGAGCGCTTCGGCGGACTCGACATCCTGGTGAACAACGCTTTCGCGCCCACGCCCAACGTGCTGCTGGAGGACAAGACCGACGAGATGCTCGCGCGCACGCTCGATTCGACGGTGTGGGCCAGCTGGTGGGCCATGAAGGCGGCCCTGCCGCACATGCGCAAGCGGGGCGGCGGGCGCATCGTGAACTTCTACTCGATCGACGTCGAGCTCGGTGCCTGGCTGCATGGCGACTACAACACGGCCAAGGGCGCCATCCTGGGGTTGACGCGCAGTGCCGCATCGGAATGGGGGCGCTTCAACATCACCGTGAATGCGATCGCGCCCACGGCGATGGGGGCGACCTTCCACAAGCTGTGTGCGGAGAATCCGGGCTTCGCCGAGCGGTCCGCCGCGATGCGGCCGCTGGGGCGCTGTGGCGAGCCCGAGGACGACATCGGTCCGGTGGTGGTGTTCCTGGCGTCGGAGATGGCCCGCTACGTCACGGGCGAGGCCATCCATGTCGATGGCGGGCTGCACCTGCCCGGCTACAACTCCCGCCCTGCGCATGTGCCGGTCCGGGAGCTCTGAGCCGCGCGTCTCAGCGCTTGGCGACCTTGATGTCCGTGGCTTCGAGGTCCCAGGTCGCCGCGGTCTTGCCCTCGTCGCGCAACTGGTACTTCAGCACGCGGCCTTGCGGGTTCTTGGGCAGCGATGTGCGGAATTCGATGTAGCGCGGCAGCGCGTAGTAGGGCACTGCGTCGACCGCCCAATGGAACAGATCCGCCGCCTCCAGCGTGGCGCCCGGCTTGAGGACCGCCGTGACCTTCACATCGTCTTCGCCCTTGTCCGAGGGTACGGCGTGCACGGCGACTTCGGCCAGGGCAGGGTGCACCGCAAAGGCCGCCTCCATCTCGAAACTGGAGATGTTCTCGCCGCGCCGGCGCAGGTAGTCCTTCTTGCGGTCGACGAAGTAGAAGAACCCCTGGTCGTCGAATTTGCCGATGTCGCCGGTGTGGAACCACAGGTTGTTCAGCAGCTTGAGCGTGTCCTCGGGCCGGCGCCAGTAGCCCATGAACATGATGTCCGGCCGCAGCGGGCGCACGATGATCTCGCCGGGGGTGTTGGCGGGCAGCTCTCGGTCGAGTTCGTCGACGATGCGCACGTCGAAGTCGGGGATGCGCTTGCCGGACGAGCCGGGCGCCGCATACTCGCCGCCCGCCAGCGAGGTGATGACGCAGGCCTCGGTCAGGCCGTAGCCGTTGCCGCCCACCTGCCGTGCGCCGAAGCGGTCTCGCCATATGGCCTTGGTTTCCTCCGTGAACGGGTTGCCGCGCACGGTGTGGATCTGGCCCACGCAGCGCCTGGCGACGTCCGTGTCCGGCGCCTGTGCCAGCAGTCCACCCATGCTGCCCAGGATGGATGCGATGGTGGCGCCGCTGCGCTCCACCTCGGGCCAGAAGTTCGACACCGAGAAGCGCGGCACGATCGCCACCCGCGCACCGACCAGGATGTTGGAGATGATCCCAACGCACAGCGCATTCATGTGGAACAGCGGCAGCGGGGTGATCGTCACGTCGTCCGCTGTGGCCGGACCTGCGCGCAGCTGCAGCCGGGCCAGGTTGCACATGAAGTTGTAGCTCAGCATGCAGCCCTTGGAGGGGCCGGTGGTGCCGGAGGTGTAGACCAGGCAGGCGAGCTCCGACGGTTCGGGTTTGCGCTCGAAGGGGGTGTCGTCGTTGCCACGGTGCGCGTCCAGCGGCGCGTAGGCCACGCCACTGGGCAGTCCTGCGGCCATGCTGCCACGGTGCAGGATCAGCTGGGCCTGCGGCAGCCCCTGCGCCACGGCGGCGATGCGCTCCAGATAGTCGGCCTCGCAGACCACGACGGCGGCGCCGGCATCGGCGATCTGGTGCCGCAGGAACTCGCCGCGCAGCGCGGTGTTGATCGGCACGCTGACGGCACGCAGCTTGTTGGCTGCGAGCCAGGTGATGACCGCGTCGATGTTGTTGTCCAGCATCGACACCACGGTGTGCCCCGCCTGCACGCCCAGCGCAGCGAAGGCATGCGCCTGGCGGGTGGACAGGCGGTCGACCTGCGCATAGGTGAAGAGATCGCCGCCAAAATCGAGCAGCACGCGGTCCGGGTGCTTTGCAACCGCACGTTCGAGCGCGGCAACCACCGTGTCGCGCTCTCCCATGTCCCAACCGTACGAAGGCCCCATGCCTACCATATGAAAGTCTCCCGTGCCGAAGGCGTTGTAAAGGCTAGAAATTCCAATATCAGAATTAAATTCTAAGGAAGAGATGAGGAAGATGCAGACCGGGCTAACCCTGAATGTTTTGTTGACACTCCGTTCCGCCGCGGCAGCTGCTGTGGCAGCGCATTCATGAAAGACTCCAGCATGGCCAAGGAAAAAGAGGGTTCGGCGACAACGGCCCCGGGGCGCAGCAGCAACACCAAGGCGGCAGTGAAGCGGGTTCCAGCTCCCGCGTCCAAGCGCGCAGCCGTGCCTGCGGCGAAGCGCGCGCCGGCCGCCAAGGCGAAGGAACGGGCGGCGCTGCCCGACAAGCCAGAACCCAAGCGCAAGCGACGCAATCGCCGTTCGGACGAGACGATTGCCAACATCCTCGCCGCCACCGAGCAGATCGTTCTGGATTCGGGCGCCAGTCGCATCTCGATCCTTGACGTGTGCAAGATGGTGGGCATTTCGCGCGGCACCTTCTACCGCTACTACTCGTCCCAGGACGAACTTCTGGATGCGTTCTCGCGCCACAAGCGGGACGAGTTCCATCACAAGCTGATCGAGGCAACTGCGCCGCATGACGACCCCGATGAACGTTTCAAAGCCCTGGTCGACCATCTCGACAACTATCTCGAGCATGGCCGCGCGCGGCGCCTGCTGGTGGTGGCGCCCGACTACGCGCTGACCTTCTTCAAGCGCATCTTCAACGATGCGATCGTGCGCTTCGAGGACGTCCTCGATCCCGTGTTCGATGCCTGGGACGACAGATTGGGGATCAAGATCGATCGCGACCTGGTGTGCGAGATGCTGATCCGCTATGTGATGAGTGCGCTGCTCGTCCCCAGCACATCCGATCGGGTCAACCTGCCCAAGCGGGTCGGCCGGCTGGTGCAGGCCTTGACGAACCAGGGGCGCGGGCAGCGCCGCTGATGCGATGCATCTGGGCATCGAGGGACGCAAGGCCATGGTGTGCGCATCGTCGCGCGGCCTGCGGCTGGCCTGTGCCATGGCGCTGGCGGCCGAGGGCTGCGACGTGCTCATCAACGGCCGGGACGCGGTGCGGTTGTCTGCAGCGGCCGACCAAATCGAAGGCGCGACCGGCCGCAGCCGCGCAAGGTGGTCGCGGACATCGACACATCTTCGGGCCGTGACGCCTGGTTTGCCGCGTGCAGCGAGCCGGGGACTCTCGTCGGCAACAACGCAGGTCCGCCCCCCGGTGCTCCGGACGATGGGGATGCTGGGGCCTGGCAGGCTGCGCTGCGGGCCAAGCTGCTGACGCCGATCGCGCTCATGAATGCCGTCGTGCCGGGCATGCGCAGCCGGCGCTTCGGCCGGATCGTGAACATCACCTCGGCCGTGGTCAAGTCGCCCCGGCATGGCATGGGCCTGTCGACCACCGCGCGCACCGGGCTCACTGCGTTTGCGAAGGGATTGCAGCGCGAGGTCGTTGCGGACAAGGTCACGATCAACAACCTGCTGCCTCAGCACATCGACACCGGCCGACAGATCGAGATGGCCGAGCGCATGGCCCGTGCCCGCGGTGTCACGTTCGAGGATGCACGCATGCTGCAGACGAAGATGGTGCGCGCGCGCCGCCTTGGCAGGCCCGAAGAATTCGGCGCCGCCTGCGCATTCTTCTGCTCGGCCCAGGCCTCGTTCATCTCGGGCCAGAACCTGCAGGTGGACGGCGGCTCGTACGACGGTTTGCTGTAGCGCCAAGCGAGGGCGCGGGGCCGGTCAGCCGCCAGGCTGGCCGTTCTTCAACGCGGGCGGGATGGTCTCGGCCGCGTCGAAGTCGAGCTCCACTTCGACACCGCTCGGGTCCGAGAAGAACACCTGCCAGGTGCTCCAGGGGCGCGGCTGCCGCAGCAGCCGGTAGGCGATCCCTTCGCGTCGCAACAGCTGCAGCGTCGTTGCCAGACCCCGGGCAAAGAATGCCATGTGGTCGAGCGCGCCACGGCGTGGCATGGGCATCGTGCCAACCGCCACCAGATGCAGCACCGGATGGCCTTCGGCATACAGCCACCGGCCATCGACGCCGAAGTCGGGCCGCACTCCATCGACCAGCCCCAGCCGCGCATGGAACGCGCAGGTCTCGTCGAGTCTGTCGGTGACCACGGTGAAGTGGTCCATGCGCTGGATGCCGTCCATGTCCTTCTTCCCGAGCTGCAGCCGATGCCGAACTGTGCCAGGGGTGTATGCGCCCGGAAGTAAGCGTAAACCATTAATTGAACACATTTGAAGAAAGTGACTAACTTTGGCATGATCGAGGTCAGCGCAGCCGACGACGCTGCCGGTAGCGCATCCCAACAACCACGGTCCAAAAGGTTCACCCAATGCTGATCGATCTGCATGCCCATGCCCCGCATCCCAACTACTACAACCAGCACCCGCACTGGGGGCCGTTCTTCGAGAAGCACGCCGATGGCGACGTGAAGCTGCGCGTGGGCGACTGGATCCTGACGCTCGGCTCGCCCGAGCGCAAGGCGGCGGTGCGTGCCGGCACGCTGAAGATCGAGGACTACCTTGCGCGCTGGGCCGATCCGAAGACGCGCCTGGCCGGCATGGACGCGGCGGGGCAGAACGCGCAGGTCGTGTCCGTGCCGTCGCACTGCTACATGTACTGGGCCGAAGCCGAGTTCGGCGTGCCCTTCGCGCAGAAGGTCAACGACACGCTGGCCGACTACTGCTCGGCCGCGCCCGACCGCCTGATGGCCTGGGCCCACGCGCCGCTGAACGCCCCCGTCGAGGCGGCCAAGGAGATCCGCCGCGCCTGCACCACGCTGGGCGCCAAGGGCCTGGTCGCGGGAGGCGCCAACTTCGGCGGCCTGGAGTTCGATTCGCCCGAGATGGACCCGGTCTGGGAGGCGCTGTGCGATGTCGACCTGCCGATGTTCGTGCACGGCTACAACCAGTCCGTCACCTGGGGCAAGCAGGCCAACACCGACCGCTACGAGACCACCGCCATCGTCGGCATGAACTACGACGAGACGCGTTGCTTCTGGTACCTGGTCAACGGCGGCGTGTTCGACCGCTTCCCGAACCTGAAGGTCTACATCACGCACGGCGGCGGATTCGTACCCTACCAGCTCGGCCGCCTGGCCCAGTGCAATCCCAACCTGGACACGCACCACAACAAGAAGCCGGTGCTCGAGTATCTGAACAACTTCTGGTTCGATGTCGAACTCCACGAGCTGCCGATGCGCCAGGCGCTGATCGACATCGTCGGTGCCGACCGCATCCTGTACGGCAGCAACTTCGGCGGCAGCGATGCCGTGCGGCACGACCTGACCGACGGCCTGAAGATCTCCGACGCCGACCTGCAGAAGATCCGCTGGCAGAACGCCTGCAAGCTGCTGCACATCGACCCGGCCAAGGTCGGCGCGCCCACGCCCAAGCTTGCGGCCGTCGCGGCATGAAGATCGCCCGCTGCAGCGAAGACGGCGGTGCGCCGTTCTGGGCCGTGGTCGATACCGTCGCAGGCACGGTGCAGGCCATTGCCGGCCCGTTCGACGACTGGGCGCCGCGCCTCACGCGCGGCGAGGGCGCGGCAGCGCT
This sequence comes from Pseudorhodoferax sp. LjRoot39, assembly GCF_964253035.1. Lineage (NCBI taxonomy): Bacteria > Pseudomonadati > Pseudomonadota > Betaproteobacteria > Burkholderiales > Comamonadaceae > Pseudorhodoferax > Pseudorhodoferax sp. LjRoot39. The sequence goes on along the minus strand of NZ_CAXUQL020000002.1, from coordinate 41,944 downwards.
GACGCTGACCGGCCCCGTGCGGCCGCTTCGCGGCGTGCGCCTGCTGCCGCCGGTCGAACGCCACAAGCGCGTGGTGGTGGCCGGCGCCAACTACGCCAAGCACCTGGCCAGCGACTTCGGCATCAAGTCGCACAGCCAGCCGATCGCCTTCCTGAAGGCGCACGGCGCCATGATCGGCGCGCACGATCCCATCCGCTACCCGCCGCTGACCGCGGAGCTCGACCACGAAGTCGAACTGGTCGCGGTGATCGGTGCGCTGCAGGTCGACCGCGCCGACCCGCTGTCCAGCGTGCTGGGCTACACCGTGGGCAACGACGTCAGCGCGCGCGACCTGCAGCGCAGCGGCCCCCCCGGCGTCGGCATGGACCTGTTCGCGGCCAAGAGCCAGGACCGTACGACCGGCCTGGGGCCCTGGATCGTGACGCGCGACGAGTTCGGACCGGCGAGTCCGCAGCTGCGCCTGACGCTGGCCGTCAACGGCGATGTGCGGCAGGACGGCAACACCGCCGAGATGACCTGGGACGTCGCCGAACTCGTGCGCTTCGTCGACGAGCGCTCCAGCTTCGAGTGCGGCGACGTGATGTTCACCGGCTCGCCCGCGGGCACGGGGCAGGGCAGCGGCCGCTTCCTGCAACCGGGCGACGTGGTCGAGGCCACGGTCGAAGGCATCGGCACGCTGCGCAACATCGTGGGCAGCAAGGGCGGCTGAGACGCGCCGCGCCCTGCAGCTGGATCTGAAATGAACGGGAGGAGAGGCTTGATGGAAATTGCACGTCAGCATGAAAAGGTCGTCGTCGTCGGCGCCGGCCTGATGGGAACGGGCATCGCCCACGCCTTCGCGAGCTCGGGCTTCGCGACGGTGCTGGTCGACAACCGCGCCGAGGCGCTGGAGAGTTCGCGCGCGCAGATCGCCAGGATCCTCGACGACGGCGTGCGCCTGGGCAAGGTGGAGGCCACCGCGGCCGATGCCTCGAAGGCGCGGCTGTCCATCGACAGCGACCTGGCGCAGGCGGCGCGCGGCGGCACGCTGCTGATCGAGACCGTGTCGGAGAAGCTCGACATCAAACGCGCGGTGCTGGCCACCGCACAACCGGCGCTGGCCGCCGGCGCCATCGTCGCGACCAACACCTCGGCGCTCAGCGTCACCGAGATCGCCACCGCGGTGCCGCACCCCGAGCGCGTGATCGGCATGCACTTCTTCAACCCGGTGCACAAGATGAAGCTGGTCGAGCTGGTGCTCGGCCTGGCCACCAGCGACGAGACCACGGCGCGCAGCCGCGCCTACTCCGACGCCATCGGCAAGACCTCCATCGTCGTCAACGAATCGCCGGGGCTCACCACCAGCCGCATGTCCGCGCTGGCGGGCAACGAGGCGATGTGGATGCTGCAGGAAGGCACGGCCAGCGCGGAGGACATCGACACCGCGCTGCGCATGGGCTTCAACCACCCGATGGGCCCGCTCGAACTGGGCGACCTGACGGGCTGGGACACGCGCCTGTCGGTGCTGAAGTACCTGCACGCCACGCTGGGCGACAAGTTCCGCCCCTGTCCGCTGATCATCAAGATGGTGGCGGCCGGCCGCCTCGGCCGCAAGACCGGGCATGGCGTCTACCGCTACGAGAACGGTCAGCGCGTGCCGGCCTCGGGCCTCAAGGCCAGCGCGCTGTGAATGCGGCCCGCATTGCCGAGCGACCGCAGGTGCGGCCACGGCGATGCGGCGGCGCGGCCAACCTCCATGGAGACCTTTGCATGACGCATCCGACGCGACGCCAGGTGCTCGGCCTGGCGGCCGGCACGCTTGCGGTGTGGGACACGTCCCTTCACGCCCAGGCCGCGTGGCCCGGCAAACCTGTTTCGATCACCGTGGCCTATGCCGGCGGGGGCGCCATCGACGGACTGATCCGCTATTGCACGGAGCAGATCCAGAAGCGCCATCCCGAGATCGGCTTCGTCATCGACTACAGGCCCGGCGCCGGCGGCAACATCGCCGCGGACGCGGTGGCCCGCATGAAGGGCGACGGGCATCAATTCCTCATGACGGGCTCCTCGACGCATGCGGCCAATGTGAGCCTGTACAAGACGCTCCCCTTCGATCCGGAAAAGGACTTCGCGCCCGTGGCCTCGCTGGCCACCGTGCCCTACATCCTGGTCGTGAACCCCGCACGGGTACCCGCCGCCACGTTCCAGGAATTCCTCGCCTTCATCAAGGCCAGGCCGGGCCAGCTGAGCTACGCCAGTTCGGCCATCACCGGCAGGCTGGCCGGCGCCATCCTCAACCAGCGCTTGGGCCTGCAGTCGACCTTCGTGCCCTACAAGGTGCTGGCCCAGGTGGTGTCCGACGTCATCGGCGGGCACCTCGACTATGCTTTCGGCGATCCCCAGGGCTATCTGCCGCACGTGCGCTCCGGCCGCCTGCGCGCGCTGGCCGTGACGACGCGCACCCGGATCGCCGCCGCCAGCGACATTCCCATGCTTGCGGAATCGGGTGTGCCCGATTTCGACGTCTCCGCCTGGCTGGCGCTCTACGGCAAGGCCGGAACACCGGCCGCGGCCGTCCAGCGTTTCAACCGGCTGATCAACGAGGTGCTGGAAGCGCCTGAGGGCCAGGCATTCCTCGCCGGTATCGGCCTGCAGCCGCTGCTCGGTACGCCGGAGCAGCTGGTGGCCTTGCAGAAGCGGGACACGCTCGCCTGGGCCCAAGCAATCCGGGCCGCGGGCATCACGATCGAGTAGCGCATGCCGGAAGCTATCCCCATCGCCGGCACTTCGACGCCGGCCATCAATCCTCACTATCTCTGCGCAGGCGCGCTGGGCTTCTGGAAGATCGCCGAGCAGCAGCCCGGACGCATCGCGATCGTGCATGCCGACGGCGGCCGCAGCACCTTCGGCGAACTGCGCGAACGCGTGGACCGCCTTTCCCACGCATTGCGCGCCTGCGGCACAGGCACGGGCGATGCGGTGGCGGTGCTGCTGCCCAACACCGGCGACTGGCTGGCCAGCGCGCTGGCCATCGCGCAGATCGGCGCCTACCTGGTGCCGCTGAACTGGCACCTGACGGCCGAGGACCTCGCCTACCTGCTGTCCAACAGCGCCAGCCGGGTGCTGCTGGCCGACCACCGCTTCGCCGCTGCCGCCAGCCAGGCTGCCCGGCAGGCAAAGCTTCCTGCGCAGGGACGCCTGGCGGTGGCGGGGAGCATCCTGGGCTTCCGCGATCTGCAGCCGCTGCTGGACGCGCAGCCGCCAGGGCCGCCGGCCGACCGGCTGGCGGGCAGCGTCATGTTCTATTCCTCCGGAACCACGGGGCGTCCCAAGGGGATCCGGCGGCCGCTGACGGGCGGGACGCCCGAGGCGGCGCTGGCCCGGACGCTGCCGCTGTATTCCGGCATGTTCGGCCTGCGCGCAGGCGACGGGCGGCACCTGGTCTGCACTCCCCTCTACCATGCGGCGCCGGGCTCGCGCGCCATCCAGATGCTGCATCTGGGCCACCGCGTGGTCCTGCTGGAAAAATGGGACGGCGAACGCGTGTTCGGCCTGATCGAGCGGGAACGCATCGACAGCGTGCAGCTGGTGCCGATCCTGTTCCATCGCCTGCTGCAGCTGCCCGAGGAGGTCCGCCGCCGTCACGACCTGTCCAGCCTCAGGACCGTCATCCATGCGGCGGCTCCCTGTCCGCCCGAAACCAAGCGCCGCATGATCGACTGGCTCGGCCCGGTCCTGTACGAGTACTACGCGTGCAGCGAGGGTGGAGGCACCTACGTCGGCAGCGAGGACTGGCTGCGGCACCCCGGGACGGTGGGGCGTGCGTATCCCTTCAGCCAGCTCGCCATCCTGGACGACGACGGCAACGCGCTGGCGCCCGGAGAGCCGGGCCTGGTCTACATGCATGACGGCTTCGATTTCGAGTACTTCAACGATCCGCAGAAGACCCGCGCGGCCAAGCGCGGCGCCCTGTTCACCGCGGGCGACTACGGCTACCTGGACGCGCAGGGCTGGCTTTATCTCTGCGACCGCCGTTCCGATCTCATCCTCTCGGGCGGCGTCAACATCTATCCTGCCGAGATCGAGGCCGCGCTGATGCAGCACCCGGCCGTCTCCGACGCCGTGGTGCTGGGCCTGCCCGACCCCGAATGGGGCCAGAGCGTGTTCGCGCTGGTCCAGCCGCGCGATGCGGCCGCGCCTGCGGAACTGGCGGCCTTGCGCACCGAACTGATCGCGTATTGCGGGCAGCGCCTGGCATCCTTCAAGCGGCCCAGGGAGCTACTGCTGGGGCAGGTTCCGCGCACCGATGCGGGCAAGGTCGGCCGCGCCGCGGTGCGGCAGGCGCTGCTCGATGGCCGCCTGCGTCCGCTGGCCGGCGCCCTGCCGGCGCGCACGCCGGACTGACCCAATGCGAACGGGGAGACGAAACCATGGACCTCGGCATCGCCGACAGAAAAGCCCTGGTCTGCGCATCGTCGCAGGGGCTGGGCCGGGCTTGCGCCGAAGCGCTCGCGCGCGAAGGCGTGCTGGTGACGCTCAATGGCCGCGACCCCGGGCGCCTGCGGCAAGCCCAGGACACCATCGAAGAGGCGACCGGCCGCCGGCCGGCCGTCATCCTCGCGGACCTGGACACGCCTGCGGGCCGGACCTCGCTGGGTGCGGCGGCGGCGCAGTGCGACATCCTGGTGACGAACAACGCGGGGCCGCCGCCCGGCCGTTTCGAGGAATGGGACGAGGCTGTCTGGGCCGCCGCGCTCAACGCGAACCTGATGGCGCCCTCATGCTCTTGCGAGCCGCCGTGCCCGGCATGCGGGAGCGGCGTTTCGGGCGCATCGTGAACATCACCTCGGCCATGGTGAAGGCGCCGCGCACGGCCATGGGCCTGTCGACGACGGCGCGCTCGGGGCTGACCGCCATGGCCAAGGCGCTCTCCGCCGAGGTCGTGCGCGACAACGTCACCATCAACAATCTTCTGCCCGAGCGCATCGACACCGAACGGCTGACGCGCATGACGCGCTGGACCGCGCAGCAGCAAGGGATCAACTTCGAGGCTGCCCGCGCGCAGATGCTGCGCCCCGTCCCTGCAGGACGCTTCGGCACGCCGGCGGAGTTCGGCGCGGCCTGCGCCTTCCTGTGTTCGTCCCTCTCCGGTTACATCACGGGGCAGAACCTCCAGGTGGACGGAGGCAGCTATCCGGGCATCTGACATCCGTTCAAGGAGCCATCCATGATGATCCAGCGCATGGACCATTTCACCCTGGTCACCGATGCCCTGCAGGAAACGATCGCGTTCTACGGCCGCCTCGGTTTTTCCGAGGGACCGCGGCCCGGCTTCAGCGTGCCCGGTGCCTGGCTTTACCTGAACGGCCAGGCCGTGCTGCACGTCATCGAGCGGGATGCCATGCCGCAGCCCCGCCGCGGCGTGCTCGACCACATGGCCTACGCCGGCGAGGGCCTGGGCGGCTTTCTCGCCCTGCTCGGGCAGCATGGCATTGCGCACAAGCTGATCCGCGCGCCCGCGCCGTTCCGTACGTGGCAGGTTTTCTTCGAGGACCCGAACGGCTGCGAGGTCGAGGTGGACTTCGACGCCGGGGAGCCCCGTCCCGGCGCGGCGCCGCCCTGAGTGGAGGCGGTTCGCGCAACAGGTCGGTGTTTCCTCTGTTCAAGGATATGAATTTCAATATTAGAATTTTATTCTTCATGAAGAATTGTGATTTTGGCCCCGTGACGTCTTCCACCCGAGCCGGCGTGGGCGTCCGGGCCCCGTGCGAACGGTCCGCACATCGAGGATCGAAGGAAATCAGGAAATGATCGAAAACAACATGTCAGTGCTGGTGGTGGGCGCCAGCCGGATGGGCCCGTGCATCACATGCGCTGTGAGGCGGGGGCGGCCATGAGCGATGTCGTCATCGTCGAGGCCGTTCGCACGCCGATCGGCAAATTCCGCGGCAGCCTGGCCGGCGTGCGTGCCGATCATTTGGGGGCCCATGTGCTGGGCGAGTTGCTGCGTCGGGCCGGGCTGGAACCCGGGTTGGTCGACGACGTGGTCTTCGGCTGCGTGACGCAGATCGGCGAGCAGTCGGCCAACATCGCGCGCACAGCGCTGCTGGGGGCAGGCTGGCCGGAAGCCGTACCCGGCCTCACGATCGACCGCAAATGCGGTTCCGGCGAGGCGGCGGTCCACTTGGCGGCCGGGCTGATCCACGCCGGCGCGGCCGAGGTCGTGGTCGCCGGCGGTGCCGAGAACATGAGCCGCGTGCCCATGGGCAGCAACCGCGACCTGCACGGCGAGGCCTTCGGCTGGCTGGCGGCCGAGCGCTTCGAACTCACCAGCCAGGGCGAGGCCGCCGAGCGCGTGGCCGAACGCTGGGGCCTCACGCGCGCCCAGCTCGACGCCTTCGCAGTGGAAAGCCACCGGCGCGCGGCCGCGGCCGCCGAGGCCGGCCACTTCCGCCGCGAGATCGCGCCCGTGCCGGTGGTCGGCCTGCGCGAGAAGTCCATCGAAGGCGAGGCCGCGCTGTTCGCCGCCGACGAGACCATCCGCCCCGGCACCCATGCCGACAAGCTCGCCACGCTGAAGAGCAGCTTCCGGCCCGCGGGCCTGATGACGGCCGGCAACTCCTCGCAGATCTCCGACGGCGCGGCCGTGCTGCTGCTGATGTCGGCCGCCGCGGCCGAACGCCATGGCCTGAAGCCGCGCGCGCGCATCAAGGCCTTCACCACCGTGGGCTCCGACCCCACGCTGATGCTCACCGGCCCGATCGACGCCACGCGGCGCGTGCTGGCCCAGGCCGGGCTCACGCCGGCGGACATCGACCTGTTCGAGGTCAACGAGGCCTTCGCCCCGGTGCCGCTGGCATGGATGCACGAGCTGGGCGTGTCGCAGGACAAGCTCAACGTCAACGGCGGCGCCATCGCGCTGGGCCATCCGCTGGGTGCCAGCGGCGCGCGCATCATGACCTCCATGCTGCACGAGCTGGAGCGCCGCGGCGCGCGCTACGGCCTGCAGGCGATCTGCTGCGCCGGCGGCCTGGGCACGGCGACGCTGATCGAGCGCCTGGGCTGAGAGGGCACATGGCGCGGCTTCCGCTCGTCCCGCTGGCCGACTTGCCCCCCGCGCTGCGCGCGGCCGTAGAGCGCGGGCGCGCCAGCGGCACGCTCAGCACGCCGGTGCCGGTGCAGGTCTGGGCGCACCGCCCGCAGGTGGCGCAGGCCTGGCTGGCCACGCTGGAGGCCTTGCACACCGACAGCCTGCTCGATGCGCGGCTGCGCGAACTGGTGCGGCTGCGCATCGCCGCGGTCACCACCTGCCAGGCCTGCCAGCTGGCGCGCAAGAGCGACACCGTGAGCGACGAAGACCTGGCCTGCCTGTCGGCCGACAGCGCGCACTTCAGCGCGCCCGAGCGGGCGGCGCTGCGCTATGCCGAGCTGTTCGCGGCCGATCCCCTGGCCATCGACGACGCCGTGTTCGACGCGCTGAAGCAGGTGTTCAGCGTGCCGCAGGTGGTCGAACTCAATTTGTACTGCGCACTCATGCTGGCCGGCGGCCGCATGACCCTGGTGCAGCAGGCCTATGCAGACACAGACACGAACGCAAGGACCCAGGCAGACGCATGAGCAACTCCCTCTACACCATCGCATTGCAACGCCTGGACGGCAGCGCGGCCACGCTGGCCGATTACCGCGGCCAGGTGCTGCTGATCGTCAACGTGGCCTCCAAGTGCGGCCTCACGCCGCAGTACACGGGGCTGGAGGCGCTGTACGAGCGCTACCAGCCGCGCGGCCTGCAGGTGCTGGGCTTTCCGAGCAACGACTTCGGCGCGCAGGAGCCGGGTTCGGCCGAGGAGATCGCCTCCTTCTGCAGCGCCAACTACGGCGTGCGCTTTCCCATGTTCAGCAAGCTGCAGGTCAACAGCGCGCCGCGCCATCCGCTGTACGCCGAGCTGATCGCCGCCCAGCCCGTGGCGCGCGAATCGGGCAGCGATCAGCTGCGCCAGACGCTGGCCAAGCACGGCCTGCTGCCCAGGCACGAAGGCGATGTGACCTGGAACTTCGAGAAGTTCCTGGTCGGCCGCGACGGCCGCGTGCTCGGCCGCTTTGCGCCCGACACCGCACCGGACGACCCGGCGCTGGTCGCGGCGATCGAGGCCGCGCTCGGCTGACACAGCGCATTTCCCGGGGGCGCGATGGACCCGGCCACCCGACAACAAGGCAGGAGACAAGATGCCCATCGCCACTTCCGAACCCGGCGTGCTGCACGGCCTCGTGGTCGTGGAGCTGGCCAGCGGCATCGCCGGCTGGAGCGCCGGCCTGCACCTGAGCGAGGCCGGTGCCGAGGTCCGCAGGATCGAGGCAGCGGCCGGCGACCCGGCGCGCGGCACGGCGTTGTTCGCGGTGCTGAACCGTGGCAAGCGCAGCCTCGTGCTCGATCCGGCCGATGCCGCCGCGCTGGAACAGCAGCTCGCGGCGGCCGACGTGCTCATCCACGACCTGCCACCGGCCGCCGCCCGCGCGCGCGGCCTGGCGGACGAGACGCTGGCGGCGCGCCATCCGCGGCTGGTCGTGGGCGCCATCGGCGCCTGGCCGCGCCAGCACGCCTGCGCCGACACGCCGCTGCGCGAAACCCTGGTCCTGGCCAGGCTGGGCGTCCTCGACGAACAACCGGGGCACCGGCCCGGTCCCGTCTTCATCCGCATGCCGTTCGCCAACTGGATCGCCGGCTGGCTCAGCGCCATCGGCGTGCTGGCGCGGCTGATCGCACGCGAACGCGACGGCCATGGCGGCCTGGCCCGCACCAGCCTGGCCCAGGCCGCGCTGGTGCCCATGACCATGCACTGGGCGCGCGCCGCGACGCCCACGCCGGCCTTCGCCAAGGGCCTGCACAAGGGCCTGCCGATCCCGCTGCACCGGTGCGCCGACGGCCGCTGGATCCATGTGCACTACTCGCCCGACCGGGCGCCCTGGATGGCCGAGGCGCTGGCCGCGATGGGCGAGGCCGCCGTGGCCCAGGCCAATGCCGAGTGGCCGCCCAGCCATGTGGCGCCGAACTTCGGCGCCAACCGGCGCATCATCGCGACCCGCACGGCCGACGACTGGGTGCGCCACTTCTGGGAACACGACGTGGCGGCCCAGGTCGCCTTGCCCTTCGGCGAGATCTACGGCGACGCGCAGGCGCGGCTGAACGGCTACGTCGTCGCGGTGGACGATCCGCAGCTCGGCCGCACGCTGCAGCCCGGACCGGCCTACAGCGTCACGCCGCCGGCCCGGGTGCGCGGGCCGTTGCGCGCGCTGGGCGTGGACACCGCCGCGCCCGTGCCCGCCGCCCCTCAAGGCGCCAAGGCCGCCAGGGCCGCGCCCGCCGCCGCGCCGCTGCCGCCCTTGCACGGCCTCAAGGTGCTGGACCTCGGCGCCTACCTGGCCGGCCCCTTCGCCTGCATGCTGCTGGCCGATCTGGGGGCCGACGTCGTCAAGGTCGAGCCGCCGGCTGGCGACGCCATGCGCCGGCTGGAACGCGCCTTCGCCGGCACCCAGCGCGGCAAGCGCGGCGTGGCGCTCAAGCTCGGCGATCCCGCGTCGCAGCCGGCGCTCGAAGCGCTGGTGCGCTGGGCCGACGTGGTGCACCACAACGTGCGCATGCCGGCCGCGCGCAAGCTGGGCATCGACGACGCGTCGCTGCGCGCCATCCACCCCACGCTGGTGTCCGGCCACATCAGCGCCTACGGCCCCGCCGGGCCGCGCGCCGACTGGCCCGGCTTCGACCAGCTCATGCAGGCCGCCTGCGGCTGGGAGGTCGAGAGCGGCGGCGAGGGCAACCCGCCGCTGTGGCTGCGCTTCGGCGTGGGCGACCACCTGGCGGCGCTGTCGGGCGTGTTCGCGCTGCTGCTGGCGCTGTACCGGCGCGGCCGCACCGGCGAGGGCCAGGCCACGGCCTCGTCGCTGCTGGGCGCCATGCTGCTGACGGCCGGCGAGGCCGTGCAAGGCGCCGACGACGGCCGCATGACGCCGATGGAGCGGCTGGACGCCGGGCAGACCGGCGTGTCGGCCGCGCACCGGCTGTACCGCTGCGCCGATGGCTGGATCGCCGTGGCCGCCACGCAGCCGCAGGAACTCGCCGCCTGGACCGCCTGCGCTGGCGCCGCGCCCGCCGAGCGGCTGGCCACGCAGGACACGGCGCAGGCGCTGGCCGCGCTGGCACAGGCCGGCGTGCCCGCGGCGCCGGTGCTGCAGGCGCCGCTCGATCCCTTCTTCGACGACCCCGCCAACGCGCCGCTGCGCACGCGCTACGAGCATGCGGTCTACGGCACGCTGGAGCAGGTCGGCGCGCTGTGGGACTTCGGCGACCTGCCGCTGGCGCTGCAGCGCCCGCCGCCCGCGCTGGGCGAGCACAGCCGCGAGGTGCTGCTGTCCCTGGGGCTGGCGCCCGCGCAGATCGACCAGTTGGCCGAGCGCGGCCTGCTGCGCGTGTGAACCCGCAAACGCCTTGGCGCCATGACGACCCCACCCGACCTTCTCGACTTCAGCGGCCGGCGCGTGCTCGTGGTCGGTGGCTCCAGCGGCATCGGCAATGGCATCGCCCGCGCCTTCCTGGCGCGCGGTGCCCGCGTGCACGTCTGGGGCACGCGGCCCGGCGCGGCCGACGATGCGAACGAGCCCGGCTCGCAGCTGGACGGCCTGCACTACACGCAGGTGGACGTGGCCGACACCGCGCGCATCGCCGCCGTGCCGCTGGGCTTCGACCGGCTCGACGTGCTGGTGCAGGCCCAGGGCACGGTGCTGTACGACCGGCAGGAGTGCGAGACCGCCGGCTTCGAACGCGTGCTGGCCGTCAACCGCACGAGCCTGATGGCCTGCGCCGCGCGCTGCCATGCCGCGCTGAAGGCGGCGGTCGGCGCGATGGTCGTCGTCAGCTCCGCGGCGGCCTTCCATTCCACACGCGGCAACCCGGCCTACAACGCCTCCAAGACCGGGGCCTTCGGCCTCACGCGCGCGCTGGCCGAGGCCTGGGCCAGCGACGGCATCCGCGTGAACGGCATCGCGCCGGGGCTGGTGGAGACCAAGCTCACGCGCATCACCACCGCCCACCCCAAGCGGCTGGACGCCGCGCTGCGCCGCATCCCGCTGGGCCGGCTCGGCACGCCGCAGGACATGGCCCATGTGGCGCTGTTCCTGGCATCGCCCATGGGCAAGGTACGCAAGGACATCTCGGCCGTGAAGGCCGCCATGCTCCGGCTGCTGCACGACATCGTCGCGCGTGCGCTGCACCCACACGGCTCGGTCGGCGTGTCGCAGGAGATGCCGTTCGCGGGCCTGGTGAACCGCGCCTTCCAGATGGGCCTGGCCGACGGGCCGACCGCGGTGCACAAGGCCACCGTGGCCCGGCAACTGCTGCGCGGGTACCAGCCCAGCGGCAGCCTGTTCCCGGCCTGCCGCCGGCCCACGCCCGCACGCGCCGCGCGCGAGAAGTTCAAGGCGGTGCTCGGATGAACAGCTCGACGCCCACCCGGGCGGTGCCCGATTGGCAGGCGGCGGTGGACCTGGACCGGCTCGCCGCGTGGATGGACGCCGAGGGGCTGGGGCAGGGCCCCATCGGCAGCGCCGTGCCGCTGGCCGGCGGCACGCAGAACCTGCTGCTGCGCTTCGCGCGTGGCGGCCAGGGCTTCGTGCTGCGGCGGCCCGCGCCGGGCCGGCCGGCCGGCAGTTCCACCATCGACCGCGAGGCCATGGTGCTGAAGGCGTTGGCCGCCACCGAGGTGCCGCACCCGCGCCTGCTCGGCGCCTGCCTGGACGCGGCCGTGCTGGGCGCGCCCTTCTACCTGACGGAACCGGTGGACGGCTTCAACCCCTCCGGCCGGCCCTTGCCGGCGCCGCCTGCCGCCGACCCGGCCTGGCGCCACCGCATGGGCCTGGCCATGGTCGATGCGCTGCTGCGGCTGGGCGAGGTCCACCCGCAGCGTGCCGGCCTGGCCGGCTTCGGGCGGCCCAAGGGCTTCCTGGAACGTCAGGTGCCGCGCTGGCGCAAGCAGCTGCAAGGCTATGCCGGGCTGCCCGGCTGGCCCGGCGCGGACGGCGTGCCGGGCCTGCAGGCGCTGGGCGAGTGGCTGGCGGCCCACATGCCGGCCCGCTTCACGCCGGGGCTGCTGCATGGCGACTTCCACCTGTCCAACGTGATGTTCCGCCCCGACGCGCCCGAAATCGCGGCCGTCGTCGACTGGGAGCTGGCCACCATCGGCGATCCGCTGCTCGACCTGGGCTGGCTGCTGGCCACCTGGCCCGACGCCAGCGGCCACGGCGCCGGCACCATCCACGTGCAGCCCTGGGACGGCTTCCCGCAGCCCGAGGAGCTGGTCGCGCACTACCGCGCCGGCAGCCCGCGCGACCTGGCGCAGCTGCCGTGGTACGTGGCCCTGGCCGGCTACAAGCTGGCCATCCTGCTCGAAGGCAGCCATGCGCGCGCCTGCGCCGGCTTGGCGCCGACGACCATCGGCGAGCGCCACCACGCCTCGGCGCAGCGCCTGGTGGCGCAGGCGCTGGCCCGCATCGAAGACGACACCGCCAACCGATTGAAGGAGAGCCTGCCATGCTGACCAAGCACCGCGTGATCGTGACCGGCACGGCCGGCGGCATCGGCGCCAGTGCCGTGCGCGCGCTGGTCGCCGCCGGTGCCCAGGTGGCGGCGCTCGACGTCGCCGACGCCGCGGGCCGCGAGGTCGCCGCCGGCGCCACGGCCCAGGGCCCGGGCACGGCGCACTACCTGCACTGCGACATCCGCGACCGCGGCGAGGTCGAACGCGCGTTCGCGGCCGCGGCCGAGCGGCTCGGCGGGCTGGATGCGCTGGTCAACATCGCCGGGGTCGAGCGCGCGGCGCCGGCCGAGCAGATCGCCGACGCCGACTGGGACCTGATGTTCGACGTCAACGCGCGCGGCACGCTGCACACCAACCAGGCCGCGTTCGCGCACCTGCGCGAGCGGGGCGGGCGCATCCTCAACTTCGCCTCGGCCGCCGGCGTCATGGGCCTGCCGGGCTGTGCGCACTACTCGGCCGCCAAGGCCGCCGTGCTGGGCTGGACACGCACCGTCGCCAAGGAATGGGCGCGCCACGGCATCACCGTCAACGCGCTCGCGCCCGGCATGTGGACGCCGATGTACGAGGCCCACCGTGCCCGCATGTCGGCCGAGGAGCTGCAGGCGCACGACACGATGATGGCCCGCGCCATCCCGCTCGGCGGCAGGCTCGGCGACCCCGACCGCGACATGGCGCCGGTGCTGGTGTTCCTGCTCGGCGAGGGCGCGCGCTTCATCACCGGCCAGACGCTGGCGGTGGACGGTGGCCTGATGATTCCCTGATGCAACCCACGCAAGACCGATGCTCCGACTGACCCGATCCCAGACCCTGGCCCTGGTGCTGCTCACGCTGTTCTGGGGCGTGAACTGGCCCGTGATGAAGCTGGCCGTCGGCCAGTACCCGCCGATGGGCTTTCGTGCGCTGTCCATGCTGCTGGGCCTGCCCTGCCTGGCCATCGGCCTGGCGTGGTGCCGCGTGCCGTTTGCGCTGCCGCGGCGCTACTGGCTGCCGGTGGCCGGGCTGGCGCTGACCAACATGGTGGTCTGGCATGTGGCGCTGATGCTGGCGCTGCCGCATCTGAGCTCGGGCCGCGCGGCCATCCTGGGCTACACCATGCCGGTGTTCTCGGCGCTGTGGGGGCTGCTGCTGTATGGGCAGCGCTTCGACGGGCGCCAGCTGTTCGGCGTGGCCTCGGCCGGCGTGGGCGTGCTGCTGCTGCTGTGGCACGAGTTCTCGCGCCTGAGCGGCGCGCCGGTGGCGGCCGCCACGCTGCTGTTCGGCGCCGCCATCTGGGCGCTGGGCACGCAGCAGCTGCGGCGCGCCACGCTGCCCGTGCCCACGCTGGCCATCGCCTTCTGGATGACGGCCATCACCACGGCCGTGGTCTGCGTGCTGGCGCTGCTGACCGAAGCGCCGCCCCGCGCCTGGCCGAACGCCAGCACCTGGGGCGCCATCGCCTACAACGCCGTGCTGATCTTCGGCTTCTGCCATGCGGCCTGGTTCGCGCTGGCGCGCGCGCTGCCGCCGGTGGCGTCGAGCGTGAGCGTGAGCCTGATCCCCGTGCTGGGCCTGCTGTCGGGCGCATGGTGGCTGGGCGAGGTGCTGCACTGGCAGGACGGCGCGGCCATCGCCGCCATCGTCGCGGCGATCGTGGCCGTGCTGTGGCCCGCCCGGCCGGCCGGGCCCGTGGCCCTGCGCGCGTCCTGAAGACGCATGGGCCGAGGCATGTCCGAACCGCTGGCCGGCACCGACGCGGGCGACACGCCCCCGCCTGCGCTGCCGGCCGCGCTGACGGCGCTGGTGCTGTGCCAGGTCGGACTGCATGCCTGCACCCAGGGCGTGCGGCTCGCCGCGCCGCTGCAGGCCCTCGATGGCGGCCAGGGGCCGGCCGCCGTGGGCCTGCTGATGGCCTTGTTCGGCCTGCTGCCGGCCGTGCTGGCCCTGCCGGCCGGGCGCATGGCCGACCGCCACGGCTACCACCGGCCGGCGCGCATCGCCGGGGCGCTGTCGCTGCTGGGCACGGGCATCGCCGCGCTGGGCGGCCACTATGCCGCGCTGTGCGCCGCGGCGGCGCTGTGCGGCGCGGGCTCGGGCTTCGGCATGATCGCCGTGCAGCGCAGCGCCGGCCGCATGGCCCGCAGCCGCGCCGAGCGGCTGCGCATCTTCAGCTGGGTGGCCATGGCACCGGCCGTGGCCGGGCTGCTGGGGCCGATGCTGGCGGGCGTGCTGATCGACCACGCGGGCTTTCGCAGCGCCTTCGCCGCGCTGGCGCTGCTGCCCGCCGCCATGCTGCTGCTGGCGCAGGCGGTGCCGCGCGACACCGGCCGGCTGCAGGCCGTGGACGCGGGCCCGGGGCCGGCGCGGCCCCGCCCGGCCTGGGAGCTGCTGCGCGCCGCGCCGTTCCGCCGCCTGCTGCTCGTCAACTGGCTGGTGGCCACGAGCTGGGACGTGTTCGGCTTCGCGCTGCCCATCCTGGGCCACGAGCGCGGCCTCAGCGCCGTGGCCATCGGCAGCGTGCTGGCCGCCTATGCCGCCGCCTCCATGGCCGTGCGGCTGCTGATCCCGCTGCTGGCGCACCGGCTGTCGCCGCGCTGGGTCATGGGCGGCGCGCTGGCGCTGGTGGCCGCCGTGTTCGGCGTGTTCCCGCTGCTGGGCGGCGTGACCGGCATGGCGCTGGCCGCCGCGGTGCTGGGCCTGGCGCTGGGCGCGGTGCAGCCGGCCATCCTGTCCAGCGTGCACGACGTGGCGCCGCCGGAGCGCCAGGGCGAGGCGCTGGCCGTGCGCTCGATGACGGTGCACTTCTCGATGGCGGCCATGCCGCTGGCCTTCGGCGCGCTCGGCACCTCGCTGGGGGCCGCGCCACTGTTCTGGCTGATGGCGCTGGCCACCGGTGCCGGCGCCTGGCAGGCGCGCGGCGTGCGGCCCGCGCCGGCCGATCCCGTTTCTTTCAACCAGGAGTCTGAACGATGAACACCTTGAAGCTTTCTTCCCCGGGGAGCCGCGCATGAAGGCGGCCGTGATCGCAGAGCGCGGCGCCACGCCGGTGCTGACCGACTTCCGTGCCCCCGTGGCGCAGGAGGGCGCCGTGCTGATCGACGTCGACACCGCCGGCCTGGGCGGCTGGGACGTGTTGGGCGCCTACCGCCTGGGCATCGAGTTCCCGTGCGTGATCCGCGGCGAGGGCGTGGGCCGCGACCCGGCCGGCCGGCGCGTGTACTTCGGCGAGCGCTCGGTGCAGCCCTTCGGCGCCTGGGCCGAGCGCACGCTGGTGCCCGCCGCCGAGGTCTGGCCGGTGCCCGACGACATCGACGATGCCACGGCCATCACGCTGGGCATTGCCGCCACCGGCGCCTGGGTGCCGCTGGAGCAGGCGCGCATCCAGCCCGGCGAGCAGGTCCTGGTGCTGGGCGCCACCGGCACGCTGGGCCAGCTCGCGCTGCAGATGGCGCGCCGCCTGGGCGCGGGCCGGGTGGTCGGCGCCGCGCGCTCCGGGCCGGCGCTCGCGCTGCTCAAGTCCAGGGGCTGGGCCGACGCGGTGGTGCAGCTGGGCGGCGACAACGACGCCGCCGCGCTGAAGCAGGCCGCGGGCGAGGGCTTCGACGTGGTGCTCGACCTGGTGTGCGGCGCGCCGATGATCGCGGCGCTCAAGGCCACGCGCTGGGGCGCGCGCGTGCTGACCATCGGCACCGGCGCGGGCCGCCAGGTGCAGCTGGACATCGCCGACCTGCTGTTCCGCACGCTGTCGTGCATCGGCACCGGCCAGCGCCCGCCGGCCGACCGGCAGGCGATCTGGGAGCGGCTGCTGCAGCTGCACCGCGAGCAGCCGTTCGAGGTGGACCAGCAGCACTTCACGTTCGATCAGGCCCCGCAGGCCTGGGCCGCCCAGGTGTCCAGCCCGCACGGCAAGATCACCACCAGCGTGCGCGAGCGCAAGGCCTGATATAAGAATAAACACCAATGTCATTGTGACGTTGGTGTTGATTTAATCGGCGTCATTGCCACTACCGAGAGGTGTTCGATGACGACCCAAGCCACGACCGATTTCCCCGCCGTCACCGATCCGGTGGCGGTGGCCCGCAGCCTGGTGCCCCTGCTCGCGGCCAACGCCGCCGCGGCCGAGAAGGACCGGCGCGCCAGCGACGAGAGTATTCGCGCACTGCGCGAGGCCGGCCTGCTGCGCATGATGTTTCCGCGCCGCGCCGGCGGCGCCGGCCACAAGCTGATCACCCACGTCGAGACCGTGGCCGAGCTGGCCAAGGGCTGCGCCGGCACGGCCTGGGCGTTCGGCCTGCTGTCGGGCGTCACGGCCTCGGTGGCCTCGATGCCGGCCGTGGTCGCCGGGCAGGTCTTCCAGACCGGCAACGAGCTGGTCTGCAGCGTGGCCGGCCAGACCGGCACCGCGCGCGAGACCGGCGACGGCTACCTCATCGACGGCGCCTGGGGCTATGCCTCGGGCTGCCTGCATGCCGACTGGGCGCTGAACGGCGTGCGCATCCTCGACCGCGACGGCCAGGTGGTGGACGCCGGCTTCGCGCTGCTGCAGATCGACGGCGCCCAGGTCACGGTGCGCGACACCTGGCAGGTGGCCGGGCTGGCCGCCTCGGGCAGCAACACCGTGGTGGCCGAGAAGGTCGCCGTGCCGCGCACGCGCGTGCTGCGCTTCTCGCAGATGCGCCAGGGCGCCGGCCAGCCGGTCTCGGCCGCCGCGTCCGCGCTGGAGCCGCGCGACCGCTGGCCGGTGGAGCCGCTGTTCCCGCTGGGCGTGCTGTCGCCGATGCTGGGCGCGGCCACGGCCCTGCTCGACGCCGTGGTGGCCTCGGCCAGGCAGCGTCCCATCATCGGCTGGAAGTACGCCAACCAGGCCGACTCGCAGGTCTTCGTCAACCAGATCGGCGAGTCCGCGCTCGACATCGACGCGGCCTGGCTGCACGTGCGCCGCGCGGTCTCGGCGGTCGACGAGACGGCGCAGCAGCGCCCGCTCACCGGTTTCGAGAAGGCGCGCGTGCAGGCCGACTGCGGCCATGCCATGCGCCACCTGCGCCGCGCCGGCGAACGCCTGATGGACGTGGCCGGCCCCGGTGCCTTCGCCGCCGCCAGCCCGCTGCAGCGCTACTGGCGCGACCTGAGCGTGGGCACGCGCCACACCGCGCTCAACAGCGCGCTGTCGTCCGAGCTGTACGGCCGGGCGCTGCTGGGGCTGGACTCCAACCTGCAGCTGCTGGCCCGCATCGACGCGGGCGCCTGAACCATGCGCAAGACCCCTCCCGCCGCCACGCCCGTGCCGGCCCCGCGCCGCCGCGCGGCCACCGTCGCCGCCGTGCAGGCGCCGGACCAGGACTTCCGCAGCCGCGTCGCCGCCGAGAAGCGCGAACGCATGCGCGAGCGGCTGGTCGAGGCCACGCTGCAGGCCTATGCCGGCTCCACGCCCGGCCTGCGGCCCGTGATCGACGACGTGGTGCGCGTGGCGGGCGTGTCGCGCGGCAGCTTCTACAAGTACTTCGATTCCATCGAGGAGATCCTGCCCGAGCTCGGCCAGCGCATGGCCGACGACATGGTCGACACCTTCCAGCGGCTGTTCGGCGACATCGCCGACCCGGCCGTGCGCATCGCCGTCGGCCCGCTGCTGAGCCTGTGCCGTTCGGCGATGGACCCCACGCACGTGGCCTGCACCGCCAGCGTCGACTTCGGCGCCTACTTCGCCACCGGCCGGCTGCACGGCATGGTGGTGACCGACCAGCTGCTGGCCGCGCGCCAGGCCGGCGTGCTGCACTTCGAGTCGCTGGAGGCGGCCATCGACCTGGCCATCGGTGCCTCGATGGAAGGCTCGCGCCGCGTGCAGCGCCTGCCCCGGCTCGATGCCGCCTACGCCACGGCCCTGGCCCGCGGCGTCCTGTGCGGCCTGGGCATGACGCGCGCTGCCGCGCGCCGCGCGGCCGACCAGGCCTGGCAGCTGCTGATGCAGCGCTGCGCCACGCTGCCGTGGTGGCGGCCGGCGCAGATCCAGGCGGCCGATGGCGCGCCAGCGGAGCCGCTGCGATGAACGCCCCGCACCTCGCGGCCGCGGTCGCCGCCGGCGTCGACCCGCGCGCGCTGCGCAATGCCTTCGGCCAGTTCGCCACCGGCATCACCGTGGTCACCACCACCGACGAGGACGGCGCGCCCGTGGGCCTCACGGCCAACTCGTTCACCTCGGTCTCGCTGGACCCACCGCTGGTGCTGTTCTGCCTGGACCGCCGTTCCGCCAGCCTGGGCCGCTTCATGAGCGTGCCGAGCTTCGGCATCAACGTGCTGGGCAGCGCGCAACAGGCGCTGTCCAGCCGCTTCGCCTCGCGCCACGTGGAAGACCGCTTCGCCGGCATCGGCTGGTCGCTGCGCTCGCCGGGCGTGCCCTGGCTGGAGGGCGCGGTCGCGCACTTCGCCTGCGACACCTACGGCATCCACGACGCGGGCGACCACCTGGTCTTCATCGGCCATGTGCGGCATTTCGAGACCGACGCCGAGCGCGAGCCGCTGCTGTACTTCCAGGGCCGTTACCACGTGCTGGCCAGCCCGGACGCCGCCGCATCTTCCTGACACTCCAACCCGAGGGCATCACCATGCGCATTCCCGACACCGCCACCATCCGCCGCTTCATCGTGCGCCAGGCCGCCGCCTGGAACAGCGGCAACCACGACGACTTCATCGCGCTGTACCGCGAGTTCGCGCCCCGGGCGCTGACCATCGAGTACGTGGGCAAGGCCACCATGACGGGCGAGGCCGCCTGGGCCGGCCTGCAGTCCATGTGGGACGGCTACGCACGGCTGGTGAAGATCCAGCCGGTCGAGGTCATCGTCAACGGTGCCAGCGTCGCCTGCTACTACCGCAACCTGTGGGCCGAGAAGGCCGAGTTCAGCACCGGCATCGAGATCTACGAGTTCGGCGAGGGCTCGGTGACGCTGCGCGTCTTCCACTGAAGCGCGCGCTGGCGCGCCGGCCGGTCCGCCAGGGCCAGGTAGCGCGCCAGCACCGCGCTGTGCGGCAGCAGGGCCCGCGCGTGGTCGAACAGGCTCATGAATAGCACGTCGGCCGCGGTGAAGCGCTCCCCCAGCAGGTAGGGGCCGCCCTCGCGCAGCGTGTGCTCGATGTGGTGGGCCATCTGCCGGTCCAGCGCCGTCATCGGCCGGTCCTGCGCCAGCAGGCCCGCGCCCTTCATGTAGTAGAGCGGCTCGGCCACGCCGACCTGGTAGAACAGCCAGCTCAGGTAGGCGCCGCGCAGCGCATGGCCGGGCGGCACGCCGAGCGGGCTGTGCGGGTGCAGGTCCGTCAGGTACAGCGCGATGGCGCCCGACTCGGTGACGACGTGGCCGTCGTGCAGCAGGGCCGGCGCATAGCCGTGCGGATGCGGATTCGGCGGGTCGCCGGGCAGGGCGCCGGGCGGCACCGGCGCGCCCGGGCCGGCCGCCACGATGACGACGCGGACTTCCGCGCCTAGTTCTTCCAGCAGCCACGCGATGCGCGACGAGAACGATCCGGGGGCGTGGAAGAAGGTCAGCATGGCGTGTTCCCTGGTGCAGCTGCCGGCGCGCAGCATGGAACGAATTTAATAGACACAAAACAGAAAAGTGTTCAGGGTTTACCTTGTCACGGATGTGGCATCAACAATCTAATATCAGAACCACATTCTTCAAATAGAACTTTCTGGAGACCGAACATGTCGCTGTGTATGTTGATCGCCTGCAGCTGGGCCGCCTCCATGGCAGGTTTGGCGGCACCCATTGCACCCGTGGCGACGGCCGCGCCCACGTACCCCCACAAGCTGATCACCTTCGTCACGCCGTTCACCGCAGGTGCCGCGCCCGATGTGCTGGTGCGTGCGCTCGCCGCCGAAGTTGCGGCCGAGGCGGGCGTCAAGGCCATCGTGGAGAACAAGCCGGGTGCCAGCGCGATGCTGGCGGCACAGTCGGTGGCCAGGGCCGCGCCGGACGGCTACACCGTGCTGGTGACCGGCAACGTGGCCTTCACCGGCAATCCGCACGTGTTCAAGAAGCTGCCCTACGACCCGGTGGCCGACTTCACGCCGGTCAATACCGTGGCCAAGGGGCCGATGATCCTGTACGTGAACCAGCGCAAGATGCCGGTCGACAACATCGCCAGCTTCGTCGACCTGGTGCGCAAGAACCCGGGCAAGTTCTCGTTCGCCTACACCAGCATCACGAGCCGGCTGCCGGCCGAGGTGCTGCGCAAGTCCGCCGGACTGGACATCGTCGGCGTGCCCTACCGCAGCGGCAACGCCGCGCTGCCGGATCTGGTCAGCGGCGAGGTCGACATGCTGTTCACCGACCTGTCGGGCATGCCCTTCGTGCAGTCGGGCAAGCTGCGGCCGATCGGCGTGACCGACGCCGCCCGCAGTCCGTTCGCACCTGAACTCGCCACCTTCGAGGAGGCCGGCGTGCAGCGCATGGACATCGGCTTCTGGCTCGGCGTGTTCCTGCCCGCCAAGGCCCCGCCCGAGGTGGTGAACCGGCTCAACGCGCTGCTGGCGCGCGCCGCGGCCACGCCGGCGGCCAAGGCCGCCAACGACCGCCTGGGCACAGTGCCCACGGTGCTGCCGGCCGGACAGTTCGGCCGCTTCGTGGTGCAGGAAAGCCAGCTCTGGGGCCAGATCGTCCGCGACGCCGGCATCCAGGCCGAGTAGGCCACCAGCCCCTTCCCGTTCGCGCGGCTTCGCGCGTCCTTTCATCCTCAGTGCAGGCGCGGCCGGCCCCAGGGGCCGGGCGCAGCCTGCGCGCACCTGGAGCACCCTGCGTGCAATACAAGCAACTGCTGTCCGCCGTGGCAGCCCTCGGTACCGTCGGCATCGCCGCGGCCCAATCCTCCGTCACCGTGTTCGGCAAGCTCGATGCCGGCTATGTCAACAAGATCGGCAGCAAGACCGCCCAGGGCACGAATGGCATGGGCGAGGGCGCCCAGAGCCGCATCGGCTTTCGCGGCACCGAAGACCTGGGTGGGGGGCTGTCGGCCTTCTTCTGGCTCGAGCACCGGCTGCGCTCGAACACCGGCGAGTCCACCGCCGTGCGCTTCTGGCAGGGGCAGTCCATCGTCGGGCTGAAGGGCGGCTGGGGCAGCCTGTCGTTCGGCCGTGACTACATCGCCGGCTATGTCGAGGTGCAGATGACGCCCGACCCGTTCATCCACACCGGCGTGTCGTCGATGGTGGCGTTCGGCAACGGCAACATCGGTACCGTGCGCAACGACGGTGCCATGACCTACAAGTTCGACGCCGGCGACTTCGGCATGCAGGCGCAGATCGCGAACGCCAGCCATCCGAACTCCACGACGCTGCCGGCGCCCGCGACGGCCAGGCGGCCCAAGGGATTGAGCCTGACCTACCGCGCCGGCCCGGTGTATCTGGGCTATGGCTACGAAGACCCGGGCGGCCGACACGACCACTGGCACTTCGCCACCGCGCGTACCGAGGTCGGGCCGGTCACGCTGGCCGGCGGCTATGGCCGTGGCCGCACGGACACGCTGGAGCAGCGCCGCAGCTGGATCGTCGGCGCCTACCTGCCGATCGCCTCAGGTCGCCTGAAGCTGGTCTACGGCGACCTGGAGAACACCAGCGGCAAGCAGACGATCAGCCGCAAGTACGCGCTGGGCTACAACCACCACCTGTCCAAACGCAGCTTCCTGTACGCCAACATCGCTCGGGACACCGAGGCCTGGGCCGACCGGACCGGCGTGGACATCGGCCTGCAGCACAATTTCTAGGCGGGCCGCGCGGCGTCCTCGATCGACAGCCGGCGCGTCAGCGGCAGCAGCGCCAGGCCCAGCAGCGCCGAGGCGACGAGCGCGGTGGCGACCGAGCTGCGGCTGGCCAGCGCGCCCCACAGCGCGGCGCCGCCGGCGCTGGCGCCCATGATGCTCATCTGGTAGATGGCCATGCCGCGCGCGCGCAGCGCCGGCGGCAGCAGCAGCTGGGCCGACATGGTCAGCGTGTTGACGCCACTGAGCCAGGCCGCGCCCGACAGCGCCAGCGCGGGCAGCACCAGCCACAGGCTGGATGCGAGCACGGCCACGACCGTGGCCAGCGCATAGGCCAGCACGCTGGCATCGACCACGCGGCCGCGCGGGCGCACCGACGGCAGGCGCGGCAGCGCCAGCGCCACCAGCACCGCGCCCGCGCCGGCGGCGGCCAGCATGGCGGTGTAGAGGGTGGCATCGTCGCCGAGCCGGCGCGCCAGCAGCGGCATCAGCGCCACCAGGCCGATGGTCTGCACGAAGAACACGAAGGCGCGCAGCACGATGGCGCGCAGCTGCGGCGTGCGCACGGTGTAGCGCACGCCTTCGGCGATGGCCGCCGCCAGCGGCGGGTGGACACGACGCACCGGCGCCGGGCCGGCCTGCGGCACGCGCGCGCCCAGCACCAGCGCACAGGCCACGAGCGCCATCAGTGCGTTGGCGGCGAACACCGCCGCGCTGCCCAGCATGGCGATCATCGCGCCGGCGATCAGCGGACCGACCACGCGCGTGAGGTTCATCGCCAGCGCATTGAGCGTGAGCGCGGCGGACAACTGGTGCACCGGCACCAGGTCGGGCACCAGCGCGGCGAACGCCGGGAAGCGCACCGCCAGCCCGATGCCGTTGGCCACGCACAGCGCCAGCAGCAGCATGGGCGTGGCGGTGCCGGTGGCGGCCACCACGGCCAGCACGATGGCGACCACGGCCAGCGCAGCCTGCGCCACGGCGTAGACGCGCCGGCGGTCGAAGCGGTCGGCCAGCGCGCCGCTGGGCAGGCCGAGCAGGAACAGCGGCAGCGTGCCGGCGGCCTGCACCAGTGCCACCATGAGCGGGTCGTCGGTGAGCTGCGCCATGCGCCAGGCGGCCGTGACCTCGTGCATCCACATGGCCACGTTGCCGGCCAGCCAGGCCAGCCACAGCCGCGCGAATGCCGGGCTGGCCAGCGTGGCGCGCAGGGTCGCCGGGTCGCGGGGCTCAGGCACCACGCGCGACGACGTCGATCAGGTCCGCCATGGTCGGGTTGTGCGCCAGCATGCCGCCGTCGGCGATGTAGGTCTGGCCGTTGATGTAGCGCGCCTCGGCGGACGCGAGATGGCAGACCAGCGCGGCGATGTCCTCGGGTTCGCCGAACTCGGGCACCAGCAGGTGGCGCTGCATCACCTCGATCACGCTCGCCGCAGCGCCGCGCGTGCCCGGCGTGAGCACCAGGCCTGGCGCCACCGCGTTGCAGCGGATGCCCTGGCGCCCGTGCTGCGTGGCGATCTGCCGCGTGAGCCCGACGATGGCGGCCTTGCTGACCGGGTAGGCCAGCCGCGTGATGTCGCCCGCGAAGCCGCCGGTGGAGGCGGTGTTGACGATGGCGCCGCGGCCCTGCGCGATCATGGTCGGCAGCGCGTACTTGCAGCCGGCCAGGTAGCCGCGCAGGTTGACGGCGAACACCAGGTCCCAGGTGTCGAAGTCGATCTCGATGGCGTTGCGGTCGCGCGCATGGACCTCGGGCGAGCTCAATGCGGCGTTGTTGTGCAGCACGTCCAGCCGGCCGTGGCGTTCCACGCAGGTGCGCACGACGCGCTCGATCGAGGCGACGTCGGCCGCGTCGAAGGCCTGGGCCCAGGCGGCCGGGCCGAGCGCATCGGCCAGCGCGCCGGCGCGCGCGCCGTCGACATCGGCGACCACCACCTGCGCGCCCTCGGCCACCAGCCGCCGGCAGGTGGCCTCGCCGATGCCGGAGGCGCCGCCCGTGACGATGGCGACCTGGCCGTCGAAACGGCCGGGCCGCACCGCCGGCAGGGGCGGCATGGCGGGCTTCATGCCGCCGGTGCGGCTGCGAAGCCGCGGAACTGCGCCAGGTCCAGGCCCTGGGTGGGCGGCGGCTTCAGGAAGTAGCGGATCGACAGCCGGCCGGGCGTGAAGCTGTAGGTCTCCAGGCTCTCGATCGCCAGGTCGGTGCCGACGATGCAGTTGCGGTGGTGCGCCGCCGCCTCGTGGCCGTTGACGATGCAGGTCACCACGTCCAGCGTGATCTGCCGGTTGTGCTTGTCCCACATCTCCTCGATCACGAACCAGCCGTCCTGCTGGTCGTCGCGGCCCACGTACTCGATGTCGAGCGCCTCGGGCGCCATGGCGCGGTACAGCGCCAGGAAGCCGGCCTTGTCGTGGGCGTTCCAGCAGGCCACCTGGCCGTGCATGAAGCGCTGCACCGCTGCCGGGTCGATGGGGGCGGGGGCGGCGGCGCTCACAGGTCGGCTCCGCGCACGTTGCGGGCGCTGCCGTTGCGCCGGTCGCTCTCGCCCCAGCCCAGCCAGCGGTCGGGCTCGCGCGTGTCGCCCACGCGGCGCCAGCGGCCCTGCTGCTGGGCGGTGATCGGGAAGCCGCCGACGAAGTCCACCATCTCGCCGCGCGCGTCGGGCAGGAACTCCCATTCCTCGCCGCCTTCCAGCACGATGCGCGCCTTGTCGACGAAGTAGCTGCCCGGCTTGTGCGAGGCCAGGCCTTCGATGTCGGTGGTCACGCGCACCTTGCCGGTGTGGTCCTGGAAGATGGCGTAGCCCAGGTGGTCGTGGCCGACCATGAACGAGCCCACGTCCCAGGTGCCGTCCTTGTAGACGGTGGCGAAGGTCCACCAGATGACGTGCATGTTGTTGTTGACGACCAGGTCCTTCTTGAAGTGGATGGCGCCGCCCTCGGCCATCCAGGCCTGGTCCAGCGCGATCAGGCCCTTGACCGGCCGGCCTTCGCAGGTGCCCTGCAGGTCGTACACCTGCGAGACGTAGAAGGTGCCCCAGTCGCGGCCCGGCAGGTACCACTGCATGCCGGTGCCCAGCAGCGGGCCCTGCAGGTCGAACAGGCCTTCCTCCTTCCAGGTCAGGCGCTCGCCCGAGGCGGTGATGCGCCAGGGCTGGCCTTCCTCGCCGGGCTGGTTGGTCCAGACCGCCGCGCCGTTCTCGAACGCGCGCGTGGCGAACTCGGTGCGGGCCTGGGCGGCCGAGCGCGGCTTGTCGATGCGGTAGTTCTGGCCGTCCAGCCGCGTGGACTGGTAGATGAAGCGGGTGGGGTTGGGCGAGGTGCCGGGCGCGTTGACGGCCCGCACCATGGCGTAGCCGTGGCCTTCGTCGTCCTTGAGCACGGCGAAGGGCATGTGCTTGGTCAGCTTCAGGCCGAAGTGGTCGCGCAGGTCGAACAGGCTCTCGCCGCTGACCTGCTGCGGGCCGGCCAGGCATTGGAACGCGAAGTCGCCGCGTTGCAGCGTGGGCTTTTCGAACACTCTCATGTCATCGTCTCCTTGGGTTGGGGGAACGGCCGCGCAGCGGCATCGGCCGTCCGAGGGTCGAGCCGGGGCTCGGAAGGGCTGAACCGCGGGTAGCGGCCCATCAGCAACAGCAGCAGCGGGCCGGCGACGCAGGCGAGCGCGCACGAGGCCAGGATGGCGTCGTAGCCGTCGCTGCCACGCAGCATGGCGGCGAACGCGAAGGGGGCGAGCGCGGAGCCGACCGTGACCAGGCTCAGGTGCAGGCCGAACACGCGGCCGTAGTCGCGCAGGCCGAAGTAGCGCGAGACCAGGTAGGCCGCCACGTCGAACTCGGCGCCCGAGCCGATGCCGCACAGCGCGGTGGCGACGATCAGCCAGAGCAGCGGCGTCTGCGCATCGGCCTGCAGCAGCAGCGTGCAGCCCACGGCGGGCAGGGCCAGCGCGACGGCGGCCACGCCGGGCGCCCAGAGCCGGTCGATCAGCAGGCCGACGACGATGCGGCCGGCGATCAGCGCGACGCCGAAGCTGCTGAAGATGGCGCCGGCCTGCGCGGCCGACAGGCCCAGGCCGCGCAGCACCGGCAGGATGTTGGCCGCCATGCCGTAGATGGCCGAGACCACCAGGCCCAGCGCCAGGTTGCAGAGCCAGAACTTGCGGTTGCGCAGCACGCGGGCGAAAGGCTCGCCCTGCACCTCGGGCGGCGTGGGCGCGCCGGGTGCGGCGGCCTGCGGCGGCGGCAGCCGGCCGGGCAGGCCGCGCCAGGCCAGCGACAGCCACATCGCCAGCGCCACCAGCGCCAGCACGGCATAGCCGGCCTGCCAGCCCCATTGGGCCATGGCCTGCGACAGCAGCGGCGGCAGCAGCGCGGCGGTGAGGCCGGTGCCGCACAGCACGATGGACAGTGCCAGCCCGCGGTGGCGCGTGAAGCGCAGGCTCACGGCATGGCTCCAGGTCACCGGCGTGGTGCCCAGGCCCACGAAGGGCAGCACGAAGTACGCGGCATAGAGCCAGCCGACCGAGCCCTGCAGCTGCGTCATCGCGAGGAAGCCCGCGGCCACGGCCAGTGCGGACACGGCCGTGACGCGGCGCATGCCGTGGCGCGCGTTCAGCGGCCCGGCCAGGTTGACCGACAGCGCGCCGCCGGCGGCCAGGAAGCTCACGGTCAGCTGCAGGTCGGCCCGGTCCCAGCCCAGACCGGTCTCCAGCGGCACGATGAAGCTGCCCAGCGTGTAGATCAGCAGCGCGGACACGCTGGTGGCAACGCCGGCCAGGGCCATCAGCAGCGTCGGCCAGCCCGCCCTGAACTCGCCATCGGGCGCCGTGGTGGCGGCTGCAGGCTTCACCGTCTTGGGCCCTGGGCCTGGCATCAGCGCAGGAAGCGCTGTACGCGGCTGGCGGCCAGCTTGCCGGGCAGGCCGTTGATGCCGCCACCGGGGTGGATGCCGGCGCCACCGAGGTACAGGCCCTTGACGGGCAGCGTGTCGCCGCCCAGCCCGGCGGCCGGGCGCATGGCGGCCGAGCGCGTCGTCGAGGTGTCGATGTGCACGACGCAGCCGTTGTGCACGTTCAGCCGCTTGGCCAGGTCGGGCGCGGCCTCGACGCGCCGGCCGATCTCGAACTCCACCAGTCCCTCCATGTAGCCGTCGGCCTGCTCGATGATCTGCTGGCCGACATCGGCGCGGATGGCATCCCAACCCTCGCGCGGGTTCACCGGCATCGCGATCGGATAGAGATAGGCCACGTCCTGACCAGCGGGTGCCTGCGTCGGGTCCACGGCGCTCGGCGCGGTGATCCACATGTAGGGCTGTTCGGACACCTCGCCGCGTGCGGCGCAGCGGAAGTTGTCGAGCACGGCCTCCTCGGTGCCGATCAGCAGCACGCTCTTGCGCAGGCTCAGACCGTCGGGACGCAGGGCCTCATACCTTCCGAACGAGACCTGCCCGCGCAGCGCCACGTCGACCTTGAGCGGCGCGCCACCGTGGGCATTGGCCGGCGCCAGCGCCACGCGCGTGAGCAGCCGCTTCTCGATCTGCCCGGGCGTCACCATCTCCAGCGCCATCTTCGGGTGCAGCGTGGCGATCACCGCGCGGGCCTTGACCACGCGCCCGCCGGCCAGGCGCACGCCCTGCACGGCGCCGTTGGCGGCCACGATCTCCTCGACCGGCGCCGACAGCAGGAGCTCGCCACCCAGCTCCTTCAGCCGCGCGGTCATCGCGCCGCTGAGCTTGTGCATGCCGCCGACCACGCGGCCCACGCCGAAGCGGTGCAGGAAGCCGAGCAGCGCGAAGTAGATGCCGGTGCCGTCGTTGGTGATGGGCCCGGCCGCGCCGACCAGGGCGCACAGCGCCGACACCGTGACCGGGTGCTCGAAGCGCTCCTTGATGGCGGCATAGGCGGAGCCCGACAGCAGGGCCATGATGTCCGGCTTCAGGTGCTTGTTGCGCATCAGCGTGCGCAGGGCCTGCCACTTCGCGCCGATGTTGCGGCGCGCCGGGTCGACCCGCATCATCGGCACGGCCATGTCGATGAAGGCGTAGATGACCTGCATGAACGCCAGGAAGGCCTCGGCATCGGCCGCCGAGAAGCGGCGGATCTCGGCCGCGGTCTTCTGCGGATCGCGCCAGAACACCAGCGAACTGCCGTCCGGATGCAGGTAGACATAGCCCGGCGTCATCTCCACCTGGCTGAAGCCGTGGCGCTCCAGCTCCAGCTCGATCGGCATCATCGGATGCACGCGCAAGGACATCAGGTCCAGCGCGCAGGTGTGGACCAGGTGTTGCGGCGCCTCCGGGATGGCGTAGCTGGAGGTGGCCATGCCGCCGGCCTTGTCCAGCGCCTCGATGACCACCACCTTCTTGCCGGCCATGGCCAGGTAGCAGGCGGCGGACAAGCCGTTGTGGCCGCCGCCGACGATCGCCACGTCGTACTGCACAGATTCCATCGATGCTCCTTGAACTCTTTCTTAATTGAGTCACAATTGACAAAAGTGTTCAAATTATGCGGGCACTTGATGACGATCAGGCAGCTGATTGACCCGTAGAAACCCCATGGAGACCGTGATGGCAAATGAGCAATCCGCAGCGTTGCAGAGCGCGTTCGAAGGCGTGGCCGACAACTACCGCGGGTCCGATGTCGACCTGCACGCCACCTACCGCGACATGCGGCGCAACACGCCCGTGATGGAGGGCAACTTCATGGGGCGGCTGGGTGTGCCCGACATCGCCGGCCTCGATCCGAACCGGCCGACCTTCACGCTGTTCAAGTACGCCGACGTGATGGCCGTGCTGCGCGATGCCACCAACTTCACGAGCGGCTTCATCGCCGAGGGCCTGGGTGCGTTCTTCGACGGCCTGATCCTGACCGGCATGGACGGCGACACGCACCGCCATGCGCGCGCGCTGCTGCAGCCGGTGTTCATGCCCGAGGTGGTGAACCGCTGGAAGCCCAGGATGGACCGCATCGTGCGGGAGGAGTACCTGCAGGCGCTGGCACCGCACAGACAGGGCGACCTGATGGACTTCGGGCTGCACTTCCCGATCCGGCTGATCTACTCGGTGATCGGCTTTCCCGACAACGACCCGGCGCGCGTGCGCCAGTACGCGGCCTGGGCGCTCGACATCCTGACCGGCCCGCAGGTCGATGCGGAGAAGGCGGCCATCGCGCGCAAGAAGGCCATGGCTGCGGCGCAGGCGCTGTACGACGCGGTCAACCTGTCCGTGAAGGAAGTGCGCGCCAGCGGTGCGCAGGGCGACGACCTGATCAGCCGGCTGATCCGCGCCGAGTACGAAGGCCGCTCGCTGGACGACCACGAGGTCACGACCTTCGTGCGCTCGCTGCTGCCGGCGGCCGGCGAGACCACCACGCGCACCTTCGGCTCGCTGATGGCGCTGCTGCTGGAGCGGCCGGATGTGCTGGCCCGCGTGCAGGCCGACCGCAGCCTGGTGGGCAAGGCCATCGACGAGGCCGTGCGCTTCGAGCCCGTGGCCACGTTCAAGGTGCGCCAGGCCGCCAAGGACCTGGAGATCCGCGGCGTGAAGATCCCCAAGGGCGCGATGGTGCAGTGCATCGTCTCCTCGGCCAACCGCGACGAGGACGCCTTCGAGAACAGCGAGAGCTTCGACATCGACCGCAGGCCCAAGCCCTCGTTCGGCTTCGGCTTCGGGCCGCACATGTGCATCGGGCAGTTCGTTGCCAAGACCGAGCTGGTGGTGGCCGTGAACGCGGTGCTGGACATGCTGCCCGGGCTGCGCCTCGATCCCTCCCGGCCGGCGCCGAGGATCACCGGCGCCCAGCTGCGCGGGCCGCACGCCGTCCACGTGCTCTGGGACTGACGGCTCGCGCAGGAAGGCGGACCGGCATGGCCGGTCCGCACCGGGCCTGTCGGCTACAGGCTGCGGGAGATGATTTCCTTCATGATCTCGCTGGTGCCGCCGTAGATGCGGGCCACGCGGGCATCGACCCAGGCGCGCGAGACCTTGTACTCGCTCATGAAGCCGTAGCCGCCGTGCAGCTGCAGCAGCTCGTCGAGCACCTTGCCCTGCATCTCCGAGCCCATCAGCTTGCACATGGCGCCGACCTCGGCGGTCAGCTCGCCGCGCATGGCGCGGGCCAGGCAGTCGTCGACGAACGACCGCAGCATCGTGGCCTGCGCCTTGCACTCGGCCAGCTTGAAACGCGTGTTCTGGAAGTCGAACACGGTCTGCCCGAACACGCGCCGGTCGCGCGTGTACTGGATGGTCTCGGCCAGCAGCGTCTCGATCGACGCGGCGGCGCGGATGCCGATGATGGTGCGCTCCCAGGCCAGCTGGTGCGTGAGGTACTTGAAGCCCTCGTTCTCGGCGCCGAGGCGGTTGGCCACCGGCACGCGCACGTTGTCGAAGAACAGCTCCGACGTGTCCTGTCCCTTCAGGCCGATCTTCTCGAGCAGCCGGCCCTTGGAGAAGCCGTCGCGGTCTTCCTCGACGCAGACCAGCGTGAGCTTCTTGTCGTTGGGGTCGAGCTTGGTGGCGGTGACCATCAGGCCGGCGTTGCCACCGTTGGTGATGAAGGTCTTCTGGCCGTTGACGATGTAGTCGTCGCCCTCGCGCCGTGCCGAGGTGCGCATGGAGCGCAGGTCGCTGCCGATGCCGGGCTCGCTCATGGCGATCACGGCGATGAGCTCGCCGCTGACCATGCGCGGCAGCCAGCGCTGCTTCTGCTCCTCGGTGCCATAGGCCACGATGTAGGGCGCGACGATCTCCGAGTGCGTGGTGAAACCGACGGCGGTCGCGTTGGCGCGCGCCAGTTCCTCGATCATGACGGCCGAGTGGCCGAAGTCTCCCCCCGAGCCGCCGTACTCCTCGGGCACGGTCGAGCACAGCAGCCCGGCGGCGCCGGCCTTCTGCCAGAGCGACTTGGGCACGATGCCGGCCTTCTCCCAGGCGTGCAGGTGGGGGACGATTTCCTTTTCGACGAAGCGGCGTGCGGTGTCGCGGAAGTGTTCGTGGTCGTCGCGGAAGACGGGGCGGGTGGTCATGGTGGTGTGTCAGCGGCCGGTGTAGACGGGGGCGCGTTTGTCGAGGAAGGCGTTGACCGCTTCATGGTGGTCTTCTGTGTGGTGGGCCAGGGCCTGGAATGCGGCCGACAGCTCCAGCAGCGAGTCGAGACGCATGTGCTGGCCTTCGCGCAGCAGGCGCTTGGTCAGCCGCAGCGCGTGGCTGGGGTTGGCGGCGATGCGGCGGGCCAGCGCCTGCGCTTCGCCGAGCAGCGACTCGGCCGGGACGACCTGGGTGACGAGGTCCCAGGCCAGGGCCTGGGCGGCGTCGATGCTGTCGCCGGTCAGCGCCATCAGGCTGGCCTTGGGCATGCCGACCACGCGCGGCAGCAGCCAGGCGCCGCCGTCGCCCGGCACGATGCCCAGCCTGGCGAAGCTCTCGGCGAACACCGCCTTGTCGGATGCGATGCGGATGTCGCACATGCAGGCCAGGTCCAGGCCGGCGCCGATGGCCGCGCCGTTGACGGCGGCGATGACCGGCAGCTCCAGTTCGTAGAGCGCCAGCGGGATGCGCTGGATGCCGTCGCGGTAGCTGTTGCGCACCGCGTAGGGGCTGCCCGCGAAGATGCCGCCGCGCGACTGCATGTCCTTGACGTTGCCGCCGGCGCAGAACGCCGTGCCATTGCCGGTGAGCACGACGACCTTGGCCTCGCGGTCGCTGCGCAGCGCATGGCACAGGTCGGTGATCTCGCGCATCTGCGCGGGCTCGGTGAGGGCGTTGCGCGTGTCGGGGCGGTCCATGCGGACCGTGACGACCGGGCCATCGCGTTCGATGATCAGAAAGGGTTTGTCGCTCATGGAGATGCCGTTGCAGTCTGGGGCGCGAAGCCGCCCGCGGTGATGGCCGGCCACAGGGCCTGGGCGCCGCCGACGCAGGCGGCGGTACCCAGGCGCTGCGACCAATGGGTGAGGGAGCCGTACTCGCTGCGCCAGGCCCAGAGCCGGCGGGTCAGCAGGTGCAGCGTGTGCTCGTGCGTGAAGCCGATGGCGCCATGCACGGCGTGCGCGATGCCGGCTGCGGTGCCCGCCGCTTCGGCGCTGCAGACCTTGGCCACGGCGATGGGAAGCGGGGCGTAGCCGCCCACGCAGGCGCTGTTGGATTCCGCGCAGGCCGCTTCGGCCGCGATGCCGGCCAGCGCCACGTGTTCGGCCAGCACCGCGATCTGGTGCTGGATGGCCTGGAACGCACCGATCGGCCGGCCGAACTGTGCGCGTTCGGTGGCGTACTGCGTGGTCATCTCGAGCACGGCCTGCAGGGCGCCGGCGGTCTGTGCCGAGCGCAGCAGCGCACCGCCGAGTAGCAGCACGTCGTGCGGCACGCCGGCCGGCAGCGGCGCGCGGGCCACCGGCACGACGGCGTCCAGGTGCAGCGTGTCGCGCGGCTCGCCGGCCGTGTTCAGCGCCGGCGTGTGGCGCAGGCCGGTGGCCGGAAGCAGCAGCAGCTCGGGAGCTCTGGGATCGTCGGAGAGGGCGAGCACGTGGGCGGCATGGCGGCCCCAGGGCACGTCGAGCAACGTGCCGCTGGCGCTGCCGTGCTCCAGCGGCACGCGACTGGTGGAGAACGACAGCACGCCTTCCACCGGCGCCAGGCCGCACTGGCCCAGCACGGCGTTGGCGAGCAAGGCTTCGGGCAGGGGGGCCGGGGCACCGTGGCGGCCGCAGGTGCGCAGCACGACGAACAGGTCGTCCCAGCTGCCGCCGGCACCGCCCGCGCTCTCGGGCGCGGCCGCCAGGGCGAAGCCCGAGGCCTCCACCGCATCCCAGAGGGCTGCAGGCCACTGTCCGCCCTCGGCGGCCAGTGCCACGGCGGGCGTGACGGCATCGGCGAGCAGGCGGTCGAGGGTCGATTCGTAGATTTCGCGCATGGGTGTCCTTGGAGGTCAGCGCAGGCCGAGACCACGGGCGATGATGCCGCGCAGGATCTCGCGCGTGCCGCCGCGCAGCGAGAACGAGGGGGCCATCTGCACCAGCTGCGCCAGCACGCGGGCGTGGTTGGTGCCGCCCTGCGTGGTAGGTGCCAGATCGGTCAGCAGTTGCGCGATCTCGGGCAGCTCCTGCTCGAAGCCGGTGCCCAGGTCCTTCACGCAGGACGCGGCCCAGGCCGGGTTGCCGCCCGATGCCAGCTGCGCCGTGACGGCCAGCGACATGTTGCGCAGCGCGTGCAGGCGTGCGACCAGGCGCCCGATTTCCTTGGCCTGCAGCGCGTCAGGCTGCGGGCCCACGGCATCGACCAGCGTGTGCAGCAGCGCCATGCTGCTGAGGAAGCGCTCGGGGCCGCTGCGCTCGAACGCGAGCTCGGCCGTGACCTGCTCCCAGCCCTGGCCTTCGGTACCGATCAGGGAATCCGGGCCGAGCCTGACGTCGTCGAAGAACACCTCGTTGAAGTGCTCGCTGCCGGTCAGGTCCTTGATCGGACGGATCGTCACGCCCGGCGCCTGCAGGTCGACGATGAACTGCGACAGGCCTTCGTGGCGCGACGCGGTCTGGTCGGCCGTGCGGGCCAGCGCGATCATGTAGTGGGACTTGTGGGCGTTGGTGGTCCAGACCTTCTGGCCCGACAGCACCCAGCCGCTGCCGTCGCGGCGCGCGCGGGTCTTGATCGACGCGAGGTCCGAGCCCGAGCCGGGCTCGCTCATGCCGATGCAGAAGTACTGTTCGCCGCGGCAGATCGGCGGCAGGTGCCGGTCCTTCTGCCGCTCCGTGCCGAAGCGCAGGATCAGCGGGCCGCTCTGGCGGTCGGCGATCCAGTGCGCGGACACCGGCGCGCCGGCGGCCAGCAGCTCCTCGATCACGACATAGCGCGCGAAGGGGCTGGCCTCGCCGCCGCCGTGGCTGCGCGGCAAGGCCATGCCGACCCAGCGCTGCGCGCCGAGCCTGCGGCTGAAGCCGGCATCGAACCCCATCCATGAATCGGCGCGGCGCACGGCGGGGTAATCCGCCATGGCCTCCTTCAGGAAGGCCCGCACATCGGCACGCAGGCGCTCGGCCTGGGGCGGGATGCGGCTGTAGCTGAACTGCGCGATGCTCATCGGCGTGCGGGCGTCGGCTTACAGCGCGGTCTGCGCGTCGGCGGCGGCGAACATCTTGTTGATGTCGCCGGACGTGACGGGCTTGGTCGGGTCGCGCTCGGGCGCTGCTCCGCCCATGCCCAGCGCCGGTTCGATGCTGACGTGGGTGGCCTTGGCGCGCAGCGCGCCGACCGTGCAGTTCTCGCGGCCCAGGATGGAGAACGGGTCGTAGCTGAACTCGCGCATGGCGTTCAGGTGCGTGATCTTGTTGATGATCTCGTCGCTGAGGTGGCCGCTTTGCGAATGGAACACGTTGGCCGAGTTGGGCCAGGTGCAGTCGGAATGCGGGTAGTCGCATTCCCAGGTGACCTTGTCGACGTTGATGTAGTCGAGGTTGTGGAGGCCGAACTCGTCTTCGATGAAGCAGGTGATGATGTGCTCGTTGAAGATATCGCTGGGCTTCTTGCCGCCGAAGTTCGAGTTGGTCCAGGCGTTGTGGTGGTTGTGCGTGAAGTTGGCGCGCTCCAGCAGATAGGGAATCCAGCCGATGCCGCCCTCGGACAGCGCCATGCGCAGCTTGGGGAACTTCTTCCACATCGGCGCCCAGATCCAGTCGGCCGCGGAGTTGGAGATGGAGATCGGCATGGAGGTGATCCAGGCGTCGATCGGCGACTCGTCGGACGCATGCGCGGCCTTCACGCCGGTGCCGATGTGGCAGCACACGACGACGTCGTTGTCTGCGCAGGCCTTCCACAGCGGGTCCCAGTGGTCGTTGTGGATCGAGGGGAAGCCGTGCACGGTCGGGTTGTCCGACAGCGAAACGGCATGCACGCCCTGCTTGGCCAGGCGCGTGATCTCGGCGGCAGCGGCCTGCATGTCCCACCAGGGCACGAGCGCGAGCGGAATGAAACGCCCGGGCGCAGCATTGCACCAGTCGTGCAGATGCCAGTCGTTGTAGGCCTGGATCGCTGCCAGCGCGATGTCGCGGTTCTCGACGTTCTGGAAGCGCTGCCCGGCGAAGCCGGGGAAGGTGGGGAAGCACAGCGAGCCCAGCACGCCGTTGGCGTTCATGTCATCCACCCGGGCCTTGATCTCCCAGGTGCCGCGGCGCATGTGCTCGTACGACAGGGGCTCCATGCCGTACTCCTCCTTCGGCCGGCCGACCACGGAGTTCAGGCCCATGTAGCCGGTGGCGCGCTCTTCGAACATCCACACGTCGCGGCCACCGCGGTGGACCACGTGGGGCTCGCGCCCCTTGTACTTCAGCGGCATGTGGGGGGCAAAGGCGTTCGGCGGCTCGATGGCGTGGTCGTCGACGCTGACGAGGATGAGGTCTTCCAGTTTCATGATGTCCTCTGAAGCAGTTGGGGCCCGGCGGTGACGCAGGGGGTTGCGATTGACGCAGGCCATGATATGAACATAAAGTTGAAATGTGTTCAGTATTTGCCCTTAGACGGTGCGATTTCGTGCGCATGCTCCAGGCAGGCGCAGGCGTGCGCCGCGCCCCGGCGAGAGGCTCGGTGCGGCAGGCGATGCATGGAGCGCGCGGGAGAGGCGTGGCGCGAAGAGGGCGTCCGCGCATGGCGCGCGACGGTGTACGGCGGCGGGGCGAGGAGGTGTCAGGCCCGCCGGGTGGAGCACTGACAGGCCGGTGGCGCCATGCGGCGCCCGAAGCCGGCGGGACTTAGAAGAGGATCTGAGAGAGTTGCTCGCCGGTCTCGCGCAGGGCTTCGCCGAGCGCCTCGACGCCAGCGTCATCGTGGTGGCCGCGGATCATGACCGCGGAGATAGTGAAGCCGATGGCGCCGGATGCTTCGCGCACGGGCGCGGCGACCGACAGGATGCCGTTGGCGAAATGGCCGTCATCTGTGGCCCAGCCCCGGCGCTTAGCGCGCCCGACCTCACGCATGTAGGCGTCGAAGCTCAAAGGCCTCATCCAGCGCATTTGATCGAACGCCTCACGGATATCCGACTCCTTGTCGGACAACTGTTCGGCGAAGAGCCGGCCGCTGGCACCCATCAGGATCGGAAGGCGCTGCCCTGTGGCCATGTCGATGCGCAGGTCCGTCGGGCTGGCTTCAGAGCTCACCAGCACGATCCTGTCGGGTCCCATGCGGCGCCACAGGGTGATGGTGACGTGAAAGCGTGCCGCCAGGTCCTGCATAAAGGGCTTGGCGTGTTCCATACGCTGGCCCTGCGTCACCAGTTGGGCCGCCAGCCGCGCCAAACCGAGACCGGCCGAGTACATCTTCGTCACCGGGTTGAAATCGACCACGTCCTCGGCCACCAGCGTGCGCAGGATGTTGAAGCAGGTGCTGGGATTGATGGCCAGGTGCCGGGCGAGGTCGGCGGCACGCTCCGGCGTCCCAGTCTGCGCCAGGTGGCGCAGGATGCCGACGGTGTTGACGACCGGCTTGACGGTGACGCCGCCGCCGATGCGGTTGGCCTGCACGCTGCCAGCATCCGTTTCAGGTGCGTCGTCGGCGGCATGCGGGGATGGTTCAGGTAGGCGTGCGCGTGCGGTTCGATTCATGTGTTCTGACGCACTGCACGGTGCCGCTGTACGGTTAGCGGGCTGGTTGGCGCCAAGTCAAATTCTATAGTCGGAATAACTTGCCGATATCGGAAGAAACACCAAGACAGACGGCATGGATATTTGAGACACTTTGGGGTATTGTGTTCACTAATTGACTTGTTCAGGAGACTTTGCATGACAGAACAGACGATGAAAGCCTCGGGTGTCCTCCGTGTCTTCGCCGACCGCAGCCGCTGCTGCGGCTACGGCTTGTGCGCGCAGGTGTGCCCGCAGGTCTACAAGCTCGATGCGGACGGCCTCGTCTACTTGGACGACGACATGGTGCCGCCCGGGTTGGAGGAAGAGGCTCGGGAGGGGGCGGCCGCCTGCCCGGCCGAGGCCTTGCGCGTCGAAGCCGTCTGAGGAGCAGACATGGACCTCATCGGCATCGGCTACCTCGGCTTTGAATCCGCCAAGCTCGACGAGTGGCGCACCTATGGCCCGCAGGTCATGGGCTTCCAGCTCGTGAAGGCCCCCGAGGCGGACGCGGACTCTGTCTATTTCAAGATCGACGACCGGCGGCACCGTTTTGCCTTCCACCCAGGCAAGGTCGACCGGCTGGCCTACATCGGCTGGGAGGCGCGCGGCAAGCTCGAGTACCGCGCCGCGGTGGCGCGGCTGCGCGAGCATGGGGTCGAGGTGACGGTCGGCGATGCTGCGCTGTGCGAGCTCCGCGGGGTCAAGGAGGTGGTGCGCTTCCTGGACCCGGTCGGCTTCCGTCACGAGCTCTTCTATGCGCAGAAGTGGCTGCCGCGCTCCTTTGTGCCGGGACGGCCTCATGGCGGATTTCTCGCGGATGCGCGCGGGCTGGGGCACGTGGTGGTGATCACGCCCGAGCAGCCGCCCGAGCTGGAACAATTCCTGACCGAGGTGATGGGGATGCACTGGTACGGCGCCGGCGCCGGCAAGGGCACGACGGGCTTCTACCGTGCCAAGCTCAACGAGCACACCAGCCACGACATCGCCTACGGCTTCGGGCCGGCCAAGATGGGTGTCCAGCACGTCGGCCTGTTCGTCAAGACGCTGCGCGACGTGGGCGAGACATACGACTTGGTCAAGCTGCACAAGCTGCAGATGATGATGACGCTAGGCCAGCATGTGCAGGACCCGCATGTGTCGTTCTATCACTTCACTCCGTCCGGCTTCGCGATCGAGACCATCACCGAACTGGAGCCCTGGCACCAGGATGGCTTCGAGCTCAACCCCGAGAAGCTCAGCACCTGGGGCCACGAGATCGTGGGACCCATCCTTGGCCCCAGCGTGCGTGCGCCGGAAGAGGTCATGGATCCCGAGGCGCTGGCCCGGCGGCGCTGAGCGGGAAGCGGGGCGCCCGCCCTGCCACACCTACGTCAGGCGGTTTGCTGTGCCGCCACGCGGGCCTTCATCTGCTCGTTGAACTCGCGCTTGAGCGTGGGGTAGTAAGCGATCTGGCCCTGCATGCCGCCGGCGATGTCGATCGAGGCGCCGCTGATAAAGCCAGCGTGGTCGCTGGCCAAGAACAGGACCATGCCGGCCACGTCTTCCGGGCGGCCGAAGCGGCCGGCTGGCACCACCTTCAGCGCCATCTCGTCGAACTCCTCGCGCGTGCAACTGCCTTCGGGCATTTCCCTGAAGTGCCGGTCCCATTGGCCGGTGTCGATCCAGCCCATGTTGAGCGTGTTGACCAGGACGCCGTCCTTGGGCAGCGACATGCCCAGGCTTTTGGACAGCGCGATGCACGAGGCGCGGTTGATGACCGAGGGGATGCCGTCCGGCGTGGGCACGGCGCCGGCCAGCGCATTGATCTCTATGATGCGCCCCCAGCGCTGCTGGCGCATGTGAGGCACCACGGCCTGGATGAAGCGGAAATGCCCCATCTGCAGCACGTTGGCATGTTCCAGGATCTGTTCGGGCGTCAGCGTGTCCAGGTTGCCGCCGCGGCCCTGGCCGGCGTTGTTGACGAGCACGTCGATGCCACCCCAGGCCTCGCTTACCTCGTCAACGAAGCGGCGGACGGCAGCCGTGTCGGTGACGTCCACCGAGCGTGCAATCACCGCGCCGGCATGCTCTTGCAGCGCGCGGCCGGTGGCCTGTAGCTCGGCCGCGTTGCGGGCGCAGATGGCCACACGCGCGCCATCGGCGGCAAAGGCAGAGGCGATGGCGCGGCCGATGCCGCGCGAGGCGCCGGTCACGATGACGCGCCGGTTGCTGAGGTCGATGTTCATGGTCGGGTCCCTTGTCTTGCGGTGCAGCTTAACGAAAAGTGAACACTTGTCGTGATGGTGTTTATATCTATTGGCGGCTTATCCAAC
The DNA here is from genome assembly GCF_964253035.1 of Pseudorhodoferax sp. LjRoot39. Lineage (NCBI taxonomy): Bacteria > Pseudomonadati > Pseudomonadota > Betaproteobacteria > Burkholderiales > Comamonadaceae > Pseudorhodoferax > Pseudorhodoferax sp. LjRoot39. The sequence goes on along the minus strand of NZ_CAXUQL020000002.1, from coordinate 2,749 downwards.
TTAGGGAAAATATGAACACAAAGTTGATAAGTGTTTATATATCATGCTGCAACCCTACTGCCATCCGGAGAGCCGATGACCACTGCCACTTGCAATGTGAACCATGCCGATGGGCGCACCTCGACGCTGGAGGTCGCCCACGGAACCAGCCTGCTGCAGGCGGCGCTGGCCCAGGGTCTGGCCGGCTTCAACGGTGATTGCGGCGGCGCCTGCCAGTGCGCCACCTGCCACGTCTACATCGACGAGGGCTGGCAGGCGCGCCTGGAGCCGGTGGACGACACAGAGGACGCGATGCTCGACTGCACGGCCGAGCCTCGGCGCCCGTCGAGCCGCCTAGCCTGCCGCGTGGTGATGTCGTCCGAACTCTCCGGCCTGTCCGTCACGCTGCCCGAAGTGCAGTAGCCAGCACCACGCCAGCGCCGGCGCACCTGCCGCCGTGCCACCTCCATCACAGCCCACGAAAGACTGCTATGACCACATCCCAAGCCATCGCCGAACCGAAGGACAGCGCCAAGCTGGTTGAAGAGGCCTATTCCAGCGTCTCGGCCCTCTACAAGGGCAACGTCGACGACATCTTCGCGGCCTGCAGCGAGATGCGCGAGACCACGCCGGTCTACGAAGGCGACTTCATCGCGAAGTTCCTGAACGTGCCGACCAACGCCGGCCTGCAGGCCGGCACGCGGCCGACCTACGCGATCTTTAAGTATCAGGATGTCATGGCGGTGCTGAAGGACGGCACTAACTACACCAACGGCTTCATCCTCGAAGGCCTGGGCAAGGTTTGGGACGGGCTGATGATCCTGGGCATGGACGGCGAGGCGCACCGCCGCGTGCGCGCGTTGTTGCAGCCTGGGTTCATGCCCGACACGGTCAACAAGTGGCGCCCGAAGATCGACGGCATCATCCGCGAGTACTTCATCGAACCACTGGTGCCGAACAAGCGCGCCGATCTTATGGAGTTCGGGCTGTATTTCCCGATCCGCCTGATGTACGCCCTGGTCGGGTTTCCGGAGGGCGACAAGGAGAAGTACAACCAGTACGCCGCCTGGGCGCTGGCCATGCTGGGCGCCAACCAGATCGATCCCTCCAAGGTCGAGGAGGCGCGCCGCCTCGCCTACATCGGCGTCAAGGGCCTGTACGACGCGCTGCTAGAGGCCACGCAGAAGCGCCGGGCCGAAGGTGCCGAACACACCGACGACGTGATCTCTCGCCTGATCAAGGCCGAGTACGAAGGCCACAAGCTGAACGACCACGAGGTGGCGACATTCGCGCGCTCGCTGCTGCCAGCCGCCGGCGAGACCACGACCCGCACCTTCAGCTCGGTGATGACGATCCTGCTCACCACCCCGGGCCTGCTGGACCGCGTACGTGCCGACCGTGCGCTGGTGAATAAGCTGATCGACGAGGCAGTGCGCTTCGAGCCGGTGTCGACCTTCAAGGTCCGCGAGACGGCGGCCGACGTGGAGATCCGCGGCGTGAAGATCCCCAAGGGCTCGTTCGTGCAGTGCATGGTGGCGTCGGCCAATCGCGACGGCGACACCTTCGAGAACCCCGATCGGTTCGACATCGACCGGCGCCAGAAGCCCTCGTTCGGCTTCGGCTTCGGCCCGCACATGTGCATCGGGCAGTTCGTGGCAAAGATTGAGCTGCAGTGCGCCGTCAATGCGATCCTGGACCTCATGCCTAACCTGCGGCTGGACCCGGACAAGTCGGCGCCGAAGATCGAGGGCGCGCACCTGCGTGGCGCCAAGTCGGTCCATGTGGTCTGGGACTGAGCCATGGACAAGCAAGCCATCGAGGCCTTTCTGCACGCCCAGGTCGCGGCCTGGAACAGGGGTGATAAGGTGGGCTTCTTCGCTGCCTACCGGGCGGCCGCACCCAACGGTCTGCGAATCGAGTATGTCGGCCGAGCTGAGGCGGACGGCTGGCCGGTCCTGGAGCAGATGTGGGAGCACCAAAGCGCCAAGGTCGAGATAGAGGAGGTCGTGACCATCGTCAACGGTGCCGAAGCCGCCTGCCACAACCGCAACAAACTGCGCGGCGCGGATAGGGGGATCGAGACGGTGGAGATCTATCGTTTTGATGCCGGCGTGCTGCAGATACGCTACTTCATCCTGGGGGTCTGAACGGCGACTAGTAGCCTTTCGCTTCCAGCGCCGACACATGCTCGTCCTCTGCTGGAGACAGGCATGGCGCCGCCAGGTTTGCTGGCGCAGGCAGCTCCGGCAGCCTGGCCGGTCCCTCCGATCACGCGCCGCCACTGCCTTGGCCTCAGCTTCGCCGCGGCTGTAGCGGATCAGCACCTGCGCCGCGTCACGCCAGAGCCTGTGCGCTGGCACGACCATCGGAACCGTCTCAGCCAGAAGCGAGCGGCCGGTTGTGCATTCCGATCGCGGTGTCCACTACCGACGGCTTGGATGGCTGTCTTGGAACGCTGATGCGAAGTGACCCTGCCTCGTTTCAACGTACATCAAGTCATGCAGCCAAGCGGGTACTCTCCCAGATCACTCGGGGCAGGAAGCCGTTGGCCGAGTGCAAGCGCTGGCGGTTGTACCAGCCTTCGATCCAATCGACGATGTCCAGCCTGGCCTGCGCCCGCGTGTCGTAGCGTACCTGATGGATGCGCTCGACCTTCAGCGTTTTGAAGAAGCTCTCCATGGGCGCGTTGTCCCAGGCGTTGGCCCTCCTGCTCATGGACACCGTGATGCCCAGCTCGGCGGCCAGCGCCCGGCAGCGCCTACCTGCGTAC